>CAYWVZ010000001.1:0-92065 GCA_964462215.1 uncultured Candidatus Saccharibacteria bacterium
AGGGTGTAATTGAGCCTCCAGCGGTGCCCACCCCCTCTGGAGGCTCATTTTTTATACAGACTATTGTTCGGTGTCCGCGAAGAAAAGCCTCCAGGAGTTATGAAGCAGCCGCACCAAAATGCGGCAATGGCAAGCCCGGACCGTTCAAGGACGTGAAAGGCAACCATCCGTTCTGTAAAGAGATTGAGTGGATGCGCGCCAGCGGCATGAGCACCGGTTACGATGATGGGTCGTACAAACCGAATGATCCGGTAGCCCGTCAGGCGATGGCTGCTTTCTTGCACCGCTTAAAGAACCAGCCTGAACCAAGCCAAGTGGCAGTACCGCTTTATACGGACGTGCCCAACAACCACCCATTCTACAAGGCTATCCAGTGGCTGGCTGAACAGCGGTAAATTAGCGGCGTGCCTTACAGCACGCCGTCGGTTACGAACCGAGTCAGGAGCGCGGAAACGTCGCTCCTGATTTCTTTTAGTTTACCTTGCTCTGCTTTGCTGAATTTGCTGAGGACGAAGTCGGCGCTGTCGGCCTGTTCGACGGTGGCGTTGCGGATGCCGATGCGGATACGCGTAAAATCCTCGCCGCAATGAGCGATGACGGATTTAAGGCCGTTGTTGCCGGCCGATCCCCCGCCCTGTTTAGTGCGGATAGTGCCGAATGGCAGGTCAAGCTCGTCGTGGACGACCACGGTGTCGGCGTTGGTTATTTTGTAGAAACGTTGCACGGCCTGGACAGCCTCGCCGCTGTTGTTCATAAAGGTGGTTGGTTTGAGTAAAACCACCCGGGTGCCACCGATGGTGTGGCTGGCCGTTTGGCCTTTCAAATCTTTTTTGGCTGTCCAGGCCGGAAAGCCCTGTTCTTTTGCAAACGCGTCAATGCACGCAAAGCCGATGTTATGCCGCGTGCCATCATATTCCTTGCCCGGATTGCCCAGGCCTACCACCAGCACTGTTTTATTCAGCCCCAGGCTGTACAGGGGCTGCTCCAGGCCGGTATTGGTTCTTTTTACGAATAAAGCCATGGTGCTAGTTTAGCTGGTTTGGTCGTCAGACTCCAGGGAATCCGGCGGATGCACCGGCTCGGTGATTTCGTTCCAGCGGACATCTTCTTTGCTAAGAACGATGGTCGGCGTATTCTGGAATCGCTTCATATCGTTAATGTCGCGCCCATCATTCGTATAAAACATGCTCTGTATGCCCAGGTTGGCACTATCCGGCTCGAAAATGGCTGCGCCCAGGAATCCTAGCCATGTAAACTCTCCGGGTTCCACCGGCCGCTCGGCCGGATCGGTGAACATCAGTTGGACAACCACCTCTGTAGCGGAATATTCCGAAGTACCGGCTATCTCTGATAACCTTTCTTGAAGATGCTGATAGCCACCGTCAGTGAGCGTAGTTTGAAACAACCCGTGGCACAGATGATCTGCCACCAGAGCCAACTGGTCAGGTGTCACCTCTTGGTTTGGCGGTAGGGTCTCGCTCATTATCTCTCCTCCCACCCGTATTTTTATTGTATAACACGCTGGTGCGGTGGCCTATTCCGGCCGGCGGGTGCCATGTTTGTGGGTGACGTGCTTCTCGATAAACCAAAATTGGATTGGTGTGCCGCTATAGTCCCAGCGTTCGCGCATAGCCCGTTCCATATACCGTTTGTAGCTCCAGTGCAGGAACTTGGTGTGGGCGCCGAACACCTTAAAGCTAGGGATCGGGTTGTCGTCTTCTTGGACCATGTAATTGAGTTTGGGGTTGCGGTTCTTGAGCCCGGCCGGCGGGTGCTTGTGGATAACGTCGGCCAGCCAGCGGTTCAGTTCGCTGGTTTTGATGCGTTGCCGCCGGCGTTCGTCGATTTCATTAGCCAGCTCAAAAATTTTGGTGACGTTTTGGCCGGTGACGCTGCTGGTAAACAACAGTGATGCCCACGGTACAAAGACGAATTCCTGGCCGATTTGGGCAGCTAGTTGGTCGCGGCTGAACGGTGTTTTTTCGTCCAGACTGTCCCACTTGCTAACCACCAGAATAAGTCCCTTACCCGCCTCTTTAACCATACCGACGATTTTTTGGTCTAAGCCGGTACTGAGCTCGTTGACGTCCATTAATACTAAGCAGATGTCGGCTTGCTCGATGGCGCTCAAGCTGCGGATGACGCTAAAGCGCTCTACTCCCTGCCCGATCTTGCCGCTGCGCCGGATGCCGGCGGTGTCGAGCAGTTCGATCTCGCGGCCGTTAAAGCGTACCACCGCTCGATTGATATCCCGCGTGGTACCGGCCCGGTCGGCGACAATCGCCTGCTGCTTCTTGGCCAGGGTGTTAAACAGATACGATTTGCCCACATTTGGCCGCCCCAGCAAGGCAATCCGCAGGCGGTTGTCATCTTCGTCCAGACTGGCTTGCGGGATAGTGTCGATCAGCTCGTCCAGCAGGTCTTCGATACCGAAGTTCTGGGTGGCGCTGGTTAGGATAATCGGCTTGATGCCCAGGCGCTGGAACTCTTCGGCCCTGGCCTTTTTGGCTTTGTCGGCCTTGTTGACCACCAGATACACTGGCTTGCGGGTCTTGAGCGCCAGTTTGGCGACGCGCCGGTCTTCTTCGGTGATAAGGACGTTGGCTTCGATGACAACCCAAATGACATCGGCGCTGTCGGCGGCCTGCAGGATCTGCTCCTGGATAGTAAACTCGAAGTCGTCCTCGGGGTCTTTGATACCGGCGGTGTCCACCAGCCAAAAGTCCTTGCCGTCCCAACTGGCCTTGGCCATGATGCTGTCACGGGTAGTGCCCGGCTCGTCGGCTACGATGGCTTCGCGCCGCCGCAAGATAGCATTAAACAGGCTTGACTTACCGACGTTAGCCCGCCCGACAATGGCGACAATGGGAACTTTTTTGCTCATTACTAGGTATTATAACAGAGGTAGAAAGTATTGACAAGGCTCATATTTTATGCCAGAACTTCTGATACCTGTCCGCTGGTTAGATTTTTGAGTTTGTACGGACCGAACTGGGTACGATGTAACTTCGTGACAGTATAGCCAAGAGCTTCAAAGCTGCGGCGGATTTGGCGGTTGCGGCCCTCGTACAGCGTAACCTGCCAGCTGCTACCCCGCCCTTTGAGCTGCATAAAGCTGGGGCCGTCCTCTAGTTCAATTCCTTCTTTGGTCCGCGACTGATCATCGGCAGATAAGGGCTTATCCAGGGTTACGTGGTAGATTTTCCTCTTTTGGAAGCCAGGGTGCGTCAACTGGTGAGCCAGTTGACCGTCATTAGTCAGCAGCAACAGGCCGCTAGAATCTTTGTCGAGCCGGCCAACGGGTTTGAGCTGATGTAATTCCGGCGGTAGCAAGTCATACACCGTACGGCTGCCCTGCCCGTCCCGCGAACAGACATAGCCTACCGGTTTGTTGAGCATAACGGTCATGGTCTTGACAGCGGGTGTAATAGCGCGCTTGTCAAGAGTGACCGTGTCGGCGTCAGTTATGGTGCTTCCCAGTTGAGCCGGCTGTCCGTTAATGGTAACTTTGCCGGCGGCAATGGCTTGGTCGGCTGCCCGGCGGCTCATGCCGGTAGCCTGAGCAATGTAACGGTTAATACGCATGCCTATAGCTTACCGTGCCGAGGAGCCGGTGCCTAGGGCTACAGGGCGATTTGGCCGGGGTCAATAGAGCCGGCCTGATCGCCGCCATCGCTGGGCGTGATGATGGTGCTGGTCTTGGGCGGTGCTACATTGCCTGCTTCTTGCTCTTTGGCCAATAAGGCATTTAGGTCAACGGAAGGAGTCAGCGCGTTACCGGTTGGCTGGATGACCAGCTTTTTGTGTGACGGCGGTTCCGGGACGACCTCTTTGGCCTCGGGCTCGGGCGGCGCTGGCGGCGCACCGGCGGGAGCTTCGGCGCCTGCTTCTTCGGGTTTTTCGGGCACCTCAATAACAGGGATAGAAGTTGGTTTGCTGGCGGGCGGCGGTGCGGCGCGTTTGGCTGGCTGGGCGGTTACTTCGGGTGCATCGGCAGCGGTGCTGAGCGTGGGATTATTAGCGACAAAGTCCTGGATTTGCTGTTCGGCGGTCTGAGTTTCTTCGGCTTCGGTTTGGATAGTATCTGGCGTCACAACCGCCGGCGGCGCGGCGGCGGTTGCGGGCTCTGCCGGCGGTGCGGCCACTACAGGGACAGATGCGACCTGGGCGGTACTGCCGGCGGCCGGCGGGTTGTTGGCCGGCGCGGCGTTCTGGACGGCCGGCGGGTTGGTTGGTTCGGCCGGCGCGGCGGTTGGCGCCGGAATGCCCGTGTCGTTCAGAATATCGCTGGCAACCTTAACAACATCTTCCAGTGTAACCTGGGACTTGACTAAATACCGGTCGGCGCCCAGTTTGTCGGCCCGTTCGCGGTCTTCGGCTTGGCCCAAAGCCGTCATCATAATAACCTTAGTGTTTTTAGTCTCGGGCGTGCTGCGCAAGATGTCGAGCATGTCAAAACCGCTAATTTTAGGCATCATAATGTCGGAGATAATCAGGTCTGGCCGCTCTTTGACGGCTAGAGCCAGAGCTTCTTCGCCGTCGTGGGCCGCCACGATCTCGTAGCCCTCGGCAGCCAACCGCGCTTCGTAAATTTCGCGCAGATTATTGTCGTCTTCGACCAGCATTACTTTCGCCATCAGTTGTCCCCTGTTTATGGATGGTGCTTATGGTTTATGTGCATTGTATCATGAACCCGCCGTTGTTGGTATAGGTGTGGTGGCTGGAGTTTTGGCGGCGTCCTCGGCCTGCAGTTCGGTGGCTTTTTGGGGCGTCAAACGCGGTAGGTTGATATAAAAAGTACTGCCCTTGCCCAGCGCGCTTTCTACCCAAATCCGGCCGTTGTACAGCTCGATAATCTTACGGCAAATAAACAGGCCCAAACCGGTACCGCCGATGGAGCGGGTAGCGGTGTTGTCAACGCGGTAAAACTTCTGGAACAGATGGGGGATGTCTTCGGCCGGAATGCCGGGGCCGGTGTCGCGCACCGAAACTTGGACAACTTCATTATTACCGGTTAGCCCTAACGATATAGTCCCTGCCTCGGTATATTTGACGGCGTTGTCGAACAGGTTGGTAATGACTTCGCGGATGCGTTCCGGGTCGGCATAGACGTAATACAGCGGCCGTACAACCTTACCCGTGGTGGTAACGGACTGGTCCTGCGTGCCCATGACGTACTCCATATGCAGGCCCTTCTTTTCGGCCGTAAAGCGCAAGTCTTCTGCTAATTTCTCGATGTAATCGCTCATTTCGATAACCGACGGATGGTTGTTGAGCCGGCCGTCTTCGGCGCGGGTACTGGTTAGCAGGTCCTGGAAGAGCTTGCCCAGGTGCTGGGTGGATTCGTGGGCTTTTTCGAGGTATTCACGGGCCTTGCTGTCGATGGTGCTAACACGGTCGTTCAGCGCCAGTGCCAAGTACCCCTCAATGGCAGCAACCGGCGTGCGCATTTCGTGGCTGGCGGTACTGACAAAGTCGGCGCTGCGCTTCTCTTGGCCGCGCTCTTCGCTGACGTCCCGAAAAACACCCACCGCGCCAATGACCGTACCGTCTTTTTTGAGCAGCGGCGACACGCTGATAGTCAAAGCCAACGTTTTACCCGATCGGGCCAACAAGCTGGCCTGATTGTCGCGCACCGGTTTTTTATCGGTCAAGATACGCTGGAACGGATCTTTGGCGTCGGTGTAGGGTTCGTTCTTTTCATCAACCAGTTTTAGGACCGAACGGTAATCAAGTCCCAATGCCTCACTCTCGGGCCAGCCGGTAATGGTGCTGGCTGCCGGATTGAACATTCGGATTACCCTTTGGTCGTCTATGAGCACCACACCGTCTTCAATGGCGTTGAGGATGATGTCGGATTTGGCCTGTTCGGTACTCAAAGAGGAGCTGATGTCGTCGACCGAAGACGGCCGGTTAAGATAGCGCCGCCGCCAAAACCAGTAGCCGACACCGGTAGCCAAGGCGCTAACTAGTACGAACACCAGATTATTCTGGGCGTTAACGGGTGTGCTGAAGATACCGGCCATGCCCAGCAGCAAGTTCAATACGGTGACAGCGATAATTACCAGGCCCACGAACGGACTGATAGCTTCGGCAATGAAAATCAGCACTGCGACGGCTATAATAAACGGCGAACTGTACACCCCGGTAGCCTGAATGACAATAAACGTTTGGATCAGGGCAAACGTTAGTGACAACCAAGCCTTTGACCAGTAATTGTCGCGGAATAAAATGGTACTGTTGCAAATCTCATAGATTAGCTGCAGAACGGCCAGCCCGCCGATAATAATAGTAAAGCCCGGCACCGCGTTGGCCCGGTGTAAAACAAAATCCATTACCACAAAAGCCGCTAATAGCGCGACAGTATACATCACCAAGGCCCAGCGGACCCGCTGGAGAAGTTTGACCGATACGTGGTTCATAAGGTTACCATAACCATTATGTCATGGTCGCCGCGCGGGGGCAATCATAGTGTTCGCCTGCTCGGCCACCCCTGGACGCGGCCGGCCGTTTATGCTAAGGTAGCTTTCGTACTTACCTGCCGCTCGTGGCCCCGTCGTCTAGTGGTCCAGGATATCTGGTTCTCATCCAGAAGACCGCGGGTTCGAATCCCGCCGGGGTCACCACATACCTTGCACAATAATTTTAGCGGATGGTGTCCAGAATACGGGCCAGTTCTTTGGGTGTTACCTCGGCTTTAATAATGTAGCCGTCGGCCTGGCTTTCGATGTCTTTGCGGTTTTCTTTCTTTTGTTCCAGGTTGGTGGTGATAATAATCTTGGCCTTGAGCGCTGGTGTCAGGCTGGGGTTGCGTAATTTTTGCAAGATTTCCATACCGGTCATGGTCGGTACCATTAAGTCCAGCAGGATGATGTCATATTGGTTGGTTTGAGCGGCCTTGAGGCCTTCCAGGCCGTCGAACACCACGGTGATGTCGTAGCCGGCTTTGGTTAAGGCGCGGGCGTACAGCTCGCCGATAAAGTGCTCGTCTTCGATGCATAAGACTTTGCGGCGGGGTTTGGGGTTGACGGTGTTTTCCGGCACGTTATCTCCTGTACAATGAGTGGTTTTTGATCCAACCGTGAGCGTTACGGGTTATGTCGGTATTATGACTGTCTTTGAGGCTGTCCGCAAGCATGCTGTAGGGCTTGACGGTGAAGCCGACGGTGGCTCCCTCGCCCTCTTTGGACTTGACCCAAATGTCGCCGCCGTGGGCTTGTACCAGCGAACTGCAGAGGTATAGCCCCAGGCCGGTGCCGCCGATTTTGGATTGGTTGCGGTGGTTGCGGTGGAACTTTTCGAACAGGTGCGGCAGCACACTGGAAGGAATACCCACGCCGTCGTCGTGGACGACTGTTTCGACTAGGCCGTTAGGATTAAGCGCGGCGTGTACCGTAATCTTTTTGCCGCTGCCGCTGTATTTGATGGCGTTTTCTACCAGGTTGTTGATAACCTCGATCATGCTGACTTTGTCGACGGCCACGGTTGGCAGGTTGGGCTCCACGGTGTATTCCAGGCTGATGCCGCGGACTTGGGCTTGCAGCCGCAAATTGTCAACGGCTTCTTTAACCAGGGTGCCCCAGTTTTCTTCGTTCAGCTGCATAGATACCTGCCCTTCCTCTACCCGCGCGACTTTCAGGATGTTGTTAACAAACGCTGTCAGTTGCTGGGCCGAGGCTTGCATCTTGCGCATGAAATCGGTTAATTCGGGGTCGAGCTTGCCGGCGAACTCATCTTCAAAAACTTCGATATAGCCGTGCAGGGCGGTTAGCGGCGTGCGCAGTTCGTGGACGGCCAGGGCGATAAAGTCCAGGGCCTGGTCGTCGCTTTGGTAACGCTGGGTCTGGTCAAACAGGGTTACGATAATCTCGGCTCCGGCCGGATTCTCTTTGCTGTAGGCGGCCGCCATGTCGAACTGCTTGAGGCTTTTGTCGGCCATGGTCAGCCGGACGCGTTGCCAGGCGCGGCTGTCGGTGGCCTTATTGGCCCGGCAATCCCGCAGCCAACTGTCAATGGTGCGGTTGTCGGAAAAAGCCAGATCAAGTGTCGAATAAAAGTTTTTGTGCAGGACTTCGGCTCGTTCTTGACCGAGATATTTAAGCGCGGCCTCGTTAACGAAGATGATAGTGTGGTTTTTGTCGACGGCAAAGACCGGCAACGGAAAGTTGCTGTTAATGGTTTGGGCCAGCTCTAGCGTAGGGGCGTTGTGGCCGTTGGCGAACTCCCGTCCGGTACTGACGCTAGCTAGCTGATACACTTGCAGCACCAGATTAGTCACTAGCTCATGGGCAATGCGGCTGCGGTCGAGGTTAGGAGCGGCCACTGACCCGCCATTAGGTGAAACATGGACAACGGCCCGCCAGATGAACTCCAGCGGTTCGGTAGCATAGGCGCCAAAGGCGCGGGCCAGAACCAACGCCTGTAATAACCCGAAAATAGCCAGGCCGATATATACCAAGACGGTATTGTCGGGCGCGATACGGTGCCCGATGTGCGCCGCGGCGATCATAATAATGCCAAACACCACAATCACAACAAAAGCCAGGATGTGCAGGCGGCGCTTATACGTATGCAGGTGGTCCATTATCTACTCACGGCCCGTAGGTGACGGCGGCGGCGTCCTTGACCATGGTAAACCAGGTCTGGCCGGGATTAAAGGCTAGAGGTTGCCCGTTAGCGTCAGTAAACGTGAATTGGCTGTGGCGTTCGGCTTTGTGCCAGGTTCCCTGGGTGACGGTTCCGTCTTGGAACACAAACATTTGCCCGCTGCCGACGGTACCATAATTAGTATGCACCCCGTCGCCGGCAACGTTGCTGGGTATAACCAGGGCCACTACTACTTGAGGGGCGATTTGGGCTCCGGAACGTTCCTCAACATGCGGCTTACCGCCCATGACCCGGAGGTAACTGTTGGTGGCCGGGTCATAGTCATAATGAACGTTATACAAAGGACTAGAGACGCGCAGGTCGATGACACGGGCGGTGGGCGGCTCAATCGGCGCCGGTTCTTTGCGCAAAAATCCGGTAAATGTGCTTGAAGTCCCCTTTTGCTTAGCCAATTCGAACAAGGCGGCGATGCTGGTGTAGACGTTGTGCGGTGCGTAGCGCTGGCTGATGCGCTGGTAGGCGCCGGCGTTATGGAACTGGTCGAGGTCTTTGATGCCGATACCCCTGATATCTGCCAGAGCCTCGGGGCTGCCGCCGACGTGGGCGTAGGCGGCGCTAAACGGCATTAACCAATCCAGGTAATACGGCCGGGCGCTGCGCACCGGCCCGATGTAATCGGGTTGTGTGTCTTGGTATAGAGCCAGAAAGCGGGTGATGCCGCCCTCGGCAACGGCTTCAAAGACCACGCCGGCGTCTTTTAGGCCGGATTGCGGCCGGGCATCGGGGCTGTTTTCGATCATAACGCCGATGACCGGCCGCTCGTTGGTGCCGATTGGTACTTCCAGTCCGGTCAGATTGGATATTTCGGTAGTCGGCGGCGGCTCAGGCGGAGCCTCGGCTTGCATGACCGGCTGCGGCCGGTGGGTGTGGCGGTACCAGTAATAACCGCCAACGGTGGCTATAACGGCCACCAGTACGGCAATCAAAATGGCCGTGCAGATGCGTTTCTTCTTAGTACTCCAATGCTGCGGCCAGATGTGGAAGCGCCGTGGTTTTTTGTGTTTAGCGGGCGGCGGATTAACGGGTTGCTGTTGTGGGTCGTCAGTTCCTGGAATCTGCGGAACGCGAGCAACCGGCCGCCGGAAATCATCATCCATAAGCGGTATTGTATCAGCTTACGGTACGGCTTGCCAACGCTATAACGAGGCTATGGCCGTATCGAGCCGCGCCAGGGTTTTTTGCTTGCCCAACACCTGCAATGTGTCAGCCAGCGGCGGGCTGAACGGTGCCCAGGTAGTGGCTACCCGGATGAGGCTAAACAATACGCCCGGCTTTTGGCCGGTGTCTGTTAGCAGCTGGTTCAAGCAATCGGTGAGCTGTTTGGCCGAAAAATCCGTAGCCGCCAAAGCTTCCCGGCTTTGCTCAAGCCAGGCTGTAAGTTCCTGATGCGAAAACTTTTTAAGTTGCTTGTTGCTGTCGATTAACTGCAAGTCAACCGGCCGGTCAATAAAGAAGAAATCAGTCAGAGCCGGCAGTTCGGCAAAATATTTCAGGCGTTCCTGAGTCAGGGCTAAGACGGCTTTCTTGTAGCTATCGCTGGAATTTTGGGCTTCGGGCGGCCAAAAACCGGCCACTTTGCCTAACAGTTCGTCAAGCGGCAGCTCGCGGATGTGGGCGCCGTTCATCCACAGCAGCCGTTGCTCGTCAAAACGTGCTCCGCCCTTTTGGACGCGCTCCAAGCTGAATTTTTCTACCAGTTCCTCGAGGCTAAAAATCTCCTGCTCGGTACCGTCGTTCCAGCCCAGGGTGGCCATAAAATTGTCGAGGGCTTCGGGCAAGTACCCTTCCCTGATGTAGTCGAGTACGTCTTTGGCGCCGTCGCGTTTGCTGAGTTTTTTCTGGCCGTCCGGCCCCATAACGAACGGCGCGGTGGCCAGTACCGGCACGGGGATATTGAGGGCTTCGTAGACGTTAAGATACTTTGGCACCGACGCCAGGAACTCCTGGCTGCGGATAACGTGGCTGATTTGCATTAAGTGGTCGTCGACGATGTGGGCGAAGTTATAGGTGGGATAGCCGTCACTCTTGACGATGATAAAATCATCGATAACCTCGGGGCCGCTCTTGAGGTCGCCCATGACGGCGTCATGCCAGGTGTAGGCCTTGGGATCGCTTTTGAAGCGGAGCGGCTGGCGGCCATCCCACGCCGGCGGGTTGTCGGGGCGATGGTCGCGGAACAAAAATGGACGCTTGGCGGCCTTGGCCTGCTGGCGGAAGGCCTCCAGCTCCGCCGGCGTATACGGGTCGGCGTACGCCCGGCCGCCGGCCACCAGCCGCTCCGCCCACTCTTTGTACAGCGGCAACCGCTCGGACTGGCGATACGGCCCGTGTGGCCCGCCAATATCCGGACCTTCGTCGTAATCAAGTTGCAAGGCCCGCAGGCTGTCCATAATGTGCTGGTCGGAACCGGCTACCTCGCGGGCCTTGTCGGTATCTTCGAGGCGTAAAATGAACTGGCCGCCGGCTTGGCGGGCGACTAACCACGCGAACAGGGCGGTGCGGACGCCGCCAACGTGCAAAAAGCCGGTCGGGCTGGGCGCAAAACGGGTGCGGACAGGAGTTTTCATCTGACGTCAGTATACTAGAAACTGTTAGCGATGTGTAACAGTTGGTCGCTGTTAAGGCTGGAGTTGCCGTCGACCTGGTACCAGATGCCGCCATTTACCCAGGTAGCGTTTGAGCCGTTATAGATGTAGATGGTCTTGCCGCGGTCTTCGTAGGTTTGGTACGGCTGGTTATTAACGGCCACATAATTGCTCAATAACGATTCGCTGGTCCAGTTGGAGGGCTTTTGGGTCACCTGGAAGCTGCGGTCATCGGAATTAGAACGAAAGCTGATAGTCACTTCGCCCGGCGAAGCCTGGACGGAGCCGCTAGGGCTAAAACCATTTGGTGCGCCCGGCATCGAGGCACTAAAGCCGGCTCGGGTGGCTGCCAGGCGCATCTGGAAGTTCGGCACGCTTTGGTAGGCGATAAAACCGGCCAACAACACGACCGCCAAACTGGCGGCACCGATACTTATAGCTCGCCGGACAGGGCTAATCCTCTTACTGGAACGCTTGCGCAGGCGGGGCTTCTTTGGAGCTGGCTGCTCGTGGCTGGTGGCGTTTGCCAGGGCGGCCGCAAACGGCTCGGCAGCCCCTGTTTTGGGTGCGTGGTGCGGCGTGTGCGAACTAAAGCTCTTGACCGGGGCCGCCGGCTTGGGCGGGGCTTGGACTACCGGCAGGTGGTCGACGGTTTTATCAAGCTCGTGCGACAGCCGCCCGCCAAACCGGCTAATGGCCGGGCTCTTTGGAGTGTGTTTAGCGCGGTGGTGCCGTTCTTTGGTGGCGCTTGATGGTAAGGCTGCCTTGGCCTCCTGGCTGGCTGGTTTTTCTTGGCTGGGCGGTGCTTTAACAACGGGCTTTTTTATACTGTGGCGCATTAAGGTCTGAGCTCGTTGCGGCTGCCGAGCCTGAGCCGGCTCGGCGTTGTGCGGCGTTTTAGGGTTTTTGGGGGTCTTGGCGGCCGCCGGCTCAACGGTTACCGGTTTCACCGGTTTTGCCGGCGCGTTCGATTTGCTGCGGATAAAGCCGTCCATATTAACGGCCGACTTGGGCCTGATAACCGTCGGTTCAGCCCGAGCGCCCACGGCAGATCCGGTGGTCGCGTCGTACAGCGTACCATTCAATTCAATCGTCGTTTTGGTATTCGTATCAGCCACGGTTCCTACCTATCTTGGTACTACTTATCTTAAACCTTGTCGGTAGTTGCCGCAAGCGCTTTGCGGAATTTGAGATGACCCAGGCGTCCAGACATGGTATAAAGAGTAGGCAAGCTTTCGAAAACTATGGACTTTCTCAACCCGGCCAAAAAACGCGCACATCGCATCCGCCTGATTATCGGCTATATTTTGATTGCTATCGGTATCGGTTTGGTTACCTCAATCTTGATATTTCAATCATATGGCTATGACTTGGACCGCAAAACCGGCGCCATTATCCAAAACGGCCTGATTTTTGTAGCTACCCAGCCCGAGGCGGCCAGCGTGTTCTTGAATGACAAGCAATATACCACCAACGATAGCGCCCGCCTGGTCTTACCGTCTGACGTCTATCACCTGGAGCTCAAGCGCGACGGCTATCGCGACTGGAACCGCACCTTCAGTTTGGCCGGCGGCACCATCGAACGTTTCACCTACCCGTTCCTCTTTCCGGTCAACCTAAAGACCGAAGACCGTAAAACTTACGGTGCGGCACCGGCTTTTGCTAACCAGAGTCCGGACCGCCACTGGATTCTTATCCAACAACCCGGGCAGTTAACTGTCTTTGATGTGTTTGACGCCAATGACCCTAAAAAAGAGCCGGTTACCATCACCGTACCGGCGGACCTGATGACGGCTTCGGATAGCCACCAACTCAAACTGGTAGAGTGGTCCAACGACAACCGTCACGTACTGGTACGCCACGATTTTACCGGCGGGCATGAGTTCGTGGTTATCGACCACGAGAGTCCTAGCCAGTCGTTTAATGTTAATCGGACGCTGGGCCGTAACCCGACCACCGTGACGTTGCGCGACAAGCGCTTCGACCATTTTTATATCTATGACCAAGCTACAAAAAAACTGGAATACGCCGAGCAAAAAAATCCTGCCGCCCAACCGGTTTTGGATAACGTACTAAGCTATGAGTCGCACGGACAGGACGTGGTTCTGTATGCCACCGAGGGGGCCAGCGAGCCTGGCAAGGTTCGGATTATGCTCAGAGATAATGACGGCTCGTACCTGGTGCGCGAAGCGGCTACGGCCCCGACCTATCTGTTGGCGCTGGCCCAATACAATAATGCCTGGTTTATTGCAGCCGGTTCATCGACCGAAGAACGGGTGTATATCTATAAAAATCCGCAAGAGACAATGAAGCGTACGCCGGCAGAGCTGCCGATCCCTGTTTCGGTACTACGGGTGAATAGTCCGGCTTGGCTGGAATTTTCGGCCAACACCCAATTCATCGCCCTGCAAGGCGGCCAGCAGTTTGCTGTCTATGATGTTGAGAATGACAACCTATACCGGTACGAGATTGCCGAACCGATTGACCCTGCCCTGCCGCAGGTAAGCTGGATGGATGGCCACCGGCTGCTAGCCAACAGCCAAGGTACTATGATGGTCTTTGATTATGATGGCATCAATTTGCAGAAGCTATCAGCCAACCTGCCGGGTATCGTGCCGTTTTTTGACCGGGATTATAAACAACTCTATAACGTCGGTCCGGCTGTTGGCGGCAACGGCCAGTTCGGCCTAACCCGGACCGACCTGCGCGTAACGAACTAAGTAGCGGCCGGCTTAATTGGTTAGCCAGCCGGTAAGGCGCTGCCAGAGGGTCGGCGCATCACTTGGTACGATAGTTGGTTGCTGGTCGGTGTGGATAGCGGTGCTGGCGGTGTTGGCGGCAGGGTCCGGCGAAATCTGTTCGCCGACCACGATCAAACGGTTAATCGATGTACCCGGCGGGTCGCAGGTGATGAGCGTGGCGGTAGAGGGCTTGTCTTGCGGCCCCAGCACACCCACGTCGGTTGGCTTGACCACTTCTTTCTTATAGATGCGGTAGACGTAGCGTTTACCGTCTTTGGTCAGCATAAAAGTGTCGCCGATTTCCAGGCGGTTTAACAGTACGAACGCGAATTTATAGCGGCCGCGGTTGAGGATATTGTTGCTGGAGTGGCCGAAGATAACGCTGTTACCGACCTGCCCGGGATTAGGTGTGGTCGGGTAATGGACGACACCGTGCTCCAGGGCGGCCTGGATCTCGGCTTCGTCAATACTGGCAACGTCGTAAACCACCGGAATTTCGACGTTGATCTTGGGGATAATAACCTTTGGCTCATTGCCGACCGAGGCGGCCGAGTCGACGATAATCGGTGTACCGCTGACGGTGCGGCTGGGTGTAATGAAGGGAGCGATAAGCCGTTCGTTGAAGAAGCCGAATAACAGGATAAGCACCGTAACCGAACCTATGGCCAGACCGAAGAACAAGGATTGGAAATGATGCTTCCTTGACAGCTTGCCGCGGGAATTGGCGCGGCCAAGCAGCTGCTTTTTGACTTGGGCGGCGGTGCGGGAGCCGCCGGCGCCCGGCGCCTGCCCGGCCGCTGTGGTGTGCGGCTGCTGCTTGGCCCGCGCACTCTCGGCGTAGAACTCTTGCCAGACGGCGTGTTTTTCGTTATCGGGCAAACCGACGTAATAATTATGCCAAGCTGTCTGAATCTCGGCCAGTGACCGGCCCGATGTACTTAAGTCGTACATAAACTGCTGATGTTTGGAGCGATGGTGGTTCAGATGCGTGACTTCGTTGCGTTCCAGCCGCGCCGACGGTTCCTTGGCATAGATGCTTTCCAGCTTCTTACGGATCACCTCGGCCGCCAAATCTCTGACGCCGCCTGATTTGGTGCGCTTGCGGGTTGAATGGCTGGAGGGTTGGTTGGGATTCATACTGTAATGAAAGCTTTTATGCTAGCCTTAACAGAGTAAAGTATAGTACAATAGCGCCGGTTCTCCTACTTATACGGGCTACCCTTGGGCGGGTGGCGGAATTGGTAGACGCGCTGGACTCAAAATCCAGTGTTGGCAACAACATGTGGGTTCAAGTCCCACCCCGCCCACCATGTAATTACACCTTACCCTAGAATTGTCAACAATTTGTCGGTGCGGGCTTCTATTCGCTGGACGGCCTGCGGGTCAGCGGGAGCCGTTGTCATATCTTCAATACACTCTTGCATGATCAGATGGGCCGGTAAGAAACTGCCATCCTGTTGCGGCAGCGACAGGTCTTTGTCGATCTGGATTACGGGAATATCCGGCCTGTATCGTTTAAAGTTTTTTCCGGCTTTGATTTGGGCAGCATACGTTAATACGGGCGGTATGTCGCTGTCATATTGAGTGAGGACACCAACGTCCCAGCTGCTTCTGATAACGTCACCAAACAGACCGCCACGCCGCGGCGTGGCGGCATCATCACTTAATGATGCCGGCATGACAAGCCAATCATCATTACCAGTCTCTAGACCGAACCGTCGCAAAAACGACGCGACGACAAGTTCGCCCATGGTGCCTACCAGGCCTGATCGTATTGGTTGGCTTGGTTCCTGCTCGAAGGCTTTCTGATGGTCAACCGCTACGGCCAGCGACTTTTGGTAGATATCCTGAGTAATATGGGCTGGCGGTACTTTCCGCTCTAAGGCGTACCAATAATAAGCGGGCATGCAAGCCAGATGGAGATTGGCCCGGCCGACTGTTTCGGTATACCCAAGCTTCCGGAAAGCTGCAGCGTTTTGCCAGTTGCGTTCGGCCCGGTTCAGATATCGTAGCGCATCATCGGCCCGATGTTGCTGGTGAGCCATTTCAAGCGCCATCCGGCCGGCCTGTAGAAAAGACACGTCGGTGCTGATACTTTCCTGTTGCTGGATGCAAGCCTCTCTTATCTCAGGATTACCGGTGTTAATAAAGCGCCGAAGGTGCTCCGGAGATGAAGGTTCCCTATAGCCACCGCTAGCTTGCAGTTTTCGGGTAGCGGCCCGTTTGTCGGATAATTTGCTGTTGACCTGTCCCTTGGCCATATAACAACCTCGATTATTATAACTAACCTATCTTCTAATAATACACTAAATTATACTTGTTGTCAAGGATTCAAAAAGCTTGGCAGGGTTTTGCAGCCACCAGACGGTAGCTTGGGCAGCCGCGTCGGCCCGCCAAGTTGTCTTCTCGCCTACTTTTGTACTGCTGACCTGCCCGCCTGCGGCCACCAGTATTGTTTCGTTATGATAGGTCATGATGCCGCAGGGGTATTGGCTGCTGAATTCGTGCAACCATTCGGCTAACTGTGCCAGACCCATATCGAAGCGCACGGCTTCTGGATAGTGGGCCTGCCGGGCGAGCTTTTGCAGTTGCGCCAGGCTGAGTACCAACACGGTGTTGTCGCGGTTCAGTATGGTTTTGGCGGCCGTGTAAAAATAGTCGATAGCATCTTTAGTTACGACAAGCGGTTGGCTTGTCTTGGTTGTGAACTGTTCGATGGCCACAGCGGTTTCGCTATTGCGGCCCAGGTCGCCGGCCAGCAGTATGCCGTCGGCCCAGCGGCTCCAGTCCAGCCATTCGGCCAGGGCCTGTTTGCTGAAGCTACCACTCGGCGTACTGGGAGCAAATTCGCCGTTATCCAAAACCATGCCGACGGTCTTTTGTAAGGCATCCGGCAACAAAATCTTTGTGGTGCCGATACCGGCTTGCGTGGCTGCCTGGTAGGCTGTTGCCGGCGCGGCAAAACCATGCGCATTGCCGCCGATGATTAGCAGCTTGCCGGCGTGCCGGCGGTTTTCCGGCCGGCTCCATAACAACTCCGGGAACAGTGGTTCCTCGGCGGTTTGCTTGTGCCAGTACGTACCTGCCATTACCCAGTAACTCCTTATAGTACATAGTATAGCAAGTGGTGGTTTATTGCTGTTTAGCGCTGCGGTTGTGGCTGCCGAGCAGACTATCGATTTTAGTGTGCAGGTCGTCTATTCTATGGAGCAGATTTTGCTCCACAACATCGACCTTTTGGTTGAGCCGGTCTATGTCGTCTTGAGTGTCTGTGGTTTGCCGGTAGCTGACGGCGGTAATGAATTGTTTTAGGTCTTCAAGTACATATTTCATGACGTACGGAATTATAAACACAAATTTGTTGCACTGCCAAGAAAATTAATAAGTATTTAATCTTTTAGCGTTATACTGGTTGGGCAGTGGTCGGAACCCATGACGTGCGGGTAGATGTCGGCAGCGGCGATGCGGCCGGACAGGCTGTTGCTTGCTAGCCAATAGTCGATGCGCCAGCCGACATTGCGGGCCCGGGCGTTAGCCCAATGTGTCCACCAGGTGTAGGTCTCCGCCTGGTCGGGGTGCAACAAGCGGAACGTGTCGATGAAGCCGGCGTCCAGGAACTTCTGAAAGCCGGCCCGCTCCTCATCCGTAAAGCCATGCTTGCCGACATTCTCTTTGGGCCGCGCCAGGTCAATCTCGGCGTGAGCGACGTTGAGGTCGCCGCAAAACAACACCGGCTTGGTTTTCTCGAGCTCTTTCATGTAGGCCAAAAAAGCCGGATCCCAGTGTTTGTGGCGCAGTTCCAGGCGGGATAAATCACCCTTACTGTTAGGCGTATAAACGGTGGCAACCCAGAATTGCTCGAATTCGGCGGCAATGACGCGGCCTTCTAGATTGGGGTCGCCATAGACGTCGCCGCTCATGTCGAACTTTTTGATGATGTGTTCCGGGAAGCCGTTGACTACCTTGAGCGGCGTGGTTTTACTGAAGATGGCCGTGCCGCTGTAGCCTTTTTTGGCGGCGCTGTACCAATACTCGGTATAGTCCGGCAGGTCGATTTCGGCCTGACCCTGCTCGGCCTTGGTTTCTTGCAGGCAGAGGATGTCCGGTTGGTATGCGGTGATGAATTTTTGAAAATCGCCCTTGTTAATAACGGCGCGGATACCGTTCACGTTCCATGAAAAAAGCTTTAACATAGCTAAAGTATAGCCCGAGGCCGCCCAAGTCTGCTAGACTAAAGTTCAATGGCTGATACGAAGTATAAACGTGTCTTGTTGAAACTATCGGGCGAACAGCTGGCCGGAAAGTTTGAAACCGGTATTGATCCGGAACTAGCCGCTTGGCTGGCCGGCGAAGTCCAAAAGGTTGCCGCCGCCGGCGGCCAAGTGGTCATTATGGTCGGCGGCGGCAACTTCGTACGCGGCGCGCAAATTGCCGGCCACGGCATCCAACGTGTCACCGGCGACCACATGGGTATGTTAGCGACCATGATTAACGCCCTGGCATTGACCGATATTTTCGAGGCCGAGGGCGTTAAGACCCGATGCTTAACTAACATTTTCGCGGCCCAAGTCGCCGAGCCGTTCGTACACCGTTTGGCCAATAAGCACCTGCAAAAAGGCCGAGTAGTGATTATTGGCGGCGGCTTGGGCCGCCCTTACCTGACGACCGATACCGCCGCTGTTGAGCTGGCTCTAGAGCTTGACTGCCAGGCCGTCCTGAAAACTACCAAGGTTGACGGCGTGTACGACAAAGACCCGCACAAGTTCAAAGACGCCGTGCGGCTCCCCGCCCTGACCTATCAGCAAGCTGTCGAAGACGGCGCCATCAAAGTTATGGACAAGGCCGCTATGGGCCTGGCCATGGAATACGACATGCCGATTATTATCTTTGACGCTATGCACGACGGCACTATTTTGCGTGTTGTCCAGGGCGGAACAATCGGCACGACAATTAGCTGAACGTCAATACTCGGAGCCGTTTAATAAAGATTTAATAGTTTTTGCGTTGCGGCCAACAGCCGGCTTATACTAGTAATGCTATGCACGATTTGACCGACAATGAGGAACGACAAGTCCTGGGTGAATTGCTCAAGGACAAACTTGATGTCATTCTTGAGTACGTCAGTGACATTCCGGCCATAAAGAAAGACGTTCATCGATTGAAAGTAGATGTGGATGAGCTGAAAACTGATGTCAAGGTTATTAAAGCTGTCGTGCGTGAACACGATGTCGATATCCAGTGGCTAAAGACTAAGGTAGCCTAGGTTCGAACCTGTATCACTTGGTTGTGGCGGAGAGAGCGGGATTCGAACCCGCGGTACCGGTTGCCCAGCACACACGCTTTCCAAGCGTGCTCCTTCAACCACTCGGACACCTCTCCTTGTTCGTATAACTGGCGCGCGGCCAGGCTTTGGTAAAGGCAACCAGACTATTATACCTGAAAAAATCCTACAAAAACATCTTGTAATGCCTCTGTAAAACAGCGTACTATACATAACAGATGCCGATAATCGAACTAAAGGACGTTAGCAAATTGTATGGCTTTGGAGATGCTACGACCGTAGCGTTGGACGAGGTCAACCTGGCCATTGAAAAGGGTGAGTTCGTGGCGGTGATGGGGCCGAGCGGCTCTGGCAAGTCAACGCTCATGAATATTATCGGGCTGCTGGACCGGCCGACGCACGGGACATACACATTAAATGAACGGTCGGTGGCCCGGTTGCGGCCTAACCGGCGGGCTAAGATCCGCCGCGACAAAATCGGCTTTGTGTTCCAGTCGTTTAATTTGTTGCCGCGGCTGAACGTGCTCGAAAACGTGGCCTTGCCGCTGGCTTACCGCGGCACCCTGCAAGGCCGGCGCCTTAAGCAAGCCAGCGCTATGCTGGAACGAGTTGGTTTGCAGGAGCGCGAGTACTACCTGCCCCGCCAGCTCAGCGGCGGCCAGGCCCAGTCCGCGGCGATTGCCCGGGCGCTGGTTACCCAGCCGGACATTATTATCGCCGACGAGCCAACCGGCAACCTCGATACCGATGCCAGCCGTTTGGTCATGGAGCTTTTAAGCGAGGTGCATAAAAGCGGCCACACCATTTTGATGGTGACGCATAATCCGGAGCTGACCCGCTATGCCAACCGAGTCGTATATATGCAGGACGGCGCGGTGGTTCACGACGAAGTGACCGAAATCGGCAAAGTACCGGCGCGGGCCCGCCGCTCCATTTTGAGTTTGCCACGTACGACCGAGGAGGATGACCTGGCCGGTGTCTCGGCGTTGATGAAAGCTGTTCCCCACGACAAATCGGGTGCTAGGCGCGCCACCAAAAAGGCTGGCCGTAAAACGCGGCGAGCTAAACCTGGCCGCGGGCGGCGTAAGACTGTCAAACGGAGCAAAGCGGCATGAGGCAGCGGAACATTAAGCTTGCCCTGCACACTCTGCGCAACGCCCGCGGCCGCAGCCTGCTAACGATGTTCGGTATTATTATTGGTGTCATGGCCGTGATTGTGACTATTGGTATCGGCGAAGGCGTTAAGCGGCAGATTGCCGGCCAAATCAACCAGCTGGCCCAAGATGTAACGGCGATCCGGCCGGGCCGCCCCGACCCCGCCCTGATAGCAGGCGGCGGCGTGTTTGGCGGTTTGCACGCCGGCCAGTTCACGACGACAGATCTGGAAATTATTCGCCAAACGCCCGGCGTGCAAACCGCCGTACCGCTGGCTGTGGGGAGCGGTTTTGCCGAAGTTGATGGCCGCCGGCTAACGGGTGGCAGTGTTATTGCCACAACCGACCAGCTGCCAGCGGTACTCGACCGGAAGGTCGAGTTCGGCACGTTCTTTACGCCCGGCGACGTCAATCGGCACGTAGTAGTGATTGGCCGCCAGGTGGCCGAACAGCTGTTCCAAGAGAACGTGCCGATCGGCCGTACATTGACCATTCGCGGGCAGGATTATATTGTACGCGGCGTGTTCGAAAATTTCGCCAGTGCGCCGGGCGCGGTGGGAACCGACCTTAACCAGGCCGTGTTCGTCCCCTACGAAAGTATAGCGACCGACGACACCGCGCCCGGCATCGCCCAGGTGTTGGTGCAGCTGACTAAACACAGCCAGGCGACCGTCAACGCCGCCCTGACGCAACGGCTTACGCAAGCCCATGGCGGCCAACAGGATTTTACGATACTCGACCGGCAGCAAGAACTGGCGGCTAACAATCATCTCATCTCTTTATTAACGCAAATGATCGTCGGCATGGCAGGACTGTCTCTGCTAGTGGGCGGCATCGGCATCATTAACATTATGCTGGTATCGGTAACCGAGCGGACGCGCGAGATTGGCATCCGCAAAGCTGTTGGTGCTACCAACCGGCAGATTATGCATCAGTTCCTGGTCGAAGCCACTACCCTGTCGGTGGTCGGCGGTTTGATCGGAGTGGGCTTATCGCTGGCGGCTATTTTTGCCATCACCATATTGACCAATTTGCAACCAGTGGTGCCGGTCACTATGACCGTGGCTATACTGATCTTTACTTGGATTATCGGTATTGTCTTTGGCGTAATACCGGCTATTAAGGCCGCCCGCAAAGACCCTATCGAAGCCCTTCGTTACGAGTAGAATACATGGAATAGATTAATGGCGGCGGTTGCTAGCAAAACCTCTAGCAGTATGCCAATGACCCCCAATATGACGCCCAGCACCAGGATTATGAAATCTTCAAGTATCAGCGCCAAGGCAATGCCCATAGCGGCCAGGGCCGGTACGGTATCCAGGCCCGAAAATGGCGGCGCCAACGAAGAAGCTAGTGCAAAAATAAAAACCAGCAGGCCAACTATTCGCAAAAAGTCGCGCTGGCTGAGCAGCCCGCTGAGGCGCGGCCGCGAGTATTTTTCGAACCAGCGAATACGGGCTATCAGATACGGCAAGGTGCGGACACGCAGAGTCCGGTTGAGATGAATCTTACCCCAGCGGGCCGGCAGCCAAATGGTGCGCCGCCCGATGACCAGCTGCAAGGCAACCAGCATTGTCAGCAGCTCAAATAATAAGACTATACCGCCAGTCGGCAGCGGCAGCGCCGGAATTGACATAAACACCAAAAAAATCAACGCAAAACTTTTTTCGGCCACGGCCTGAGTAAGTGTTTGCAGGGTCTTCGGCTGCTTACTATGCAGCCATTGTTCCAGTTCTTCGCTAAAAGGAATGTTCTCTTCCATACCGGCTATTGTAGTACGGTTCGGCCGCTGCCGCCTAATCTACCCGCCTAAGTCTCTTGGGCGTTGGCGCAAATCGGGCAGGATTCTTCTTTGTCGTTAAAAGCCCGCCAGCGCCGCGAAGCCGGCCACCACGGCTGATATTTGCGGTAATTGGAAAGATCGGTTAATTGATGAAGAAACCAACCCAGGCGCCCGTATATGGTGATTTTGCCACGGATAATAGCCGCCCAGTTCGGCCCTACCGGCACGACGCAGGTCGGCTGCTTAGGTTTGTATGGTTCTGGCAGCTTGCCGTCGGCTTGCCGTTTGAGGTTGTCGGCCACAAAAACGCCGTCGTACAAAGCGGTTTGGGCAACGCCGCTGAACGGGGTGTCGGCGTTGTCGCCCAGTACGTAAATGTTGGGCTCAGTCTGCAGGTATTCGTTAACTTCGGCTTTGTAATGCGGGGTTAAGGTGAAGTTATTGTCGGGCAGAAACGGGTTACAGGCAATACCGGCCGTCCAGATGACGGTCTTGGTTGCCACCGGCTTGCCGTTGATAACCAGCGCGTCGGGCCGCGCCGCTTCGACGCGTTGGTTGGCATGGACGCTGACGCCCAGGCGCCGCAGGCGCCTGGCAATTACCCGGGCTACCGTTTTGGGCATCTTGGGCAGGATACGCGGCGCGGCCTCGATCAGCTCGACGCGGGCCGACTGGCGTTTGCTGCCGTGGTATTTCATAATCTGTTTTAAGTAGCCCGGCAGCATGCCCGACACCTCTACGCCAGTCGGCCCGCCGCCGACCACCAAGTAATGCAAATCCGGTTTGCCGTCAGTAACCAACTGTTCATGCAGATGCTTTTTCAGCCGCGCTACTTCTTCCATCGACTTAATACCGAACGAGTGTTCTTGCAGCCCCTTGATACCGAAATAATTAGTCACCACGCCCAAGGCAACAATCAGCACATCGTAATCGAACGTCCCCGCCCCCTTGGTAATTACCTGCTGTTTGGCGCGGTTCAGCCGCACGGCCCGGGCTTTAACCACCTTGACCGGGTGGCCGGCAAAAATCTCGCTCAGCGGAATGGCCGAAACCTCGTGCGAACCGCCGGTCGCCGAATGATACAACGCCGGATAATAACGGAAATAATCTTCGTCGGACACTAGGGTAATAGAAAAACGCGGGTCTTGGCTCAACTCCAGCGCTGCCTTTACGCCGCCGAAGCCGCCGCCCAAAATAAGAATTCGTCGTGACATTTGCCTTATTATAACCGATTTTGCAGGAACACCATATACTGCCATAAGCGGCTTGCGCCGACCGGTGTTTCAAGGTACACTACAAGCAAATATCATGGACGATATAATACAAAAATTGCAAAAAAGCGGCTTTAAGGGTGACATCGACACCAGCGATGAAGCCCGGCAGTTCTACAGCCACGACGCCTCGATTTTCGAGATGAAGCCGCAAGTGGTGGTTCATCCTAAAGAGGCCGAAGATATAGAACGCCTGGTCACAGTTACGGCGGCCAACAAAACGGCTAAACCGGATTTGTCACTAACCGCCCGGGCGGCCGGCACCGACATGTCCGGCGGCGCTATCAATAACTCGATTATTGTCGATTTTGCCAAGTATTTTACCCGCATCGAATCAGTTACCGCCGCCAAGGCTCAGGTCCAGCCCGGCGTTCTCTATAAAGATTTTGAAGTCCGCACCCTCAAGCATGGTGCGCTGATGCCAAGCTTCCCTTCCAGCCGCGAGTACTGCACGGTCGGCGGCATGGTCAGCAACAACGCCGGCGGCGAAAAGTCATTGCAATACGGCAGCACCATCAATTTTGTTACGCAGCTTACGGTAGTTTTTGCTGACGGCAAAGAATACGCCGTCAAACCGCTGAACCGCCGCCAATTAGTTGCCAAAATGGCTCAAAAAGATTTCGAAGGGCGACTCTATAAAAAGACGTTCCAGCTGATCGAAGCCCACTACGACCAGATCAAACAAGCCAAACCTAAAGTTACCAAAAATACTACCGGTTATAACCTGTGGGATGTCTGGGATCGCCAAACCGGCGTCTTTGACCTGACCAAACTGATTGTCGGCTCCCAGGGCACCCTGGGTCTGATAACCGACATCACGTTCCGGTTGGTTCCCAACCCCAAATATTCCGGCACGCTGATTTGCTTCCTCAAAAATACCAAAGAGCTCGGCGGCATCGTCAACACGGTGCTGCAGCACTCTCCGGCTACCTTTGAGTCATTCGATAACTACACGCTCAATTCTTCTCTTAAATATTTCGCGTATTTCCGCAGCATCGTTGGTTGGTGGGGGCTTCTCAGGCTCGGCCTGCAGCTTATTCCGGACGCGGTAACGCTGTTTAGGCGCCGCCCCAAGTTTGTCTTGCTAATTGAATTTACCGGTGACTCGCAAGAGGACGTTAACCAAAAAATCGCGGCTATGCACCGGGATCTTGAGTTGTATAAAATTATAGCCATGGAAGAGGGCAATACGCCGGCCAAGGCCTGGAAGTTTCGGATTATGCGCCGCGAAAGTTTTAATATTCTGCGCCAAAAGGTTAAGAATAAACATACCGCGCCGTTTATTGATGACATCGTGGTACCGCCCGAGCACTTGCCGGAATTTTTGCCGCAGCTGCGGCGGATTATTAACAAGTACCGGCTGCTGGCTACCGTCTCCGGGCATATGGGCGATGGCAACTTTCACGTTATTCCGCTGATGCGGTTGGAAACGATTCGTGATCGCCACAAGCTGGCGCCGGCTATGCACGAAGTGAACGATCTGGTGCTGAAATACGGCGGCTCCACGGCCGGCGAGCATAACGACGGCTTGGTGCGCGGCCACTGGCTGGTCTATATGTACGGCCCCAAGATGTTAGAGATTTTTAAGAAGACCAAGCGCATTTTTGACCCGGCCAATATTTTTAATCCTCACAAAAAAACCGACGCCAAGTGGGAGTATTCGGCGGCCCATATCCGGCAGCATTTTGACAAGTAAGTATCCTGTATGCTTACATTATATCACATTTGTCAATAGATTGCAACTATCCGGGAGTTAGTAGGCTCGAATAAAGAGGACGGCCGCCAGTATCAGGCCGACGACGACAATAAAACCGCGGATAAGCGAAACCGGTAATTTCTCGCTGTAGGTGGCGCCAATCCAGCCGCCGGCAACGTTGCCAATGATTAGTAGCGGTAAAACATGCCAAGCTATCAGGCCCTCCATGGCGAAGTAGCTGGCAACGACGGTCGTTAAAATAGTACCTATGATGTTTTTGAGGCCGTTCATCTGATGGATGTTAGTGAGCTTGGTCAGACCCAAAAAGGCCAGCATCATAATGCCGAAGCCGGCTCCAAAATAGCCGCCGTAGACCGACAGGCCGAACATGGCTACCAACAATAGAACGATAATGCCGGCTCCGTATTTTTGGCGTAAACGGCGCTGCCGGGCGCCGTAGAGCCAGTGATGCACGCGGCCTTGCAGCCCGAACAGGACGGTGGCGCCAATAATAAACCACGGTACGATGCATTCGAAAGCGGCGTCGGGTGTGCGGGCTAACAAAACGGCGCCCAAGATTGCGCCCAGACAACATGGGATTAATAGCAGATAATATGATTTGGGCAGCTTACGAATGTAGCGTCGATAACCAAGGGCCGAACTGGCCTGCCCGGGCAGGACGATCAGGCTGGTGCTGGCGTTGGCGCTGACCGGCGCTACTCCCAGACTCAACAAAATGGGATAGATAATAAACGAACCGCCGCCGGCGATGGCGTTGAGTACGCCGCCGACAAATCCGGCTGTCAGCAGTACTAGCCACTCCAGCATTACTTACAGGCTTGCCGCCGGCGCAACGGGCAACGGCTGGTTGCAGGTCGGGCTGGTCGGCCGGTTAGCAAAGCGGTCGCCAATCCAGGCCAGGGCGTTCGGTGCGATAACTTTTGCCAGTTCCATATGGGTGACGTCGGATAGCCACAGTGTAGTGATGTCCGAGCCGGCCGCGCAGGCGTTAGCTATGTATAGGGCCGTGGTGTCTGGCAGGACGACTTGGTCGGTGGTGCTTTCGGCAACCATTACCGGCTGATCGGCTGCTAGAACGGGGGCAGTTTGACGCCTGGCTTCGGCCTGCCAGTCCGGCACGTCGGCCGGATTAGCCGAGAAAAAGCGTTGTTTAAGATTGGTACGGATCAAACCGCCAAGGGCTGCTACCCCGATACAGCGGTTGGCAATTTTTTGGTAACTGCGTTGGCCGGCCGGCGTGACGATTTCTTCGATTGACAGGTTGGGGTTAGCGCTGGGCCACGATATCACGACCTCGGGTCCGATTACCCAGTCGGCGGCGGAGTTAAATTGCTCGTTAAGCAGCGGCAGCAGTTCGGCGGCCGGAGCTGCGGCCACGGTACCGGCCAGCTGGAGCTCGGGTGCGTAGCTGGCTGCTTCGTGGGCGGTAAACAGCGCCGACTGGCCACCTTGCGAATGGCCCCAGACGGCGAAGGTGCTGCCGGCCTGGGCTTCGCCGAGGGAGCGGGCGGCGCGGACGCTGTTGAGGACATCGTAGGCTTCGGCGCGGCCAACCAGATACTGTTGAATACCCGGCGTGCCCAGGCCGGCATAGTCGGTGGCTGTCACTACCCAGCCGTTTTTAAGCATTTCGCTCAGCCCCGGAACGTAATCGAGCGGGTTGGGCGTGCGGGTAGGCGCGCACTGCTCGCCCATTCCTAATGTACCGTGCGCCCAAGCCAAAATCGGCCGGGGCGAGGTGGCCGGAGTACTTGGGATAAAGATCATGCCCGAAGAAAAAGTCGGGCTGCCGTTAGCCTGTTGAGTGCGGTACAAGACCCGCAAGCCGGTACCGCCGTCTACTGACACGCCCAGCGGCTCTTGCCGGACAATCTCGCCCATCGGCCCGTCAAGCGGTAAACCGCTCGTCTGGTAAAATGGCTCCAGTTTTGCCTGCTGGCGGTCAACTCGAATTTTAGAAATGGCAATCATACCGAAGACGGTAAGGAAAAACAAAACGATAATTACAGCAATGCCAATCAGTAGGTATTTTAGGTGTTTTCTAGCCACGAGCCTATTGTACCATAAGCATAAACGTTCTATATCGCGGTGTCGTTACGGCTACTTATGGTACCGGCGACATACGTACTAAATGGCGCTGAAGACTTTACGCGGTTTGAAGAACCTGGTTGCGCCGGCCAGTGATATAAGTGTCACGCCGCCGATTACTGCCAGGAGTATGGATTGCCCCGTGTTGGCCAGCAAGCCCCCGCCCTGGCTGGGGCCGACTACGCGCAACACGACACTGTCTTCTCCGGAAGCATCGATGATGTAGTGAATGGTAAATACTGTGCCGTTGACACTAAAGCTGTCGCCGTCGGCCAGACCATCGAATTGGCCGTTGACCGTGTCTGCTCTTAGGATCGTGAAGCTATCCCCTGCGGCTGGCGTAAAACCAAGTGAAATGTCTAATTTGGCGTTGTTGAGTTCGGCGGTGCCGCCGACGACTACCTGGTCGTAGTCGGTACCAGCCGTGGTGCCGTTAATTTCCACTTCGAAGGCAGCCGGGCTGGCCGAGAGTGTTAGGTTGTCGGTGACGGTAATGATACCCGGTGAATCCCCGGGTGACAGTGCGCCGTGCAGCAACAGTACGCTGGCAACGGTGCCATTACCTTTCAAGGTGCCGCCATTAATGGCAACATTAACGCGTTCTGCGGTGTTGCCGTCGACCCGATAGGTTGTGTCATCCTCGATATCTATGGTGCCGGTAAAGCCGCTCAGTGACGTAAATTCACGAGTGCCGGAGCCAATCAGCCGCACCATGCCGTCACCGGCCACATCTGCCGCTAGCGTGTAGTTACTGCTACCGGCCAGCACGATAGTGCCGCCGCTTTCGACAGCCACGGTATTGCCGGCCGGGCCATAGGCGCTGGCCTGTCCGCTGGTTACCGTGGTATCGGCGCTAACCGTAGTGTCGCCGACATACGTGTCGTCACCGGCTTTGATAACCGAGCCCCCTGCGTAGGTGACATTACCGGTGCCGCTGATGGGACTAAAAATCCAGAATTCACCAGCACCGCTGGCTGAACCGGCAAACACAATATCCCGACTATCCAAATTGACACCGCCGTTAAAGGCTATGGTAGCATCAGCCGTACGACTGATGCTGACATTATCACCCACGACCGAAATCAGTCCGTCTATTTGCGCAGTACTGGTGCCGGTAGCCCCAAAGATAACGTTGTCATGCAGTTCGGTATCGTACGGATAGTTGACACCATCAAGCTGCAGTAAGGTTCCGAAAGTATTGTCATACACCGTCACGTCATTATCGGCATCGCCAAACGCAGTACTGCTGCCCAGGACTACATTGCCGGCTACAGTTACGTTGCCCGAAAAGGTATTGTCGCCGTTAACAAAAATCCCGCCGGGTCCCAGGCTCAGGTTACCGGTGCCGTCAATATCACTGTTAATGGTAATGGTCATGCCAGCCGAGCCCTGCGTGCCGATACCCTGTGTGCCGCCGTCAAGCGTGATTGGGCCCTCCAAAATAATATCGGAGCCGGCGCTATTGTTGTATATACAGTCGTCAGCGCCGGTGACACTGCAAGTAACCGGGTTGTTCAGTGTGAAGTCGTTATGCACCAGCAGTGTACTGGTGCCCTCAACCGCCAGCGGGTTGCTGTTGTTACCAAGGCAGTCACTGGCACCGCAGAAAAGTGCCGAATTATTCAGCATGGTAATGGCGTCGGCCACGGTGAAGTTAGAAGCTCCGCCGAAACTGACCTGGCTATCATTGATAGTAATGCTTCCGGTGCTGCCGCTGGTGTCGCCCAGGCCGACAATACCGCCAACGATAATTACCTCACCATCATTAGCTGTTGCCAGGGAGATGGTACCGTTTAGCAAAAGATTACCGAAATTAGTGGTGGTATGACTAATCACAAAGTCATCGGAACTGCCCGAGCCATTAGGCCCGAACGTCAGATTATTGGCAATAGTCGTACTGAGCCCGCCGGTGTTGTCGGCCTCAATACCATCGGTGATAGTGAAAGCGTTGCCGGATATGTTGTAGTCGTCAAACACGGATAAGATAACGATACTCAGGTTGTCGAGGTCGTTTGTGTTGGTCTTACGATCTGCCACAGAGGGGAACACCAGCTCGTCACCGTTAGTCGGTGCGCCGTCGGCACAATCGTTCCAGTTTTCAACGGTTGACCAGTTGCTGTCAGCACCGTTGCCCGTCCAGACGCAGACGTTGCCCAGCGCGGCCACCTGCCCCGCCGGAATAATTACTAAAAGGCCGCTGACTGCCAGCATGAGTGCCGCTGCACTTTGCCAAAATGCGGATAGTTTTCGTTTCATAACCCCTCCTAAAATGTGGTTTTCACAATGCCTATGCTTAGAATATAGCATTTCCTGGCCGCACACGCTAATTTTCTCAAATTACCACTAGCGGCTTCCCTGCCGCCGCCTTATTTGCTATACTAATACGCATACTATGGTAAAGAAGGTAACAAAAAAGAATCCCAAACAAGAGCCGTTGACCTGGAAGAAAGCTATAGGCTATGCCCTGTTGCTCATCGCCATATTTTTGGTGGCGTACACGGTAACCCGCTTCTTGCTTTTGCGTATCGGCTGAACGTACTACCGGGCAGGGCCGATGTCGACCATCCAGTTGACGCCGAATTTGTCGGTGAGCATACCGAATGTGTCGCCCCACGGCGCTTTTTCCAGCGGCACGGTGATTTTGCCGTCCTTGATGAGCTTGTCCCAGTAGCCGCGTAATGTGGTCTCGTCGTCGCCGTTGAGCGTCAGCGTGATCCGTGCTCCTTTATTAAATGGCATACCTTTTGGTGTGTCGGCGGCCATGAGTTCGATGCCATTGTCGCCCTTAAGATAGGCGTGCATGATTTTGTCTTTATCTTCATCGGCAACCGGCATGTCCGCAGATGCGAAGCTGGCGAACGTGTCCATAAAAACCTCGCCGCCAAAGATGGATTTATAAAACTCCATGGCTTCCTTGGCGTTGTCGTCAAAATTGATATAGCTGTTAAGTTTTACGGTCATAGTTCCTCCTTATTTAAAAATCCGTGATGACGATTTTATGCATTTGCATCATTTTGGCGTAAGCACCGGGTTTTTTCATCAGTTCTTCCATATTTTCGGGCACGATTTGCCAGCTTACGCCGTATTTGTCTTTACACCAGCCGCACTGCTCGGCTTCCGGCACGCTGGAGAGTTTTTCCCAGAAGTAGTCGATCTCGGCCTGGTCTTTGCAAGTGACCGCAAACGAAACTGCTTCGCTAAACGTGAATTCCGGCCCGGCGTTAATGGCCGTAAAGCGCAAGCCGCCAAGTTCAAAATCTATGGTCAGCACCTTGCCGGCCATGTCGAGCTGGAAATCGGCCAGGCCTTCCTCAGCGCTGTTTGGGTAGTGAAGCGTAGAAATTATCTTGCTGTCCGGAAAAACCGACACATAATAGTCGACCGCCTCCTTGGCATTGCCGTCGAACCACAGATTTGGTGTAATTTTTTGCGCCATAGCACTACTTACCGTTCAAGTATTTACCGGCAACACTCAGCGCGAACGATGGCAATATGACAAAAACGGTTACGAACAACAGTTTGTGTAAGATTGAGTTTTCATTGTCGTTAGATGAGGTGAGCACTGTCAAAATGCCCAAGACACCAAAGACAACTGACGCACCGATAAATATTTTGGTGGCTATCTTCTGCATGGTTCCATTATAGCAGAGGTTCGGCTTTCCATAGTAACGGAGGCTAGAACCACGATACAGTGGCGTTCCTTGATAGAAGAATGGTAGCTGGGGTAAGATATATGTATGACCAAAGAAGAACTAGCTGGCGGCACGGTGCACACAATGCCGGTAGACCTGCGAAAAGCCCTTACTGCTGCCCCGGCCGCCCGAACGGCCTGGGCCAGCCTGACGCCGCTGGCTCGTAATGAGTGGATTTGCTGGACTATTACCGTTAAACAAGCGGAAACCAGGAAAAACCACATCAAGCGGACGGTCACGGAGTTGCAAGAAGGCAAACGCCGCCCCTGCTGCTGGATCGGCTGCATCCACCGCACGGACAAGCCGATAAGCCCGTCGGTGCAAGGGGTGCTCGACAGACAATCCGCGAGCAGCCTGATTGGCGATTGACGCAGACTGGCTACCGGCTCGACCGGATTGCCAAGGAAATCTGGAGAACTGTTTTTCACCTGGATTATCTTTCTGAATCGTCTTTTGGGTAGGTTAGCTTTGTGCCGTCAACGACCGCAAACGATGTCAACGTATGGTCCTTTGTGCTCGTTTCGCTCATGATGTCGCGAACTCTGACATCGCGGACCAGCAGCGCATCGCCGACCAGCGAACGGTGGCATCTCCATGGCACCGCTTCGGCACACATAATTACGGTTGGTGTTTCTGCAGCAAGCTTTACGAGCGTGTCGATTCCGTTTGCGAACTCTGGGGATTGCATATAGTCGGCATAGTTCCGGAACGATTCATTGTGCCACCCTAGATTTAATGAGTTTTTAACTTTTGGCCGCAGGCCGCCCAGCTCTTTCATGTATACGTAGTCGATGCCATGACTTGGCAATGACTTTTCGAGCGCCGTCCGCTCAAACTGCGGATTATGGCGCGACCGGGGAACGGTGCGAATATCTACTAGTCGTTTCACCCCGTTTATCTTTAATAACTCGATAAATTCCTCGATGGATCGAGTGGAATGTCCAATCGTGAATATTTCGGCCATAACCCTATTATACCCTCGTACCGTCTCTTTGTTGTTTATGCTACCATGAGCAATAATGGCAACAGCACTAAAAGCCAACAAAAACCCCAAACACTTGCTTATTACCTTGCTCGGCTTGGCAATCTGCCGATTATGTTGCCGGCTTTGGGGATAGTTGTGCAGAGCTAGTCTCGAGAATTATAACAAAGGGTGGAGCTAGGAACCCGGTCAGGGTTTTTGACTGCTTGGTCTGGCTCCACCTGTCGGTCTTGAACCCGTGATTTTTTAGTATAGTTTAGTATAATAGTTGTTGTATGAAGATTATGTCCCTTAATGTGTGGCAAGGACGCTTAGAACGAGTCTTACTTAAACACTTAGAGACTTTGAATCTAGATTTTGCATGCATGCAAGAAGCCATTGATTATGACGGCTTCTCTTTAGGTCTGGTAAGTTCGTACCAGAAGATTGGAGACAGCCTCAGACTGGATCAGCAATTCTTTTCCCCGTTGTTAGCGACAAAACTGGGAAATAAGCAAATGACGTTCGGAAACGCGACGTACTCTCGCCTTCCGTTTTCTCAAACAAGCACCGTCTTTACACGAGGCGAGCATACAGATGATTTCGATTTCGATACAGATGACTACAATATCCGCGCATTCCAGCATGCATTGATTGAGGTTGGCGATAAAAAACTAAACATCTTGAACCATCATGGACACCACATCGATTCACACAAGCTGGGCGATGAAGAGACCGCACGCCAAGTCACGCAGATCGCTGGCTACATAAAACAACTGGACGGAGCGGTGATTCTTTGCGGTGACTTTAATCTCGCGCCGGAAAGTGAATCAATTAAGCTACTTGACAGCTTCTTGCATAACCTTCCGGTAGAGCGTTCACTTGAAACGACCCGCTCCAGACTGACGTACAAAAATGAGGTGTGCGATTATATCTTTGTAAATGATGAAATCCACGTCAATGACTTTTCAATGGATGAGACGATCATTTCCGATCACAACGCACTCATCCTAGATTTTGAAGTTAAGTAACCCAGTACTTAACTAAAGGGGATCGGCCTAGGAACACGGCCTACCTTTTTGACTGCTTGGTCTGGCTCCGCATACCGGTCATGAACCCTGAGGCGCTTAAGCAGCTGACTCAATACATGGATTGTTTGATAGAAATGGACCTACATGCAAAACGTATCGCAACAGAGATAAGTGCGACAAATGAGACACTACTATAGGGTGTCTCATTTTTGCTAACTAAAGGAAATGATCACTTAACAAGTATTTGTTCGCTGGGGTGTATAATTCTGACTATGAAACCAAAAAGTGACCCAGGCAGCCTAAGGAGTGGCCTAGTTGTCGGACAAATTCAGCTCACCTTTTTGTTGGCACTGATTTTTGTGGTGTCATACGTTCTATTCAATTTAGGTAACGAGCAGACAACATTAACATTTATACAATGGTATTTGGGAATATTCATGCTTGCTTTTGCGGCTATCAAACTGCTGGATTATAGAATGTTTGTATTAACGTTTTCTACTTATGACTTTGTGGCCAAGCGAGCAAAAGTGTACGCGCGGATATATCCCTTTATTCTATTAGGGCTTTCCGGAATGTATCTTATCGACATACTCCCACATTTTCGTAACATCACTACTCTCATTGTCGGCTTAGTTGCCAGCATTGGGGTAATTAAAGATGTGTATATACAGCGAAACCAGCTATCCTGTGGAATACTCGGAAGAGTCATAAAGATGCCTTTTACCACGATGAGCTTAATAGAATGTGCAGCCTTAATTAGCTTGTCAGTTCTGAGCCTGGTATTGATGTAATATATGCATTTTCGATCTGTTTTATACTATTTTTCACTACTTGTGACATTTACAAAGTAATGGCTTTTGACACCAGCAATTTGCTGTGCTTAACTGCACATATCAACTAGCGTATAATCCACGGAGATTTAGCCGTTTCGCAGTTGACCATTAAGGCGTATTAGCCAAGATTAAACTAATTTAATTTTGGCAAGGCGTGGTCAACAGCAAGCGGTATTTTTATTTGCCACGAGTCTGGTCATACCCTTGCCTGCAAAAAGGAGCTGCCGCTATGGCGACAAATACGCACGAGTTAAAAATAAAAATGGTAAATATAAAAGAACTAAAGAGCTCAGAATACAACCCACGCAAATGGAGTGACTCGGCAACTGAGCAACTAACCGAAAGCATCATGCGTTTTGGCATGGTAGATCCGATTCTCTGCAACCAAGCACCAAGACGAGAGAATGTAGTAATTGGTGGTCACTTTAGGCTCAAGGTAGCTAAAGAGCTGGGCTACACCGAGGTGCCGGTAGCATACGTCAACATCCCAGACCTTGCCAAAGAAAAAGAGCTGAACCTACGTCTTAATAAGAACTTGGGTGAATGGGACTTTGCCCTACTCAAAGACTTTGACGAATCCATACTGGACGATGTAGGATTTTCCAGCGAGGAGATTGATGACATCTTTGAGATCGAGGATGACGAGGAGCAAAGTAATTACAGCCTGAAGAAGGAGCTAAACAAGCTAGGCATCACCAAAATTGAACTGCAAAAAGGCGATGTATTCCAGCTCGGCGATTCACGGCTAATGGTCGGTGACAGCACTATTGAAGCAGACATGCTGAAACTCATGAACGGCGAGAAAGCTGATCTATGTCTGACAGACCCTCCATATATACTTGATTACTTGCACGCCAAGCGGCACGGCAAGCCCACGACTGGCTTCGGCTCAAAGCGAAACCGGCGTTATCTCGAAACTGACGTGCTACCCGACAACTTTACTGAGTTATGGATGGGTAATATCGCTAGTGTCGCCAAGTCGGACTTCAGCATCATCTGCTACGAGAACTGGAAGAATATGCGCACCATATGGAACGAGATGGAGAAACACTGGAAGATTAAAAACATGATCATATGGCACTTGCCTAACCGCAACCAAGGATTTGCTGCTAAGTACAAGTTTTTTAGTAAATACGACATCGCTATGGTTGGAGCCTCGGGCGAAGTCCCCTACAACCTTGATGAGGAAGAAAGCGGTCTCCAGGAGACCTACGAGTCCGCCCTTTTCGCTACATCGGGTCGCCCCCAGTGGGAAGGTTACGAAAAAGGCAAAAAGTACTTACCGACTGACTTTATTGACTTCAATGCCGCCGATGAACAAAGTTCAGGACAAGCTGTCATATTCGGCGTAAAACCTCTGGAGATACTAATCCCGTACATTAAGGTGCTAACGAAGCGTGGTGACTTGGTGGTCGAACCTTTCTGTGGCTCGGGCAGTACGCTTATTGCCTCCACCAAGCTAAACCGCAGGTGCTATATCATGGAGAAATCTCCAGTCTATGCCGAGATAGCCATTCGAAGGTGGGAAAAAGAAACAGGGTTAAAGAGGAAGCGGATCCATGAGGGCAAAGACCAAAAAGCAGAAACGACAGCTGCTGAACGAACTGGTAAATAATCCTCTCATAGAACGAGCTTGCAAGAAAATCGGAGTTGCCCGCTCCACCTTTTACCGGTGGTGCGTGGCAGATCCGGCCTTTAAGGAAGAAGCTGAAGCAGCGATAACTAAGGGGCGCGAGAAAATGAACGACTTTGCGGAGTCCAAGTTACTTGAGTCAATTAGCCTTGGCAACTTACAGGGCATACGATACTGGCTGGATCATAATTCCAAGCGTTATGCAGGTGTAAGCTCGGCAGAATTGAAACGTCTACGATTCTTCGAATCCGTAGTGTATGACTTATTAGATAAGGCTGCATTTGGAAATGATTTTGAAGTCTTTAATGTTATTGCTAAACTTCGGGACCAAGCCGAAAAACAAATACAGGAGGAAAAGAACAGAACTGAGATATAATGGGACTTGTCTAGGATTCAAACAATTAGTTAACGTAACTTCCGTTGCGTAGTTATGCCGTAAAATGGGCAGCTACGTAAAAAAGAATAGGCATAACTGCTTGTTTGGGTCCTAGACAGTCCAGCGTGGCTGTCCTTTTTATTTGGTCTAGCTTTCATCGCTGGCATGTGTCATTACTTGTCGCTTGCAAAGGAGAAAGCTATGCAACAACCAAATAAGAAGAAGTTATCAAAGAAGCCTTGGCATAAAAAATCATGGGGCGTTGTCCTTATTATTCTGTCAGTCATTACACTGACGTTCCCAATAGTGCTGTTTGTACTAATGTGGCAATCAAAGAAGTTCCCGGAGTGGGCAAAAATCGCCATCACAGCATTTGTCGTTATTGCAGCTATCGGTGCTGTCGGCTCGGAAGAATCCGGCAATCAGACCAGCCAGAATAACAGCCCTGCTCAAGCCACCGAGCAAAAGCAAGCCGAAGAAGAACAAAAGAAAAAAGAAGCTGAAGCCTCCTACCAAAAAGTACTGGATACTTACGCCCCCGTATACTGCGCCAATCACCAAGACATAACTGTAAACGAGCCAACCCTACACGCAGATGGCTGGCCTATGGCAGATAACAGAAAAGGTATTACCGCTGATGAGTGCAAGATACTTATAGGGCTGCTGTACTTACAGCGAGATGGCTATGCTAACCAAGAAGCATGGATTAAGTCAGTAGCAGAACGTAAGGTCGCTATCGGTATGACAAAAGTAGAGGTTGTGTACGCATGGGGTAGCCCGAGCGATATAAACCGCACTATAACCGGTGGTAACACTCACGAGCAGTGGGTATTCGGCAACCCGATATACGGCGCAAACTACGTCTACTTCGACAATGACCTAGTAACAAGTATACAAAACTAACGAATACTTGTTAGACGGTTCAATATCTCTACCATTGCCAAGGTATCAAGTTTGCAGTATTTGAGTAAGTCGTTGTAGGTTTTCTCGGCTTCGTCAGGATTCAGAGCGCCCGTAACTGCATCAAACCACCTTACAGCGGCAACATCACCCTTTTGTATATCCAAGTCTTTATACGAATGCTCGGGTACCAGTACGGGTAATACGGCCTTGATGGAGCAACTGCCCTTGAAATCTGGGTGTACATAGAGCTGTTTCGCAAAAATGTCTTTCAGATCAAATACCCTGTCATTAACACCGTGCAGGAAATTAGCATACTCAGGGTAGAGCGTTGCCATTTCAGCGTTTCTGCCAACCTCGAACGATTTATGCCAAACTAAGACACTACCTGTATTGCCAATGTGATCTCTCATGGTACTGACCAGTTCTTCTATAGGATTAGTGCTAGCATCAGTGCTTAAGTATTCGTAATGTTCAGGCTCTGCGTTTGCTTCCTTTAGAACGTGCAACGAATACTGGAATGGTACTTGCTGGTATGGATGGCAGCGATTGAACATTGGCAGAGCGGTAGAAATGCTTTCGTAATCCAAAAAGTACAGCGGATAACTCAGTTCATCAAGCATGAGGGCTATGCCAGCAGTGTCTATAATCGGTTCGCCAGATTTTGCTACCTGTACTTGCTTGGCTTGTGGTGGGGTTAGCTTAAAATCGTCAGGCACGTCAGTAAGACTAAAGATCTCATCATCTACTAGGCTAGCTAGTTTCTTGCCTTGCATGCGAGCAATGTCGAAAACGGAATACTCAGGAACATCGGGGTTAAAATACCGGAAAGTCGGGCAGTGTTTGCCACGCGAAAGTAAACGGCAACTACAACCCTTTGGCTCGGTCTTGTCCTTCAAACGATGTAGGGCATCGCTAACTTGCTGGCGAATTATTTCGATCAGCTCTGCTACTTGCTCGTCAACACAAGTTTTTGTGAGCAAACTACCAACATCAACGGTTTCGCTGTTACGAACGTACTCTTTATTCATATGCACTACGTAGGTACTAACGATATTGTAGCCAGCAGTCTCAAAAGCTACCCGCTGAAATGCAATGTCGCTATAGTGCTCCTTTTTGATAGAATTCGTGGACTTTATTTCGTATAGAACCCAGCCGTCTTGTGCCTCGTCATACTCCAATACGTCAGCCATAGCCAATAAACCGTTGTCGGTCACAACGGTTGCTTGAAAGATAGTTCTAGCGCCATTCGCAATTAGCTTTTCAGTTTCGGGCTTTGCTTGATGACCTTTGGCTTGTACTAGGGCCACATTACTGAATAGTGTGCGGGCATAGCGTTCAATTTCGTTACCTTGTTCAAGCCGCTGCTTGGCAACCTCTTCCTGATCATCGGATGGCACTAACTCACGTTTGTGTTTCCATAGCCAAAAATAGCTAGGGCAGATTTGGTATTTCAGGAAATCGGATTTAGATAAATGCATTTACTTTGTATTCTTGTCTTTTAGGATGGTAATTAAAGCAATACTCAGATGCAATACGGTGTGTGCATCTTCATAATCTGGATCGTTGTCAGTGCCAGAGTTATGTACGCTTCTTTTATTAACAAAAGAAGTCAATGAGGTTATTAATGATGGCCAATCAAGAATATCTTTTTTCGGTAAGTCCAGTTTATCAATATTATCTGAGATTTGCTTTGCATATTTACCTAAGTTGGTCGTTTTGTCATCTGGGTAGAGTCTGTCCCTGATTGCTCCCGCTAGCTGATCTAGTGATTTCTGCACTACGCTAGGGAGATTTTGACGCGATACATCGTATAGGTCATTCCACGCTTGCTGTATGCGTTTATTATCCTCAAGCTGTGAAAGCTGTAAGTCAGCTTCTTCTGGAACTCTGAATTGCAAACTTATGGACACACTGTGCCAATTTGGATCTGGAAGCCCCTGATTATTTTGCCGTACCGGCTTAGACTCAGAATGAACTGTATATTCTGAATTTGCCCCACTTAATATGTCCTCAAGCTCCCTGGCCGATGCATCATCTGGGTATGTCTGTAGAAGGTAGTTGATGTAATCTGCGATAAGCTCATTATTGCCTGATATTGATGCAGTGTGCGCTTCTAAATTATCTCCAAAGCTGCGTCTAAAAGCAGCGCTAATTTTTGCATTAAAACTATCGCTGATAGTTGTGTACATAGTGTTATACACTGATGGTTGAGGCGTATGGCCCTGTACATGGGCGCTAATCCATCTGAATACAGAGTCTTGCAAGAAAGGCGGAAAGCCTTTGGTTATCTCATTGGCATTATTATCTGGGTATAAACGGTTAAAACTCATGCGAATATTTGTTGGAGCAAGTTTTTTGGATTTTTTACTACTCCAGCTTCCTTTTAACTGGTTCTATTTTATCACCTTAGGTAATAAAGAGTCGGATTTAGAGAGATACATATTTCCTCTTGCTCCCATTTTTCAATCTTTCATTTACTTTCTCAAGTACTGACTCTTTTGCTCTTAGATTGTTCGCTGCTGCAAACTGTAAGAACCACAAAGTCCACTTAATGGCAGTATCGTAATCATTTCCGTCCAGAAGTGCCGTTGTCTTTCCTGAAAAGTGGATTGTTTTTGAACATTCATTATATAACTTCTTCAATACAGTAGGCTTGCTGGGATTCGTAGGGATTCTTGCCACCATTTGTGTGTATGTTTGACGGACATTAACAGGATACTTTTTGTCGTCAGACTTTGGAAAATGTTTACCGTCTTTGTATGCCTTTATGAAATCCCTTAGTTCTGGACCCTCCAGCTTACGAACCTCGTTGATAATTGACATGCTTTCTGCCAAGAGTCTGAGTAGTGCAATAATTGCCAGCGTATGGCTTTTGTCTCCATTCTCTATCAACGCTTGTATTGAACGTCCAGTAGATACCGTATATTCGTGGTAATCACTCAAAAGCGTGAAGTAATATCTTTGTTTGCTTTTTTGAGGCACGATACTTACAAAAGCTGTAAAACTTTCCTCAACATCTGTTATCGCTTGACCTATCTGTTGCGACTCCTTTGTCATAATTTCTCAACAATGGTGATTTCTTCGGGGGTTAGGTTGTAGAGTTTGTAGACAAGCTGGTCGATTTCTTGGTCGGTTTTTTGGATTTGGGTATCGAGTTCGGCACATTCTTTTTTGTACTTTTCGAAGAGTTGGAGGAGTTCGTCTTTTTGCTGGAGAGATAGCTTCACTTTGAGGACTTTTACGAAGTCGGCGAAATCAAGCGTCCACCATTTGTTGAGTTTGGCTGCCCATTTTTCAATACCATACTCAGATGATATTAACTTTCTAAAACTGTTCGATTTGTTTTGCAGGGTGGCGATTGCGTCAAGCATTGCTATAGAAAGTTCTTTGATATCATCATTTGGCACAACGATAGGAAAATTAGCTAATTCACCAGCTTTCATTTGCGGGAATAATCCGCGCTGCATCTTACCTAACTTATTTACAAACCAAAACGATATCAACTTAGAGTTTAAGATACCGCATAAGGCTGGCAATAGCGAGACCTCATCATCATTTCGTCCGTAAACTACTATATAATTTTGGTCATTATAATAGTTCTCAGGAACGACCATTGCCTGTATGGAGTGTGGCAGTTGTGATGGAATCACTCTAACAAGCAGGTGCATCTTATCGAACAGCTCCAGCCGTCTTGGTTCTCCCAGGTTATTCCCATATTTGATATACTCGCCAGACCAATCTGCATAGTATCGCTTTACATCACTTCCGCCAAAATAAGGCTTCCAATCAGACCCACTCGGTACATGAGAATGGTAGACTCGTTTTTGACCCATTTCTTTATCTTGTTCAGGCGTTCCGTTACCAAGCTTGTAGGCAACCAGTCCATTTGAAATGGCGACTATGTCCTTTAGATTTTGCCGCCCAGATTCAATCTTTTTCACAAGGTTCGCTTTTTCAGGACTTTGATACATTTCAAAGTTAATAATGTTGTCGCCATCAACAAAAATGTTCTTATCAATTCTTAGGATTTCAGTAAGTTCGCCGTCTGTCATATTATAAGCAGTAAGATTCTTGCTGGTCTGGTCTTTTTTGAATGTCGAAATCATAGTATCAACATTTGCATCTGAAAAAACTTTTCCATAGATATTAACAATGTTAATTTCTGACGTATTTTCCAAAAAGTATTTACGGAAATCAGCTAACGAACGGATAGTTAATACGTTATTTGGAGATATAAAAGATAGATAGCCGCCCGTCTTTAGTATCTCAAAGGCTTTTTCAAAGAAGTATATGTCAGTTCTAGGCTTGAGCTTATAGAGAATATATTTATCACGATAGTAAAGACCCTCTGGCTTGCTCATATTGTTACTGCGCAAGAAAACATACGGCGGGTTGCCAACTACCACATCAAATCCGCCATTCTTAAATATCTCTGGGAATTGCTCTTGCCAGTTAAAGGCTTTGTCGCCAGCAACTTCCGAGTCGTCAATCAGGCTATTACCGCACTTTATGTTGTTGTCCAACGCTGTGAGTTTCTTGCCCTTTTGGGCGGTCTTAAGCCACAACGATAGCTTGGTAATCTCTACTGATTCATCGTTAAGGTCAACACCGTAAATGTTGTTTTGCAGAATTGATTTAATGTAGTCATCGCTACTAAATAAGTTGTTGCCAAGTATACTCGCAACACGTTTGTTTTCTGCGAGTAAATAGTCAAAGACGTAAACTAAGAACGCACCCGAGCCACAAGCAGGGTCAACCACTTTGACGTTCTGTAGAAACTCCTGATATTTGTTGTAGGCTTGTTTTTCACGCTTCTCATAGTTTCTGTCATTGATGTCGCCCTTAAGCGCAAACTCGTCTTTGAACTTGTCTTCATGTTCTCGCAGATATGCACCAAGCGAATTATCTACGATGTAACGGACGATGTAGTCAGGTGTATAGAAAATACCGTCTTTCTTGCGCCGAGATTGCTGGATTGCTTCTAGGTTTTGTTGCTCATTGACCTTGCTTTTAATTTCTTCCAGATCGCTGATAGATTGCTCAAAGATATGACCAAGAATCGTAACACTCAAGTCTTCATCGAAATTGTAATTACTGAGCGTTAGAACTGAACGTAATGACTCATCGCTAATCTTCAGACTGTTGAGGTCTGGGTCGTGTTTGAACAGACCACCGTTATAACCGTCAGGAATCTCCAACTTGGGGCTACCAACGTCAATAGCTTCAAAGAAACCTTTGAGCGTACTCCACAAGCTACCGCCAAACACAGAACTATCAGCAGCCTTTACGACACGTTGTAGGGTGTTATCTGGCAATAAGCCCTTGTCTTCGGCGAACGCCGCAAACACGATACGGTCTATAATCTTCTGGGCTTTTTCGATGCCAGTATCTATGTCTGTTCTGATCTGCTCATTCTGTCGGTAAATGTCACGGAGTAATTCAAGACGAGCCTGGCGGTAGACTTTGTAAAACTTCTTACCAATTTCTTCTTGTTCAAAGCGGATGTCACTCAGTAAGTCCTCGGTTTTACTCGAACCTTTCGGTGTTGTGAGGTTGTCGCTGTGAATGAGTGTGTAGAACGTCTTGAACTTTAGGTAGTCGTCTTCAGGATCAACAAGATCGTCTAACGTCCAGAGTTCATAGTCTAGTTGGTTGTCGTGATATAAGCGGAATTCCCAGAAGTTGCTGACAATAACAAACGGACAGTTGCGATACTGCGTTTTATACTTAAAGCCTTGCTGAACTGGACTCATGTTACCTTCACGGCGCTGCGGACGGTCTAGCTCAATGGCAGCACCTTTTAGCTCAACTACTGCGGCTATGTTCTTAATCTCACTCGAGACATCCGTGTGACTAAGCACGGCATCAGGTAGCTGACCTTTGTCTGTGGTGGCTTTTGGTTCAAAACTATAGGGAACGGCTGGCTTCTCTTTGTAGCCAAGTATCTTAATGAAAAAATCTTGATTATAGGCTTGCTCACGAGATGTTTCTTTGTCTCGCTTGAGGCTACCGTTATGGTAGTCATGGTGCCATGTTTTGACGATAGCGATTTTATCTTCCAGATTCGAAGTCTCTAGTTTAGACGCTATGTCACGAAGTTTATTTTTTCCGAACAGGCTTGCCATATTAGACAACATTATACCTTAAAAACAGATATAAATCTGGAAGATTCGCCTAGACTTTATATTCCTTTGCGGTACCTTGTACCTTGCTATGGAAACAGTCCCAGAACTCAAATACTGCCTGTATGCACGAAAATCGAGCGAGTCCGATGAACGGCAAGCTATGAGTATTGACTCGCAGTTGGCGGAAATGCGTGCCCTTGCGCAAAACCAAGGATTGGATGTAGTGTGTGAACTGCAAGAAAGCCACTCGGCAAAAGACTCGGGGAAAAGACCTGTCTACAATCAACTACTGCAAGGCGTGAGGAATGATGAATATAACGCCATTCTTACATGGGCACCCGACCGATTAAGTCGTAATGCCGGTGACCTGGGTGCAGTTGTTGACCTAATGGATCAAGGTAAGCTGCTTCACATAAAGACGTATTCCCAAACGTTTACGAATAATCCGAATGAAAAATTTTTGTTGATGATTCTCTGTTCTCAGGCCAAACTAGAAAACGATAATAAAAGTATCAATGTGAAGCGTGGTATCAAGGCAAAGTGCGAGATGGGATGGAGACCGGGCGTTGCACCACTAGGCTATATAAACCGTACATTTGGCGGAGTTAGTGATATTATTCCTGATCCGGAACGAGCTGAGGTTATAACTGAAATGTTCCATAAAGCATCTCAAGGTTGGAGTGGGCGTAGGTTAAAAGATTGGCTCGATGAAAAAGGTATTACTACTCGCAGCGGAAAACCAGTTCCGCTCAGTAGTTTGTTGGCAATGTTAATAAACCCCTTTTACTACGGAGAATTTCAATATCCTGAGGGTGCAGGAGCGAAATGGTACAAGGGGGCACACAAGCCGCTCATATCAAAAGAACTGTTCGATGAATTACAACAGACACGTGGAACCAATAAAGGAATATGGGGCTCAAAACAGTTTGCGTTTCGTGGGCTTATAAAATGTGGCCAGTGTGGTGCTGAGTTCACAGCTCAGGAAAAGTTCAAGAAGTTGAAGAACGGTGAATTTAACCGGCATGTTTACTACAACTGCACACGAAGAGTTGATCGAGACTGCACAGAAAAGTACATCAATGAAAAAGACCTGTGTGTGCTACTCCAGGAGTTCATTGAAAAAAATCACGACAAAATACACTTTACCGACAAACTGCGAGCTAAAATAGAAAGGCATTACCAAGTCACCAAAACTCTACTTGGGCACTATGGCCTTGAGCAGTCGTTGGATGTACCATTTGTGGAGTATTCTAGATATATTCTAGTGCGAGGTACAGAGGCTGAACGTGTAGCGTATGTCAACGGATTTACGACAAAACTGCTTATCAATGACGGCAATCTACTTATCCAGCCAGCGCGATAAAACCTGATACCCTATAATAGATAGTATGAATGATGCAACTATTTTCTACTCTTGGCAGAGCAACCATAAAGAAACGAAAAACTTCATAAACAAGGCTTTGAGCGATGCGATTAAGACCTTGTCGGGTAATAACACATTAGAAAAAGCACCCAGACTCGATAAGGACACGCAAGGAACTGTTGGATCTCCCAACATCGTCAGCACCATTAAAAACAAGATAGATAATTGTGGCATATTTATTGCCGACGTTTCAATTGTTGACGAATCAAAAAGTGGCAGAAAACTTGTAAATCAGAATGTGATGTTTGAGCTTGGTTACGCTATCGCCAAACACTCAGAGTTAAATGTCGCTATGCTGTTTAATGCTGACCTGGGTGATCCAAAAGACCTGCCTTTTGATATCTCACACCACCGAGTGCTGCAGTTTTCCGTTAAGGATGATGACAAAAATGGCACAAAACTGAAAGCGAAGTTAGTCGGAGCACTCACAGCACACCTAAACAGTCTGACAGAACAGGAAATATCACAAGTTGAGCAAAGCTTGGACGAGATCCAGCTACTAATCATGAGGGTGTTCGCCTCCATGACTGACGACAAGAGAATTTTGGTTTCTGCTCATTTGGGTGGACATAGCTTACACCCAATGAACCCCGTAGACGACAGTCTGCTGAGTCAGCTTAATCGGATAGACATCCAAGAGCTTATTGCAAACATGGATGACCTTGTAAATACTGGTATTCTAACCGTAGATTATGGTAGTAAAGGGACACCTAACTACAAGCCTGCGAAGCAAGGTTTTGAGATTATTAAGATACTGAATAGTAAACAAAACGAACCTTAGGGTAATCCATACATCAAAACTAAGTGAAGATCATAAAAACCAGAAAAACCCGAAGATCAAGGGTGTCCTATTAGGCTGTGATATTTTTGTCGATAAGCTGTGTTAGCCTACTAAACTCACGGTCGGTGTCGTCTAGCCAGTTAGTTGACCATATGCGGTACAGCTCCCAACCCTTCTCTTCGAGCACCTTTTGACGGTTATAGTCGCTCTGTTCTTTATCAAAGCCACTGTGGTACATTGCGCCGTCCATTTCTATACCCAATACAAATTTCTTGTGCTTGGTAGAGAATACTCCAAGATCAATCCTAAAACCAACATTACGTTCATTAGCATCTATGCCTTCACCAGTAGGAATTAGTAAATGCCATCCAACCTCACTGTATATCTTAATGGAGTGACCGAGCTGATCCGCATAATGATCTGTCAACTTCTCATAGAGTTGTTGCGTTAGTGGCGAATCGAACCAATTGACATTATTGCCCAGCTTTCGATCAAGATATGTAGTGTCCGTGACTTCTCCAGCATTTTGCAATAGTGCCTTCATCAATTCGGCACTCTTACGGGCATTCGGTCCAGTTAAACCGCTGCTTATTTTATCTTCACAAGTCTGTATCCAGCGGGATTTTTGATCCGCTAGTAGTAATTTCAAGCCTTCTCGTTGACGAGTAATCGAGACGTTTAGACGCTTGTACGCACCGGCTGCTTCTTTGAAGAACCACATAGCACCAGGTGACGAGTAATGTTGCATATAGATTATCGTGTAGGTACCTTCAATGCCCTGACAGTTTGTAACAGTAGAAAGTAGAATCTTATCAGTTCCATAGAGCCGTGAAATGTTCTGATACTTTTGCTCACCGATTTGAGTCAAGAAGTTCTTAAACTCGGTTAGTTTATGCCCAGTAGTGAAAAGGATACAAAAACTTGAATCGCTATCCTGAACCAGATATTCATCAACTGATTCGCAGATTTTGTAAAAGTTTTTATCATAACCAAATTCATCTTGGTCATCACCTAAATCGTCAATGATGTCTATAGGCGCACCGTTAGCAAGTTCCGCTTCAAAGATTGGCTCAATTCCATCTTCACTATAAATAGCCTCGCGGGACGGCTCAAACAACTTGTTGTATTTGGAACGGTAGTGAACTTTAAGGTGGTGCTGTTTCTGCGGTTGCTTTCGTGCTAAGTCTAGTATGCTCTCTCCTAGATCATCGAAATCATCTTCCGATTGTTCGGTCAAACCAATACTAGCATTCAGGCTAGGGGGCATTTGGTGTGGGTCGCCAATAATTACTGCCTTCTTGGCACGATATATTGATGGTAGCGCTTGACCAGGCAATAGCTGCGATGCTTCATCAAAAATAACAAAATCAAAAATACCTTTGTCTGGTGCTATATACTTTGAGACTTCTTTTGGAGTGGCACAGATGACAGGAAAGGCACTCGCTATAGTTGCAGTGTTGTGCCTGAATTTATCCATAGTAGACTTACCGCCCAACTGCATAGTTGACTGTTTCGACAATTCTCGCATTGCGTCCAACGAGCTACTATATATATGTTTAAGGTTATCTTTATAAGTTTGAGCTTTTTGGCTCTTTAAATACTTTTCATAACTATCGACAATATCCTTAGTAGTAACGTGTTTCTTGTCACTTAATCCAGCACGCCCAAAACTCTCACCCACCAAAACATTCACCAATCGTGACGCAAACACATCAAAGGTTATATCATTATTTAGTATTTCGTCTAGATACTGGCTATTTGCCCCACCAAGAGCTTGCCTAATACTACTTATTGATTTATTGTGCTGTATAAAATCGACGATCTCGGAATCATTATTGTAAATTGACAGGATATTTATACTGCTAAGCCAATCCTGGAGTGTTTTTTCCTGTGGAAGTTCGAAAAAGAAATCGGAAAACAAGTCTAATTGATTTACTTCATTAATCGTCGTAACGAGCTTTTCTATATCTGAGTTTATCGATGCATTATCGTCTGGCAGCGACAAGGTATCAGTAACTTTTCCAATAACTACTTCGTTCCTATCTAAATATTCATAAACCTCTCTGGCTCTTGCGGCATATGAGTCTGTTTCATTAATACCAATGAGCCACTTGCTGTTTTCTGAGAATGAATTCTGCGTTAGAACCTTTTGCTCATTCAATACTTCAGACTTCTTCTGCTGATGATGCTTGATATCTATAGCCTGATTAGCGTCAGTTACGAAATCAGTCAGTTTCCCACCAAGAAATGCTTTTTTATTGTTTGAATCTTGTCGTAGTAAATCTAGTGCTTTGACACTACGGCTAAATTCCGAGAACCATCCACTAACCTCTTTGAATTCACCAGCAATTGATGCTGAGCCGTATTTTTTATTTATTATGTAAAAAAGTTCATACACCGGTAATAACCTATCCTTTAAGACGGTTATGTCTTTAGATGGCTTAACACCCAGCTTTGATAGTTCAATAGTACTATTCTTGTTAGCCAATCCAATGAACTGCTTAATATTCGACCCATCAATATCTATAATTTCTTTAATCGCATTTAGAATTGGTGCGAAACTTTCCCTATAGGTATCCATCTGCTTTGCGTTTTCGAATGCAAGCAAATCTTTAAAATTTTTTGGTACACCACTTAACATCCGTTTGATAGAGTTTTGAGCATAGTACTTATCCAGTTCTCTATTTAGTACATCGATATCTTTTGCGGTTAGCATATAGACTGTATCTTGACCACCCTCTATAGTTTCGCTCAATACGGACTTGATTTGTTTTGCCATACCGATGAGAAGATTTGATAAGCTAGAGTACTTGACATCGGGTGCCGTTCCTAAGACCACTTTGACTAGTTCGGGTATGCGTTTATGATCCTGTAATAACTCACCGAAATCTTGTTCAGCGATGGTTATTGCTTCGGCGCTAAGTTTGATTTGCTCATTTAATTCGTCAGGTATATTGATTTGATATTTAGCACTCTCCGCTACAGAGGTTATGTGCTTATCAATACGCTGAAGCTTCTCGTTATTTTCATGCGTGCCATCTATGAAGTCTTTTAGACTTTTCGTTAGCTCTCCGACTTCCTTATGCTCTGTTGCAATCCTATAGGTATCTATGTATTGGATGGATTGATTGTACTTCTGTAACATGATCAGATAGTCAACGACATCTATACTCGTCTTGGTTGCAAACCGATTGAGATAGTCTCCTTGAAATGTATCGTTTATATTCTTGATCTGCTCTCGAATATCCGGCAATATTATGTTGCTATTCTTGGTAGACAAAAGTATCAGTTCCCGTCGAGGCTTATTAAATTCCGTAAAATAATCTTTATGCTCGTAGGAATCAAGCTCGGTAAAAACTGCTCGAACGTTAACTTTTTCAAATTCTCGAACAGATTCTGGTGCCATGGACCGTCTAACGTATTTGATATAGTAGCCGACCAACTCATCGAAGCCTATATCATCTGACGTGATGTGATAGTTGCTATTGTGATCAAGAGTCGTGTAGCGCAGAGGATATTGTATAGCTGAAGGTCTGTCTGCCAAAAAGATATCGGGAAGTTGCTTGCTAGTGATTTTAGAGTATTGCTCGCGTAAATATTTCAGATACCTATGCGTGGGGTTGTGAAGCATCAAACAAAAGTCCAAAAGTGATAGATACTTATTGTCATTAGGATAGCCTATCGTGGACTCGGTGTGCTTTATCATACGCTCTATCACCCTAAGTGCTTCTGTGTTCTGGCTCACGAACAGAACCTTCTTGTTTTCACCCGCTAATCTTTCAAGCAAGCTAACTACTAGCTGAGACTTTCCGGTTCCCGGTGGTCCATAAACAATTTGTATAGTAGCAGGGTCATTATCAATAGAGTTAAACGTATTCTTTTGTGACGGATCTAGCGAGCTGAATGTTATATTGTTCTCGCTCACGATTCATAGTCCTTACTGTCAAGCATCTTTCCCCACGCAGGATCAACGTACTCGGCCTCAAAGCCGGTAACAATCTGAAACGCCATATACTGAGGATTAATCTTAACACTTTTGTATTTAGCAGATAGATTAACGCCATTCATATACTCCGATATAGTATTTACTTGATTTGCAAAATCAGCATCCAGCGTAACCTCAAAATTATTCGAACGTTTCCGGCCTATTTCATTACCGAAGAAGTTTTTGTCTAGCCAAAAATTGATAAAACCTGTTTGCTCTACGGTAGCGTTAAATTTATTTAAATCTAATTCTGGACAAGAAAATAAAAAAAGCGGATAGTTTGCTACTTTATCCTGATAGTCAACTACCTCAACCAGACCAATCGTTAAGTAATGCATACGGTCACCCGTCGTACGATATTGAGTATCAGTTTCCTTCTTTAGCTTGTCTAGGTTACGACTGATCAATCGGCGCTTAGCTGCTTCAGATAACTTATCCCATATATCACTATCTTTCTCGGTGTTGAATCTTAGTCTATTTATTAAGTTAGCCAGGGAAAGTTCACCACGCGCTTCGACCTGACGAACTACTTCGTCGTAGCCATTTTTGTCAAAAACCAGGCCCGGCTGGTTACGGCCACCAAGCCTTTGCCATACCCCTATTGGGGCTTTTGCTTTTTCATCTACTTCAAATAGGGTTTGGTTATCCGGAGTATTCTTGTCAAACACCAAAGATAATCCACTTGCTAAGTTGCCGCTAGCTATACTTCCTCTGTTGCCAACCAAAACACGCCTAAACTCACCGAATTGCTTCGTATTACTGTACTCAAGAATACTGTCATAAGCGGTAGTCATCTAGCGCAATTATATCATAATAACAGGGCTAGATATCGGTCTAGGAACCCTGTCTGGTTTTCGGCTGCACAGTCCTCGTAATCAGGATTGGTCAGTTCGGGAACCGTTTAACAGAGATGAGAATGAAAGAACCGCTATTTCTAGCGGTTCCAACATCTGTACTTTGTAATCAGCACGTTTCTTTCTTGGCTGACCAAGGAGTTAAATGAGGGACCGGTCTAGGAACTCGGTCTACCTTTTTGACTGCTTGGTCTGGCTCCGGGGACTGGATTCGAACCTGCAGTAGTTACCACTTTATTTCAGGCTCGCTTTACTTTAGCTTACATCTGTAAATTATCAAATTTAATAAGTAAGGGTAATATTATGTGTAGTAAGATCAATCTTCGCCAAGCCGCCATAGGGCATAACGATTTGCGGAGCTGTATGCCCGAAATCTAAGTTCTGAACAATAGGAATATTGGCATTGTATCCCCGGACTGTTTTTACGATTGTCTCGCGCTGTTGTTTCTTGTAGGCGTCTTTCTGCTCCGGCGAGTTTGGCTTATCGAATTCCCATGACTTTGGTCGTCCAACTAGTACTCCTTGAAAGATATCAAACCACCCACGTTCGCCGAAGCCTGTCAGTAGGTACTCAACAATCCATGCCTCGGGGATATCCTCCGCAGTTTCGATAAATAAAATCGTGCCCTCTAGGTCTTCTTGCTTGGGTAAATACTTTTCGGCAGAACACTGTACTATGAGTGATTCAACGCATCCGCCCCACAAAACACCTTCCCCGCTTTTATCACCATCCCACTTTAGTCCATCATTTGGCTCAAATTGGCGCTGTTTATCCAGATTTTCTTTTACTGACCAGTTGAGCCCGATGTCATTGAATTCACTAGAAGACTCAACCGCTAGCTCTCCTGTCTCAAAAAGCGCTTGTCTTAGGTATTTAACATTAAGGTCCGGAATTTTTTGCTGAAAAGCCAATTCAGTCATAATCCCGCCGCCATAGTAAGAGGGAATACCTAACCCCCATAGAAAATTATGCAAATGAGTGTTGTCGCTATATCCGAAAAATGGCTTAGGATTGGCAGTGAATACTTCAGGGTTGAGTAGCTTAATAAGCTTTATTTGGTCTTCGCCGCCAATAGAAGCAAACACCGCCTTGTTAGCCTGATCACTAAACGCGGCCATAATATCCTGGGCACGATCTTCCAGTGATGAGCCCATTTGCCGAGTAGTTGGGTACTCTTTTGGAATCAGTTGAAAGACGTTCTGTAATCTTTCCAGTCCTAAATCCTGTACCCATGGAAATAAACCTGGGAGGCCAGCCGAAGGAGAGATGACGCCAACCTGATCGCCAGGCTTAAGCTTTGGAAGTTTCAGGAAGGTTTTCATAGATATATAGTATCAGTTTTCGGTCATGGAACCCGGTCTGCCTTTCGTCTGCTCGGCCGTCGTATAGGCGACAGGTCAGTTTCGGAACCGAATAACAGAGCTAACAAGTAAAAATCAGTCGCTTACGACAGTTCCAACAACCACACTACATAATTCTTATTTTGGGAAACCGGGCTCGAACCGAATAACAGATAAGAGGTGGTTTGAGAAAATAGAAAAGACCGGTCTAGGAGACCGGTCTACCTCTGTTAGTGCTTGGTCTGGCTCCGGGAACTGGATTCGAACCAGGAGTAGCTACCACCCAATTTCAGGCTCGCTTTACTTTAGCTTACATCTGTTATTTATCAAAATTCTAGCCAAGTTGTGTCTGAACCGGCGCCCTTGTTCCTGACGCGAATACCTGGATCTGCTGTCACTAAACCAATTTCCTGAGCATTTACTCCACGCTCCTCAGCAAGCTCAAGTACTTTATCTGGATCAGGCGTTGCAATTACCATGCCTGGGCCCATGTGCCATTTGCCATACGCTGTTTTATCGTCAAAGCCACGGATTTCCTGCATTTTGAGCATAATATCTGGTGGTGTATTTGGGTTTGCTATTTCTACGCCAAGCCCACTCGGCTCAAGCATACGCCCTAGTTTACTTGGTTGACCGCCACCTGTAATGTGAGCGACACCTGTCACCCTTGCGAGGGCAGGTTTAGAAATGTCATAACCGCCAGTTAGTTCAGAGACGAAGCCAGAGTAAATTATTGATGGAGCTTGTACTAGTTTCCCTAGAGCAACATCACCAAGAGAATGATCGACTGTATTGTGCCAATTATCACCATACTCTTTTTTCATTGCTTTTCTAACGTCAGTAATACCATTTGATCGGAAGCCGTGCTCACCAAGACCTATAAGCTTATTTCCGGGCTGGATTTGATGACCCGTAAGAATCCGATCTCTATGTGCCATCCATAAAATCGCTGCACCCCAGTTGTAGTTGAATGCACCGTAGCCACCTACCCTATCTCCAAGTTCAGCTACTTCGCCATTTACAACTGCCACATTCGCAAGAGCTGCTGCAGTTACATAGCCGGTTGCAAGTTGTCGTAATGCTTCTCGCGTATGTTCGGTATCATCGAGCTGACGTACATCAAGGATCGTCCCAATTGCTAGCGGCTCTGCACCACGTACGACAGCGTCGTCACAAACCATTGCAAATAAATCATGGGCAACTGTCGAATGGTCATCGACTCGTTCAGCTACCTCTACTTTTGTGCCGACTCCGTCGAAGCCTAGGTTTATTTCAAGGTTCACAAAATCTTTGTCAGCGAATTGCGCGAGTGGAATTGAACGAAAGCCTGAAAATGACTCGTGAGCCTCTCTTACTAAGCCTGGTCGGTTGTCATGTGTAAGCTTCGAAGCCTCATAAAGCGCTCTCGATGCATCATCGCCAAGTTCAATGTTTACATCCTGAATAACGCCTCGTTCTGTCATATTATTCATCAGTATACTAACAGATAGATTAATCACAAAGCATATCCAGTTTTAAGCATCGGTCATGGAACGCGGTCAACTTTTTTCCTGCTGGGTTGCCATAGGGCTGACTGGTCAGTTTTGGAACCACCTAACAGAGGCCGAAAGTAAGAATCAGCTAGTTACAACAGTTCCAACATCCACACTACATAATCCATATTTAGGGAAACAGGACTCGAAACGGATAACAGATAAGGGGTGATTTAAGTAAATAGAAAAGACCGGTCTAGGAAACCGGTCTACCTCTGTTAGTGCTTGGTTTGGCTCCGGGGAGAGGATTCGAACCTCCGACCTGGGGATTAACAGTCCCTCGCTCTACCACTGAGCTACCCCGGATTATCCTATAATTATAGTACGTCAAAGACTGACAAATTATAGCTTGCTTAAGAAGTTAAGGCAACCCACTGTCGACATATCCGCGTCAGGCCAATGTAACAATTCTGGCTTCGCGGGGCTGCAGGACGGTTGGATTATGGCTATCAGGTGCGAACGTAGCGGTCGACAGCAGGGTTGTACCGTGCACCGGGCTGGTTGTCAGGTCAATCGATTCGCCGGAAAAGTTAATTATAATCGCTAGCCTCTCGGCTTTGTGTTCGCGTACAAAACAAAACACCTCAGGATGAATATCCAAAGACCGGTAGCTGCCATACCGTAAGGCGTCAGAGGTATTGCGCAGGCGGATCATTTGCCGATACAGGTTGAGCATAGAATGCGGGTCGGTTGTCTGCGTGGCAATATTCCTTTCGGCGAAGCCAGGGTCAACCGGCAGCCAGGGTGTATGAGAAGAGAAACCGGCGTTCGGCTGATTATTCCAAAGCAATGGTGTGCGCTGCGGGTCGCGGCCCAGGCCTTTGCCAGGTATATTTCTTTCCAGAGAGTCTTTAACTTCATTAGGCGGCATAACAACATCGACCATGCCCAGTTCGTCACCGTAATATATGTTTGGCATACCCGGTAAGCTTAGTAATAATATCGCGGCCTCGCGGGCAGATTCAGGCCCGAGCCGGGTAGCCAGGCGCGAACGGTCATGGTTGCCCAGGCTGTACACCGGTATGTAGCCCGGCTTGAGGGCTCCTTGGAAACGGTCAATAAACGCCTTAAAATCAGCAGCTTTCCAGGGCGCGAAAATCCCTTCGAAATTGAACGGCGCACAGACTGTCGGGTCAACCTGTTCGTAAAACTTAAGGTAAGACGCGGTATTGTTCCAGTGATCGGGGTAGGCTTCGGTAATCATGAACCGGTCGGGGTAACTCCCCACTACTTCGGCCATTTCCTGTAAATACTCATACAGATGAGGCCCTTCCCGGCTGTACAGGTGGTCAAACCTATCATACGGGCTGGCCGGGTTGGACGGTTCGCGTTCCAGCGGGTCATCCCTGAACAACCTGTCTTTGGACAGCCAATACACGGCGTCAACCCGCAGGCCGTCAACCCCCAAATCCAGCCAGAAGCGCATGACCTGCTGCATGGCTTTCCGTACCTCGGGGTTGTCCCAGTTGAGGTCGGGCTGTCTATCCAGAAAGCTATGCAGATAATACTGGTTGGTGTGGGGGTCGAGTTCCCAGGCGGAGCCGCCAAACGCACTTTGCCAATTATTGGGCGCCGACCCGTCCGGTTTGGGTTTACGCCAAATATACCAATCGCGCTTGGGGTTGTCCAGGCTGGCGCGGGCTTCCTTGAACCAAGGGTGCTGGTCAGAGGAGTGGTTTGGGACGAAATCAATAATCAGTTTCATTCCCCGCTTGTGGGTGGCCGCAACTAAATCCTTAAAGTCATCGAGCGTTCCAAAAACTGGGTCAACCTGGCAGTAGTCTGCTACGTCGTAGCCAAAATCGGCCATTGGCGATGGGTAGAACGGTGACAACCAAATGGCATTTACTCCCAGCGAACCAGCCGTGCCGTTTAGGTAATCCAATTTGGTAATAATACCTTTTAGGTCACCAATGCCGTCATTGTTTGTATCATAAAAACTGCGCGGGTATATCTGGTATATAACAGCACTCTGGAACCAGTGGTTAGGCGGTACCGGCATTACCCACCATAATAGCAGCTTCGGGTTGACGGGGCTATTCCTTGCTGTGTTTCCGGATAATTGCCAGCAGGCGATTAACGGACTTGCGGCGAGTGAACTTTTGCGATGCCTGCTCCCTGACCTTGTCGGGTACCGGACCCATCTTGGCGGCTCGGACGATAGTCTCGGCCAAAGCGAGCGAGCTGCCCGGCTTAAATAGTAGCAGGCTGCCGCAATTAGTCTCGGGCAGGCCGCCGTCGTTACTGGCTATTACCCGGCAGCCGGCGTGCTGGGCTTCGATAGACAACATGCCAAAGGGTTCATGCCAGAAGTAATGGTTTGAAGGCATAACCACTATGTCTTGCTTAGCCAGCAGCTCGGCCATATCTTGCCTGCTGTGCTGGGCGTCAATCACTTTTAGCCAGGGGTGGTGCCGCAGGAACTTTTCGAGCATTCTGCCGTCTTTTGTCTGCCGGCCGGCCGTAGTAATAGTGAATTCGAAGCCGGTTCTGAGTATGTCGTGGTGTAATGATTCCAGAAATGTATATATGCCCTTTTCGGTGCTTAAGCGTCCGGCAAACAGCACGCGCTTTTTCTTGGTGGCTCTGCCCCGTTTGACGCTGGCAAAATGGGGGTCGGCAAAGGGGTTTAGGACCTCTATCGTGTTGCGGCTGACCCCTAAGTAGTCGGCCCATTCTTTTTGCATGAAGCGGCTGTTGGTGATCAATATGTTGGCCTTTGCGGCCTTAGCGTAATATTTTTTTGAAAATTCATACAGGGGCGGTACGTGCAACATGGCGTATGATTGCTGCGCGGTTACAGCGCTGTGCGGCCGGCTGACGTAGACTATAGTGCCCTTGAACTTCTTTAGTTCGTCCAGGCTCTTTATATCGTTAAAGACAATATCCGGGTAGTGCTTTCGGCCGTCATTTTTGCCAAGGCCAACGGTAATAATTTCAACAGGCACGCCCATACCCAGTAACTCATGGGCGTGTCCTATCGTGAAACTTTCCGAACCGCCACGTCCGGAATACAACGGTAGAGGGTCGGACCAAACAAAATAAAGCATAAAATCGGCTTGTGCTGCCACCCCTTTCTTCCCATATCTCATTATACGACACCATACCTTTTTAGCTATAAAACCCGGGGTTCTTCGTGATAAAATTTAAGATAAATTTAATTTTTCGGTGGCGATGACGAACATAGCATGGGACCACGCCAGGGGAGTTATGCCCTGGCCTTGCCGCTCGTTATCTATAAAAAGCTGTTCCGGAATATGGTTATTGGGCAGTAATTTGGCCCGGTACAGGCTGTCGAGCCTCTCGATAGTCTGCTGGTAAATAGCCTGGGCTTCGGCTGTTTGGCCGGTTTCCTGAAGGGCTATGGCGTACCAGAAGGTTAACAAGGGCCACCGCCCGGCCTCTCCCTCTTGTCCGTCAAGGCGGGTAATGCCGTCATATGTATCGCCTTCGTAACGAGCGACTCCGTTGGGCAGGCGGCACAGTTGGCGGCCGATTTCCTGCACTGTTCGATCCAGGCGTTGGTCTACTCCGCCGGTAGTCTCCCTTCTTTTAGCCGAAAAAGGAAAGACGAGCCCCGCCAAACTGGCATCAAGGCTGTTGTCGGGGCGGCCAATGCCGCCGGCATCGATTTTACGAAGATAATACGGCAGTGTATGAGAGGCTAGCACTTCCCTTATCTGCCGGGCGGACTGCAACCACTGGTCCCGTTCGGCCTCCAGCCCCTGGTCAGCCAGGTGCCGGGCGGCTCGTTCCAGGCCATGTGCGGCTGTAGCCGCTGTGTACGTAAAGACCTCTTGTTCGGCCGGGTTAGTTAGGCGGTTTTCCCATAAATCCTGGGTGGGCTCCCGAAAATGCGTGTTGTCCCACTGCGCGGCTAAGCCGTTGGCCAGAAGCCGCATCACTTTATCCGTTTTTTGGTCGGGCGATTCGGTCGTTTCGCTGATTGCCCACAGAAGTGCCGCTGCCTGGTCGGGCTGGTATTCCGTGCCGTACCGCCGGTCGAGTGGACCGTTCGGGGAGTAGCGCTTGATAATCAGCCCGCTTGCGCTGAACCCCTGGCAACGCTCCAATAACCAGTCAAGATAGGCGTCGCGGATATCGGCAGCCTGAGGCAGGTCCAGGCGATGGGCTGCGTATATCTGAAAGGCTGCGTCGCGGCCCCAGGAAAAATAATAACTTTCGGCGGCGGCAGGATAGTCTTGCCGGCACGTATTGGCGGCCAAAATGGCCCCGTTTTCAAGAGCACAGTCTTTTAGTACCTCGCCGCTGCTGTTCCAAAGCTGTTCTACCCGAGAACTCTCCATGAAAGCACTTAACCACTAAAACAGGCGTATGTCAAAGGGCTACGCCTTCAGGCGGGTTTGGGTTTCGCGCTCCTGGTCACGTTTTTTAATAGCCTGGCGTTTGTCGTAGTGCTTTTTGCCGCGGCCGACAGCAATGCGTAGTTTAATGTAGCGACCCTTAGTGAGGATATCGGTGGGGATAATACTTTGCCCCTGCTGTTTGGCGGCTATCAGGGCGTCGATCTCCCGTTTGCGAGCCAGCAATTTACGGCTTTGGGTTTGCTCGGTTTCGCTGAGCGCTGCGCCTGGGGCACCGGTAATGGTGGCGTTGAGCAGCCACAGTTCGCCGTCCTTGGCGACCACGTAGGCGCCGCGCAAGTGGCCGTGCCCCAGGCGCAGCGCCTTGGTTTCGCGGCCATTTAGGGCAATGCCCACGACTAACCCGTCACCCAGTTCGTAATCGAATCGGGCGCGGCGGTTGCGGATGACACCGGCGGGTTGCTTCTTCTTAGCCATAACCTTTGTATTGTACTAGAGGTCAAGCATATTGACAAACATATATTAGCATTACATAAATTAATAGAACTTACTGCTGTTAGTCGTCGTAATAGGTTTCGTACAAAGTGGTGTTCTGAACGTCTTGGATGTTGGCTTTGACGACGTTCCACAGGCTGGGGTCGTTGTGCCGGACTTTGCGCCAATACCACCACTCGCTGCCCCACAGGTCGATTGACTTCATGCCGGTCGCTTTACCGTAGTTTATGCGATCTTGCAGCCGCTTGGCGTTCATAGACTTGTTCTGTTCTTCAAGCGAAGAATCAACCATGTTGAGGTGTTCGGGCATCCAGGGCTCGGCCTGGAGTTCGTGGACGATCATGTTGCGGCCGGTCAAAAGCTCCTGGGCGCCGGCCAGAAAGCCGTAGAACCAGGCCGGAAAAGGATATTCGAAATAACGGTGCGTAAGGGTTTTGTCCCATACCCGTTTGTATATTGATATGCCAAACTCGTCAGGCAACGGTTTACCGATAGGCAGCCCGAGGGCGTTATTGCTGCGGCTAATAATAACCGGATGGAACGGGTCTTTGGCTTTGACGAAGTTAAACTCGTCAACCAAGCGGTCACGGCTGAAGTCCGGGCATTCGCCGAAGGCCCGCAAAAAGAACTCGTTTTCCAACTGGTAACTGTCGAGCGCCGAACTGTCTTTGTAGCGGTCAATCACGGCTCCCATGAAGTTTTGCAGTTGCGGCGACCATTCTTGCATAGGCCGGTCTTTGTACCATTCGGGCATGTGGCATTCCGGCCAGCGGGGCTGGCGCAAGCCGATTGCCAGCGAAACCTTAGCGCCGCTGTCTTCGGCCATTTGGAATTGCCAATCTAGCTCGTTAAAATCATACACGCCGGGCGCGACCTCAATATCATCCCAGTAGCTGACCAGGCGGAACTGGCGAATGCCCAGGTCGTTGATAAAAGCGCTAAAGGTTTCTTGCGGGTTGAGGCCGTAGTATTCCGCATACCGCGGCACGAACGTGGTGCCCAGCACTGGCGGCTGGTTGGCATGCTTGGCCATATACCAACGGGCGATGCCGTACATGCCGCCGATGGTCAGCAGCAGCGCAGTCGTACAGATAATCAGTAATTTTTGCCACCAGGCGCGCTCGCGCCACCAGTAACGCGGCCGTTCAACGCGCAGCTTTTCCCAGTGGTGCAGCAGACGCGTCCGGTAGCGGGCTTCATTACTGCCCCAGTGCCGCTTATAAAAGGGTCGTAGTCTGGTAGTTTTTCTCTTTGACTTGGGCATTTGTTATTATGTAATCAACCTGTTTATGAAATTATGACAAAAAAAGCATTAGCGATATCAATAGTTATACCAGTTTATAACGAAGAAAACCACTTAAAGGCTTGTTTGCAGGCGGTTGCCGCCCAAACCGTACCGCCGTTCGAGGTGCTGGTGGTGGACAATAATTCGACCGATAAAACCGTAGCCATAGCCAAAAGTTTTCCGTTTGTGACGCTGTTGCACGAAAAGCGTCAAGGCGTGGTCTTTGCCCGTAATAAGGGCTTTAATGCTGCTACGGGCGACATTATCGGCCGGATTGATGCCGATACGCTATTACAGCCTAACTGGGTGGCGCGCGTCCAAAGGGATTTTAGGCGGGATTCGCTGGCTGCCGTCACTGGCCCGGTTTCGCTGTATGATATGCCCTTCCCCGACAAGAATTACCGCGTTGACCACTTCTTCCGCCGCCGTTTGTTTGAATACGGCAAAAACTTCCCGTTTTTGTTCGGCACCAATATGGCGCTACGGCGGACGGCGTGGCAGGCTATTGCCCAAGAAGTTTGTATTACCGGCCACGATTTTCACGAAGATATCGACATCGCTATTCACCTTGACTGGCGTGGCGCCGAGCTTTTGTATGACGAGCAGTTGCTGGCCGGTATGTCATCGCGCCGCTATGACGACTCGCTGATTGATTTTATCGAGTACAGCCGGCTAATGAAACGGACATACGACAAGCATGGTATCGAAAGCCTGGCGCCAGACATTGCCACCAGTATTTACATGGTTGGCTATTTTGTGTTGTGGCCGCTGCGCCGCTCGTATGACGAAACCACCAAGAAGCGGTCGCTACTGACTCTGCTGCAGGGCGGTAATGCCGCCCGCCGCAACCCTATGGGCTAGCCGGCCCGGCGTCGTTGGAGCTGTAGCCGCCGTATTGGTTGAGCTGGGGCTGGCAGGCTGCCCACAAGCCGCGGTTATGCTCACGGGCCTTATTCTGTAATTGCTTGAATTCTTCCATTTTGCTGAACGGAAAGCCGGTGTAGGCAAAGCCGTAGCCCTCGCGGATGAGGACGGCATTAACAAGCGTGTTATCGGGCAGATACACGTAGCGCAGCAGCCGGTTGTAACGGTCGCGGTTGGTATTGAGCTGGTCGGATTCCAGGCGCACCGGCTGCTGGCCGATGAGCTGCTTGGTAAAGGCCGAAGCCGCCTTACCAAAACACTGCACGGCTTTGCGCGGGTCTTTGGTTTCGGGCGTATCCACGCCGATGAAGCGGATTTCTTCCTCGGTGCCGTTCATGTCGACCACGATGGTATCGCCGTCGTCAAACTGGGTGATGCGGTACAGCCCGGGCTGGTTTTGCTGCAAGGCGGCGTTACGCGGTGCGTAGCGCAATAAAAGCGGAATAATGACCACCACTAGTGTGGCCGTGCCAACTGCAATAGTTTGTTTGTTGAGCCGCCTAAACACGTATTCAGCTTAAGCGGAACAACCACCAACTGCCAACAAACTTAATCAGTAGTTAATAATCGATGCCTTTGTTGGCCAGGTATTTTTCGTCAAAATGGTGCTTGATCTTGGTCATGTTGGTGGCAATGTCGGTGAGCGGCAACAATTCTTCCGGGAAGTTGCGGCCGGTCAGGCATAAACTGGTGTTTGGCGCCCTGTCTTTGATGAGCTTTTTCATCTTGGCAACACTGAGCAGGCCGTTGTTGACGGCATTGTTGATCTCGTCGCAAATAACCAGGTCGAAATTGCCGCTGGTGACGGCCTGGTAGGCTTCGTCGTAGGTTTCGCGGGCGGCCTGTTTGTGTTCGGCTTCGCTGATACCCTTGGCGCTCAGGTCGCCGGCATTATAAAAACCCTTACCGCCTTTATAAAAGTACAGTTTGTCACCGAACAACGGCTGGATTTTGGTGATGAAGCGGTGCTCGCCGACTTCCCAGTGCTTGATAAATTGGATAAAAGCAACTTTCCAGTCGGTGCCGAGGCTGCGGGTCATCAGCCCCATGCTGGCGCTGGTTTTGCCCTTGCCCTCACCGGTATAGACAATAACTACCGCCTTTTTTTGTTTGTAATCCTCAAACGCCATATATCTAGTGTAGCGTAAAAAATCAGGAAGCCATAGAGCCGGGCCGGGTGTCTTCTGGCGGTGCGGACAGCACCGCCAGATCCTCAAGCAGTAAGCGCACTAAAGTGGTGCGGCGAACACGAAAAGCAGTACTTATCTGTTCATCGTACGTGGCGTTCTCTCTGCGCAGCGACAGTATTTGCAAGACAGGGTCACGATCTAACAATTCTTCTACGGAATCGTCATACATAGCACGATTGTTTTCCAGCAGGTTCTTTACCTGCGGTTCATTTTGTACAAGCTCCGGTGGATATGGTTCGGCTATAATGGCGTGTCCCCGGAGGTCTCCGGATTGGTGGACTGCAATCGCTTGGGCTAGTTCGTATGGCAATAGAGCAATGATCTCTTCGAAAGAGTACTCGTGTGACATTTCGTGTTGACCATAAAACTCCCCTGCCATGGCTATATTATACCACTTTCTATCAGAGGAGCGCCAGGGGTTTTTAGGCTTGCAGCGCGGCGTCGATTCTGGGGCGGTCGAAACCGACAATAATATCGCTACCGATTTCGAGTACCGGAATACCCATTTGGCCGGATTTGGTGACCATCTCCTGGGCGAAGCTGCGGTCTTGTTCGACGTCTTTTTCGGTGTATTTTATGCCTTTTTTGTCGAGGTACTCTTTGGCGGCGCGGCAAAAGGCGCACCACGGCGCGGTGTAGATAGTAACGAGGGGATTGTTGGCGGTGGGCATGCCTATAGTATACCACAGGCGGCGGCCTAAAAACTGGTTGCAGCAACTACCCGACTACTGTTATAATGACCAAAGATGAAGAGAGTTTCGGCCGCCGCCATGACGACGACTAGTTACCCTGGTGCGATTAATGCAGGAGGCGGACTCTAATGTTACCCCTGTTTGCTGACACCGGTATCCACATTAGCCTTAAGGCCGAAACCTTATTTACGGTCGGCCCGTTGGCAGTCACTAACTCTATGGTGTACGGGTTGCTGTGTGCAATCATCCTGGCTGCCGGTATGCTGTATGCGGCCCACCGGGTGGCCCTCAAACCACAAAAGGGGCTGGCCGGCGCTATCGAACTACTGGTCAATTATGTCCTGAAGCTATTGGAAGGGCTTTTTGGTACACCAGAGCAAGCCGCTAAATTTACGCCCATTTTTGCCGGCTTCTTCCTGTTTATTCTGGTCAGTAACCTGTCGGACCTACTGCCGGTTGTCGGCCCCAGCATCCATAGCGGCGGCACACCGCTATTCCGCCCCTTTACGGCCGACTTTAACGGCACCATTGCTCTGAGTATAATTGCTATTATTATGGTGCAGGTACTTAGCATCAGAGAACAGGGGTTCAAAAAACACATGCAGCACTATTTCTCTACTAAGCCGCAGAACCCCATCAACTTTTTTATCGGCTTGCTTGAGGTTCTCGAAGAGTTTACTCGCGCCCTGAGCTTAAGCCTGCGGTTGTTCCTTAATGTCGCGGTCGGCGAAATCCTGATAACTGTGTTTACTTCTCTCATTTTGTCGGCTGGCCGTACGCCGCTGGCAGTTGTACCGATCTTACTGTTTGAAGGTCTTGTGGCATATATCCAGGCTTATGTATTTACCGTCCTGGCTGCTTCGTACCTGGGTATGGCGATTAGCCATGCTGATGAACCCCACGCCGAGCTTAACCAACCTGTTCCCACCAATAAGGTCGAAGCGGGAGCCGGGCATGGTTAAGATATCGATGGACCATCTCGCCGTTCGCGGTGAGTTACTAAGGTAATAAAGGAAAAGGAGAAAACATGGTTCCACTATTTGCACAAGAAGTCGTTAACAACGGCCCGATTATGGCTAAAGGTATTATGCTGGCTGTAGCGTTTGCTGCTGCCGCACTGGGCCTGGGCCTGGTCGGCGCCAACTACATGAAGGCTTTGGGCCGCAACCCGGAAGCCGGTAAGGCTGCCAGCCAAATCATCATTATCGCCGCCATGATCGAAGTGACCGCTTTGTTGGCCTTCCTGCTCGGCGCGTTTCTGCTGTAAACAGCAGACCGCCTAAACAGAACGATCAAGCGAACGAACATGTGAACATAACGAAAGGATACAGCTAAGGTGAACGGACTATTGCCAACTATACTTGCCAACGCGGCCGAAGAGTCGCAGGGCATCGCAGCGCTCGGGATTGACCCGTGGGCTATTTTGGCGCAGGCCGTCACCTTTCTGGTCCTGTTCTGGGTGATTAAGCGGTTCGCGCTCGATAAAATCGTGGCTATGCTCGAAGAGCGCCGCAAAACCATCGACAAAGGCGTCACGCTCGGCCTGGAAATGGAAAAAGAAAAGTCCGACCTTGACGACAAAGTCGAAGAGTTGCTGCGCAAGGCCCGCACCGAGGGTGATAAAATTATCGCCGAAAGCCAAGCCGAAGCCGGCGCGATTATCAAAGAGGCCGATGCGGCCGCCGGCCGCAAGGCCGATGCCCTAATGGCCGAAGCCCACAACCGCATTGAGGATGACATCCAACGGGCTAAACACGAACTTAAACAAGAAATGGTGCAATTGGTTGGCCAGGCCACAGAGGCGATTATTCGCGAAAAAGTCGATGCCGGTAAAGACGCCAAGCTAATCGAGCGGGCGCTCGAGGAGGTTCGCTAATGGCTGGCCTCAAGCGTACCGAACTGGCCGAAGTGCTGGCTGGCCTGGCCGATGGCGCCAAAGACCACAAAAAATTAGCACGAGCCATTGCCGGTTATCTGGTCAGCACCCACCAAACCCGCGAACTCGACGCCATTTTGCGTAATGTTATGGCCGTTCGCGAAAAAGACGGCGTTGTCGAAGCCACCGTTACTTCAGCTTTCCCACTGAGCCCTGCTCTGCAAAAAGAGATTGCCACAGTCTTGCGGCAAGCCTACCCCGCTGCTGCCCGGATTATCGTCAACCAAGATGTTAACCCCGGGGTTTTAAGCGGTATCAAGGTGCAGACTATCGATAAACAGCTTGATGAGACAGCTCGAGGTAAATTACAGCAATTAACACGGGCCGTGGCCTGAAAGGAAGACGTTATATGTCTGATGTATCCATCAAAGAACTTGGCGCCGACATTCGGGCGGCCATTAATGACCTAAAGCGCAGCGGCGATTTCGAAACCGTTGGTGTGGTGACTCGCGTGGGCGACGGTATCGCCTGGATTTACGGCCTCAACACCTGCGGCTTTAACGAAATGCTCGAAATCGAAACTACCGGCGGCGGTGCCGTGACGGCATTTGCCCTCAACCTAATGGAAGACGAAATCGGTGCAGTGCTTTTGGGTGATGACGTCAAGGTCAAAGCCGGCGCCAAAGCCCGTTTGACCGGCAAGGTGCTGGAAGTCCCGGTCGGCCCGGAGCTGGTCGGCCGCGTGGTTGACCCGCTGGGGCGTCCGTTGGACGACAAAGGCCCTATCAAAACCCGAAGCCACGGCCTGGTAGAGCGACCAGCTCCGGGCGTACTGGACCGCAAAAGCGTACATGAACCGCTGATGACCGGTCTTTTGGCCATCGACGCTATGGTGCCCATCGGCCGCGGCCAGCGCGAGCTGATTATCGGCGACCGCCAAACCGGTAAAACCGCCGTGGCTATCGACACTATGATTAACCAGCATCGCCAAGGCACCGGCGTCATTAACATCTATGTGGCCGTCGGCCAGAAGCTTAGTAAGGTCGCCCGCATGATTGAGCGCTTAAAACGCGAAGGTGTGATGAATCAAACCATTGTTATTGCCACCAGCGCCTCCGACCCAGCTAGCCTGCAATATCTGGCACCCTATGCCGGTACGGCCATGGGCGAATACTTCCGCGACAATGGCCAACATGCGCTCATCATCTATGATGACCTAACCAAGCATGCTGCCGCTTATCGTCAGATGTCACTATTGCTACGCCGCCCGCCGGGCCGCGAAGCCTACCCTGGCGATGTCTTCTACCTGCACTCTCGTTTGCTGGAACGCTCTGCCAAGATGAGTGACGCCCGCGGCGGCGGCTCACTAACTGCTCTGCCTATCATCGAAACCCAGGCTGGTGACATCAGTGCCTACATCCCGACCAACGTGATTTCGATCACTGACGGCCAAATCTTTATGGAAACCAGCTTGTTCTACCAAGGTATCCGCCCGGCTATTTCGGTCGGTCTGTCGGTGTCGCGTGTCGGTGGCGCCGCCCAAACCAAGGCCGTTAAGAGTGTAGCCGGCAACCTGCGCCTTTCCCTGGCCCAGTTCCGCGAACTGGCTGCTTTCGCCCAGTTCAGTACCGACCTGGACGCCGAAACCAAACAACGCATCGAGCGCGGCCAACGTTTGACCGAGCTTCTGAAGCAACCACAGTACAGTCCTTTGAGCGTCTGGGAGCAAACTGCTTCCCTGCTAGCCGCCAACGAAGGCGCCCTCGACCATATACCAGTGGAACAGATCAAGCCGGCTCAAAAAGCTCTGCTTGACCGCCTGCACCGCGACCACCGCAAAGCCATGGACACCCTGAGCAAAGGCGACAAACCAACCGACGAAGCCAAAGACGCCATTCTCAAGACCGCCCGCGACGTCGCCAAGAGCTACCAAACTGAAGTAAAGGAAGCGAAAGAGTAGGCAATGGCTAGTACGCAGCAGCTCAAGCGCCGCATGGGTTCGATCAAGAACACCAAGCAAATCACCAAAGCTATGGAGCTGGTGTCGGCTAGTAAGATGCGCCGCGCCCAAGACAGTGCGGTGCGTTCGCGCGACTATAGCCGTGTGGCTCGCGAAATCCTAACTCGCCTGCGCCAGTTGACCGACGTCAATAAACATCCGTTATTCAAGCAACGTACTGTCAAAATCCGCCTGCACGTTGTGATTACCAGCGACCGCGGATTAGCCGGAGCTTACAACAGTAACGTCCTGCGCCAGTTCACCCGCGAGCTGCAAGCCGACAAAGACGTCGGCACTACCAGCCAAGCGGTAGTTATCGGTAAGAAGGCTGCCCATTTCGTCGGCCGTATCGAAAACTGCCAAGCGGTTGCCGTTTACGAAAATTTTCCGGAACACCCCACCGCCAACGACATTCGTCCGCTGCTCAACACGCTGATCGAAAAATTTACGAACGGCGCGGTTGATGCCATAGACGTTATCTACACCGATTATAAATCGAGCATCAGCCAAGAAGTCACCGTGCAGCGTCTGTTGCCGGCGGCCTTTACCAAGGTTAAGGTTCGCCCCGACCTGGAAGCGGCCATTTTTGAGCCATCCGTTCAGGCGGTGCTCGACAATGTGACCCTCAGGCTGATCGAATCCCAGCTCAGCCAGGCTCTGCTGGAAAGTTTCGCCAGCGAACACTCTATGCGCATGATGGCCATGAAGAGCGCCACCGACAATGCCACCGACCTGATTGATGACCTCACCCTCGCCTTCAACACCGCCCGTCAAGCGGGTATTACCCAAGAAATCGCCGAAATCACCGGCGGCGCGGAGGCCATCGCATGAGCGCTGAGCAATATGAAGCTTCGGCCCGCGAGATCGGTGTGAGTGGCCTGCAACTGTATGGTCGCGATTTACTGCGGCTCATACCTAAAAGTAAGCACCATCTGTTAGAGGAAGTGGTTACGGGTGTTGCGCATGATGCTATAGAATTTGGCGAAGCCGTCGTGGGGCTGGAAGATAACGCGCCCTCACCATTAGAACATTACCTACGGGGCTATGTAGACGCGATAAGTGATACCGATAAAGCACAAAAGAAGGAGACATAATGGCAACAGCAACTAAAGTAAAAACCAGTAACGGCGAGGTCACGCAGATTGTGGGCGTGGTGGTCGATGTGGAGTTTCCGCAAGACCGTCTGCCGGCAATTTATAACGCGCTTGAAGCAAAAGTCGGCGACCGCACCTTGGTGCTTGAAGTCGCCCAGCACCTCAGCGAATCGGCCGTGCGCGCCATTGCGCTCGGCTCGACCGATGGTCTGGAACGCGGCACCGAGGTCAAAGACACCGGCGCGGCAATTAGCGTGCCAATCGGCAAAGAAACCTCTGGTCGCATGTTTAACGTCATCGGCGACCCGATCGACGGTAAAAAGGGCGACTTCAAACAGCGCGCCCCAATTCACCGCGCTCCTCCAACCCTGAGTGAACAATCCGGCGAAACCGAGATTCTGGAAACCGGTATCAAGGTCATCGACCTCATTTGCCCGGTCACCAAGGGTGGTAAGGTCGGTTTGTTTGGCGGTGCGGGTGTGGGTAAAACCGTGCTGATTACCGAGTTTATCGACAATATTGCCAAGCAACATGGTGGCACCAGTGTGTTTGCCGGCGTCGGTGAGCGTACCCGCGAAGGTAACGACTTATATTACGAAATGGAAGAATCGGGCGTGCTCGACAAAACCAGCCTGGTGTTCGGCCAGATGAACGAACCGCCTGGTGCCCGTTTGCGTGTAGCTCTATCCGGCCTGACCATTGCCGAGGGCTTCCGTGATGAAGGCAAAGACGTACTGCTGTTCATCGACAACATCTTCCGCTTTACCCAGGCCGGTGCCGAAGTATCCGCCCTGCTTGGCCGCTTGCCGTCGGCTGTAGGTTACCAGCCCAACCTGGCTCAAGAAATGGGCGCCCTGCAGGAACGCATTACCTCTACTAAGAAAGGCTCGATCACATCAGTGCAAGCGGTGTACGTACCGGCCGACGACACTACCGACCCGGCGCCGGCGACCACGTTCGCCCACTTGGACTCAACTATTGTGCTAAACCGTGCCTTGACTGAGCTTGGCCTCTACCCCGCCGTTGACCCGCTCGACTCCAGCTCAACCATTCTTGACCCGGAAATCGTTGGCCAAGAACACTACGAAGTGGCCCGCGAAGTCCAGCGTATCTTGCAGCGCTACAAAGACCTGCAAGACATCATCGCTATCCTCGGTATGGAAGAATTGAGCGACGAAGACAAAAAGACGGTGGCCCGTGCCCGCCGCATCCAGCGCTTCCTGACACAACCGTTCCACGTCGCCGAAGTCTTCACCGGCAACCCCGGCAAATACGTGCCGCTCAAAGATACTATTGCCGGTTTCCGTGAAATCCTCGATGGCAAGCACGATGACAAAGCCGAAGACGCCTTCTATATGAAGGGCACAATCAAGGAGGTAAAATAAGATGGACAGTACCGAAAGACAGAGTACCTATACGCCGGAACCGGATAATCAGAATGACACGCTTTCGGCCGAAGACTTAGCGGCTCTCGAAGCCGAAAGGGATACGTTTGGCTTCGGCAAGAGTCTGTTCGACCCAACGACTGGAGAGTTCAAAGGCTACCCGGCCGGCTCTACGGTGATTGATGACCAGTTTGATGACATAGGAGAACCCCGACATTGATGCAGTTTGAGCTGATTACTCTTGACGGCGTAAAGTTTTCGGAGCCGGTGCACGAAGTGCAGTTGCCGACCCCGGGCGGAATTATTGGCGTATTCCCGCACCACAGTCCGTTAGTTAGCGTGGCTAGCACCGGCATTGTTACCGTGCGCCGCAAAGCTAGCGACCCCGACAGTTTGCTGGAGCATTTTGCTATTAACGGCGGCGCTATTGAAATCGCCGAAGGCAAAGTCCGCGTGCTGGTAGACGAAGCCGACCACAGCGAAGAAATTAATGAACAAGAGGCACAAAAAGCCTACGAGCGCGCTCAGCAGCTTAAGCGCGAAGCTACCGACCAAGTCTCCTTAGATAAGGCTCAGGACTTGATCGACCGTCAAGCCACCCGTCTCAAGCTGGCCGAGCTCAAGCGCCACAAACGCCGCCGCTAGCTACAATACGGCTTTAGGTAAATGGGTATTGCTGTGTTAATCGGCAGACGTGCCGCGCTGCTTGTGGCGGCCGGTCAACAAAGAGAACAGCCCCAAGACAGCTACATTTCTGGCAATACCGGTTTTGGAAGCGTGTTCGGTAGTCTTTCCCTGCCGGAAGAGTTGTTTTAAACGAGACTCCGGTTCGGCCGCTTGCGGCCGGTTTTCATCGGTTGCACTCGGAGCCGCGTACAAAGCTTGCAGCGCCTCGGTTGTCCGAGCTTCGGTCAATAAGGCATACACCTCAAGCATGGCTTTGGTGAATTCGCCTCTTTTTTCGGCGTCGGCCGGATCAGGATACCGCTGAAAGCTCCTGACAGATATAAAATGCCGAACCTCCGGATACTCATCTGCCAGTTTATCCCAATGGTCTTGTCTGATTTGATCGCTCTCGGCCTTGTCATTGAGCGCTTGCAACAGCGAGTCGACCACTTCTTCCGGCACATCACGGGAAAGCAGTTCACCAAGCGGGGATACAGGCTGCTTTTCTATAGGGTTCTCCATACGTATAGTATGGGGCACTATATGCGTATGGTATGTGATATTTATCACAGTATATATGGGGTCTTGAAATTTTTTACCAGGGGTGTATGATGAGTGCTGGTTTTTCAAAATAACTAAAGAGGAAACATGGATTACGCAATGCCAGGAATGGAGCAAGACACTATGTCAGTAATGGTTACGGTGGCCGAACAGCCGCTGAAGGCCCTTGGGGGCGAAGTTTTAGTAACACAAGAAGCGCTTGAAGAACAAGGGCGCCACGCTCGCGACAGCCTGAAACCGGTTAAAGACTCGGCCTATGGCACATGTGTTGAAGACCGCCGGCGCGCTGGCGTGCTCTCTGGCGAGAGCGCGGTCGAACCGCGTTATTCGGCAGCCGGCGGGCCCAACATATATGGACTATATGTTGCCGAACTCACCGGCTACTTCGGCGACAGCCAAGCTGACGGCGAGGAACGATTACGGCAAGTAACACGCAGCATTAACGCTAAAGGCATTCCCTCCGGCGGCCACAAACGGTGTGCTGCCAACGGAGGTATTAGCGCGGTGGTAGGTTTGATCGCTGGCGACCAGCGCGAGGCCGTTCAGGCCGGTGCGCAACGCCGGCTTGGTGACGAGTATGATCAGGCTGCTATGGATGAGGTGCTGGCTAATGCTGGAGCGGTGGTCGCCAGCGGCCGCTATGATGACTGGGACGAATCAGTTCTCGAGCGAGTGTTGGGTGACGAAGCCGGCGAAGCGCTCGAAGTGCTGGAACCAGGCGACCACAACGCTAGCTCATATATCCGTAACGAAGTTGCCGGCAAGACCGTTGATCGAAATACCTTGCATGAGCGTGCCGGCAAAGGCAGCTATGTTCAAGATGAAGCCTATGTCGGTAAGATCGAAAACGCTTTGGCAGATGGTCCGCAGGCTGCCTGGAAGCAAAAAGTTGCCCGCCACGCCCGTGAAGCCCTGGTTACTGCCCTGGTGGCCGCCCTGCCCGACCCGGAAATTCATCAGATTGACCTGCATCAATAAATCCGCTAGACTGTGGTCATAATAAATTGGAGGGTTCTTATGGTTGGCAGACGACACATTGCCATGGTATTAGCCGAATTCTTCGGGGCTATTGCCCTGACGACGGCACTTTTAGCAATCGGTAAATCGGGGGTCGGTTATTCCTACTTCCTGGCTGGCGGCGTTGGTTTAGCAGCTGCAGCTATGGCTTTGGCCGTTGGCGGCCTCTCAGGCGCCAACTTCAATCCGGCGGTTAGCTTGGGTTTGTGGGTGACCCGAAAAATCTCTACGCTTAGGGGTATTGCTTTCATTGTTGCTCAACTGCTTGGTGGTTTTGCGGCCTGGAAGATGTACGAATACCTGGTAGGCCAACCGCTTTCCAGCACGGCCGGCCAAACGTTTGAATGGCCGGTACTGTGGGCCGAAGCGCTCGGCGGTTTCGTGATCGTCTTTATTGTTTGCGCAGCAGTTTACCTGGGCTACAGAGGCATAAAGTTCGCAGCCACTGTCGGCGGCGCCGTTTTCTTGGGCGCCCTGCTGGCATCGCTCGGCTCTAACGGTATTGGTAACCCGGCGGTTGCCTTGGGTGTCCAGTCGTGGAGCAAGGCGTACGTGCTCGGCCCGCTGCTTGGTGGTGTGCTCGGCGCCTTACTGTACGCTCTGATCTTCGCACCAAAAAGTACCCTCGGTCCGGTAGCTGTTCCTCGATTCGCTAAGGCCAAGACCGCACCGGCCGCCGCCAAAAGCAAGTCCACGAGTAGTAAGAAGAAATAGTCCCTAGACTTTAGACTTTTCCGTCTAACAGATCTTGCTCGAATTGCTTGACTCCTTTGAGGTCGAGGCTGTAAGCACTGGTATCCGGAAAATCCAAGTCCATAACGTGCTGCCAGACGGCGGCGACCAGTTGCTCCAAGCGGCTCAACTCTTCAATGCTGGCTTTGTATTCAAGTTCCAGCAGGTTACCGTCTTCGTCGGGTTCGACAAACTGCAACAGGGTGTGGTCAACCTGCCGGTGGTTAAAGTGGGCCGAACCGTTTACCAAAAAGTGATAGAAGCCAAGCTGTTGCTGATACAGGTGGGCGCGAACCTGGGCATAGGCGCCCTTGGGCCGCCAATTGGCTAGCGGCGCACCGGTTTTGTAGTCTAAAATGGCCAACCGGTTGTCGCCGAGCTGCCGGATCACATCGATTTTACCGGTTAACCGTGCCGGTCCCAGCACTACACCTTCCCTGGCAAAAGAGTATTCACTTTTGTCGTCTGTCCGCAGGCTGCCGCTGCAGTCTGTATAAAATCGGGCCAAAGTTTCACGGCCACGCTGTATCAATCGTTCTTTATCGGCGGCCGGCAGATTCGACAACCGTAAATCATTGGCCAACAATTTTTGTAGCGTGGCTAGTTTGGGTAGCGTACCGCTGCGGCTGTAATGGTTGTGCAGGTAATGCAGGGTTTGGTGGATAGCCGAACCGTAGACTGAACTGGGAGTTGCCGCCTCCGGGAAATGTAGGATATGCCGGAAGAAGAAATGTTTGGGCCCGCCCTTGGTTAGGTCGACAAAACTGTTCAGGTGGGTGGCGCTCAACTTGTAGGTTTCCAGATACGGCTTGAGGCTGTCGTGCAGGCTGCCGTGTTGCCGCGGCGTCATGCTCCACTGCAGCTCCTGGGTGCGGACGAGTTCCACAGTGGCCGGCAACGGCGCCAAAGCCGGCTCACCCACATCCATACTTTCGCTAACAAACCAGCTGATCGGTTCAGCCTTCTTGCCATTGAGGTTTTGCTGAAAACTCGTTAAGTACAGGTTGTTCCTGGCTCGGGTCATAGCTACATAGAGCAGACGCAAATGGTCGTCGTGCGAGTCGCGCGCCGGTTTAATCCAGGCCAGGTTGCTGGGTAGGCCAAAGCTGTAGGTATTGCCGCGGGTGCGGGTGCCCCAGATATTGTCGTGTGCTCCTAATATAAACACCGTATCCCACTCCAGCCCCTTAGCTTTGTAGGCCGTCATAAGCTCTACAGCATCGGCGGTGACGGTGTGTGGATTAGTGTCGAGTAGTGTCAATTTACTTTGCTCGTACAGGCTGACGAATTCGGTTACGTCAGCCAGGCCCAGGGTTTTGTCCGGCCGGTATTCGCGCAGACGTTGGCGCAGGCTGGTCAGCTGCCCCAGCAGCGTGAAGTATTCTTGCGGTGTTTGCTGCAGCTGCGTCTCGCCGAAGTAATTCTGACGGTATGGAATATGCCACGTCTCGTTACCAGGCAGGGTTATCGGCTGGTTGCCCAGCAGCAAGTCAAGCATGTGTTCCATGGGAGTATGGGCTGCCGCGCGAGCCAATACCGGTACGGCCTGGGCGAATCGCTGTAACTGCTTGTTTTGGTGTTTGAGCATGATCTCCAGCCACAAACGTTTAGTGCGGTAGGCTTCGACCGATACTGTCCACATAACCAGCGGGTCAAGCTGCCAGTAATCGGCCGCTAACACTAGCGGCATCAGGCTATCTACCTTGGCCCAGTCGCCGCTGCCGGCTGCTTGCACCAGCCGTGCCAAGTCCAGCAGTTCAATGATGCGCGGCTGGCTCAGGATATGCTCACGACGTTCGTACGTTACCGGCAGTTTACGGTCCAGCAGGTACGGCACCAGCGCCTGCAAGTAGCTGTGCTTGGGCGCCAGTACGGCAATCGAGCCGGGTGTCGCCCCGTCCTTGATCAGCCGGCTGATCTCGTCGGCCACATAGGCGTACTGGTCGAGTTCGGAAACGGTCTGGGTATAGGTTAGGCGGGCTTGATCTTTGGCTGGATCGGAACGTTCCGCTACAAGTTGCTTGCTAAGTTCGGGTACGTGGTTCTCCAGGCGGTCTTGACCCTGGACGATCAGATTCCGGTTCAAGTCGAGTAACCGTTTGCCGGAGCGATAGTTGGCGGTTAGGACGACCTGCGTCACGTCGCGCCAGCGGTTTAAGAAGTCGAGCATAATCGACATGTGCGCCCCCTGGAAGCGGTAAATCGCCTGGTCGTCATCACCGACTGCCAACAAGTTAGGGCGGCCTTCGTTAACGGGGCTGTCGGCTAATAGTTCGAGCAGCCGGTTTTGCGAGCCGTTGGTGTCCTGGTATTCGTCGACCATGATGTACTGGTACTGTTCTTGCAGGGTGAGTCGCAGCTCTTCGTGCTGCTCTAAAGCGCGGCTGGTTCGCAGGATCATATCGTCAAAGGTGTACCAGCCGCGATTTTGCAAAGCTGCCTGGTAGCGCTCATAGACAGTAGACAAAGCTTGGAGGAACGTGGTGCGCCGCCGGTCGGCCGGTATCCAGACTTTGAGGCGGTTTTGGACCAGCCACTTGTTGCGCCACTCGGTAATCGGCTTGGCGTGCCGACCGGCGGCGTCGGTCGCCGCTATGGCGGCCGACAGCTCCTCGACACACAAATCCTGCAAGGAGCTGTCGGCCTGGCTTGAGCGGAACTGCCGCAAGGCCTGCAGCAGCCGTTCGTATTCCGGCAGTCGTTTAGGGCTGGTCCGCTCGGCGAAAACTGGTTTTACCAGTGGCTCAGCGAAGTCAATAAAGGCCTTGTTGGCTTTAACTACGCTCCGCAGGTCGGCCGGTTCGATACCGGCTTGTTTCAGCCAGCTAATGGCTTGTCGCGCCGAACCCAGGTGCAGATAATCGTCACCTAGCTTTAACGATAGCGGATTGCTGTGCGGCAACTCGGCGAATATACCGGCCAATAGTTCGTAAGCACCCAACTCATCAATGGCGGTAACCAGCGGCTGGTCCATAAAGTATTCGGGATACCGCTGAATGATATCCGTACCGAAACCATGAAACGTGTATATACCAACATGGTACGCGGCCTCGCCGATCAGGCCGACCAGGCGTTCGCGCATATTGCGCGCTGCCGCCTCGGTAAACGTCAAACACACGATATTGGCCGGCGAGGTATCGGTGTGCTGCAGAATATAAGCCACCCGCATACTCAGCAGCTGGGTCTTACCGGTTCCCGGCCCGGCAACCACCAAAACCGGGCCGTCGATAGTCTCGACCGCTTGGCGCTGCGCCGGATTAAGGCGCGCAAATTCAGTTTCGTACTTCCCCATCTGCCCTTATTGTACCGGTTACCGCTAAAAATGCTTAGGCGGCAACGATTTTGCCGCAGGCCAGCCGCGGTCCGCCGCTGTGTCCGGAACCGGATTCACCCGGAGTGTAGGGGTCGGGATTGCCATGTACCATGAGCGACGTACCCTCGGCAGGAGCTAGTATCGAGACCGGCCCGTCCGACAAAGTAACCCGCGTGGTAAGGGCCTCAAGCACTCCTTTGCCGGCTTCATCGACAGTAATGCTTGGCAAGTCGCCAGCGTGATAGCCGTGGTTGGCGTCCGGGTCGGTGTTACCGGCAGGGCCCGGGTCGAAATGGCCACCGGCGCACTTGAAGCCGTCGCACTCGCAGTCACCTTTTTCGTGGATGTGCACGGCATGTTTGCCGGCAGTCAAAACGCTTGGTTTGCCGTGTAGCTCCAACCGCAAATGGACATATTTTGCTCCGTCAACATCATATTCGGTAAAAACGGCCGTACCGGTGATATCCGGCCCCTCTACATCAGCTTTTGCCCGGGCAGTGACCTTTTTAGCGTCGTTTTGCAGATCGAGCTTCATTTTTTAACCTCTTTCATAATCAGGTATATAATCACCACCATCAGGCCGACCATAGCCAGTCCGCCGAAAATCAGCCCGCTGCTGAAAGAATGGCTCGGTGTATGATGTGCAAATAGTTCCATATTCCCTCCTCTTTTCTATAATTATTGTAGCAGTTTTAAAACGATAAGCTATAATGAACCTAACATAAGGAGTAACGATATATGGCAGCAACTAACAAAACTAGATTTTGGCGGCGGGTATTAATTACGGCAGTCATCGCAGCGCTGTTGCTGGTAGTGGCCAATTCAGCCTATTGGGTAAGCCGGACCATTTTTGACTCCAATAACTTTACGCGTGTTGCGGTAGCTTCGGTAACGTCCGATAGCAGCCGGCAAGCTATTGCTGACGAGGTTGTCGATCGGGCCTTAAAAGACGTCCCGGTCATCAAAGAGATCGCCGGGCCGACAGCCAGTAAACTAGTCGGCAGCCTGTTGGCAACTAACCAGTTTTCACATCTGTTAGAAAGCGCCACCAGCCGGCTGCATGTCTACTTGACATCTAATAACCGCGAGTCAATTGTGCTGAACCTGGGCAGCGTCAAAAACGTGCTTGGTTCATTGATTAGCCTGGCCGGCGACAGTGACGGCCAGAATGCCGCCCGTATAGATACTGTACCTGACCAAATTGTACTGGTCGATTCCAGCGATATTCCTGACTTCTACAGATATGGCATGGTCTTCTTGTGGCTGGGGCCGATAACGGCAATAGCGGCGCTGCTACTGCTGGCCTACCCCTACATACGCGACCGTTCCAAATACTACATTATCGCTTTGGCTCAGGGTGTCTCGATTGCGGTTGTTGGCTTGCTGTGTCTGCTGGTTGGGCCGCTGTTTAGGCCGCCGGTGCTGGCTGGTGTTGATAGTGTTAATAGCCGGATCGTAGTCGGCAACCTCTACGACGCTTTCGTTAATACCTTTAACCACCAGTCTCTGAACCTGGTTAAGGTCGGTATTGTCATAGCCGTGCTGCCATTGCTGGCGCACTTCGGGCTGGAGTTCTATCACAAGCGTAAGGCTGCTGCCAAAAAAACCGCCCAGAAACCCTAGGCTTTAGTTGCCGGAGTTTTGCGCGCTGGCCGTATTGCCGCCCACAGTAAAAAAGCCACAATAAACAAACCTATAGAATAAAAACCGACCTCGCCGTACAGTTCTATTTTGTAGCCTTCATTAAAGTTCAATACGAAATAACCGAGCGCCGTGGAAGTATAGGCGGCTACGCACAGGGCGGCAGTAGCTACAATGGCACTGCGGCTGCGTAACACAGCGGCAGTAATAATGGGGATAACATACAGGATAACGGCCCGGCTGGCCATGCCCCGCTGGCTGTATACTAAGAACGAAGCTACCAGAATATCGGCGGCGATAAGCACGAACACCAGGTTACGGTAAGCGTTGGCCGCCATAGCCTTACTTTTGGCTAAAAACCATACTACTGCCGTAACCGCTAATAATCCTGCCGCAACCAGCCAGCGCTGCAGTACAACCTCCGGGGTTATAAGCTTCCAGGCATCATAGATAATAATCTGCCCCGCCAGAGCCAACACGTATGCAAAGTGCCAGCGCGCTACCCGCGTGACACTGTTACGGAACTGAAGAATCTGATTTTTATTTGTTTGTTTCATAGGGCCTATAGGTATTAAACAGGCCTCTGTTCTATCTGTCAACAGATTGCTGGGTGCCGGGCGAATAGTTAGCGCCTATTGTTCGAGCCGGAATGCCGTTAATTTGGCGCTGGCTTTGCCGACGCTCAGATTACGGGCAAAAACCGCCGGCCCGCCGGCTAACATAGAAATATCTTTGTTGCCAACCAAGACGTTCTGGCCGTTCAACTGGCAGACAATCCGGTTATTACCGTCAACGATGATACCGAATGTGCTGCCGGTCCGGTAACCGGGCGGCTGTTTAATCTGGGTCAGGGGTTCGCGTGTGCCGCCGGTTATGTGCTCAACTAAGATCCGATTATCATAAAACACACAACCGACATAGTCATTCTTGCCGCCATACAATGCGCCCAGTTCAATGTTGGTCAGAGGGTCCGGTATGTCGAACCGGGCGGTAACGCGGTACTTCTTTAACAGCTTGGTACCGTCAAGGTACATAGCTACGCCGGTAGCGTTTGGTTCGGTGGTAAACGTCAGGCCGTCGTTGCTAAAACTCATAACGCCCCATTCATTTTTCCAGCCGTCGCTGGCGTCAAGCCGGGCCTGAAACGTAGCCGGTTTAGCGGTGCTAAGAGCCAGGTTAGCTACCAGTTCCGCGCCGCTTAGCCGCGGACTGACTTCGATGCGGCGCGACAAAAACGAATTATCGTTATGGTAATTAGAACTGTATGGCTCGCCCTTGCGGAACTGTACGTACACTTGTTGGTAATGGCGACGGGCCTCCTCTAGTAAGATGGGTGTTAGGGCGGTGTTGTCGCTGTGCTGGCCGTAATCGCCGAACGGAAAAGCCAAGGTGCTGATACTGCCCGGCCCCAGCAAGTCGGTCAAGCGTTGCTTGGCGGTGGCCAACTCTTTGCCTACCCGGCTTCGGTATTCATCCGGTGTTTCTTTCCGCTTGTCTGCCGTGTTCCACTCCAGGTCGCCCAGAAAGTTTTCGGTTGTTCCCTTGGCGTCAACCACAATCTTATTAGTCCCCAGGTAATCAGCGTGGGCTTCGATGTCCCAGCGGCCGGTTTTATCCATCTGCAGCAGTTCTTTTTTGTCGAGGTAATATTGGCTGCCGTCGACAATGGAGTAACCGCTGGCGATATACATGACGGCCTTAAAGTCGAGGGCCTCAAGAATAGAGTCGGCCCGGTAATAGCTGTCTTTGCGCCCGTCGTCGAACGTTATCATGATAGACTTTTCGGGTAAACTGCTGGCTCCGGATATGAAGTCCAGGTATTGGTCAGTGGTAATAGTAGTGTAGCCGGCTTCTTTGAGGGCGACCATATGGTCGTTAAAAGCTTTTTGGGTAATGCTGAAGCCGTCATCCTGCGGCGTGTTCAAAATACCATGGTACAGAAGGATCGGCACCTCTTGCGCCACGGCGCCGGTCGGCTCCGGGCTGCCGATATGGCCATACTGGATACCGTAAGCGATACTGTCAATCGCGCGCATGGCCCGCATGCGCTGCAATGGCCGCACCCGCCAGTAACCGTAAATCAATGTCAGGCAAACAGCTATGATGACCAGGCCGATGACCATGATTTGCAGGGTGCGTTTGGGCCCGGAGTGCCGATGCTCTGTCATATTAGCCCCGCTGCCATTTCATTTTGCGGATAGTAACAGCCGAATAGAGAATAACCCACGCTAAAAACACTGCCGAGAACAGGCTCATTAAAGGCCGGAAATACCAGTAGCGGCACTCGCGGTCTTCGAACCGCAGCGCCAAGGCAAATAGCCCGCCGATTATAGCCACACTTAGTAAATAGGCGCCAATAGTAAAGGAGTACCGCTGGTGCGGCCGCAGAAATACCCGGGCAGCGATAATCGGGGCGCAGATAACGAAGATGATGTGGCTGTAATAAAGCAAAGCTACCGGGAACGGCTTGCGCCAAAAGAAGCGCGAATTAAAGAAAATATTACGGATGAAACTCTTTTTCCAGCGGACTTGTTGGGTCAGGAATTTCTTAAGCGTTGACGGAACAATAGTGACGGAGCGGGTGCTCCGGCTGTATACCACTTGCCATTTGCGGGGCGGATAGATGGTTCTTAAGAACCGGCTGCCGGCGTATTCTTGCCCGATTTTTTTGTGCAGGTACGGTACCCCAAGGACGATAGCGGTTAAGGTACGGTCGGTGGCAAAGCGGAACTCGGAGCCTAAGAACCGGTCGTCACGCCAGGCCGGCAGGAAGTTATAGACGGCCTGCTTGCGGTAAACGGCCATTGGCCCGGAGACGCAGGTAACGGCGCCAAAAGCGCTCTCGAACGCCTTGCGTACCGAAAACTGCCCTTCCATCCAGGCGTCTTGCATTTTGGTCAGTACGTTTTGGCCGGCGTTAATGGCCCGCCCGTGCCCCGACACGGCACCGACTAAGGGGTTGTTAACAAAGATGCGGACCGCTTTTTCGATCGCGTCATTTTTCCAGATGCTGTCGCTGTCGGTGTGGGCAAAAAGGCTGCCCTTGGCCTTACCCATGGCCTCGCAGAGGGCAGCCTTTTTGCCGATATTCTCTTTCATGCTGATAATCCGCAAGCGGCCTGGGTAGGTTTTTTTGTATGATTGCAGTATGGCCAGGGTTGAGTCGGTACTGGCATCGTCGACTACGATTATTTCGATTTTAGGGTAGGTTTGGGTAGCTATAGAATCGAGGCAGCGCGTAATAAAAGCCTCTTCGTTGCGGACGGCAACCATGCAGGATACTAACGGTAACTGTTTGAATTCAGAAACCGGCCGCCCCCGGGTGGCCAGGTCTTTGTACTTAAACAGGGCCGTAATAAAGACCATTAAGTGAACCGACAAAACGGCAAAACCGTACCCCAGCAGCAGGGTCAGACCGCTAATCTGGAAAACTACTATTTTATTGGCAAAAAACGCCAGCAAGACGCCAATGATTACCAGGGCCGTCAGGGCTTTTTCGAATCGCCGTAGCCATACCTGTTTGTGCTGCGCAGGTTGCTTATTCATGTCCGTTATCTGCCAATGCCGCGGTAGTGAATACCGGCAGTAATTATTTTCTCTTTATGCAGGCAGTTCCGGCCATCCAGCACGTACTTAACCTTATGTCGGGTCAGCAGTTCCGGTGTGATAGTCTCGACGTATTCACGGTGCGCAGTAGCAACAAAGATAACGTCACTGGCACGTAAAACATTTGTGAGCGACTTGGCTCGCGTGCAATGGCGTAGGGTAGCATCAGTACTGTCGCTGGCGTACGGATCATGCAAGATAACTGCGTTAGCTTTATGAACAAGATGGCGGGCTGCATCTATGGCGGGACTGCGCCGGGTATCACCGATATTCTCTTTATACGATAAACCGATCACACCAACAGTTAGGTCGGCTAGGTTATCGCCATGGCTTTCGCACATGTCCCTCAGGCGCTGCACGGCGTAGTACGGCATAGTGTTGTTGACGTCGGCGGCGCTGTCAAGGAAACGAGTGTCGCGGCCGTTACGCCGGGCTTTTTGGATGACGTAGTGAATATCCTCCGGGATGCAATGGCCACCCGGCCCGATCCCCGGTTTCGCTAGACTCAGGCCGAACTGGGCCACCTTGGAATTAAGGCCGAGTAAAATGTTATTAATATCCATGCCGAGTGTATCGCAGATCATGGCTGATTCGTTAGCCAGGGCAATCATAACGTTACGATGGGTGTTTTCCCATGACTTGACAAATTCAGCCTCTTCAACCGAACCGAGCGGCACAATCATGGCATCGACCACCGACTCGTAGAAATCTGTTGCCCGCTTGCGGCAAGCCGGCGTGATACCGCCGACCACCCGGTTGAGGTTGCCAACGAAGAATTCTTCGTTGCCCGGATCGACACGCTCCGGGCAGTGCGCCAAAAAGAAACCCTTACCTGCTTTGAGATTAGAAGTTTTCTCTAAAATCGGCAGTACAACTTTTCGGGTAACGCCCGGGTTAACGGTGCTTTCCAGAACGATAAGTTGTCCAGGCCGCAAGTGTTTGGCGATCTGCTGGCTGGTCGTGCGTATGTAGCTAAGATCGGGCACGTTGTCTTTAGTGGGGGTTGGTAAGCAGAGTATGATTGTGTCTGCGTCCCCGATTCGCCCAAACCCGGCTACAGCCCGTAGGGCTTGTGCCGGTGTTTGGGCGAAAGCGGCGTTGAAACGTTGGTCGTTGACAAACGGCGAAACGCGCTGGTTAACGTTACGGATGCGTTGTTTGTCAACGTCTACACCCAAGACGGTGTAGCCCTTGGCAGCCGCCTGGACTGCCAGCGGCAGGCCAACGTAACCTAGGCCAATGACGGCTACTACTTTCTCTTTATTACTCATATCCTACCGCCTCGTTGTTCATGCAGCAGCCAGCCGGTCTGGTATTTTTGGAAGAACGAAAAAGGCGGCGGAGTCTGCAGCGCTTCTGACACCACGGCAGACAAAGGCTTGGCTGCAACCGATTTTTGCGCCGGGTTTCTTCCCAGCCGCACCTGGCCCAGCGACGGCATGGTGCGCTTGTCGAAGATGGTAATATTCTGGTCGGCCGCCTCAAAGATGGTCAAACCGGCTGGCTGGTAGTTCATGACGTCAATGTTGTTACCGGCGGCGGCAAGCCGTAGTATGGTTAGCGATGCCTGGTCTGGTCCGGCTACCGTGTATGTGGGGACAAGCCGGTTATGTACATGCTGGTCATCCTCACCGGATACTTGGATACCAACGGCGTTACCGGTTACGGTAGTCTGTCCGCGGAATTGTATGCCGGTAATGTGTTGTTTCGGCCCGGTAGAGGGCGGGCTTTCCAGGCTTTTATCGTCACCAACAGTATAGAAAGCGATACCGGCGCGGTGGTTGCGGGTGCTCGTGATATTTGCCAGGATTAAAGAGCGGGTAACCTCGAATGTTTGAGCGTATTGGCTGGTCACGGCTATACCGCTCTTACTGAAGTTGTCGACTTCTATAGCTTCGAGTGTTGCTCCGTCAACGGTGTTTAAGTCAACACCGTTCATCGGCGGCAGGCTGGCGTGGCCGCGGCCATTCACTTTCAGGTTGCGCAAGACAATGTTGCGGCTTTGACTCATTTTTAAGGCGGCCACGCCGTTTTGCGCCGGGGCGTTAAACGTTAGGTTCTCTATTGTAATGTTCTTGAGCTGCTGAACTAAAAGGCCGTTACCAGACGAGTCGGCTACCAAGGTAACCTGGACGCCGTCGCGGCTTTGGCCAATAAGCTTGACAGTGCCCCGCTTGAACCGGAGTGTCTCGTGGTATGAACCGTTACGTACATGGACGATACCGCCGTCACTAACACGGTCAAGCCCCTCTTGGATAGTACGCAGCGGGGTTCCAGCCGTACCATCGCCGTCTTGAATGACACTACTGTCTACATATACTTCTGACAGTGTTGGTGACGGCAATGGTTCGCCGCCAATATATACCGGACGGGTACTGTATTCGAAATCATTATCATCGACAGACAGACCGGTCACGTAACCTGCGCTGATAACCCGTTCTAGTGCCGCCGTAGCCAGGGCCGACACGGCCCGGAAGCGGTTACCGCTCACCTCTACGTTATCGGCGTTGATGCTAATCAGCTGCTGCTGTTTGGCTGCGTCAGTTTTAATAAAAGTAAAACCACGAATGGCAGTACCCAAGCCACTTGGCGTAACTATAAAAGCGGTCTGGCCGCCCGAAATCCGTATCTCCGCGTTGTTATTGGTCTGGATATGGAGCGGCTTTTCGATACGTATAGTCTCATCACGAATGGTCTGGGGGCTTGATATGCTTATCTCGCTGCCCGGTTTGGCTTTTTGGACGGCTTCTTGCAGGCTGGTGTACTGGCACCCCTGTTCGCATACGGTGGTCTTACTTGCCGCCAGTGCCCATCGTAAAAAATACGGGTGCATACACGCGCCCGCCACCACTGCTAGCGTCACCGCCAGCAATCCATATACTAGCCTACGATGTTTTACGGTACTCACAACACCTTTCGTTCTGCAAGTATTATATAAGAAAATTGCAATAATTAAAAGTTTAATTAGTCAGATAGTACTTATCTGATGAAACAGGCACTTGGTAGCGACGAAAGATAGCTACATATCGTCGTAATCTATCGCTTCGACTTTCCAGTTGCTCTGGATAGCGGCTGCTCGCCCGTTTGAAGTGACCGTAATGTCCATAAACGGTACCGCCTGATAGTTATGGTAGAACTTTCCTGCTTCCTCTAAAGCTGCGCTGACCTTCTCTATGACCGGCTGCGGGGTATCCCATCGTTCGTCTAGTCCGGCGGCCAGCGGCGGCCGGTATAGGGGCGCCGAGTTAAAGTGGTTGTCCTGAAAGCTTATATACGCCAGGTGCAATATAAAGCCGGCTGCCCGTGAGGCCAGCTGTACCTCCAGCTGGCGCGGCCTTAGCATGTCGCAGAATATGCCCTCGCCTTGCATATTTTCTTTTAGCACCCTGGGTGCCATATACAACCTCATCTGCTTTCCCTCTGGCGGCGTGATGCCGCGGACATTGGTGGTCACTAGGGCATCTTCTGGCGCATCGAGGTCAAATGGCTCAACGTAGTTGATGGCTTGGGGTATTTTGAGGTACTGCAGGAAATGAATGGTGCCGTCAAGGCCCTGCTGCAACTCCATGACCGGATAGGCCTAAGGTTTCGACCGACCGCCGATGCTGGTCTTTTGATATTTCACAGACCGTTTAAGTTGACTCCTGTGAATAATATATCGCGAAAATGGTTGGAGTAATTTAGAGTACTTAGGCATACGAGTCTGGAACCTTATTGGTGCAATGCGTGTATGAAAAAATTTCTTCGCTCAAACTTACTTTAAACAAGTCCTCGATATTCTACTATCACTACCATGCCTCCCGGGGTAGGGTTATTTGTAAATGTAAATAGGTAGTTCTATACTCACACTTATAAGCACAGAAAGATTTGACTATTTTGCTCAGAAAACAACCCATTAGAGTATATTGGTGGCAAAAGCCCGAGAGTCGGCATGGTAATTTTGGGGACGAATTAACTAAATATATACTTCCGACCATTTTTAAAAGATCAGCAGAGTGGTCACCGCCAACCGAGTGTGAACTGGTTGGTACTGGTTCTATCCTTGAGCATATCGATGTCAACCCTCAAGGTAAGCCCCTGATATGGGGTTCGGGGTTTCTTGAAAAAGCAGATACAACACTTGATGCCCATCGGTACTCGGTACTTGCGGTAAGAGGAAAACACACCCTAAAACGAATCCGTAATAAGCCACCAGAGCCTATTATATTGGGTGATCCGGGCTTGCTCGCCAATGAATTATTGCCCAAAAAGACCTACCAGAAAAAATATAAAATAGGTGTCATAGCTCACTTTCATGATAAGGATTCAGTATTCCTAAAGAAAATTAGTTCATACCAAGGTGTAGTAATTATTGATGCCCTTGGTGACACAATACACACTCTCGAAAAGATCGCTCAGTGTGAGGTCTTGCTATCGTCAAGCCTACATGGTCTGGTTGTAGCCGATAGCCTAAATATACCAAACCTACACGTACATATTGGTAATAAACTGGAGGGTGGTCGTTATAAATTCGAAGACTACTACTCGGCATTTAACAACCACACTTTCCGCTCAATAAAGGCTGAGAAGATAAAGACCAAAAATGATTTAGAGAATATTGCCAAGAGTATTCGCGAATCCTATGCTCCACCAGCGAACCTTGAAAATATACGTAAGTCTCTTAAAGAGATTCTTAGGAAGAACCTACCCCGATAGCACAGAGTACTCGTCTGTTGATGAAGATAGAACTTGCCACCGTATACGGTATCTTCAAGCATTCTATAGTCTGTTTTATAAATACACTCATGGATGGTCTGGAACTTCTATGGTTAAGTGATGCAGTCTGGCTCACGTTACCTAACTTTACAAATGTATGTATGAATGAATGTTATAAATATTACATGACAGACTTACCAAATGGCTTTAGTGAGCGTGTTCATAGTGAACTTGATAGACGAACTAGGGCTGACGCTAAGCGCAGAACTCCTGCAGTAGCTCCTGTAGATCATGCCAAATTGGCAGAACTGGCAGCATTAAAAGATGTTTTGACAATTGCTCGAGCTTTAGGGCCGCTTGCGCTTGAACACTTAGGGCAGAAAAGTATTCGTAGTTTTATACAACGTGTTTGCGTTAGAGAAAGTGGCCTGTTCCTTGGTGCAAAGTATACAAATGTGCGTTTTGCCGAAGGCAGGCTTTTACCAGCATTTCCCCCTGATAGAACTTACCTAAACGCAGATATCGTAGATGCTGGACTTTTGAAGTTTGCCGTAAACCACGAACTTCCTTTGTAATTGCAGGATGCTCACCTACCCCCACCAGATACTGATAGGATCAAGGACTGGAATCAAAAAACCAGCCTTATGGCCGGCCGCACGATATCGATATTTGCACCTAACAGATTACGCAATATTACTAAGCAGTCAGGTCACCTTAGGTGTCCTGAAATGGCTGGGGCGGAGGGATATCGCCGCCTACGCGGCTTCTCCGCTCAAGCTTTCTCGAAGCAAGGCTTCTGCGACAGCCTTCGCTCTGCCGAACCCCTCGTTCGCTAACGCTCACTCTATGGGATTCTTAACCCTATCATACCAAAACAGCTCCGACAATGTGACTAAAGCCACATTTCCGGAGCTGGCTGGGGCGGAGGGATTCGAACCCCCGAATGCTGGTACCAAAAACCAGTGCCTTACCACTTGGCCACGCCCCATTGACTATTCATGCCTGTACGGTCGCGGCGCTGGCACCTGCCCCAAGCGTGAATAACAGATAGATTGTAGCGCAGAACGGTGCTTTTCTCAACTGGCTTGGCGTTGGAGTGCGGTATACTAAGCATAAGATGAATGTTCGAGAACCGCACGATTTTGCCAAGGTGCGCAACCGGCGCCAAGCTAAGCATGTATTTCGGCGGATCGGCAAGGTGTTTTTGGTTCTTGGGGTGGTACTACTGGGCGTGGTGTTGTTGGGCTATGCCTCGTACGCCCGGGCTTTGCCGCTGATTACCGTTCAAACCACCATGTTGCCGGCTATCACTGTGCAGGAGGTTACACCGACGTGGCCGGCTCAAGGTCAGGCGGCCGTGGGGGTGCTCGGCCAAGGCGTGCTGAGCGGCACGCCCAACCAAAAGCCGCTGCCAACAGCCAGTACGGCTAAGGTGATGACAGCTCTGATGGTGCTGCAGAAACACCCGTTGGAGCCGGGCCAGACCGGCCCGATGTATACCATTACACCCGCCGACGTCCAGGCCTACCGTGATTATGTGGCCGTCGGCGGCTCGGTAGTACCGGTACAGGCCGGCCAGCAGATCACCCAGTACCAGGCCATGCAGGCGCTGCTGATTCCGTCGGCTAACAACATTGCCGACTTGCTGGCAGTGTGGGCCTACGGTTCCCTGCCCGCCTATTTTGAAGCCGCCAACCAAAAGGCACAGGAATTAGGAATGACGCAGACCACATTTGCCGGCGATGCCAGCGGCTTGTCGCCCAAGAGCGTCAGTACACCGCACGACTTGGTGCTGCTCGGCCAGGCTGCCATGCAGGTACCGGTGATCCGGCAGATTGTCGCCCAAAAGACCGCTGACTTGCCGATTGTCGGCACCGTTACTAACACCGACATATTGTTAGGACGAGACGGAATTGTTGGAATAAAGACCGGTAATACCGAGCAGGCCGGCGGTTGCTTTATGTTCGCGGCTGACCACATGCTGCCGAATGGCAAGACCGTTACGGCCATAGGTGCCATTATGGGAGCGCCGAACTTGCCGCAGGCTTTTGCCTATACTCCGCCGCTACTCGCTAGTTTTTATCAGGGATTTGGAGAGATCTCCATCGCACCGGCCGGCGAGACGGTGGTGCGTTACGGCGTGCCGTGGAGCGGCTCGGCCGCGGCGCAGACAACGCAAGATTTATCAGTGGTGGGCTGGTTGGGCACCAAGCCTACGGTAGCGGTGGCGGCCGAGCCGCTCCGGGTGCCGGCTGCCGCCGGCACCCCGGCCGGTGCGCTGCGCGCCCAGACTCCGTATGACGAAGCCAGCGTACCTATCGTGCTGGCTCAGGCTGTAGCCGAACCGACCTGGTACTGGCGGGTCACCCGCTTCTAATTTGCAGCGTAGGTCGGTGCCGGCGGCAGGCCGAAGTATTCTTCTAGTGTTTGGCCGCTGGTCATGACTTTCTCGGCCAGGTCTTTGCCAATGTAACGAAGGTGCCATGGTTCGTAGACGTAGCCGGTAACACTGTCTCTTCCAGGCAGATAGCGCAGAATAAAGCCGTAGCGGGCCATGTTTTCGGCCAGCCATGTGCCCTCGGCCGTTTCGCCAAAGCAGGCTTCGAGCTGGCACTGACCGTCGGCTCTTCCTAGATCGACGGCCAGGCCGGTTTGATGCTCGCTAAAGCCCGGCCGGGCGCTGTCGGTGTCGGCTAAAGCCTGGCCTTTTTCGGCAACGTATCGGTTATACACGCTATATTGAGTGGCTTGCGAACGGTAGCCGCTGAGCAGCAGTAGGTTCAGCCCTGCCGCTTTGGCATCGGCCACCAGATTTTCCAGGGCGGCAGCCGCCTCTTGCCGCATATGCATTTCTGAGGTATCGCCGCTCAACCGCAACGGAACGTTCGGTACGACCAAATCGGTCGGCGCGTAGCCGTCCGGCAGCGGCCGCAACTTATTGACGACCACCGTGATGCTGCTGGGGTTGTCCAGGTCAGGAGCCGGCCGGCTGTCCGCAGGAGCTGACGAGGACGTATCGCTTGCCGCTGGCGCTCCGGCTTGGCGGTGGTCGGGCCACAAAACAAATACCAGCAACAGCAAGCAAATAGCTGCAACTGCAATCAATTTGATATTTCGCCTAACTGGTGTAGTAAACGCCATATGCTGACAGTATAGCGCATATGGCGCTCGCTACCCTTGCCAACAGGGGCTGATTCCATTACAGTAACACCTAAGAATGCCAGAAGAAATCGCCAGCCAGGTGGCGGACTACATCCATCCGCTTAATATGAACGGCCTTAAGGGTCGGATGTTGCGTTTACCGCCTCCGCCTGGCAAGACCCGCGAGATCCTATTTATTTACGGGCACCATTCCAGCCTGGAGCGCTGGTGGGGCGTGGTGCAGGCGCTCAACAAATACGGCGGCGTCACTATGCCCGACTTGCCGGGTTTCGGCGGTATGGATAGCTTCTATAAAGTCGGCCAGAAGCCAACTATTGATAATTTGGCTGATTACCTGGCCTCGTTCGTTAAACTGCGCTACAAACGCAAAAAAGTCACTATTGCCGGCTTGTCTTTCGGCTTTGTGGTGGCCACGCGCATGCTGCAGCGCTATCCGGATTTGGCCAAGAAGGTTGACCTGATGGTTAGCGTGGTTGGTTTTGCCCGCCGCGACGACTTTACGTTTAGCCGGCCGCGCTACTGGTCGTACCGCTTGGGTGCCGGCTTTTTCTCGCACCGTCCGACGGCTTTTTTCTTCAAGAACATATTCCTTAATCCGTTGGTGTTACGGGCGGCCTATGCCCGCACCAATAATGCCCAGCACAAGTTCAAGCAGAAATCCAAGGCCGAGAAAAAGAAGTTGATGGATTTTGAGATTCACCTGTGGCATTGCAACGACGTGCGGACCTACATGTACACCACCGTGCAGTTTTTGAAAGTTGATAACTGCGGCCGGCCGGTTAAGGTGCCGCTGTGGCATGTGTCGGTCAAAGCCGACCAGTATTTTGACAATCACCTGGTTGAACAGCATTTGCGGGTGATCTTCGCTGACTTTCATCAGGTTCAGGCGCCGATGGACACTCACGCGCCCAGTATTATCGCCGATGCTATGGTCGCCTCGCAGTTGTTGCCGCGGCGCTTGCGCCAAGTGCTGGCCAAAGGCTAGCCTTTGGCCAGCCGCCGCTGCCGGCGCCAGGGTGCTATACTAAAGGTAATATGAAGATCGGCATCGTTTGCCCCTATGACATTGTGCGCGGCGGCGGCGTGCAAGAGCACGTCTTGGCGCAAGCGCGCGAACTGCGCAGGCGGGGCTACGAGGTTATAATACTCACGCCGCGCCCTCGCCACCAGGACCTATCCAAGCTCAATCTCAAGCAGTATATCTTTATCGGCAACTCGGCTATGGTCAAGACACCGCTCAAAACTTCTCTGGAGCTGGGCGTTAGCTTAAGCCGTGACGAAGTGGATGACATCTTGGCCCGCGAACAATTCGACCTGCTGCATGTTCACGAGCCGGAGGTGCCGATTGTCGGCGGCCAGATCGTAGCTAAAGCCACCTGTCCGGTGGTGGCCACCTTTCATGCCGTTTACCCCGAAACGCCGATGGGCCGCACCATGGGAACCCTGCGTATCCCCTATTCGCATTCTATTTTCAGCCGCCTAACCGAACTGACGGCCGTATCCGAAGCCGCCGCCGGCTTTGTGCGCGAACAGACCAAGCGGCCGGTGCGCATCATCCCTAACGGCATAGACCTGCAAAAGTACCGGTTCGAGCCGCAGACACCGCCTAAACGCAAGACGATCGTATACATTGGCCGTCTGGAAAAACGCAAGGGGCTGACTTATTTGCTGAAGGCTTATGCTAAACTGGCGCAGCAGCGCGACGACCTGGAACTGGTGATAGCCGGCGAAGGCCCGTTGCTTAATAGCTTACAGAATTACGCCGCCAACCACCGGTTGCCGCGAACCACGTTCGTTGGCTTTGTTAGCGAGGCCCGCAAGCTCAAACTGCTGCACCAGGCAACGGTTTTTTGTTCGCCGGCGCTGTACGGTGAAAGCTTTGGTATCGTTTTGCTGGAAGCTATGGCCAGCGGCACGGTTATCGTGGCCGGCGACAACGCCGGGTATGCCGGTGTCTTGCGCGGTACCGGCCGCCAGGCGCTGGTTAACCCCAAGCATACCGCGGAGTTTGCGCAACGGCTCGACCTGATGCTCGACGACCAGGCTATTCGGGCCGCCTGGCTAAAGTGGGCTCAAAAACACGTCAAGCAATTTGATTACCCGCGTGTAGTCGACCAATACGAAAAAGTCTATCGCCAAGCCGTGCGCCAGACTCGCCGGAAAGGCACGAAAACATGAAAATCGGCTTCGTACTGGACGACGGCTTGGATAGCAATGACGGCGTCCAGCAATATGTCTTAACGCTCGGAAAGTGGCTGGTCGGTGCCGGCCACGAAGTACAGTACCTGACCGGCGAAACTAAGCGAACCGATATACCTAATGTTCATAGTCTCAGCCGCAACATCAAAGTGCGGTTCAATGGCAACCGCATGTCCATACCCACACCGGCTCTTGCCTACCCTATCCGTGAACTGCTCAACCGCGAGCAGTTTGACATTTTGCATATCCAGATGCCCTACAGTCCGGCGCTCGGTGCCAAGGTCGTTAAATACGCACCGCGTGGCACGGTTTGCGTCGGTACATTCCATATTTTGCCGTTCGGCTGGCTGCAGCACGCCGGATCACAGTTGCTAACCTGGTGGCTGCTGCCTTCTTTACGGCGGCTCAGGCGGGTTTGGAGCGTGTCCGCACCGACCCAGGCCTTCGCGCATGAGCTCGGTATTGCTTCTGAGGTTCTGCCGAATGTCGTTGACACCGCTCGCTTTACCAAAGGCAAAAAACTCACTGCCTACAAAAATAATTTTACAGTGGTATTCCTGGGCCGCTTGGTAGAGCGCAAGGGCTGCCAGGAGCTGCTGAAAGCCGTTAAGCTATTGGTTGAGCGCGGCAGCATACCTCATCTTAAGGTGCTGATTTGCGGTGGCGGCCACCAGGCGGAATATCTGGAAGAGTGGGTGTACAACCACCAGCTGGAACCATACGTCGAGTTCAAGGGTTTTGTAAGTGAGGACGAAAAAGTCGACTATCTGAAAACAGCCGATGTGGCCCTGTTCCCCAGTTTGGGCGGCGAGAGTTTTGGTATCGTTTTGATTGAAGCCATGGCGGCCCAGGCCGGCGTGGTAGCCGGCGGCAATAACCCAGGGTATGCCAGCGTACTGCAGCCCACACCCGAAGCTTTGTTTAACCCGTACGACCCAACGGCTATAGCCGGCCTGCTGCAAAAAGTTCACGACCAGCCGGCCTGGGCCAAACAACTACACATCCGCCAGCAAAAGCTGGTAAAGCAATACAATGTGGCTACAATTGGCCAAAAGCTGGTATCATATTATCAAGAGCTTATATCATGAAGTTTTTTACTAAAGATACCGGCGTCACCATTAATATCTCCAGCGAAGCAATTGTGCGGGTCTTGGTACTTGTCTTTGTTGGTTTTTTGGCCTTACGGTTCTTTGGCACTATTAGTCACCAGTTAGAACTTATCGCCATAGCGGCCTTTTTAGCCCTGGCTTTAAACCCTGCCGTTAGCTGGCTGTCGCGCCGTTTACGGATTAAAAGCCGTGTCTGGGCCACCGGCTTGGCGTATATCGTTGTACTGGGCATCTTGATCGCCTTTGTTGTAGTGGTAGTACCGCCGTTCGTTAAGCAAACCAATACTTTTTTGCAAAACGTGCCCCAAACCCTGCAAGACCTCAGAGAGGGTGACACACCGCCCGGCCGTCTTATCCAACGCTATAGCCTGCAGGACGAGATTGATAACATTAGCCACGAGATTGGCAACCGGGCTAGTGATGTGCCGGGCGCGGTCTTTAGCGCCGCCGGTCGCGTCGGGGGTGTTTTCATATCCGTTCTGACCGTGATTGTGCTGACGTTCATGATGTTGGTAGAGGGCCCGTTGTGGCTCAAGCGTATCCACACCCTTCTGCCTGCCCATAAACAGGCGCCATATAAAGAGCTGGCGGGCAAGATGTATAGGGTTATTACCGGCTATGTTAACGGCCAGGTGCTGATCGCAGCTATCGCGGCATTCTTTGCTATGGTGGCTCTGTTAATCGCTAGCACCCTCACCGACAGCTCTATCAACATTATTGCCATGGGCTGTATCGTCTTCTTATTCGGCTTGATTCCGCTTATCGGTAACACTCTGGCCGCTATAGTGGTGGTTATAATCAGCTTGTTCAGCTCATGGCCGCTGGCTATTGTCATGGCTATTTACTTTCCGGTCTACCAACAGATCGAAAACGCCACTTTGCAGCCACACATTCAAGCCAAGAATAATCAATTGACGCCGCTGCTGGTTTTTGTGGCCGCTCTGGTCGGAGCCGGTTTCGGCGGTTTACTTGGCGCTTTCGTGGCCATTCCGGCGGCCGGTTGTTTGCGTATTCTGCTGGAGTACAAATTCGGCAACCGTTTGCTGCCTACCGAACAAAAAGTCGAAGCCGCGCATACTAAATAGTTAGTATATACGGAACCAGAGTTGACCGTTGGCGCTGTCGCGGACGCCAAAGCCCTGCTCTTGCAGTTGGTCGCGCAGTTGGTCGGATAGTTGCCAGTTTTGCGCTTGGCGGGCGGCTTGGCGCTGACTGAGCAGGGCTTTGGCGTCCGCCGGCGCGTCAGCTTGGGCGGCCAGGTCCAGGCCGAGACTGGTGTCGATAAATGTCAAGAACTGTTCGAAAGCTTTGGCTGACGCGCCGGCCGGCAGGCCGCGCTCGA
>CAYWVZ010000002.1:0-82764 GCA_964462215.1 uncultured Candidatus Saccharibacteria bacterium
CAACGTAGAAGCGGTAAGCTACGCCGGCAGCGATGCTGACACCGGCAAAGATAGCCACGATTTCACCAGGGCCGGTGTTCGGCAGGGTGCCAGGAGTAACTGGAGTTACGGGGGTCGGAGGTACTACCGGAGGTACGTTCACGTCTACTGGCTTCATGCAAGCCGGGCTGGTAGTCTGGACGGTCTTGCCGTCGACCCGGACATTAACCGTTACCTTGGCAACGTAGTTGCCGTTGCTGGCGTAGGTGTGTTCAACAACTGTCTTGTCAGTTACGTGAGGAGTTGAGCCATCACCAAAGTCGTAGGTGTAGTTGACAATCTGAGCGCCACCAGTGGCCGATGCCTTAGCGGTAAACTTGAAGCTCTTGTCGCCAATCTTCTCGGCGTCCAGCAAGTCACACGAGTATATTGGCTTTGGTTTGCCACAGTCGTTAATGACTAGTGTCGCACTGTCGGAAATCTCTGGAATGTTCTGGGCACGGGCGAAGCCGACGTTTTTGATGATACACAAGTCTTTTTCGCGTACATCGTCGTTGACCTTGGTGCGGAACCGAATCACACCGTTACCTTGCGGAGCATAGTTTCCGGCGTTGGCACCACCGGCACCAAGTGCTGTGTCGGGGATGGTTTCACCGCTTTGGTGGTTGGCGTCAATCCAGGTGATTGAACCGGGAACCAGCGTCAAACCGGCTGGAAGCGAGTCGCGGATAGTAACGTCACGAGCCACGTCGGTACCGTTGTTCAGGTAGTCAAGCCGCCATGTAACAGTGTCGCCAGGGTTAACGTTCATAGTCTTAACCAAGTCGGTCTTTTTAGGAGCTACGGCGTTGGAAACACCCTTGCTGAACTGCAGTTGCGGCGCGATTACCTTGACGCGAATGGTCACGATAGCGTCGAATTCGAAACAACCAGGGAAGTTACCGTTCATGTGGTCGTAGCCGATCAGGGCGCCCTGCTCCGAGATAATGCTGTCAGGCAGCGCTATACCGGGGTATGGGTGGACATTGTTTTCGATACGAGCCGAGCCGGGTACGTAGTCCAGGCTAAACAATTGAGTGTCGTTTTTAAGCTTAACGGTGTCGTACACCATCTGCGGAGTTGCGTTGTCGGCAGTAATGTAGCCGGTAACTTCGTTGCCGTTAGCGGCACCGGGCAGAATCTTGAAGCGCAGACGGGTGTTCTTGGCTATACCAACGGTATTGTTGGTGTCTTGGTTGGCGTTGTTGTGGACATAGGCGCGGATAGTGTATTCCTTGCCGGGCTGTACATCAACGGTGTCGGCAAAACCGCCGGTGTTGGTGTTAGCCGAGTCTTTAGCGTCCACGAATGCTCGCTCATTACCGTAGTAAGGCGTATTAATGAACGAGTTGAAGACCGGGCCGGTCAGCGAACCTTGGCGGTCAGCCGGGTTATTCCAGTCAAAGACCGGACGGTTGGGGCCGTAGCCGGCGATAGCGACTGCCGGAATGGCAACAGCTAGGGCAGTTACAACAGCAACAACGTATTTCTTGCGGATGTTCTTGAGCTTGCTAAATAGTTTTTTCATCTTCATTTCCTCCTTTATTCGCATGCCTCTCCGCAAGGGCCAGCCGGGACAGAAGTGGTAGTGTCACCACCCAGTCGTATGGTAGTCCCTGGCGATGCTTGGGTTGTTGTTGGGGCGATACTAGTCGTACCTTCGGTGCCGGGTTCGCCGTCAGCGCCTGGGCCATTGTTCGGACCGGTGTTGCGGTTATAGCTACGTTCAGGCTGCTTTTCGGGGTAGGTCGATGTGGTAGTGTCGCGGCGAGGTATGGTAGTGCCAGGCTTGTCGTGGGAAGGAGGAGTAGTGTCAGCGGGTTGTTCGGGAGCCGGAACTTCCTCCGGTACGGCACATTCAAAACCTTCCGGCCGCTTGTCGGTAATGTTAAAGCCGATCTTCAGGACACAGATGCCGGGCTTTTTGGTTAATTCCAGGACTAAGGCGCTAGCGTCACCGTTAGCTATATATTGTTCTGGGTTCAAGGTAACTTCCGGTAAACCACCGACATCCATGCCGTCGGCGTCCAGGTGGTAGTTGAAAGTAGTCCAACCAGCGTCCTGATTGCCGTTGTTCTGGAAACGGGTTAGCATGGTGTTCAGCAAGTTAGCCAGCTGCTGGTATTGCAGATTGACTTCGGCAGACTGCTTAACCTGTTCTTCGGTGACAGACTGACCGCCTGTATCTAGTAGGGGTACGAACTTAGCAGCTTTGTCATTAATGTCTTCCGGCGCACCGGCGGCTTCTTGCAGCCACGGGTTCAAGTCAACGACTTTAACGTCACCGACTTGCATGTTAGCGAACATGTTGGCTACGGTTTCGCCAAACAACGGGTCTTCACAAATTGCCAACTGAGTTTCAGCCAGCAAGGCTTCTTTATTAGCTTTGTCGGCTAGGTATGGTGAGTCAAGATTGTCGCCCCAACGGCGCATAGTAGGATTGCTGGGATCAACTGGTAGTAAGGCACCGATTTGAGGAGTGATGACTTTTTTGTTGTCGGGAGTAGTACGAACCTGACCGCCTGCCTTTTCGACTATGACTGCACAATCGATATCAGGATTGGTAGATGAGATGGTAAGAGCGTCCCGGATGGCTTGCCAATCGGCGTCACTAGCTTCACCACCGTCAGCGCCGGCAGGGGCTGACTCGCCGCCATTATCACTGCAGGCTACGATACCTCCTGTAGTAAGAATTGCTCCGGCACCCAATAGTGCACCGGCCAATTGGACCCTTCGCTTCGTCCAGAAGGGGGTCTGTTCCTGAGCTTGATCATAAACCTGAGCGGCGGGCTCAGTTGTCATATGTTCACCAGTCATAAAATAAATATCTCCTCACACCTTTATTACTGCTGACAATTTACCATAAATACTATTGAATGTCAATACTTTTTATCATAAAAGTCCGTAAACACAAGCGCTTTCAGGGGTGACGGCCAAAAGAATAAAGCACTTTTTAATTATTGAGGAATTTTTGGGGGTTTGCGGCGAGGCCGATGCTACACTGTTTATATGAATGAAGACACGGTCACCGACTTGAAGCAATTTATCGCCGCTACGGTGTCGCAGGAGCTGTCGCACCAGCTAACACCTTTCCGGCAGGAAATGCGGCAGGAGATGGCCGGGATGGAGCAAAGGCTTAACGGTAAAATCGACAGCGTAGACGTTAAGTTAAGTGATAAAATTGACAGTACAAGTGCCAAGTTGAGCGCTAAGATCGACAGAGTTGAGGCTGGGCTAAACGCTAAGATCGACAATGTGGATACCAGGTTGAGTGATAAGATCGACGGCGTGGACGCTAAGTTGAGCGCTAAGATTGATGATGTAGACACTAGACTGAGTGCTAAGATTGATGATGTAGACACTAGACTGAGTGCTAAGATAGACGGGGTGGACGCCAGATTGAGCGACAAGATTGACGGGGTGGACGCTAAGTTGAGCGATAAAATTGACAATCTTTCAGCCTATGTGGGCGAGGCACTGGATGCCACCAATGACGACAATGATAAGCGATTCAAAAACCACGAGCGGCGTATCCGCAAGTTCGAAAAGGTAGCTGCCTAGGCTTTTTTGTTGGCCGGTTTTTTGTCGGCCGTGCCGTTTTTGGCTGCCGGCTTGGCTTGAGGGGCGGCGGCCTGCTTGGCCGTATCTGTTACAAGCAGCTTGCGCTTGGGGAAGCTAAAGCCGAAGGTACTCCCCTTGCCCTCTTCGCTCTTGAAGATGATGGCGCCGCCCTGGGCGATAATCACCTTTTTGGCCATAAACAGGCCTAAGCCCGTGCCGTCAGGACGGGCCTTGCGGGCATTAGCCGCGCGGTAAAACTTAGTAAACAGATGTGGCTGCTCGTGCTTAGGTACGCCCAAGCCAGTGTCTACCACTGTAAATTCAATGCTGTCGGGCCTGTCGGCCAGGCTGACGGTGATAGTGCCGCCGCTCGGCGTGTAATAAATGGCATTGTCGACGAAGTTCATAATTACCTGGCGGGTCTTGGTTTCGTCGAGGTTAAGCAGCGGGAAGCTCTTGGGCTTCTGGTAGGCCAGCTTCAGGCCGCGGCCCTTGGCCGTCTCGATTAGCTGGTCAATCTCGCTGTCAACCACTTCGGACAGGTTGGTCGGCTTGGCTTCGATAATAAACTTGCCGGTCTTCAGGCGCGAGACGTTCAAGAGGTCGGCAATCAAAAACACCATGCGCTGCGAGCTAATAAACGACTGGTCGAGCAGTTTGCGCTGCTGCGGCGTGATCTTGCCGGCATCGCCCTCCAGCACCATACTGACATAGCCCTTAACAGAGGTCAGCGGCGTCCTGAGTTGGTGCGACGCCATACTGATAAAGTCGTCTTTGGTTTCGTCCAGTTGCTTGAGCTTCTCGTTAGTCTTGCGCAACTGGCGGGTGGCGGTGTCGACCTTCTCTTGCAAAGTGACGTTGAAGTTCTGGATCTCCTCAAAGCGCTGTGCATTCTGTAACGCCACTGCTAGTTCGTTGGTAGCGATATTCAGAAGTTGAACATCTTGGCTATTATAAATATTACCGCTCTTCTTCGGCCCTAAGATTAAATAACCCACAGTTTTGCTCTTCGTAATAAGCGGTGCAACGACACTAATATCTCCCTGCCTTAGGACTTCGTGTAATATATCTTTGCCCTCCTCGATCTCACTGTAAACCGTTATTCTTTTTCCTGTGCGGCCTAGCGCTTCTACTAGATCCTTTGGGGTTTGTATTTCCCATTCCTGTCCCATGAAGGTTTCGCGACTCAGATCGCCCTGTGCGCTATACAGTAAAAAGGTTGCATGGGTTGGCTTTAGTGCTTCTACTAAAATGTCCAGTGCACCCTTCTGTAGCTTACGAGGGCTAACGTTATTCACGATAACATTGCTTATCTTATTCAAGACTTTCTGTGCGTCATAAGAATCCTTGTAGAATATCCTTGTAGATACTTTGTTGAAAAACTGCACCAGGGGATGAAACGTAATTGAGACCATCAGTAATATAAGAATAAAGAGTACTGTACTGTACGTATTTGCTTGTCGCGTCTGGAATATTGTGTTGCCAAAAACTAAAACGGTTGTTGATATATATAGAACCGAGAAGAACCCTATCGTAAAAAGATAGCTTGTTGATCGTATGATAGTTGCTCGAATGTCAAAAAGTTTATAACGGGCAATGGCGTTAAGCGAAAAAGCTACAAAAATCAGTGAAAAGACCGGGCCAAGCCAAACCCACTGAGTTATGCCAAAAATAGGTAAAATCACATTCGTAATAATTGCTGGTGTGCCCGTTAAACTAGTTCCTAGCCAGAGGTTGCGAGCTTGGTAGTTTTTCTCTTGATTTTTACCTTTGGTATGTTTATTTAGAATCAGTGTACTTACTTGGAAGTAGACGACGAAATACAGCGCATAAAAGACATAAAACAGTTTATTGGGATACAGGTTATTAAACAGCTGTTCGTTGAAACTAATCTGATACAAATTATTCCCTACAAAGAGTATCGCAGCATAAAGCACAAGCAAAAAGACCGGTAGTGAGTATATCGCGCGTGGTTTTCTATTAGTAAACAATAGACAAAAATAAAATATGAAAAGGGTGGAAATCATCGGAGCGACTAAGAACAACAAGTACCCTATTGTTACTATTGTGGGGGACTGGGAAAATGACATAATGGCATCTCCAAGAGCCCATACCACAGCTAAAAGAGAGAAGATTGTAAAATACCTGTAAACAGACTGTTTACGCTGTATGGTCAGTTGGAAAAAAATGATAGCAAATGCAAGGTCAATCAATGCTGTGCCTAGGAGCACGCTAAGAATAAGTATCTTCACAGAATAATAATATCACTCTTGTGATGTACAAGCCCACTACAGTGTAGGGCTACCCCTACATTCTACCCCCGAACTATACTTCCTCAGCTCGCCCGTTTCGTAGTGTTTGTAACGGTGCTGCCGAAAAGCCCATTTCTGCACATAGAGCGCCTATTTTTCGTACTTTGTCACCTGTTATTTCTTCTGTAACTCGAAGGTCTTCGTTATTACTATAATGGAGCACGGCACCTTCAACGCAACAGCCATATGCTTGGCTTAATTTCAAAGGCCCCATGCCTCCGTAATTGAAACGTGTACCGGTCACTGCACCAAAGTCGGTAGGGTCTTCAGCCACGACGCCCACATGAAGGCCGCCATAAGCCTCAACTTGTTCGCTTGCAATAGCTGCCGGCTGGCTGTCATCTGCGTAGGCTCTTCCAACTAGGTCGCCTTTTTCAAGTCCAATTTTCTGCAGGTCTACGCCCTTGGTAATAGCCGATACTGTAATTCCTCCAAAGCGGAGTAATGAGGCCGTATCAGGAGAAGCAATAACCCTGTTATTTCCGTATCTTTCTCTCAGTGTGTCCGCCTTTTGTTGGAGCACACCCTTGTGTCTATCGAATATGGCGACTTGACTGTCAGGGTGCTGTGCCAAGAGAGTATCGGCTGCTGCAAAGCCTATGCCGCCGACACCGAGTACGCCAAGGCGATCGACGTATTGATCATCAACCCTTTTCTCCTCTAGCAGTCTGCGTACGACATCTGCAATCAACCAGGTGGTACCGCCATGTCCAGTGGTAACCTCAATACCGGGATAAGAATACGCGGCGCCATATCCGGTGTGCTTTGGCAGAAGAGCTGCCAGGCTCATCAGTTTTACCCCGAGCCTTTCCTTCGCAAACCACGAAGTTTCTTGAGCTACCTGAAGGCCTATCTCAAAACCATTCTGGCCATTCTTTTTACTGTCCTTTAGAAGGTTTAGGAATAATGGTGAAAAGATCATGGTGCCGCCGCCGTTTTGGTGATCTTCTCCGTAGTAGTCAAGTACAAACGGGGGGAGTCCCACCATTACACGTTGGGCGGATGGACTGTCCACGTACTTCAATAGCGGTATACAGCCGACTGTTTCTTTTCGGTAATCACAAGCGGAGAATTCACTGCCGTAGTCCGGCTTTCTCTCTACTCTTGTTGCTGCCACAAATGCGAATGAGCCACTCTGACGATAAGGATCTCGTGTACCTTCGTACACGCCAAAAACTTCCTCTATAAAATCCTGTGATCGGTGAATATCGACAGGATCAACTGGGATACCTTTACTTTCAAGTATGGCGAGTGTTGCTTCAAATTTGCGCTGAAAATAGTCTCGTTCAAAACCCTTACCCTCGCCAACGCTGGCATCAGAATTCCAGTAGCGGAGCGTGCCTCCGTACTCAGCCATGGCCTGATCTAGCTCTTCTTCAACATTAGCCCCTGGGGGAAGCTCCCCTTCAGCCATGAAGCTTAAGTGGTTTATGGATTCCTGGTTTGCGAGTGCCATTACTTACCTTTCTTCTCGCTTAAATGTCTGTTGAAAATAAAAAGCCGCCCGCTCGCCCCTGTTGATATACAAAGGCGACTGGACGGATTTTATCTTCTAAAGTACTGATTGCAATATTACTACAAAAGCGTCAATATGTCAAGCATTTCCGGAATGGTTTCGCGGGGAGGTTCTCTTCTGCTTGATGCTTGAGTTAGAATATAGTTATGATTCTGTACCACGCTTCGACCGACAAACAACTGTCGGTTATCAAGCCGCAGCCAACACTGAGTCACGACAAATACATCGGCGATTTCGTTTTTGCGACAGTGGACAAGAAAATGGCGCTGATGTACCTGGTGCCAAAAGGTATTCCGACCCTGATGAACCCCAAGGGACGTAACCCAAATATAGTTATGTGTACGACGGTATCAGATTTTGTAGCTAAAGATGGTGGTGGTGCAATTTATGAACTTCCGGGCAAAGACTTCGTAAGAACCCCACAAGAGGGGCTCAGCGACTATGAGATGGTTAGCCGCAATGCCATAAAACCACTAAGAAAAGAGGTGTACGCAAATACGCTGGATGCGCTAGCGGCTGCGAATATAACGATACGATTCACCGATGAGGCAACGTTCAACAAACTGATAAAAAGTCCTCAACAGGCAAGCATGATAGAGGCGCTCGATGTATATAGACCGGATGGCATCAGTTAGGCCTTCAGTTTTTCAACCAACCTAATACGAAAGCCTCCGAGAGGTTATCCTAAAAGTGTCCTCAACCTATCTGAACCTGGACAGGTTGCGGAAAAGGCCGGTCTTGGAACCTGATATGGCTCTATATACCGGTCATGAACCTTTGCGCTATAATTTACGCAGTATGAAGGCTATTTGTTTCGCAACATCGAATTCAGAGAAAATACAAATTGCACAGACCATATGTTCGGAAGCCGGTTTGGCCATAAAGCCAGTTTCACTTGATGTTGACGAGATTCAGGGCGAAGATCCGGAAGTAATCGTGCGAGACAAAGCACTGCGAGCTTATCAGCAACTCGGTATGCCTGTAGTGGTGAGCGACGATACCTGGGATATTAGGGCACTCAATGGTTTCCCGGGTGCATACATGAAGTCGATCAACTATTGGTTTAGACCGGAAGATTTTTTAAGACTAATGCATGGGGTCGAGGATAGGCACATAACCCTTCATCAGTACCTTGCATACACAGACGGAAACGTAACGGAAGTTTTTAAGAACGATATTGAAGGGCAGATTATTGACAAGGCTCGTGGCAAAAACGAGAAATCACCAAACATGACAGTCATTGTACTTGATTCTGACAATGGCAAAACTATAGCTGAGGTTTTCGAACAAGGTGAGATAGCCGTAGTTACTCGCTATAAAAACCGACCAGATGCATGGCATGGATTCGTTGAATGGTATAAAAAAATCCAATAGCACAAATACTTACTGGATAGCCTGTAAAATATGTGCTCTTGGCTCAGCTTGCTGGTCGTGGAGCTATTTTTCGCACTGTTCGTATCTGTTACATAAGATACATATGCGTGGATTTTGCATTGTGATTTGACACAATAGAGATATGAATAGTAGCAAAGTTATTAATGTAGATGAAAGCAGCCCGGAGTTCCTGCTTGAGCTGGAGCGACGCATTAAACTTGCTAAAAATCCTAAAAATCGTATACCGCTTGAGCGAGCCAAGAAAGATATTCTAAAAAAGTACCAGGATCTTGCTGGCGTAAAAGTATAGCGTTAATCTTACAGAAGATGCCGAGAATGACATTGCCGTGTTTGAAGATAACCCGGATGTGCAGGAGCGGGTACACTCAGGGCTGCAGTCCATAAATCACTGGTTTACCCCTGTGATATGATAGTACCTATGCAGAAATTTACTCAGAAATACACAATCATATGTTTATTAGAAGACGCGGAAGAAGGTTATGAATATCCTTCAGACAATTGGCCGCTACACACTACGCTGGCAGATACATTTGCAATCGATCAGGGCATTGATAAGCTCAAGAATCTTCTCGATGAAATAGCTACAAAAGCAAACTCCACTTCAGCGGAAGCTACTCACAATGAGTACTTTGGTCCTGATAATATCAAAGTCACTGTGCTTAAAAAGAATGAAGGAATCAGGGGCTTGCATTACGAAATTGTAAATTCTCTTGAACGTTTAGGTGTTACGTTTAATGATCCGCAGTACACGAAAGATGGATTTAAGCCCCATGCAACAGCCCAGAAACATGCCGAGGTAAAAGTCGGAGAAAATGTAAATATTAACAATCTTGCAATAGTAGACATGTTCCCGGGCAAAGATGCCTATCAAAGGAAGATTCTTAAGAAAGCTAGTCTAGGCTAACTTGTAGAGAATTTTGCTGTTTTTCGGATAGTTTGCTACAACTTAGGCATAGATATGTCGGATAACACAAAAACCATCGCCATCGTCGAAGACGAGCCCGCCATCTGCGAGATGTACCGGTTCCGGTTGGCGGCGGCCGGTTTTACGGTGGTCACAGCCCGTGACGGGCAGCAGGGGCTAGAGGTATGCCAAAAACACCGGCCGGATTTGATTTTGCTCGACCTGCGCATGCCGGTAATGAGCGGCGATGAGATGCTCGAACAGTTACGCCAGACAGATTGGGGAGCTAAGGCACGGGTGGTGATTTTGACTAATATCAGCCGCGATGAGGCGCCGCACGGCTTGCGGCTGCTGCATGTTGACCGCTACGTCGTCAAAGCCCACCACACCCCCGGCCAAATCACCCAAATCGTCAAAGAAATCTTAAATCTTGCGTAAGTCTTTTAATAATTGTTGCCAGGCCGTTGTATAGGGGCGTACTATAAAGGCATGGCCGCCCGTATTCTTATCATCGAGGATGACGAAGCTATCGCTCAGATGTACCGCCTCAAGTTTGAGGCCGAGGGCTATGCGGTAGAGACCGCCCGCAACGGCTTGCTGGGGCTGGAGGCCGCCCAAAAGATCAAACCTCAAGTTATTCTGCTTGACCTGATGATGCCCGAAATGAACGGCGACGAAATGTTGGCCAAGCTGCGCGCCACCGATTGGGGCAAAGATATCGAGGCCGTGGTTCTGACCAACATCAGCGAACAAGACATCCCGCAGCACCTGGACAAGCTGGGTGTAGCCGCCGTGCTGCAAAAGGCCTATCACACCCCCAGCCAGGTGGTAGAGATCGTCAAAGGCATCCTTCAGGCGTCATAAAACAGTTCCGATACCGTTTATACATTGTGTCTTGTAAAGCACTCTTTGGTGTTATCATTATCAGGTTCAAGTATATATACGGTGTCAAAAGTTTCTTTGTCCTTGCGTGATTGGTACACAATTCGGTGACGCTCAATCTCCTTAAAAAATGGGGTTGGGTAATCGTTGTTGTCTATAGTTAGAAGCGCAGAGGGCTTGGCAATACTGAAAGCCGCATTAATGACGTCGCCCGTTGGTATTTTTCTGCCGCGAGTACTTGTGTGATGGGTGTATAGATAGTGGAGTCTTGCTGCAAAATCCATAAGTGGTTTAGAAAGCGTTACGTATATCATATTTTGTTCAATATATTCCTCAATCTTATCTCTATGCGTTTTGTCTGAGCTGCGGGTGACTTCATACTTAGTAAATCCTGTCACGACAAATTTATACTGCCGCTCAAGTTCACTAAAAAGACGCACGTAGGCGGCAGTTTGAGTTTCCGTTAACGCATGAGAAATAATATTGGCGTCAACCAACAGAAGTTGTTGTGTGGCCATACATCTAACTGGTAGCTTTGATCAAGCCTTTAGAAGGACTGGGTCTCGAGGACTTCGGCGCAATTAGTGAATTTTTGGGGATTGAAACGTCCATGAGCACCATCCTTTCGTTTCAATTCTATAGTAACATAATGTATCTACTTCGGCTTGAGTATAGTTGGTCGCTTGTCATTCCTTCTCTGTTATCGTACTATTGGTAGTAATATGGCAACTAAAGTCGCGATTGTTGAGGATGACCAAGCTATTGCCCAAATGTACCGTATCAAGTTCGAGAGCGAGGACTACGAGGTTGAAACGGCCGAAAACGGCAAACTCGGTTTAGAGCTGGCTGAAAACATGAAGCCGGATATCATCTTGCTTGACCTGATGATGCCCGAAATGAACGGCGACGAAATGTTAGCCAAACTGCGAGCTACACCGTGGGGTAAACACACCAAGGTGGTCATTTTGACTAACATGGGCGAGCAAGAAATCCCCGACGAAGTGAAGAAGTTGGGCGTAGCGGCGGTTATCCTGAAAGCCGACATGACACCGCGCCAGGTAGCCGAGCTGGTCAAAGAGCAGCTGGCTGCTTAAACTGTTATAATACGCGGCATGAAGATCGCTATTTTAGGCTATGGCAGCCAGGGGCAGGCGGCGCTGGAGTATTGGAACACGCCGGATAACCAGCTGACGGTTTGCGACCAGAATGCCGAACTGCAGTTGCCGGCCGGTGTAGCCAGCCGGTTGGGAGCAGATTACTTGCGCGAGCTCAATGAGTTTGACCTGCTTGTGCGCACCCCGATTATCCACCCCCGCCAGATTAGCGAGGCTAACCCGGACGCACCGGACATCTTAGCTAAAGTCACCACCGTAACCAATGAGTTTTTCAAGGTGTGCCCGACCAAACACATCGTTGGCGTCACCGGTACCAAGGGCAAAGGTACGACGTCTACCCTGATTGCTAAGATTTTGGAAGCTGCCGGACACCGTGTCCATTTGGGCGGTAATATCGGCATACCGCCGTTGGAGCTGCTGCAGAACGAGATACAAGCTGACGACTGGGTGGTGTTGGAGCTGGCTAACTTCCAGTTGATCGACCTGGCGTTTTCACCGCCCGTGGCAGTATGTGTGGCGGTTGAACCGGAGCACCTGGACTGGCACGCCGACCTTAACGAATACCTGACAGCCAAGCAGCAGATGTTTATGCACCAGGCAGCGGGCGATTTGGCCGTGTATAATCGGCTCAGCCGGTATTCTGAGCAGGTTGCCGCTGTTTCAAAAGGCACGAAAGTATCGTACGAAGTGCCGGCAGTCGGCACCGAACCGCACGAAACCACCGGTGCTTACGTTCGCGGTGACACAATCTACATGAATGATGAAGCAGTTTGCCGAATAGCCGACGTAGCCTTGCCCGGACGGCATAACGTGCAAAATGTTTGTGCTGCCGTGGCTGCAGTATGGGAGACAATCGGCGGTAAGACCGATGTGATCACCGAAGTGGTGCGAACCATGAAGAGCCTGCCCCACCGTTTGGAACCAGTGCGCACACTGGACGACGTTACTTATTATGACGATTCGTTGGGCACTACTCCGGAAACGGCTATTGCCGCCATTGAGGCTTTTGACGAACCCAAAGTACTGCTCTTAGGCGGATCAGATAAAGGAACAAGTTTTGATACGTTAGCTCAAGTAGTAGCCAAAAATAACATACGGTCTGTAGTTATGATTGAAGGAGACACTGCTCCTAAAATCGTCTCTTCTTTACAAGCGGCAGGTTATGACCGAATCGTATCCGGCGGCACGACTATGCGGGCGGTCGTCGAAGCGGCACAAGCCCAGGCTCAAAAGGGTGATGTGGTGCTGCTCTCTCCAGCCTGCGCCAGCTTTGGCCTATTTAAAGACTATAAAGACCGGGGTGAGCAATTTAAGGCCGCTGTTCAAGCACTCGTTTAAGCTGCGTAATCACCGGTTGTTCGGGCTGTAATACTGTGGCCCGCCCGGCTGCTACCTGACGAATAATATCTTCAATCCAATGATAGTGGGTACACCCCAATACGATAACGTCGGCACCTGCCTCACAGACCGCATCAACACGTTGCCGGATCTGTTCGCGATCAACAGTATTGGTTTCGATCATATATGACCAATCGCTGCAATCCGGTTCAAGCACCTGTATGCCCTTGGCGTAGGTGTCTTTGAGCCAGGCGTAGCGTTTACTGGCCAGGGTAGTGGGCGTGGCACAAACAGCGATAATGCCTGTTTTAGTTGCCTCGGCGGCCGGCTTAACCATTGGCTCCATGGCAATAAGCGGTACTGGTACTTTTGCGCGCAATTGGTCAATGAGGGTGGTGCTAACGGTATTACAGGCAATCACGATAACATCACACTTTTCACTTAACGTGTTAAGTATTGGCAGAACTAATGTATAGAGCTCCTCTGGTGATTTAGTGCCATACGGTACGTGTTTGGTATCGTTGACGAACAATACTTTTGCGTCAGGCATGGCTTTCTCGATGGCGTTAGCCACCGATTTCCCCCCGATACCAGAGTCAAATACTCCAATAGTGGTCATAGTTCCTCCTTTTGCCGGGCGCGGGCTGCCCGGATAACGTTGTCGAACAGGGCGCACACGGTTAGCGGCCCTACACCGCCTTTCTCGGGCGTGATAGTAATGCCGGGCAGCCCGCGCACCTCCGGTGCGACGTCGCCAATCAGGCCGTTACTGTCGGTTGCTACCCCAGCGTCAACAATCACAGCCTCAGGTTTGACCATTTGAGCAGTAATCAGGCCAGGTACACCGGTGGCGCAGACCAGCACGTCGGCCTGACGGGTCAGCGAACTTAAGTTATCAGTATTTTTATCAGCCACCGTCACCTGCAAGCCGGACTTTTCCCATATATGCGCTAGCGGCCGACCCACTAAACGGCCGTGTCCTACGATAACCAGCTTTTTGCCTCGCAGCTCAATGTTATAGCCGGCCAGCAGCCAGTTGATAGCCATAGGTGTCGGCGCGTCAAACCGGCTGCCCTTGGCTAAGCCGTCAACGTCTTTGCCGGCCGCTACGGCATTCAGCACCTCTGTAGTTTGCGACGGGTCGGGCAGCGGTATTTGCACGATAATTCCGTGTACCGCCGGATTATCGTTCAATTCGGCCAAGGTGGCCAAAACGGCTGTCTGTTTAATCGTGTGGACATCCACTTCAATCAAGATGTCTTCGCCGTACTTTTGCTTAAGGCGCATGTAGCTGTCGACCACCGGATCAGGGTTGGTGCGGATGATCGCCAGCCGCGGTACCACACCGCCAGCCTGACGCAAAGCCCGCACATCGCGGGCCTGCCGTTCTTTGACAAATTCGGCTAGCTCTTTACCGTTTAACAGTTTATGCATCGGGGTCATTGTAGCATGAAAACACCCCGTCTCTATTGAGGTACGGGGTGCTCAAGGTGGCTATGGGCCAGGGTATTTAGGCGGCCGGTGCTACGCTGCCCAGGTCGGTCTTTTTCTTGGTACCGCTGTACTTAGCGTCACCAAAGCCGAGGATCAAGAGGCCGATAATCGAAAATATGATCAGGCCAAAGATCGCAAACACCGGACTTTTACCGAAGCGCCTCGCCAGTTCCAGCATAGCTATAATGAACAGGACGAAGTACAGTGCCGAGGCAATCAAGCCCACAATCGGGATCCAGGTTATCAAGATCAGCAAAGCCCACCAACCGGGTTTGCCAGAGATTTCAAACAAAGTCCACATGTTGTAAACAGGAATAATCGCCTTCCAGCCTTTTTCGCCGGCTTTGTCGAAGATTTTCCATGTTGCTACAATGCCAAGAATACCGAAGATAACACCGATGATGACAGCGATAATGACTCCGGCCGCGATACCGCCATTGACATCGCCGTTAGTTGTTATGTTGCTACTAGTAAGCGTAGTTGTTGTCTGCGCTATAAGATCGAGCATACTGCCCTCCATTTGTTAATGTTAGTTGGAGTATACCATAACCAAAATAAAAAATCACAAGCGGTACGAGTAATATTTACACCGACCTCTGTATCTGTTATAATTTGCACGCTTCCCGCGTTAAAGGTCGTATTGTCAAAAACACGCCGCGACGGGCCATTAGCTCAGCTGGTTAGAGCACCTGCCTCTTAAGCAGGGTGTCCAGGGTTCGAGTCCCTGATGGCCCTCCAATAAAGTTCATACTTTAACAGAGACAATTCGTCTCTGTTTTTTGTTATAGTTAGTCTATGAAAAGAATATTATTATTCTCAGTACTCACCGAAAGTAACCGTAGATCCGTTTTAGGCCAACTATTCCCCTCAGCCATACAAAATAAAGTATTCTCCTACATGCCAAGTAATGGTGTTAAAGACTCCGGGCCCTATATCGAGCAATGGCGCGCAATCGCTCAAGAATATGGCGCGGGATTCAATGTAATCGATAACTCTGTATGCGATACCGAGGAACAAAGAAAACTACTATCTTCAAACATTATCCTCATAAGTGGCGGAAATACTTTTAGCCTTTTGCAAAACTTACGAGAATCTGGCTTAGACAAATCAATTGGAGAGTTTATAGAAAAGACGGACTTTGTACTTGCGGGTTTTAGCGCTGGAGCACTTGTATTGACGCCAACTATCAAAATATGTAATCTGCCTAACTTCGATGAAAACCTGGTCAAACTTGAGGACTTTAGTGGGTTAGATATCGTTGACTTTGAAGTATTCCCGCACTATGACAAGCGTCTACAAAAGGCCACATTAGAGAATTACAGAAAAACTACTGCTAATAGAGTGAACGAAATTACGGATGAGGATTATATAAGTATAGATCGCTAGACACTTTTATTTCGGTTGCGATAGCGTGTACTATGGCCCTCCAAATGTAAGCGCTTTATTTACCTATCCTTTCCCGTTATAATAGGGTTGTTATGAAGCAGTCAACCTACCAATCAGTCGTGTATCAAGAGGGCGAATACTACGTTGCCCAGTGTCTTAATGTTGATATTTCGAGCTTTGGCGATAACGAACAAGAAGCGCTCGCCAACCTGCAAGAGGCGCTCGCGTTATACTTGGAAGACGCCCCTAAAACTACTAAGGCTATTATCGTAGAGCATCCGACCGTTCATACGTTCCGTTTGCAGCATGCCTAAACTGCTCTCCTCAAAACAGGTTATTAGAGTTCTAGAAAAGCATGGATTCATGTTTGTTTCTCAGCGCGGTAGCCACGCCAAGTATCGCAAGGGCTCAGCAACTGTTATCGTGCCTACACCAAAGAAAGAAATACCACTCGGCACGCTGCGCTCTATCATCCGGCAGTCTGGCTTGGACAGTAAAGCTTTCATAAACTAGTTCCAATAGCTTCCACGATGGCCCTTCAGGCCTAGGCACTTCCGGGCGCCTTTTTATTATGCTTGTGGTTGCAACTCATTGACGGATGATAGAAAATAGTATGGTGCCTGAACAACCCGTGGCCTTACAGCTCGAATCGTCTATACCGCCCGCCTGTTCAGGATGCGAAACGGCAGAGAGAGTCTGCGCCACCATAGCTAAAGAGGTGCTATCCGGTAAAACTGAGTTGGCTCAAGCAAAAACAAAACTGGAACAAGACTTGCTAAAAAATTGCCCTGGAAAGATTATGCGGCCGGCGGGTTGGGGCCAGGTGGTAATTTCATGCCGTTACGAAGCTGGAACCTAGCCGCGACCACGCCTACTACAATCCTCTGGGTACCAGCGTCGTAGAAGACTCTCCTGGGAGTCTTTTTTGTTTGGTATAATAATGAGCCCATGCCAGAGATAAAAATTGTAGCCAAAGTATTTGTCATCAACCCAAAAGGCCTGATCCTCACTCTTCAGCGCAGTAAAACCGATCACATCAGACCCTTGGAATGGGATCTGCCGGGCGGCAGCGTAGACTACGGCGAAGACCCCACAGACGCAGTAGTAAGAGAAGCAAAAGAAGAAGCCGATTTGAGCTTAAAGGATGTCCAGATATTCGCTACCAAAACTACGAATAATGGCAACTACGTTGTCAGGCTGCTCTATTGTGCACACACAAACACCGACTCAGTGACATTGAGCCCTGAGCACGGCGATTACAAATGGGTAACGAGACCTGAATTTAACGAGCTGGACATCCCCGACTACTACAAGAACTGTTTGCAGCACTTGCCCGAGCAGCCGCGACAACTCCCATAGCAGCCCTGGGGTTCATCAAAGTATTGCCTTTTTGAGATGTGGTATAGTAGAACCATAAGCGTAAATCGTAAAGGAAAGTATATGAAATTATCACATGATCAACGGGGTGGCCTGCCGCCGCTACTCATCATCTTATTAGTATTGTTAATCGCCTTGCTGGGCTTTGCCGGCTGGAAGGTGTGGGACAACAACCGCAACAACCAAAAGGTTGCCGAATCGAGCGAAACCGCCGTGGTAGAAGAAGACGTTGCTATCATCCAGCCAGCCAGCGGGCTATATGGCGTAGCCTTACCGGCCGGGTGGGTCACTAACACCTGTAGCGACGGTGTTGACATCCTCATGCTGGCACCAAATGAAGAATTGTTGGGTGCTTGCAACACCGAATCGTTCGGCACGGTGTCTATTACCGCTAACGAGGGTGACGGCCGAGAGAGCGAAAGTGTTTTCGTTGACGACCCGATGTTTAGCGACGTTACCTACAACAGCGACATTAACGTTAACGGATTGCCGGGCGTAAAAGTTAGCTACACCGTAGCCGAAGAGTCGCTACTGGGCTACCCGCCGGTAGGTACCCACATCATTATGTACCAGCTGTACGACAGCACGAACGGACAAACCTACATCGTTGCCTATCGCCAGCTGCCTGACCAGCCGGATAACACCGCTATCTTTACAGAGATTGTTGAATCGTTCGAACTAGTGTAGACCCTTAGGGTCGAGACGACTGGGACTCTTGGCCGGTAGCAGTACCGGCCATTAGTTTTTGGACATAGGCCCGGATGTCGGTGTAATCATCGATGCCAGCTGCCGGAACAAGTGCCGATTGGCCGTCACGGGTTCGGTAGCTTTGCAGTAAGTTGACGCCATCGGCATCATTCAAGCTGGCCGATTGGATGTTCTGCGGACCAATGTCACGGGTAATCGTGGCCAGGCGGCGCATGTTGCCCAGGCTGAGGTCGGTTTGGATGTTGTTGCCCGCCGAATCAAACAAGTTACCCACCTTGACAGGGTTAGCGAGCACACCGGCGCTCATGGCCTTTTCGCGCAGGGCCAGCAGCATCATGCGCTGGTTTTGGGTACGGTCAAAATCCGACTGCGGAAAGCCGAATGAGCCGGGGCCGTCACCGCGGGCCCGCGCCAGATTAAGTGCCGTTTGGCCGTCCAGCTCCTGCGTACCATTGCCGAGACGCAGGCTGGCATACGGATCATACAAACCGTAAGGGCTGTCGCTGTCGATAGTCACAGTGATGCCGCCGACGGCATTGACCCCGTCGCGGAACGCCCCGTAATTAACCAAAGCGTAATAGTCGATTGGTATATCGAGTGTTTCGGAAAGGGTTTTTTGCAACAACCCCATGCCCCCCTCCGGATAGCCCGGTTCGCTAAACCCCTCCTGCTCACCGTACGTATAAGCGGCGTTTATTTTAGCGTAGCCGTTTCCGGGGATATCCACATACAGGTCGCGCGGGATACTCAGTATGAATGCCGTATTGTTAGTGGTGTTAATACTAAGCAGCATAATAGAATCGGTCAGGTCGGCGCCGCCGTGGCCCGGGTCATCGGCCGAATTACCGGCCAACAAGATGTTAACATGGCCGCGGTCCTCACCCTTAAGCCGGGAGTTGTCGAACAAGCTCCAGAGGTCGGTGCCCAGCCGGTTACTGTTTTGATAGGCTTTCCAGCCCAGCCAGCCGCCAACCAGTAACAACAAAATGAGCAGCATAATAGCCGCTTTGCGTAACCAGCGCTTCCAGCGCGGCCAGCTTTTGCGGCGCTCTTTGCGGGCGGCTCGCCGTTCTTTGCGGGTCATTTTGCTGCCGTCGGGACGGTATTTCTTGCTGTTCAATGGTTTTTCCTTGGTTACGGTCGTTTCGGCTTCGGGGTCAGCCTCAGATTCAGCCGCCGGCTCAGCGGCCGGTTTGCCGCCAGTTTTGGCCACTGCTGTAGCCGGCGGCTTTCGCCCTTTGCCGGTTCGCAGGTCGGGCAGGCTGCGGCTAACTTGGTAGTTGTCCGCCCGTTTATTGGCGTCATCAAGGACCAGATCAACCTTTTTAGGCTTAGGTGGTTTTGGTTGCATGTTCCCCACTATTATACCCGCCTGCGGCCGATTTTCGTTCCCAGATTTCAAAACGGAACGGAATGCCGTTTTCCGACTGCTGCGGACCACGTTTTACGCGCTTAAAAACAGTTTCGAATTCAGGGAAGAATTTAGTGCAGCGAAAGTTGCCGCCGACACGGGTTAGGTCGAGCTGGTCGGCGTACGACAACAGGTCATGAAAGATGCCGGCACCGCCAATGACCCAAATGTCCTGGTTATTCCGACTGGCGGCTTGCAGAAAAGCCGGCGCGTCTTCGAGCGGCTCGAAGCCCGGCTGCCACCGTAGTTTGGTGCCCGGGCGAACAACCACCAGGTTGCGCCGCTCGCTGAGCGGATGGCTGAACTCCTGGTAGGTCCGAAAACCCATCACCACCGTACCGTGCAGGGTTTTGCGGCGAAAACGGGCTATATCGGTAGGTAGTTTGCCGGACCACGGGATACCTTTATCGTTGGCTAAACCTCGGTTGTCGTCTATAGCGGCAATAAATCTGATCATATCGAGCCCTTCATGATACCACCATATTGTACGCGAAAGGTGGCAATCCGCGCCAAACTTGTATACACTTACGGTAAACGCTAGAGGTTTAAAAAAGACATGGCAACCAAGTTGAGCCGGTCTCGCCGGCGGCTCGTGGATACACTTCGCAATCAGCACCAACGCCTATCGGCCATTCGGCCAAAAGGCGCGGCTGCAGACGCCGGCGCCGCCGCGCCCCGTAAACTCCATCATCACGTCTGGCGCACGTTACGTTGGATTATCTTAGCGGCTGTCTTGGCGGGTATCGGCGTCAGTTTGTTTATCGCCCACTACTCGCTGGTGCCGACTTCTCTGGCTGGCATTGTTGTCCATAACAGTACGTCCGAGGTGGAACTACAGCGGGAACTGGCCGGCAAGCTTAAAGGCTATACCGTAACTATTGAATACCCCGACCAGACCAGCAAAACCTTTAGTCCGGGCGAACTGGGCATTAGCGTTGATGCCGTCCAGTCTGCCAAGAATGCCATGGCCGTCAAAAATCCTGCTAACCCGCTCAAACGGTTACGCTGGTGGGGCGGGCGCATCGTACCATTGGTGCTAAAAGTTAACGAGCAAACGCTGCATGACTTTATCGCCGCTCACGCTACCCAAGTAATTGCGCCCGCCCAAGACGCTAGTATCGCCATTGACGACGGTGTTGTTACTGTTACGCCCGCCGGGGCCGGCGAGGCCTATACTCTGCCTTCGGCGGCGCAGACCTTGCAGACAGCCGTTGACCATTTGCGCGGCGGCAAGCTGGCTTTGACCAAACAGCCTTTGGAGCCGGCCATTACCGAAGATGATGTGGCTGTGGTGGCCGAAAATATCCGGCAAATTCTAAGCCAAAAAGCCAGCTTTACCATCCAGGACCAGGAAATTACGGCCACGCCGGCAGATATTGGCAGTTGGATTGAGCTATCGCCCTCGCCGCCCAACCACACGATTGACTTCACCGTCAACAGCGGCAAGGTTTTATCGTACATGAACGCTATTGCCCGACCGTACATCCAGCCGCCGGTTAGCCAGATCGTTATGCCGGCACCCGGCGGCGGTACCACCGTGCTAATTCCCGGCCGCAACGGCGTTGATATTACCAACAAAGAAGCTGTGGCCGCCGACGTCGCCAAGCAGTTGCTCGACAAGCAGCCGGTGGCCGTTACCTTGCCCGTGCAATACGCTACGTTCAAAACTATCACGGCCGAACCGCATGACAAATGGATCGTCATCGACACTACGACTAAGCGAATGTACGCCTATGAACAATCCAATCTGGTGCGCACTTTCTTGATTAGCGCCGGAGCGCCGCAGACACCTACCGTTACCGGCGAGTTCAAAATCTACGCTAAATATCCGGTGCAGGATATGCGCGGCGCCAACGCCGACGGCAGCCGCTACTTCCAACCGGCCGTCAAATGGGTCAACTACTTTTACCGCGACTATGCTATCCACGGCAACTATTGGCGGCCGCTCAGCTACTTTGGCAACGTCAACAGTTCGCACGGTTGCGTTGGTATTCTGGATCCGGAAGCCGAATGGCTGTACGCCTGGGCACCTATCGGCACTACTGTTATCGTCCACCGCTAACAAGATTCTGCTGTATACTGGGCGCATGGCACAGGCAGCACGAGCGATTATTATCAACGGTGGCAAGATGCTGGTCATGCACCGCAACAAGCATGGCACGCAGTACTACACACTGGTCGGCGGCCGCGTTAACACCGGCGAAACAGTCGAGCAAGCGTTGGTGCGCGAAATCAAAGAAGAAACCGGCCTGGACATTACCAAGGCCCGGCTGGTCTTTACCGAAAAACATCCGGCGCCGTACAACGACCAATTCATCTTTTTGTGCGAAGTGGCTTCGCATGAGTCGGCGGCTATCCAGGATTCTTCGGAAGAAGCTTTTTTAAATAAAATGGGCGGTAATATTCACCAGCCAGCGTGGGTCGAAACTAAGTCGTTTGCCCGGCTGCCGTTTAGCACCATGCAACTGCAAAAGGTTATTGTTGACGCTCTTAAAAACGGCTTCCCGGATCAGCCGGTGGCATTATAAGTTCGTTTTTGATGCGTTGGCGCAACGGACCCCGGGACCACTCTTCCGTATCAATGGAATCAGCTAAGTTAGTTTTGCTGGCCGCAGCTACCGACCGCTCAACCATCTTCCTGTCTTTGCGTGTAAGGCGCGGGGTCAAAGAATGTATGGCGGTCATTTGCTCCTCTGTCGGAGTGTCGGTTGCCAGGAACACCTTATCGGGATAGTCTAGCGTAACCGCGATAACCGTCTTGGCGAGATGTTGAGTAATGTCTTCCAGCGTGCGAACAAGCGGCCGGTCGGTATGCTCAGCAGGCTCACTGCCAAGTAACTGTACGGCCCGAATTGACCTGAATAGACCATTGGTAAGGACAGACCTTGGCTCCAGCGGCACGGCTTCGGGTGATTGTATCCGTATAGGCTGCATAGCCCTCGTTGACTGAAGATGCCCAAGGCCGGTATGCGCCAAGGCTTCAGAATAAGCCCCTAACCCGTTGCCGGTGCTAGGAAAACCGGGCAATCTTGACTCAAGCACTACCTCTAGATTTTCGGGGCCATACTCGGGCTGTAAAAAAAGCCTTGAGGCGCCGAATGCAACCCCTGCCACCAGAGCAGCAGCCGGGCCGCGATCGGATTCTTTAATATATTTAATATCGCTGTCAACGCGTACATGCGGGTACTGATCGGCCAAAAACTCGGGCGTCACTTGCATAACGCCGGCCATGTCATCGGCCATGGTACCAAGCTGCTCCACTCGTTGTTCAAGACTACCCATACCAACTCCTGTTTATAGTTATATAATACTATATTCTTACAAAAATACAAAAAACTATCTGCGATGGTACATATCGGTGGAATGGTGTGCGAACGTGGCCGAAAGCTTATGGTATAGTTGTGTGTATGAATGAAGATAACCAACAGCCCCAACCCACTATAACCCCTAACGAAGTACCGGCGCCGAGCCCCGCGGCCGATGTTGCCCCTCCTGCCCCGTCTGTAGGCAATGAGCCGCCCCGCTCCCATAAAAAACACACAATGTTGTTAATCGTGCTTCTTATCGTGCTTATCGGGGCAGCTGTTGCGGTGTTCTTCCTGGTGCGGCCAAAAAACAATGAAACGGCAAACCAAACTTCGACCCAGCAAACCGAAACTTCCACGGTGCAACCGAACGGCGACATCACCACGGCATTCACCGCCGGGACCACCACCATTTCTGCTGCCCACCCCGCCGACTGGGAAGTAATTAACGAAGAGAATTCGAAAGACGGCCAGGTATTGAGGAGCGTTGCCATCAAGTCGCCCGACGGGCATTACTTACGGTTCGCAACAAACGCCGGTGTCGGCGGCGACTGCCCGGACAACACCTACTCTTACACGCTTACCCAGAAGCTGCCCACCGCTTCGCCGAACATCTTCTTTACCGAATACACCACGACCGCCCCGGATTACCCAATAAAGTATTTCGCGATACAGGACTTTAGCAAGAACCAGCCCGGGAACACCACCAAGAATGTGGGGGACACGGCGACCAACGTCTGCACGCTCCCCGCCTACCCGATCGTCGGCGGACCAGGCTCAGAGAACGGCATATACGTTACGATTTCCAAGACCGCGGAGCGGCGACAGGGGGAACGGCTTACCTACGCCGACATCAGCAGCGACACCGCATTCCTTAAAATGCTCGAATCGATACAGGTTGTAGTTAACTAATACCGATACACGTCCCAAACTGATAGTGCAGTAAGCCAGGGCGCCGGCGTGTAATTTCGAAAGTCCGAAGTTTTAGTGGTTGAAGCATACGTGAAATGGTACGCCCTGAGGGATTCGAACCCCCGACCTTCTGGTCCGAAGCCAGACGCTCTAATCCGCTGAGCTAAGGGCGCATATCAGGCGCTATTATAACAGATGTGGTGCAGCTTAGCGATACTCGGGGTTTTCGAAGTCGAAGCGGGCGCCGGCGTCCCATTCGGAACGTACGTTGCCATAGGCCGGAATGCCCCCGTTGTCGGCCAGCAGCTTAGACAGGTGCATTAGGTTCCAGGTCATAAAGGTGGTGTTGCGGTTGGTGAAATCGTTTTGCGGGCCACCGGAACCTTTGTCGAGGTAGCTGGGGCCGGGGCCGGCCTCGCCCACCCACGCCGCGTCAGCCTGCGGCGGCACCAGATAGCCGATATGCTGCAGGCTATAGAGTACGTTCATGGCGCAGTGTTTGGCGCCGTCTTCGTTGCCGGTAATCAGGCAGCCGCCGACTTTGCCGTAGTAGGCGTATTGGCCGGCCCCGTTGAGTTCACCGGAGTCGCTGTACAGCCGCTCAATAGTCCGTTTCATAACCGAGCTGTTGTCGCCGAGCCAAATCGGTCCGCACAGCACTAAGATGTCGGCCGCCATAACCTTTTTATGCAGCTTGGGCCAGGCGTCGCTCTTCCAGCCATGCTTGGTCATATCCGGGTACACGCCAGTGGCGATATCTAGGTCAACCGGCCGCACTACCTCAGTTTTGACGCCATGTTTCTTCATAATCCCCCGGCTGATATCAATCAATCCCTGGGTGTTACTGGTTTCGGGACTCTTTTTGAGTGTGCAATTAAGAAAGAGTGCGCTCAGTCCGCCAAAATCCCACTTTTTTTGAGTCGATGCCATGTTACCCCCTTAGATTAATGTTTTCCAGTAGTACCAGAAGTGGTTAAGGATCAGGCCAATAATAATCACGAACCACACAACCAGGATGTCGCCGTGGTGGCGCTGCAGGAACGCCACAAAATTGCGGCAGCCTGCCGGTACCGGAATGACACCGGTGCGCAAGTTGTAAAGCGTGGTATACCAAAAGATTGGAATAGTTACCGCCCAGACCACCATACAATACGGGCAGAGCGCGCCGATGACGTAGACACTTTGGTAGAACAGCCAGTGGATGAATACAACGCCCAGGAATGTACCGAGCTGCAGGCCCCACCAAAACCAGCGCTTGAGGTTTTGTGCGCCGGCCAATAGCGTCATACCGACGCACAGCACAACTGCGAAGCTGGCAACACCAATCAGCGGGTTTGGAAAACCGAACAGGCCGGCCTGCCAGGTGCTCATGACCGTACCGCAGCTAATCAGTGGGTTAATGTCACAACTAAGGGCGTGGCTGGGGTTCGTGAGCAGGTGGAACTTTTCGATAGTGAGCGCAAAAGCTGCCACAAAGCCAACCGCTCCGCCAATAGTCAGAATCCACGGAAATGTTTGGGCTAACGTTAAGCCCGATGAGGACGTTTTCTTCTTACCCATCATTACCAGTATAGCACCCGCTCGTCGTTACTTAACGACCGATAAGTTGCGGGCAGACTTGTGTTTAGTGGTTCCGGCAACCCGCTTTACGGGAATACCGGGCTTTGTAGCCCGGCGACGCAGGACATAGCGGGTTAGCGATGCCCCAACAACAGCAAGCGTTACTCCAAGGGCCATACCTTCGGCGTACTCTACTAGAGTACATTCTTCCGGCTTTTGTTCCTCCAGCGCCACCATCGCCTCTTGGTAGCCATCGGTTACAGCATCAACCGCCTGATATGTCTGGACGAAGTTTTCTTCCAGCGGGTTCATATTTTCCAGTACCGCCTCGGCACCGCGTACCTGCAGGCCAATATCTTTAATCTGTCCGTCAAGAGAGTCCCTGAGGTTAACCACCGCAAAACGATCGTACAGTGACGTACCGACCCAACCAAGGAATCCGCCGGCCACGGCTATGCCGATTGTGTCGGCTGTCCGGGGTATAGAGGGTTGTTCGGGGTTTTCGTAATTCATATGCTCCCTGACAGGACCTGTCGCCCGCGGCCTAACTATCATCACTCGTGGGTTGGTTTTGACGCGAAGGCGGCAGGGATTTTGGGGCCGGTTCGGTGTGGGCTAGAGTTTGCTGCAGCACGTTGAGGACGCTTTTGGCATGGTCGCGGCTCATACCGACGCGGGCTACTATTGACGGCTGGCCACCGGAATTGCCGGTATTGCCCGGGTTCTGTAAAAAGTTCATCACCACGCCGTGATTGTTGATGGTCACGTTGACCATATCGGTGTACATAACCCTGTTGTCGTGCTGCATAACCATGACTAGCGGCTTCATGGAGTTGGTTTCGTCAATCGGCAAAGGGTTATTAGCGTTAACGTTGGCGCCCGGCAAACGTTGCTGGTCATATCCGGCCAGCTCCCACAGCTGCAGGGCCTCTTCGTCTTGCGGGTCAAAATAGCTGATTAGCAGTAGCAGAACATCTTCGGCTGGACGATGTTCGCCCTGTTCGATACGCACCAGCAGGTCGGGGTCAATTTCAACGGCGCCCGATACCTCTACGACGCTCTCGTGCAGTTTCTCGCGCAGCGACTTCAAACGATGTCCTAGGTTTTTATATGGTCGGTTGTGTTTTGCTGGCTCACTCATACGCTACATCCATGGTACGCTGCCCGGCCTAGGCAATGCAAGCAAAAGCGTATACTATTTTAGGCAGATGAAGATTTCCATTTCCGAAAATGTTTCGTTGAAGCAGTATTCCACCATGCGATTGGGCGGTTTGGCCCGGTATATGGCGACGGTGAGGAGTGCCGACGAGGCCGCGGAAGCCGTGGCGTGGGCACGACAGCGCGAGTTGCCGTTTGTGGTAATCGGCGGCGGCAGCAACGTCATCTGGACCGATGCCGGCTTCCGCGGCCTCGTCATCGTCAACCGGATTGCCGGCTTCTCTACAGAACCGCTGGACGAACATGATGCGCTGTTCACCTTTGGCGCCGGTGAAGACTGGGATGAGCTGGTGCAGCGTACGGTAAGCATGGACTATAGCGGCCTGGAACTGCTGTCATGGATCCCTGGCCGAGCCGGCGCCACGCCCGTCCAAAACGTCGGCGCTTACGGCTACGAGATTGCCGACGTGCTGGTGTCGGTCGACGCCATTGACACGCATCAGGACGATCAAATGGTCACTATTGCCACTGCTGACTGCGGCTTCGGCTATCGCAGCAGCCGCTTCAATGGCGTCGACCGCGGGCGTTTCTTCATCCTGGCCATAACCGTCAGGCTCAGCAAACACCATCTCAAACCGCCTTTCTACTCCTCTATCCAAGATTACTTGCAGGAGCGCGGCATCACCGACTACACGCCGGCCGTTATGCGCGAAGCCGTCATCACAGTGCGTAAAAAGAAGCTGCCCGACCCCGACGAAGTCGCCAACAACGGCTCATTTTTCGCCAACCCCATAGTCAACCACACGCAGTTCGCGGACCTGCAAGAACGCTACCCGGACATCGTGCATTGGCCGCTCGACGAGGGCCGGGTCAAACTATCCGCGGCCTGGCTGATCGACCAGGCCGGCTTCCACGACTATCACGACGCCGAAACCGGCATGGCCACCTGGAATAAGCAGCCGTTGGTACTGATTAACGAACACGCCCGTTCCAGCGGGGATCTGATGAAGTTTAAGGCCAAAATAGTCGACACCGTACAAGATAAGTTCGGTATAGCCCTCCATCAAGAACCGGAACTCATCGAAGCCTAAACCTACTCTATAGCCCTGCTCTTAACACTTAACATGTTAAGTGTCGCTGGGCAGTGGAAACTTGAGCGAAAACTCTTTGACTTCTTTACTTAACATGTTAAGTGTTTTGTCGTTGGTGCGGTTCTTCACGGCTTGCAGCATCCATTCGGCTATTGTGGCCATATCATCTTCTTTGAGGCCGCGTGTGGTAATAGCCGGTGTCCCCAGCCGCAGGCCGCTCGGCCGAAACGGTGGCAATGGATCGTCCGGAATGGCGTTGCAGTTGGCAGTCAGCCCTATCTTGTCATACAAGTCTTGGGCCTCGCGCCCGTTAATGCCAAAGCTTGTCATCATATCAATCTGAATAAGGTGGTTATCAGTGCCGTTGGTAACCAGCTTAAAGCCGCGTTTCATCAGCTCGTCGGCCAGGCGCTTGGCGTTCTTAAGAATCTGCGCGGCGTAGTCATGAAACGACGGTTCAAGTGCCTCGCCAAAAGCCACCGCCTTAGCGGCAATGGTGTGCATGTGCGGACCGCCCTGGAAGCCCGGAAAGATTTCGCGGTCAATCAAGGTTGGCAGATTTTCGATAGTTTTTTCGACACCCTTTAGCGGATTGCCGGCCAGGCCGCGGGTCAGCACCAGGCCGCCGCGCGGCCCGCGCAAGGTCTTGTGGGTGGTGGTCGTAATAATGTGGAAGCCGTGGTCAAAGGGGTTGGGCAACACGCCGCCGGCAATCAGGCCGGCGATGTGGGCCATGTCGGCCATTAGTACCGCCCCGACTTCATTGCCGATCTCGGCAAACTTAGCGTAATCCAGGCTGCGCGGATAGCCGCTAAAGCCGGCCAAAATGATCTTAGGCCGCGTTTTTAGCGCCACCCGCCGCATCTCTTCATAATCTATCTCGCCGGTTTCGACGTCCTTGATGCCGTAACGGACAAAGTCGTACAACTTGGCGCTGCTGGTAATGGGGTGTCCGTGCGTCAGGTGGCCGCCCTGGTCGAGCTTCATGGCCATAACGGTGTCGCCCGGTTCTAGCCAGGCCTGGTAGACGGCAATGTTGGCTGGCGCGCCGGAGTGCGGCTGAACATTGGCGTGGTCGGCACCGAACAGTTGCTTGGCCCGGTCAATCGCCAACTGCTCCACCTGGTCGGTGTTTTCCTGGCCGCCGTAGTAGCGCTTGCCCGGATAGCCTTCGGAATATTTGTTGGTAAACACGCTGCCCATGGCGTTGAGCACGTCGCGGCTGACATAATTTTCGGATGGAATTAGTTCCAGCCCTTCGCGCTGGCGCTTCTCTTCGGCTTTGATCAGCTTGGCAATTGTGGTGTCTTTCATGTGCGGGCTCCCTCTGCAACCCCTATTGTAAACGACTCGCGAAGCAAACCAAAAAAGTACTTTAAAAATATCGCCTGTGGTATATAATGGTCGGGTATGTTGACAACCAACCAGAAAATTGGCCAACTTATTTACCAGATACGACAAGAGAGAGGGCTAACTCAGGCCGAGTTTGCCCGCCGCTTGAGTACCAGCCAGTCGGCCGTCAACCGGATTGAACACGGCAAGCAAAACCTGAGCCTGGAAACACTGGGGCGCATCAGCGAAGTTTTACAGAAACCACTGATTACCATCAGTGAGGGTGCCGTAAACCTGAACATCGAGGGCGGACACGAACTGCACGGCACGATTACTCTTAAGACCAGTAAGAATGCCGCCGTGGCCCTGATTTGCGCCAGTTTGCTCAATAAGGGCACCACGACACTTAAGAATATCGCCCGGATCGAAGAAGTTAACCGCTTGGTTGAAGTGTTGAACAGCATTGGCGTACACACACGTTGGCTGGCCGGCAACGACCTCGAGATTAAGCCGCCGGCCGAGCTCGACCTGGATAAAATGAATAAGACCGCCGCCCGCAAGACGCGCAGCGTGATTATGTTCATCGGTTCCCTGATGCACCTGACGAATGATTTTAAAATCCCCTATGCGGGCGGCTGCGAGCTTGGCCGGCGGACAGTGGCACCGCATCTCTATGCCCTGCAGGAGTTCGGCGTTGAAGTCTTTACCCGCACTGGGCATTACCATGTTACGGTCAACAAGCAGGTACCCAAACGCCCCGTCGTCCTTTACGAATCGGGCGATACTACCACCGAGAATATTCTGCTGGCAGCCGCCCGTACCGAGGGCGAAACAGTCATCAAAATGGCCAGCGCCAATTACATGGTGCAGGATCTCTGTTTCTTCCTGCAAAAATTAGGCATCAAGATCAGTGGCATCGGCACCAGCACCTTAACTGTGCACGGCGTAGCGAATATCAAGAAAAATATCAGTTACACGCCCGGCGAAGACCCGGTCGAAGCCATGACGTTCATCGCGGCTGCCATAACGACCAACTCTAAGATTACAATCAAGCGCGCACCTATCGAGTTTCTGGAGCTGGAACTGCTCAAGCTTGAAAAAATGGGTCTTGATTACACCATAACCGAGCCGTACAAAGCCGCCAACGGGCATACCGACCTGGTCGACCTAACCATCAAGAAGCACAACGGTCAGCTCACAGCACCGGTGGAAAAGATTCACCCCAACGTCTTCCCCGGCCTAAACATCGACCATCTGCCGTATTTCGTACCCATCGCCGCCGTGGCCCGCGGCCGCACGCTTATCCATGACTGGATTTATGAAGACCGGGCATTGATGTACACCGAGATGAAGAAGATCGGCGTCAATATCGAAATGGCCGACACCCACCGCGTGTATGTCACCGGCCCGACCACGTTCAGAACCGCCGACCTGGTGGCGCCGAGCGGTATCCGGCCGGCCGTTATGTTACTGATCGGCATGTTGGCCGCCCCCGGCACTTCCATGCTGCGCAATGTCTACACCATCAACCGCGGCTACGAAGACCTGGCCGAGCGCCTTAATTCGCTCGGCGCCAAGATCACCGTCATTCACGAACTATAACGCAAGAAATTACAGCTCGTCTTACAATTTGTAGAATTCGGCGGCGTCTAGGTAGGCAGTGATGCCGGAGCCAGGTACCGTAATGATTTGCAATCGCACTTTAGTAACCTGGCTAGAGGTCGGCTGATAACCATAAGATACCAGACGACTGCCAAGTTCGGTTAAACCGCCTTTGTACTGCCCGGATATCCAGTTGCCGTTGGCATCGTATTCATCAATGTAGAAGCCGATTTCATCGCCCGCGCGGCTGGTTACCGTAAAGTGGTTGTTCCACGAGTATGACTGGCCGTGCTGGACGTCAACTAGCGGTGAAAAGAAGTGGCCATTACCGCCGGATCGTGGAGCTGTCAGTTTTACCCTGCCCTGTCCGTCAACTTGTTCAGATACAATATTATTGGCATCATCGGTTGTCCAGCCGCCCTCAAAACCATTGTCGAATGAACTGCCCAAGATTAGGACAGCCTCCGGCTTGGGCGGCTCGACTGGGTCGGTCGGCTCAATTGGTGCATCGACAGATGTGACCGGGAACCATTGCGGATTATCGAAGTAGGCCACGACCTGGCTGTTAGCGGCAGCTATGACCTGCAAGCTGGCCGTTGCCACGTTGTTGCTGGAAGGCGTGTAGGTAAAATTCACGCTTTCGGCAAAGACTTCCCACTCGCCAATTTTGTATTGGCCGGATATCCAGTTGCCGTTGGCGTCGTATTCGTCAATGTAAAAGCCGATTTCGTCACGGGCGATAGATTCGATATTCAAGAAGCTCTTGAGCAGGTATTCGGTGCCGGCATTGACCGGTACTTTTGGTGAGAACAGATGGGCGTTAGAGGTTGTGGTAGAAACCAGTTTAACGGCATTTTGAGCATCAGGGTAGCTGCCGCGGTTACCGCTGTCGGCCGTGATAACGTCGGGTCGGTCGGTTGTCCAGCCATCGCTGATGCCGTTATTGAACGTGCTGTTCGGCAGCAAGTTAGTGTCGCTGGCTGCCAACGCGTCGCTAATGTTTACCCCTTTGATGCCACGTTGTTTAGCGTAGGCGGCAATTTCATTCAAGGTAGCTTTGCTATATTCGTAATCAGCGATCTGGCCGTCCGGTACATCGCGAATATCGTGGAATACCAACACCAGCCATTGGCCGTTTTGGGCAGCCGTGTCGATGTACTGCTTGACCGTGTCGGCACTAACGCCGGCTTGGACCTGCTGCACCCGTAGTAAGTAGTCGCTGTAAGGCCAGGTATTGTAGCCGGTATCGGCAAAGCCGCGGTGAGAAGTATAGTGCTTGGCCACCTCTGCCAAAACGGCCGGGCTGTAGTCACCGAATGGGCTGGCAAAAGCCTTGGCGTCAATTCCATGGGCTGCCAGGTCAGCCTTGCTCTGTGCCAGTTCCCAGGCAATTTGTTCCTGGGTCAGCATGGCGGGCTGGTCTTGGGCGTCGGTAGAAGCCATGTAGGGATGGGTTACGGTATGCGAGCCGATTTCCCAACCGTAGGTGTCCTTTAGCTCAACAACCTGGGCCCAGGTCAGGTACGGAGCGCTCGTGTCGCGGCATTGGGTTCCTTCAATGCAGCCGGTGTTAACATAATTTACACCAGTGTAGCCGTGTTGGGCCAGAACCGGCGCGGCATGTTCTAGGGAGCTGGCGTAACCGTCGTCAAAGGTAAAAGAGATTTTGGCGTCGCTTGACAGCGTAATATCGTCGGGGGCAGCCACAACATGGTAAAAGCCGACAAAAACAGCTACAGCCACCACAGCTGTCAGTGATAGCTTAGCGATTATGCCCTTAAATCCGCGCTTCTTCCTCACTTTTGCAGCTTGCCGCTTTCTGCCCACCGGTAACCATTAGATTTAAATATGATACAACAGACTTGTAGATATATCAATTAAATAACAAGATAAGCTTAATCATTATGAAATAAAGTTTACAGCTGTGCATTTTATGTGAGATAATATGCGTGTTACTAACTATAGTTAGGAGTTTGGGATGTCCGGTGGCGGTGGAGTCTTCTTAAGTATCGCAACCATAGTGGTCGGCGTCGTGTCATTACCGAACGCCAGTTCAAATATTTTGTTAACCTGCCTTTCGGCATTGTGCGCGGTCGCTGGCGCACTGATTCTTATTACAACCCTGGTACGGTTCGTTGCTAAGAAGTTTTATCGAATGTAGTCCCTAGATAATCAAGTGGAAGATGTCTTATTTTATCTGTTGGTCACCGTTGGGTTTATTAACCTGGTCCACTTCGGCTTGTACTTGGTTGGTGCCAATATCTACGATATCCAGCAGTTCCGCCGGCAAGCCCGGCAAACTAAAGGGGAGCAGGAAAGAGCCCTGGTAACAGTACTGGTACCCGCCCATAACGAAGAGTTAAGTATTATCCGTTGCCTGGATTCTATCCGCAAGAGCACTTATCGCAAACTGCAAATCCTGGTAGTCGACGATGCCTCGACCGACCGCACCGGCCAACTGGTACGCTGGTATATTGCCGCCCACCCTTACCGTAATATTGAGTTGTTGAGGCTGCCGAAAAATCTGGGCAAGGCTGCTGCGCTAAACTATGCCCTAAGTCATGCTACCAGGGGCGAGTTCACGATGACCCTGGATGCCGACTCAATCTTGGGTAAAGAAGCTGTGGCTAACGCCATGGCTTACTTCCGCGACCCGACGGTGGTAGGAGTAGCTGCCAACGTACGAGTTATGCACCAGCGCTCGGCGCTCGGCTTGCTGCAGCGTTTCGAGCACATGATCGGTTACCGTTCCAAAAAACTGTACACCCTGATCAACAGCGAGTTCATCGTCGGCGGCGTAGCCTCCACCTACCGCTACGAAACGCTGCAGCGACTAGGTTGGTATGACACCGACACGCAGACCGAAGACATCGGCTTGAGTCTCAAGATTAGCGCCAGCGGCAACCGCGCTAACAAATTGGTGTATGCCGCCGACGTGGTCGCCATGACCGAGGGTGTACAAACTTTCAAGGCATTGTTCCGCCAACGTTACCGCTGGAAATTAGGTATGATGCAAAACCTGTTCAAGTACCGCCAAATATTCTTGAGCACCAAACCCATCTACAGCCGCAGCCTGACATTTTACCGCATCCCCATGGCTGTTCTGGGCGAGTTCATCCTGCTGCTGGAGCCGATTATCCTAGGCTACGTTATCTACCTCAGCATTAGCCACCACCAACCGGGCTTTATTATCGGTGCCTACATTACTATTATGCTGTACTTGGTTTGGACTGTCTGGCACGACGAGCACTTGGGTCTTTGGGGTCGTTTGTCGTTATCGATGTACATGCCGCTGATGTACTTTATTTTCTATATTATGAACATCGTACAGTTCGTGGCGGTTATCCGCTGTTTGCTTAGCCCTAACCGTATGATGCTCAAAACCCGCAGTGAGGGTACCTGGGTATCGCCCAAACGCAGCGGCAGCCCGGCCGAAGCTAAAATCTAAATTAACAAATATGTGCTTGGGGCGAGTGATGGGGATTGAACCCACTACCTCCGGAACCACAACCCGGCGCTCTAACCAAATGAGCTACACTCGCCGTAAACAGGGGTGATTATACCCTAGGGCGACACAAAAAACAACGGCTATCTTAGGCTGTGATGTCGAGTTGTTGCTGTGGCCGTCTGATTTCGACGACACATTCGCCGGCGGTGCCAGCGTGGCCATCAATAGAAAACCCGGCGCTTAGATCACAATCAATTCTGGGGCAAAAATTACCGGCACTGTACTTATCGGCATGCCCCGAGCACGTGTCCATAATGGCTTTGTATAATGTTCGCCGCTCTTCACGATCTTTGGAGTCATCGCCGGATTCTTCGAACTTCTCTTTCAAACAATAGTCTGATGCTACACATTCGCCGGTTACAGTCCTGCCAGTTTTTATATCATCAATGACAGATACGGCACAGTTTCCGATGGTGCAAAGCATTTTGGCACGTGTGGGTGACCAACCCTCCATCGGCCAGCTATTCTTGGTGTCATACGTCTTGAGATCCTCTAGTATATCTACCTGCTTTTGCTCCAAGGCGACGTCCTCAACCTCTGCGCCCAAAACTCCCATCAAGCAAATACGATCACCATCTTTTCGGCCGCTAAGCCTATTGGACTCGAACCTCTTCAGACTCTTTTCAGTTGCCGACTCATTCATACTCACTCACAGATACTAGACGGCCGCCTTAGTTATTGCAAGCACTAGCGTGATAAGGAGTTGTGTGTTTGGTGTGGCGCCCCGGGAGGGATTCGAACCCCCGACCTTGAGCTTAGAAGTCTCCTGCTCTATCCAACTGAGCTACCAGGGCACGCCGATACCACCGGATATGGTACTAGGGTTGATTATAGCGAAAAACTGTTCAGCGTACGAATCTGACCTTGACCTTGGGTGCCGCTTTTTCTGCCCAATCCTGCAACCGCCCGACTTGATCGCCCATAGCCAGCTGTTCATGCTCATATGTTTCTTGGCGCTTAACTAGTGGGTCGAGTAAGCCGATTATCCTGTCGAGATCAGCTTTATCGGCCTTGGTTTCTAAGACTTTTTCGATGTGATCAAAACGCACGTTCATGTGCTTGAAAAGTCTTGTGAATTCATCGCCGCTCATGGCTTCATTCTAACAAGCCGGGTGGCTGAAGGTCTAGAAACTTAAGGGGAATTTAATAGTTTTATTTGCAACGATTGTGTGGTGCGGGATACCGGAGTCGAACCGGTGTCCTCAGTTTGGAAAACTGATATATTAACCGCTATACGAATCCCGCCTGGCCGTGCCTATTATACCAGAGACAGGTTACTGTCGATCGCTGAGGATCTGCTCCAGTTCCGGCGCGTCGAGCTGCAGCGTTTGGCCGGGCATGATGCTGTCACCGAGCAAACGTTGCGCCACCACATTTTCGACCGAGCGCTGCACCGTGCGGCGCAGCGGCCGCGCGCCCAGGCGCGGGTCGTAGCCTTTGTTGACCAACAACTCTTTGGCCGCCGGCGTCAGCTCAACGCTTATCTTGCGCGCGGCCAGCGTCTTATTAACACCGGCCATCAGCAAGTCAACCACCTGCAATAACTCTTCTTTGGTGAGCGGACGGAACAGGATAATCTCGTCAAAGCGGTTCAAAAATTCTGGGCGGAAGATATTGGCGTTAATCAGCTCGTTGACAAACTCTTCTTCGAATTGTTCCAGCTGCTCGCCCCGTTCGATGTGCGCACGGATACGGTCGGCGCCAGCGTTGCTGGTGGCGATAATAATAGCGTCGCGGAAACTAATTGGTTTGTTTTTGGCATCACGTAACATGCCTTCGTCGAGCATTTGCAGCAGCAGGTTCAGCACGTTCGGGTGGGCTTTTTCGATTTCATCAAGCAGCACCACGCTAAAAGGTTGTTTGGCAATCTGCGCACACAAACTATACGGGTCGATGGCACCGACGGCCAGCAGCCGGTTGGTGTCGTCGGCGTGCGAATATTCGTTGAGGTCAATCCGCACAATCCGGTTTTCGCCGCCAAAGTACACATCCGCCAAGGCTTTTGACAGTTCGGTTTTACCAACGCCGGTTGGCCCCAAGAACAGGAACGTGCCGATCGGCTTGTTCTCGTTTCGTACGCCGGTGCGAGCCCGGCGCAGGGCATCGCTGACCAGCTTAACGGCACGGGTCTGGTTGATCATTCGCTCGTGAATGCGCGCCTCCAGGTTAAGCAAGGTGTCTTTATCTTCCGCTGTGCTGGCAGTCTGGACTTTGATATCAAACGACTTTTCGACAGCTTGCTGTACCGACCGAGCGGTTACAAAGTGCTCTTCTTCAGGGAAGCCGGCCGCCGCTTCAAGTAATTTGATAGCTTTACCCGGAAAGGCCTGTTCATGGATAAACCGTTCAGCCAGCTTGTAGGCCTCTTTGATAGCTTGGTGCATCAACACCACCTGATGTTTGCCCTCGATCAGCAAGGTTTGGTCTTCGATAACCTGCACGGTCTCGTCGAAATCCAAAGGGCTGACCACTACACGGTTGAGCGGCTGGACCAAGCCGGGGTTAGTTTGGCTTAGCCGTAGCCACTCCTGGTCGTCCAAGGCTAAGATAACCTTAAGGGCGCCGCCCTCCAACACCGGCAGCAAAATGTTCGACAGGTCGACCGAGCCGGTGCCGTCACGCAAAAACAGTTGGGCTTCGTCCAAAAAGACGATGACATTTTTAGCAGCAATCGCTTCGTTAAATATATGGATTAGCAACTCTTCCAGCTGGCCGCGGCCTTTGGCGTTGGCAATCAGGTGGGCGGCATCTAGTTCAATCACTTGTTGGTAACGCAGCGATGCCGGTACGTTTTTTGGTTCTTCTAGAAGCTTTTGGGCAATGGCATACACTAGACTAGTCTTGCCCACCCCGACCTCGCCCACCAGCGCCGCATTACGCCGGCCGGGCTGGCCCAATAAGTGCACCACTTGGTCAATGACCGGCAAGCGGCTGGCCACCGGCCGCCACAGCAGGCCGCCGCGCTGGATAGTGTCGGTCATGTTGTGGCCGACGTGGTTCAGCAGCGGTGCCCAGCCAAAGCTCAAGTCCCGCCCGATGCCGCCGTTACCATGCCGCTCCGCAAAACGTTCGCGCGTCTGTTGAATGTGGTGCCACCAGCCAACACCAGCGATAATATCGTCACTGTCCAACTGGAACTGGGCTAGCACCATGTCTCGGTTGGGGATAGTAAAGATGAGCGCGGCCACCAGCACGGCCGAATCCACCTGCCGGCTGCCGGTGTGGGCGGCAATATCTAAGGCCTGTTGCCAAACAACCGGCGTCTGGGAGGTTTCCGCCGAAGCGGTAGTCTGCAAAAAGTCCGAACCAAGGGCAAAGCGGGCTCCGAAGAAGTAGGCGCCCTGTTCGTGCTCGACCAGCTTGGCCAGGTCTTTGGGCAACATGTCTTTATGTAGTTTGGCCAGCAGGTGACGACTCAAAACGGCACTCATGTCGGTGGCTGCGGTAATCTCTTGGGTTGGCGGCAAACCCTTTAGTTCTCCGTAATACCAAAACAGCACTAATGCTACTACACCAGCTACCACCAACAGCAGGTGAGCCAGCATCTGGTGCTCGATAAACGCGCCCCAAACCCAACCGGTCAACGAAGCTACAACCAACAACCAGCCCAGCCAGCGCATGGCCTTGCTGTCGAACAAACGGGCAAACCGGGCTTTGGCAGCCCGCGGGCTATTGAGGTGCAAGGTTAGGCCATCGTTCATCGCCCGACTCCTATCGCCATCAGGATTAAGGCAACCGGCAAAGCTAGAGGAATCAACGGCCACAACACTACAAAGATAACACCGGTAACCAATACGAAGAGGCTGCAAACCAAGCCGGCTATAATGATAAAACTGCGGGCGAAGAAGCCGACGAAGCGCGAGACCAGGTTATCGATAAACGTCCGCATGCGCATATCAAGTGAACCGCGGCCCTGGCTTTGGGTCTGCTTAAACGGCGCGAATAGTGTTCGCAATAACGCTCCCATCGAAAAGGTTTCGTTGCACCACAGCAAGCGCTGCCCCAGGCCGCGCTTGAGCGCCCATTGCCAGCCAGCACCATACCACCAGCGTAAGCATAACCATATCACCATAAGCAGTATTGTATCAGACTATCTCTGTTATACGGAATGGTGGAAATCAGTGGCGCCAGCGAGGTATAATAAGTGGTACATAAAGGAGGTACCATGGATACAACAGATTACGGCCAACAGCCATATGTAGTAAACATTGAAGAACTAACTAAACAGAATGACAATTTCCGGGTAGCCAAGTGGACTGGGAAGAACTTGCAAATGACCGTCATGTCGATTGAGGTCGGCGGTGAGGTCGGGCTGGAAGTTCACGATGACCACGACCAGTTCCTGCGCATCGAAGCCGGCGAAGCCAAGGTGGTCATGGGCCCCGCCGAAGACAATCTCACTTTCGAGAAAGAGGCCGAGGATGACTTTGCCATTTTTGTTCCGGCCGGTACCTGGCACAACATTATTAACGTTGGCAACGAGCCGCTCAAGCTCTACTCGATCTACGCACCAGCCGAACACGCCAAAGGAACTATCCACAAGACCTACGAAGAAGCCATGGCGGCCGAAGCCGAACACCACAGCTAACGCGTGGCATCGTAACTACCTTTAGGCTAGAATAAAGCATATGCGTTCTTTCTTTGTTGTTGTTGCCCGCTTTGTCAAAAATTATGGCTGGCTGAACGGCGCCCTGGCGGTAGCTGTGGTAGCAGCTGTCTTGTCATTGACCGGCAAGGCTGGTTTGGCGCAGTGGATCTTGGCTATCGGCACAACCGTTTGTGCCCTGCCGATTGTCTGGGATATTATCCAATCTATCCGGTACGGCAAGTACGGAGTAGATATTTTAGCGCTTACCGCCGTGGTGGCCTCTGTTCTGTTGCGGCAGTACTGGGCCGGCATCATTATTGTGATAATGTTTCTGGGCGGCAGAGCGTTAGAAGATTACGCTCAGCGGCGAGCCAAAGCCGAATTGACCGACTTGCTGAAGCGGGCACCAAAGAAGGCCCGGCTGCTCAAGGGCGGTAAAACCGTCGATATTTTGGCCAGTGCCGTTAAAGTCCGCGACAAATTATTAATTAAGCCGGGCGAACTGATACCGGTAGATGCGGTTATTGTGGACGGCGAAGCCAGTATTGACGAATCCAGCCTGACCGGCGAAAGCCTGCCGGTCGAGAAAAAGGCCGGCGACGAGCTGCTGAGCGGCTCGGTGAACTTAGACGGTGTCTTGACGGTCAAGGCCCTGCGGGTCGCCGCCGACAGCCAGTACGAACAGATTATCAAGTTGGTCCGTAACGCTACCTCGCACCAGTCGCCGTTTGTACGCCTGGCCGACCGCTACAGTATTCCTTTTACAATTACCGCGTACGTTATTGCCGTCAGTGTATGGATTGTATCGGGTGACCCGATGCGCTTTTTGGAAGTCATCGTGGTAGCCACGCCATGTCCGCTATTGCTGGCTGCGCCTATTGCACTGGTTTCCGGTATGAGCCGGGCAGCCAGACACGGGATTATTGTCAAGAGCGGTTCGGCTTTGGAAAAGCTGGCCGAGACCCACACCATGGCCTTTGATAAAACCGGCACCTTGACTATGGGAAAGCCGGTGGTTGGTGGCATCAAGACGTTTAACGATTTTTCTAAAGACGAGGTGCTGGCTTTAGCGGCCAGTGTAGAGCAGAACTCCAACCATACACTGGCACGAACCATGGTGGCAGCTGCGGCCGGCCGGGAACTGAAGTTAATAAAAGTCAAAGACGTCCGTGAGCAGGCCGGCTCCGGCGTCAGCGGCACCGTCAAGCACCGCCGCGTATTAGTTGGCAACGCCACCTTGCTGGCCGGAGCCGGCGTCAGCCTGCCGGCACGCGTCAGCCGGGCCGCAGCTGCCACCACAGCCCTCATTGCCATTGACGGAAAACTGGCTGGAGCCATCCATTTTAGCGACGAACCGCGCCCCGAAAGCAAAGCTACACTGCGACGCCTTAAAGAGCTTGGCATCCGCCATATCTTAATGATTACCGGCGACAATAAAGCTAGCGCCCAAATAATCGCCAAGAAGGTCGGCATTACGGAAGTCCAGGCCGACTGCCTGCCGGCCGATAAACTTCACGCTGTCGAGGATATCAAGCACCGGCCGGTGGCCTTTGTTGGGGACGGCGTCAACGACGCGCCGGTCCTGACTACCGCCGACGTCGGCATCGCCCTGGGCGCCAAGGGTTCGGCGGCCGCCAGCGAATCGGCCGACGTCGTTATTATGCTCGACGACCTTGGCCACGTCGCCACAGCCGTAGACATTGCCAAGCGCACTTTCTTCATTGCCAAGCAAAGTATTTTCGTCGGCATTTTTATAAGCCTGGGCCTGATGCTCGTTTTTGCCACCGGCCGTTTCTCGCCGGTTTCCGGCGCCTTGATCCAAGAGCTCGTGGACGTTATTGTTATCGTCAACGCGCTGCGTGCGCTTGGCTCATGGCATAAACGACAGCCGGTAAACAGCGCCGCCGAGGCCGCTGCCTAATACTAGAAAACTCCAGCCTGGCACTAGCTAATATGCGCCACTTGCAGAATGGCAATCACTAAAATCGGTACGAAGATATTATCGGTGCCGGCGATAGCTACGTTTTCAACCAGAGTGGCAGCCAGCGGCAGCCATATCAGCAGCGGCAATAGCGGCCAGCTTAGGCCGTTGTGACTTAACAGCACCGTTCCTAAAATAATGCCGGTTGATATCGCTAAAAACGTCGTCGTACCGGCCAGCGTCTTGGTGTAGTTGCGGATACTGTAACGGTGATGCTTACCGTACCGGCCGCTGCCGACTACCGCTGCAAAGCCGTCGGCCAATGATAAATGCAAAATAGCCGCTGTAAAGATTAGCGGCGGCGGCGCAATCAGTGCGCTAACACCGATGCCGATCGGAAAGAACAGCTCCCCCCATGTTTTACGCGTGACGCCATGCACAGCCCGAAAGATATTCTTTTGCCGCGACAGCAGTACCACCGCGATAAAGGCCAGGCTCATCAGCTGGATCTGCCGCCAACTCAAAAAAAATGGCCAAAAGGCCACGAATGTTCCAACACTGATATGGATAAACTTGCGGGCCGTTTCGCCGCGCATACGTTTGGTGTGCCACAACACCTCGGCGACAGCCAACAAGACAAAGACCACAGCAACAGCTATGAGCAGATTCATGACCCTATTGTACGCCACTTTTGTTGATGATACATGGTAAATGGTCAGGGTGAGAGGACTTGAACCTCCGACCTCAGCGTCCCGAACGCTGCGCGCTACCAACTGCGCCACACCCTGATATTCCTATTTTAGCAAACTTCAGGTATACACCTAACAGGCGCACAGAAACTGTCGATCCCACATAAGATAGGGGATATATTTGTCATCGTCTGACTGGATATCGCTATTTAGGGCCTGCCGGATGCTTTTAGCAAACGCCGCCCTACCCTTGGCTACCGCCTCTTTGGCAGAATGCCCCTTGCTGAGCGCACCGATAATCTGGTTTGACGGCTCTAAGAATAATGCTGCGGTGCTGTCCTCGGTGGGGTGAGTGGTTTTGCCGGGTTGCGACACCAGGATAAAATCTTCTGAATAGCCCACGTAGCCTTTAGCGCCGGCTTTAACCGCCTGTACGCCAAGGTTCTGTGCCGATTTACATGATAAAGCGTAGACCATGGCATCTTTCAGGATTTTGGCCGACTTAAAGTCGACCAATACTCTGTGGTCATGTCCGGCAACGCTATTTTCGTTGCCATGGCCATTAATGAAGATTACTTCTGGTTTCATTTTTTGGACAAGGCTTTGAAACTTTTGCTTATTAACATTGGTTTCTTTGAGGGTGTATACTTCGTGTCCGCGGCTTTTTGCCTGCTCGATGAAAGTGCTGGCCCACGCCGTCAGGTAGCGGGTCATACGGTCATAGTCCGGACAGGTCACCAGTACGCTACTCTGCATAATCGTATAATGAACCGTCCTTCAGTGCCTGGAAAAAGGCACGTTCAATTTCTATCATTTGTTTACCAATAGCATCACCCGACTCAACGTGTTTCAATAAATCGATTTTTGACAGTTCCCCGCTGCCGCCAATCGAGATGGTTGTGCCGTCGGGCATGGCTTGAATTCTGGCGTACACCAATTTCTGAAAGTCGCTGCTACTACTCACTTAGATTACCTCCATTTCAATAAGTTTCTTCATAATACGCTTGCCGAGCTCCGATTCTTCCTTAAGTTCCAGATATACGGCGTTCCAGGTCATTGGCTCGTCGTCAATGACCACAACAATCTGGTCTTTGAGGCGCGAGGGCAGGTTAGCGTAAATTTTAAGAAAACGGGATATATCCATTGGTTCTATAGTACTATAGCTGCTCATTTTAGGCACGGAAATTATATTAGTCACCCCTAGCCTTCGACGACTTCGTCCAGCTCGGTGTCTTGGCTACTGTCGGGCAGCCAGACGTATGCCACAATCGCCGAGATGCCGATGATGATCGAACCGACAATCAGCGAGAAGCGGAAACCGCCCATCCAGGCCACGCGCGCAGCTTGCGCCAGGTTCGCGCCCAAAGCTTCCGGCAGCTTGCCGGCCACCGCTAACGCGCCCGCCAGTGAGCCTTCGGCGACCACTTTAACGGCGTCAGGCGCGCCGGCCAAGGCCGGCGCGATCTTAGCGGAATAATGCGAGGCCAGCAAGCTGCCGAGGATCGCTACTCCTAGCGATCCGCCCAGTTCACGCGTAGTGTCATTCATGGCTGAGCCCATACCGGCCCGCGCCCGCGGCACGGCAGACATAAGCAGGTCTGTGGTTGGCGACATGGCAATACCCATGCCGGCCGCGGCAATACACATAGCGGTAACAAGCCGCAGGTACATCGGCTCCACCCCCATAGTTGCCAGCACCAACACACCGATGCCTAGCAACAGCATGCCGCCCGTCACCACCAACCGCTTACCGAACCGTTTAACCAGCTTCGGCGACATAACAGAGGCTATCACAATCACAAATGAAAGCGGCAGCATGCGAACCGCCGACTCAAGCGGCGAGTAGTCGTACACAAACTGCATGAGCTGGCTCATATTAAAGAACATTCCCATCAGCGCAAAGAACACCAGTATAAGTACGGCCGAGCTAATACCAAAGGCCGGTATCTTGAACAGGCGCACATCCAGCATGGGGTGTTTGTTTCGCAACTCCCACCAGACAAAAACACCCAGAACCAGCAAGCCAAGTCCGGCAACTCCTATGGTTGCCAGCGAAAGCCAGCCGTGTGTCGGCGCCTCGATAATCGCATACACTAAAGACACCAACCCTATGACGGACAGGCCCGAGCCGACCAGGTCAAGTTTGGTGTGGTTGGGGTCGCTGGTGCGCGGCAGCAAGTACACTCCCGCGACTAAAGCCGCCAGGATAATTGGCAAGTTAATCAAAAAAACGCTGTGCCACGAACTATGCTCGAGTACAAATCCCGACACAAGCGGCCCCAGCGCAGTACCGGCGCCGCTGATTCCGGCCCAGATAGCGATTGCTTTGGCTCGCTCTTTGTTGGGAAAGACATTAGTCAGAATCGAAAGCGTAGCCGGCATGATCATCGCCCCGGCCAACCCCATTACCGCCCGGGCAGCAATCAATTGGTTGGCGGTTTGCACGCCAAACGCCGCATAGGCTGAAGCACCCGCGAACAATACCAGGCCAAGTTGCAATATTCCCTTGCGGCCAAAACGGTCACCCAAACTACCGGCCAAAAAGAGGAAGCCGGCAAACACCAATGAGTAGGCATCCACCAGCCATTGCAGCTGCGCGTTAGTGGCTCCGAGTTCAGAGCTCAAGCGGGGCAAGGCAACGTTCAGCGACGTGTTGCCGACCATCACAATCAGCAGCGATAAGCAAAGCACGCCAAGCGTGTACCAACGCCGCCGATAGACTTCTTCCGAAACGTGTATTTTTCTCTTTGGCAAGATCCGTTTTAATTTTTCTTTCACGATTTCCTTTCCCGGTTTTGTACCGATTGGCTAACCTTTTTTAATAGCATGGTGAGGGTCTTAAGCTCCTGGTCGTCAAGCACCGAAAGCACCTGTGTAATTTTTACGAGCTTGTGCTGCTTCATGGTGCGCACATTTTTTTGGCCGGCCGGCGAAAGCCGCAGCTTGGTGACCCGCTTGTCGGTTGGATCGGCTTCTCGTTCCACCAACCCGAGCCGCACCAAAGCCTCTACCAACTGCGTAGCGGCGCCAGGCGTTACAGTGAGTGATTGCGCAAGGTTGCTGACCGTTATCTTTTTATCGTGCCATATACAAAAGAGCGCTTCCGCCTGGGCGGGCGGCAACCCGTGGACATGGCCTGGCTTGTTCCGCACAATACCTTTGCGGAAATTGATAAAGCAAAACATAATTTCATTGATGCTATCTGCCCGTGACATGCGAGTATCTAACTTTCGATTATTTTAGAATCTAAACTAGATGATACGGATTCTGCGCAACCATGTCAAGCACCAAAAAGACCCTGAGTTCTTTGTGGTCGGGGTGAAAGGACTCGAACCTTCGACCTCGCGGTCCCAAACCGCGCGCGCTAGCCAACTGCGCCACACCCCGGTGTTTTCATAGGCAGGTACAAGAGGCGATTATAGCTGGTTTAGCCAAAAATTGCCAGATGTGACATAATTATAGTAGCTATGAAATATGTGTCGATTTTCTTCACCATTCTGCTGATCTGGATAGCCGTTATCCTGATGGCCCTGACGCGCGACAACCCCACCGAAATCTTCCAGCTCTTCTTGGCGGTTATTGGCTCAACGGTGGTACTCTTTTTGATCGGCTTTGCCAGGAAATAGCCATGAAGCAGCAATCTATCGCCGCGATCAAACGCTACCGCACGCGGCGGTTGGCGTCACTGGCTACACGCTGTTACTATTTGCGGCGCCGGGGCAAAAACCAAGAGATGGCGACTTTGCTGTGTGACGAGTTCGTGGCTTTGGGCGGCGTATACATTAAGTTTTTGCAGGGTATTTTGCTGCGCAGCCGGTTTTTGCGACAGTGGCAGAGCAACGACCGGCTGAAGATTTTCGAAAACTTAGAGAGTGAGCCGCTCGACGTAGTTAAGATTTTGCAGCACGAGTTGCCAGCCGACAAGTTGGCGCAGATCGCCGTGGTGCAGCCACAGCCATTTGCCGCCGGCAGCTTCGGCCAGGTCTATTATGCCCAACTAGCCAGCGGCCAGCCGGTGATTATTAAGGTGCTGCGACCAATGGTGCGCGAACTGCTGAAATACGACCTGCGGCTGCTGGGCACCTTCAGTAAAAGTTTCTTCGCCAAACTGTCCAAGAACATGAATTTAAAAATCGACGAAGCCCTTAAAGAGTTCCGTATAGCGACGCTGCGCGAGACCGATTACCGCCACGAAGCGGCTTTTGCCAACGACATGTACCAAGCCTACAAAGGCCACCCTAACTTTGTTATCCCGCAAACCTATCTGGAATTATGCACCGATAACATTATCGTGCAGGATTACGTCGACGGCATATCGGTAGCGCAGCTGATCAAACTCAAGGAACAGGGCGTTGATCCGGTGGCTTACGTGCAGGAGATGCTCGGCTCGGACCTGGATACCCAGCTTAGCATTTTGGGATACGAATCAATTTTGGGCATTTTTCACCTTGGTAAAATCCAGGGCGACCCGCACCCGGGCAATGTACGGCTATTGCCCGAAAACCACGTCGGGCTGATCGACTTCGGCATCAGCGCCCAGGCACCGCCCGAAAAAGGCGCCCTGTACGGTATGCTCGAAGCCTACGACCGCATCTTCAAAGGTTCACAAACCGCTGTCGACTTGTTCGAGCAAGGCCTGCGCTTTTTCGTCAGCGACCTGTACCGTTCGCTGAAAAAGCTGGCTACCATTGCCGGCAAAGGTACCGACCGCGATTACCTCAGCGAAGTTAGCGGTATGGCCGCCCAAACCTTCAGCGATGTGACCGGCACCGATATTATCGCCGCCGATTTTACCAAAGACCAAAGCGCGCTCATGATCATCAATGAGGTCGTCAACAAGGGCAACCGCTTCGGCCTAATTATGCGGTTGGAAGCCAGCGACATCTTGCGCACCGTCCAAACCTACACCGCGTTGGTTAGCAGCCTGGACCGTTACCAGCCGGTGGTAGCACCGATGATGAACCAGGTGGTCGCCGACATTAAACGGCTGCACCCGGAAGTCCTGACTGACACCGATGACCAGATTGCCGTTGGCGATGCCATCGATATTATAGTAGAGTGGTTAGAGCGAGTGGCTGAGCGGGATCCGGCATTGTTTAAACAATTGATGGAAAAGATCCGCTTGGGCCGCGACCCGCTGGAAGGCATGGGCATAAAAGGCGTGAAAGAAACCGTTGTCAAGGAGACGACCAATGCTTAAAGAATTTATTCTGTTTATTAAATACCCGTATACCGCCGGTATTATTGCCATTATCTGGCTGGGCAGTGCCGTCCTTATCGCTATTAACCACGGCCTGCCGATTATTACCATCGTCATTATCGACATGGTTGTCAGTATTATTATCGCCGCCGTCGGCTTCAACGGCAAAAAAGAAATCTAGCCAGGCGACAGCCCGGGCTCAGGCCTCAACAATCCGGCGGATATACTCTGCCGAAACTGCCAGGCCGGTTTGTTCGTCAATATGTGCCAACACGGCGTTCAGTTGCAGGGGGCCTTTGGTTTCGAGCTCATTTTGGTTTTTGGTGCCGTCACGCCAGCGCGGAATGACCGATTCAAAAGCCACGCCCAAGCTGGAATATAGCACACCGCACATGCCAACATCGCTGATGTAGGCCGTGCCCTTCGGCAGCACCATGACATCGGCCGTCGGTACGTGCCAATGGTCGCCCACCGCCAAACTAACCCTGCCATCCAGGTAGTGGCCAAGCATTACTTTCTCGCTGCTGTAATCTCCGTGAAAGTTAACCACTGCGGCAACTTTTTTATCATTTTTGGTTTCTTCCAAAATAGCGTCAATCACTTGCAACGGGTTGTCGACGGGCTTGTCGGCATCCTTGCCAACGATAGCGCCAAGCAGACTGACTATAAGTACCGGCCCTTTGCTGGTTTTGACGTATTTGTACTGACGGCCTGGTGTACCGGCCGGATAGTTAGCCGGCCGCAGCACTGCTTGTTGGGGGTCGTTCAGGTCGTCGTAGATGCCTTGGTTGTACAGCGTATGGTTGCCGCCGCTGCAGGCATCGACGCCCATTTTCTTGAGCCGCATGAAATCCGCCTTACTCAGGCCCTTGCCGTTGGTTACGTTTTCGGCTTGAGCAATCACTACATCTACGCTGTATTCACGCTTAATCTCCGGCAGGAGTTTTTCGACTACCTGCAAGCCCGGCTCGGCCATGATGTCGCCAAGATACAGAATGTTCATAGTTCGACCGTTAGGGCTTGGCCGTTAACGGGCTTTAAAAACCTGATGTTCTTACCGGTATAGAACTGTTCCAAACGATCGTACATGGTGGCGCGCCACTGGTCGTTCCACATCCAGTCGTGGATTGGAATAATTATTTCCGCGCCGGATTGCTCGCCGGTTGCAACCGCATCGACAGCCGCTTCCCACGGCCCGGCCAGCGGCAAAAACAAGATCGGTCGGCTGTCGCTAAACGTAATGCTGTCGCCCGGATGGGTTATATTTTTGTAGTTGATCCGCACATTTTGGCAAGGAGGATTACCGGCCAACGGCGCCATACTGGCATGGTTGAGCGGCACTAATGTCACCTGTTCATCTGACTCAGGGTAGACATGTTGAGCACCCAGCGCGGTCAGCTTTTTGCAGACTTCCGGCGTGCTCATAAACCGCGCGTCCGGAAAGCGGCGGATCAGTTCTGTTACAAACGGTTCATAGAAGTGGTCAAAATGTTCGTGGGTGATAAGTACGTAGTCGAGTTTGGGCCACGCCTCTATATGTACCAGCCCTGACTCCCACGCAAACTGGCCCGGGTCGAACAGGGCAACGTTAGCCTCGTCTTCGACCAGCACGCAAGCATGCATGAACTTTGTCAGCTTCATACTTCTATTATAGCCCACGCGGGCGGCGATTGGGTTACTTGGCGAATTCGATAGCGCGGGTTTCGCGAATGACGTTGACCTTGATAGTCCCAGGGTACTGCATGCTGGCCTCAATTTTGGTGGCGATGTCGCGCGCCAGCTTAATGGCGCTGAGGTCGTCGATCTGGCCGGGTTTTACAAACACGCGGACTTCGCGGCCGGCGCTAATGGCGTAGGATTTTTCGATACCATTAAAGCCGTTAGCGACGTTTTCCAGGTCACGCATACGTTCGACAAAGTTCTCGGCGCTGATATTACGGGCACCCGGACGGGCGGCACTGACAGCGTCGACCACGCGGACAATTAAGGCTTCGGTGGTGGTGGCTTCCATATCGTCGTGATGCGCTTCGGCAGCGTGGGCAACCGGCTCCGGTACGCCGTATTTGCGCGCCATTTCGCCACTGATGTGGTGGTGCTTGCCTTCCATCTTGTGCGTTAGCGCTTTACCCATATCGTGGATCAGCGCGGCGTACTTGGCAGTCTTGACGTCAGCACCAAGTTCTTCGGCAATAATACCGGCCATGTGGGCCATTTCGGTACTGTGTTTGAGGACGTTCTGGCCGTAGCTGGTACGAAACTTCAACTCACCAAGCAGCTCCAAAACCTCTTTGGGAATACCGATAACGCCGACTTCGCGGGCAGCGTCCTCACCGGCCCGCAAAACTTCTTTGTGGACGTTCTTTTGGGCCTTTTCAACGACTTCTTCAATACGGCCCGGGTGGACACGGCCGTCTTTGAGCAGCATCTCTAATGCCTGGCGCGCAACTTCACGCCGTACCGGATCAAAGCTGCTAAGTACCACGTAACCAGGTGTGTCATCAACCATGATATCTACGCCGGTAGCCCGTTGCAGCGCTTGGATGTTACGGCCTTCTTTACCGATAATCCGGCCTTTCATTTCTTCGTCTTCCAATTTGACGCTGGTAATGGTACGTTCGGCTGTCACTTCGCTGGCCATACGTTCCATAGCCTGCGTGATAACCAGGGCGGCGGTTTCTTCGGCACTGTCTTGAGCCTCTTTTTGGAGCTTGGCTACCAGGCCGGTCAGGTCGTTTTTAATGTCACGCTCGGTCATTTGCATCAGCTTGTCGGCAGCATCGGCCTTGCTGAGTTTGGCGATTTTCTCTAGCTTTTCTTGCTGCTTGCCGCGGATCTCGCGGATTTCGTTCTTAAGCTGTTCGACTTCGTCTTCGGCCTTGCGCATTGATTCGCTGCGCTTGTCCAAGCCGTCGAGTTTTTTGTCCAGAGCCTCTTCACGGTCCAGCAAACGCTGCTCAATAGTCTTGAGTTCTTTGCGGCGGGTCTGCTCGTCTTTGCGAGCTTCTTCGGCTACCGCGGCCGCCTCTTCGCGGGCTTGAGCCAGTTGTTTTTCGGCGTCTTTTTTAGCAGCTTTGAGTTCTTTGCTGGCGGCATCCTTAGTGGCGCCCATCCGTTGCCGCGTCACGGCCGTACTGGCACCAAAGCCAACAGCCAGTCCAGCCACAGCCAATACTATGGTAATTGGATCCATATCTGTTTCCTTTCATGTGCTTGCAGAAGGGTAGCGGCGAGCGATCACTCTCACTTCATTAGCCCGCACGAGCAGCCACATCTGAAAAATCAATTAATAATAGCGGGTTGGATTTCGTCCCAAAACGTCAAATCCTGCCCTAACTATACGCCGGCGGGCAGGCGGAGGTCAATAATTTAGTCGCGTACCGCAAATACAATCAGCCGTTGCTGATAGTCATCGCCCTGTAACGACCCTGTGCAGGTCATGAGGTTTAATCCGGCTTTGCCGGGAACGGCCGAAACCAGTGCGGCAGCCATGTCGACATCGTCTTTGTCGTACGCCTGGCTTTTAACTACTTTGTATGTAAACGTGCGGCCGTCACCCTGTTCCACTTCTACGGTGTCACCCGCTACTAATTGCTTAAGATTATGGAACGCACCCGGCCTGGTGGGGCCAGAAACGTGCGCATCCAGCAATACCGCGCCGCCCGGATCACTGGGCTTATTGCTATTTTCATACCAACCGACGTCAAAGATATTGCTGGGAGCATTCAGTTGGCCATTTTGCTTGACACCCATCCGCAGGACGCGGGAGTTAACGTTAAGCTTGGGAACACGAACATAACGGGGAAGATCGGGAGCTACCTGGTAGCTGGAAATATCACCGCTCGATGGTTCGGCTTCGTCGGGATTTTCGTCAGTGTGAACAGTCTCTCCATTCTGAGCATGCACGGTATTTATCTGCTGGTTCGTCTTGAGCGCCATGAGGCTCACAACTAGTCCGATCAGGAATAAAACGACCGCCATACCAGTTAGGGCTGACCGCTTGAATGAAAGCTGCGGCAGCCGGAAGCGACGTTCGCGACGAGATGCTTTGGCAACCGGCCTGTCTATAAAGCTTGGTATGGTGAATACCCTGGCTTCTACCTGGTCCTGTTCGGGTTCAGCCTCGGTTGCTGTTTGGTCGAATTTCTCTAGAGACACTTCGGAGTCTGGCACTAAGTCCGTCAATATCCGGCGAGGGGTCGGGTTAGCCCGTTTAACTGCACTAGTCGGCCGAGGCTCACGCGCCTTCAAACGACCCTTGAACGCGGAGTCATATAAGCCAGTTGGTCGTTTTCTTTCTTCCATATTGTTTGTGTTTAGTTTTGTGTGGGTTGGTCGCCAGGCATTACCGCCGGCGCGGTTATTTTTTGAGCAACAGTTTTTGCTTGCGGGCAATCAGGTAGATGCCGCCAGCCAGTACGCTGGTGGTAGCAAAGGTCAGGATAGGGTTGTTTTTGAACAATCCGACACCGGTATCAGGAGCAGCCGGAACGCTGATGACTGTTAGTACAACGTCATTACCGTCACCGCCGGCGTAGTTGATCCGGAAGACCACACCGTCAATACTGAATGTAGCACCCTCCGGCAGGTCTTTGAATGTGCCGTCTACTGGGTCGGAGCCATCATTATCGATGATGATGAACTGTTCGCCGCCCTTTGGTCGGAAGCCGTCCCAGAAAGAGGTATTGAGTGTGCCGTTGCCTAGTGTCACCGTGCCGATGACTTTAATCTGATCATATTGGCCGGGCTCGGCGCCGCCGATTTCAAAGTCGTATGTACCGCCCTCTTCAAAGAGCAGGTTCCCGACCGTTAAGATACCGGGGCTTTCGCCGGGAGCGATAACGCCACCCGACACAACCTTTACTGGGTTGTTAATTGTGCCTATGCCCGAAAGAATACCGGCTACTGTTAGCTGACTGGGGTTTGTTCCCTCGCAAGTGACATTAACAATATATCGGTTATTACGATCTATATAGGCTGAGAGCCCGACGAAGCTGGAGCAATAGCTGCTTTTATTACTATCGTCAATCACGCGTGTTCTGAGCGGACTCGTGACAACCGCCCCTCCCGGCAACGTCACCGAACCAGAAGCTGATAGACCTGACAACACGGTAATGTGTTCACCACCGGAAACGTTGCCGCCAAACACCAGGTTCGCCCAATAATAATTCGCTTCTACGGTTTGAGTTATGTTCATAGTTCCGCTGAAAGTAGCGGTGGTGGGACTCGTCTTCTCAGGACAACCAACCGCATCATGCTGGAAAGCGCTAATAGTCCCGCCATTTACGGTAATCTGACCATCAAAGTCAAGATTCTCACCATAATTAGTTATGAGTGAGAGATATCCTCCGCTCTGAAGCGTAATGCTACTGGCGTGACGGGCAGCATCAGTACTATTTGGGGATATTGTAAGGTAGCCATAATTAATAATTACTATTGCTCCACTGAAGCTCGAGCTATCCCCCCGAAAGGGGTAAGGTAGTATCGAACCACCATTACATCCACCACCAGCACCCCCAACTTGTATGCCACCTATAGTTACCTGGCCAGAGCCCGAGACTCCGCCGTCAAAGTACGTGTTCCCAAGCGTAACGTTATAGGCAGCAATAGTTAAGGAGGATAGTGAGTGTACTCTCTGAAAATCCATACTACCGGCCAGCGTAATTGGTGCATCTATTGTTAGAAGTACTACTTCTGACGTTATGTCGCCTGAGGTTTTGATGGCATTACCGCCGATTGTAGTGCTGCCATAGCATCCAGCGGGCCGTGTTCCGGTAACTGAGATTCCAGCGAGAGTCACGCTGGCAAAGTTTAGATCGTTATTTAAAGTAATGTCCGTCAAGCCAGAACAGCCACTGGCGAGTACAGGCACAGGAAGCACAATGCTGTCACCGTTCCCCGGAGCAACATCGCCTGCCCAGTTTTCGGCAGTTGCGAGGTTATTATTCCCACCACCACCGGTCCAGGTCCTCTCTTCGGCAAGGGCCGTGCCAGAGGTAATACCCAATACTACAACCAGGCTTGCAACAAAGGCAAAACCGGCAACTAACAACTTTAGTCGTTTCATTTTTTGTCCCTCTTTTTGTTGTTTAAAGTACGCTAACTTGAGCTTATGCTTAATCTGTTAATTTGTCAAGTAGTTTGTTGTATATTGTTGACTTCATCACAACACTATATGTAGGCGGTGGCGCATCGTAATTCGCTCACCTTAACCAGAAAAGCGTACACTATAGTAATGCCTCATAAGAATCTATCCCACACCGACCTTAGTATTGTTTCTTCGATTTTGAACAAGTTCCAAAAGAACTACCGGCGCCACGACATCAACACTCTAACAATAGAGCAATTGCGGTCATTTTTAAGCAATGAGGAATGGGCCTTTCTGAAGAAAACTACCCGCTTGGACACAACGGCGCCCAATGATTTAAACGAGCAAGAGCTTATCGCCCCCTATCGTTTTTCGCTATACGGACGACGCTTTGTACGTGTATATCCACCGATCTGGGACGCGTTTTGTGCTTTGGAGCGACAGGTTGAAGACGCAACTGGTCAAAAACTATATATCATATCTGGGTATCGCTCGTCTGCATATCAGGCGATTATTAAGCTACGGGGTGTATATCAAGAGAATCAACCGCCGCTGGTTGAGCTACCGAACAAATCCGAACACGGCCGTTTGCCGTGGCATGCCATCGATATAAGCGAGCAAAGAAATCGGTTCCGATTGTCCAAGAACGTGGCCCGTGTTGTGGCTCGTCAAGCACCAAAAATCGGTTTTACCGTTAGTTACCCCGAAGGCAACGGGACAGGTATTCAACCCGAGCCATGGCACCTTAGGTATAAAAATAGGAGCGGCACCACATAGATGCCCCTCCTACGCTTAAAACTACTTTAGCTATTTAGCGACGGCGTCTTTTTGCTGGTTGGTAGTAGCCCATTTTGAACCTTTTCTTTTATCTGATAATATCCTTATAATAATGAATAAATCCGATATGTCAAAGCTCCACCGGTTCTTTAATTTTTGTTTGTACTGGTTCCATATACTGTTTATGACCGCGTTTTTCTTTAGCGGATTTTTTCTGCCGCTTTCGTGGGTGGTCCTCATTTACGTGCTGCTAGAACTGCAACTAATTATTTTCGACGGCTGCTCGCTTACCAAATTGCAGCAAAAGGTTAACAGCCTGGCAACTGATCAAGACTTTATCCCCGTCCTAATGAAACGCTTTTTTAGAGTAAAAATAACCGACAAACAACATGAGCTCATTAGTTATGTAATTATGGCTTTCCCGGTATTTGTTGGCATTATTCGGGCGTGGATCGATTGAGGGTCTGCCAGGCCTTGAGCGTGTAATAGGTGTCAACGATAAGTTCGCGGTAAAAGTCTCCGTCATTGTAGTCGAATGCCACGGCCCGCACCAGCATGTATTCGGTAGGCTCTTTGGCTTTATGAACAGTGTATGACCCTAGTATTACATCTTGGGCGAGCAGTACGCTTTTAATGTCGCTTAGCTGGTTTTTGCTTGTTACCTGCATAATGCCGGTGGTATTAACGAAGCCAAAACGAAAGAAAAGTCGCTCAAAAAAGCGGAACACCAGAGGGCGATTCAAGTCTTCGGTAATAAGAATAGCAAAGAAAAGATCTTGCAGCTGCGCGTCCTTTTTGAAGGTCTTATTTAGGTGCGAGGTGTACCGCTCTTGGTATTTTTGGTAAAGCCTTACGACATGTTTTCGCTGGGCCTCGAAATCATAAAACCGAAACGGTGCAAATTCGCGCATGTAATAGAGTAGTAGAAGCACCCCGCATGTCCAGAGCACGGCACTCAAAGTTTCTTGGGAGGGTATGAGCGCTGGACCAATATACATAACGAGCCGCACCATGGCCACGCTTAGTCCAATCGAAACCGCACTGCTTACCAGCCAAGCCGGCCGATAAACATACAGTAAACGACTGGACAAAGTGACGGCCAAAACCTGAAAAACAAACAGGAAGACAGCTATAAGCCACAGATCGGGTATGAGCCAGCCCTTGTCAAAAATTGTTGCTACCACAGCAGTAATAAATATGAAGAGCGGCGCTACGAAAGTGTTAAAGAAATAATTGAAACGTAGTTGCCAGCTTGCGACTAAACTTTCGACCGAAATAATCCCGCTAGAGAAATAGCCGTAAACAGTAATCAATCCCAGTAGCAGCCCCGTCAAGAGTACTGTCAGTGCAATATGCCATAAATCCATTTCTATAAGTTATACCACAAGTGCGCAAGAAAGCAGCTGCAGCTATTCGTAGCGTAGAGCATCAATCGGTTTTTTACGAGCCGCTTTAAGAGCCGGCGCGATACCGAAGACTAACCCAACGACTATGGTCACGCCAATCGCAACCAGAAAGGCTTGAAGCGTGAAGCGTGGCTGGATGTCCGCGTAATTCGTTACCCCGAAACTCAATAGATAGGCGGCAACAATACCCAGAATTCCGCCAAACATAGTCAATACTAGAGCCTCGCTCAAAAATTGTCCCAGAATAGTTCGGCTACTCGCACCGATTGATTTGCGTATGCCTATCTCTCGCGTTCGCTCCGTTACTGTTGTAAGCATAATATTCATAATCCCAATGCCCCCTACCAGCAACGAAACAGCCGCTATAGCCACAATAAAGTTGGTTATGATCGAGAGAATCTGGCTAAAGCTTTCGGCCACATCCTCGGAAGTGAAAACACTAAAATCTTCTTTATTATTATGATTTTCCTTAATGGCGTTGGTGATAGCAATCTTAGCTTGAGATAATTGTTGGCTATCGGTGACTCGCGTGCTGATTTCGTCTACGATCATAGTGTTATTGTTGTAGGATTTGCCCTCCGCCCAGGGAATATAAATGGCCGTATCAAGCTGTGCCCCCGGACCGATGCTTGTTCCCTGGCTCAATTTTTCAAAGACGCCAACAACTTTAAATTTCTGCTCAACTGTTCTGGTGTTACCTATTTCATCGACAGTTTTCTGGCTAAGCGTGATTTCTTTATCGATAGGATTCTGATCTTTAAAAAGACCGTTCGCCACATCGGCGCCAATGACGGCCACCTTCGCTTCTTCATCACTGAAGTAGCGGCCAGCACTAAGCTTTTGCGTAATAATCTGACTAATGTCGGGTTTTGAAGCGTTAACAATCGCACTGCTGAATTCCTGCCCGTCGAAACTAGGAGTTGCTCGCACATACATGACTGGCGCCACAGCCTTGGCATAACCTGTCTTCCTAATGGCTTCTATGTCAGATTCTCGCAAGGGTTCACCTTGCGGCAAGGAAGCGATAGTTACTAAGTCTACACCAAGGGCATCGACTTCATTTTTAACTTGATAGCGAAGTCCATTGCCTATGGCGATGACCGTTACTACCGAGCCGATACCGATGATGATACCTAGCATAGTCAGGGCGGACCGTAATTTATTACGTTTAATACTGATGAGCGCCATTTTGATATTTTGCCAAATCATCGTAGTCCCCCGGCTTGCTGGCCAACAATAATACCGTCCTGGACTGTGATAATCCTATTGGTCTGCAATGCCAGATTAAGATCGTGGGTAACCATGATGATAGTCACCCCCTGGGCATGCAGATACTGGAGGGTCTGCATGATAGCTTGACCAGTTTGAGTATCAAGATTACCAGTTGGTTCGTCGGCTAGTAGTAGCCGTGGATTATTGGCAAGGGCACGGGCAATAGCTACCCTCTGCATTTGTCCGCCCGAAAGTTCATTTGGCTTATTTTTTAGTTTATCGCCCAGACCAACCATTTGTAGCAAGGCTTCGGCACGCGGTCTGCGAGCCGATTTTCTGGAATGTGCATATATCATTGGTAGCTCAACATTCTCCAAAGCACTTAAGCCACCAATCAGGTTGAAGTTCTGGAATATGAATCCCATATGCATTAGCCGGAGTTCAGCGAGGTGAGAATCGTGGGTATAATTAACCGGAGCGTCTTCCAACGCATAAGTCCCAGCCGAAGGTTCGTCAAGTAAACCAATGATGTTCATGAGCGTTGTCTTACCCGAACCGCTTGGACCGGTTATAGCAATAAATTCGCCCGGCTCAACAGCCAATGAAATCCCCTTTAGGACAGGAGTTTCCGCTGCACCTTCCCCTAGCGTCTTATAGACCCCATTTACTGCTATAATACTCATGCTTATTACTTAGCATACAGAGATGCTGCTATAAAAACCAGGTTATGAAGGTGTTTTTTGGGGAACGTGTAGGTTTTGTCGATATTTCTCAAGTCCACCAAAATCACTAATAGGGCAGACGGCCTTGTCTTGAACAACATAAATATTGGGAATTTTTTCCAGGAGACTTAGTTCGTGCGTAATAAGTAGAACTGTTTTACCTTTTAAATATTGCAAAAGGTTGTTTTCCAGAATTTCGGCGGCCTTTTTGTCTAGGGCGGAGGTTGGCTCATCGAGTAATATAATCGGCGCTCGTTTGTAGACTGCCCGTGCCATAGCTAAACGCTGTTTTTGCCCACCACTTAACTTGTTATTATCAACTAACTGCTCGTACTTCTCGGTTTCCGCCTCAACTACACCTGCCACATTGCCAATATACGCGGCTCCCATAACATCGGGTAAGTTGTTGGGGGTATTGGGACTGGCCAGGGCAATGTTATCCTTGAAACTTAAATTAAAGATATCGGGCTCCTGCTCCACGAGCGCTATATGCTCACGCAGAAAAGCTAGGTCATATTCAACTATGTCGTGGCCATCGATCTTAACCCAGCCCTTGTCCGGAGTGGCAAACCGTAGCAGTAAATTAAATAGCGTTGACTTACCGGCACCGCTCGGGCCTACGAACGCCGTAATACTGCCAGCCGGTAATGTCAGGTTGATATCTTCGAGCACCGGCTTATCGCCGACTCGATAGGTAACATTTTGAAAAGCAACATCACCGCGTATAGAAACGTCTTTGAGAGTGCCAGAACTAAGATGCAGCAAACCGGCATTTTGCAAACTACCATGAACTTGCCGGAGACCTGCCGAGCTTTCTTTCATGGAACCGATACTAGCCACCATTCCTACCAACGGATCAAATAAAATATTCATGTAAGCAATGAACAGTAATAGATCACCGAAGGTAATGGCGCCGGCGAGGGCACGATTACCACCTACGATTAAGGCAATGGCGCTGGAAAGTAAAATGATTGTTTCATTGCTTAGGCTAAAAACTCCCGCGCTTAGTAGCTGTGAATTGGCTTTCTTATTACGAAACCTAACTGCCTTATTTAAAATATCCAAGCGTATATTCTCTTTGGCAAAGGCTTGGATGGTACGCAATTTACCTAACGTTTCATTAACGATATTATAGATTTCGGAATGAGCCAGTTCGGTTTCATTAGCTTTCTTTAACAAGATGCGGCCGAATATTACTACACTACCCATGAGCAGTGGTATGGTTGCAAAAGTGATAAGTGTAACCCATAAATCAATCGTTGATAAGATTACCAGGATCCCGCCAATCATTAAAACCGACTGGATTATTGTAATTAGATCGGTAAGAAAATAGGTTGATATCTGTTGGCTCTGATTGGTTATTTGGTAGAGATAAGCCCCATTATCTTTACGATCTGGGTGATTGTAGGGGATCGAGCTAATTGCACTGAATGCCTCATCCATACTTCTTCTATCGACTACCTGGTGCATGCGACGAATGATCAGGCTCTGGAATAGTGTAAAAACCCCCTTAACAAACCCTATCGCGAAAAACGCTACAACCGCCGCCAGTAATAATGAGTGTTTATTGTCAGCATTTAGCCCAAGGAAATTAGGGACTGGACTCGAGCCGAATACACTATCCGCTAAAAACTTTATTGGAAGTGGATTAGCCAGTGCAAGCAAAATAGCAACAGTGCTTAGTATAAAAGCCGCCAGAATTAGATACCAGTAACGATGCCCATAGCTGTGGAGCCATTTTTTGTATGCGGATTGGTCTTGATATTCCATGTCCTACCTAAACTCTTGACTGGATAGTGCTTATGCTGACTGTACTGCTTTATGCAGTTAGCGTCAATTATTTACGCTGTTTGGTGATATGCACCGGCGCGCCGTATTCGGGTAAGACGGTGGTGTCATTGTCGCCATTTTGCAATCGAGCCAGGCCGTCCTTGGCCCAGTTTTTGCCGGTTACGCCGACTACCGGGACTTGCAGACCATAGGCCAGAGCATTAGCGGCGCTGATACCAATCCGTAAGCCAGTAAAACTACCTGGCCCCTGAAACACGATAATCCCTCCTAGAGCTTGCCAGTCGGCTCCGGCCTGCTGCAGCAATTCTTCAATCTTATTATGAATAGTCTCGGCCAGTTGCCGGTGCGCCTGCCATGTTTCGTGAGCCACGGGCTGGCCGTTGCGGTACAGGCCCACCTGGGCTTCGGGTTTATCGGTACGAATGGTTAAGACCAGCATTTATTGCTCGGTTCCTTCTACTAAGTAGGCCAAAGAAGTAGGAGCGGCTAATACTAGCAGCCGGCCAATGTCATCTGTCTTTGTAATGTGTACGCCCAAGCGTTCCGGCGGCAGGATGTCTTGGACGACATCGCCCCATTCTACTACTGTTACGATGCCTGGTTCGCCCATGGCTTCGCCTAATTCATGCGCCGTTACACCGCCTTCGTGCAAGCGATAGAAGTCAAAATGATGCAGTTCCAGCGGGCCGGCTTTGTAGACCTTGCTGACGGTAAACGTCGGGCTGGTTACCCGGTCGGCGCTGCCCATGCCGCGGGCCAAACCACGGACGAACGTGGTTTTGCCGCCGCCTAAGTCACTGACCAGCTCAATAACTTCACCGCCCCTTAGGCGCGAACCGACACGTTCACCTATGGCTTCGGTAGCTTCGGGGCTGTTAGTGGTGAATTGGACTCTCTGTCGGCGTGACATAACCCCCCAATGGTAGCGCGCCGGCTGTGGTAACCGCAAGCTTTAGCGGCGTGACCATTGAGCGAGTGCACGGCAAGCACCAGGTGCGGTATACTAAAAAGGTTATGTTACAGCTGAGTAGTGCCCTTGTAAACCGGCCGATTATGAGCCTGCGCACCGGCGGCGAGATCGCCGTTGCTTTGAGTCCGATTATCAACCCCAATAACTTGAAGATTGAGGGCTGGTACTGCCAAGACCGCTTCGATAAAAAGGCCAGGCTGGTACTGCTGCCGCAAGACGTGCGCGACATCCTGCCTCAAGGTATTGTGGTTAACGACCACGACGTACTGTCCGAACCAGCCGAATTAATTCGGCTTAAGCCGGTAATGGATCTGCGGTTTGAACTGATTGGCAAACCAGTCGTTACCACCGGCAAGAGCCGTTTGGGCAAAGTCAGTGACTATGCCGTTGAGGTTGAAACGCTGTATATTCAAAAGTTCTACGTAGCCCAACCGCTAATCAAGAGTTTGAGCGGCGGCAGCTTGAGTGTTAGCCGCGACCAAATCGTTGAAATCACCAGCCGCAAGATTGTTATTCAGGAACCACTGCAGCCGCAACCGGTACAAAACCGGGTTACAGCGCCAGTGCCAGCACCGGCCACACAATAAGCATCGTTTTACTTAGCTTTGATCTTGCAATGCGGTTTTAATGTCGTCGTAGCGGAATCCTTGGCGCAACAGGTAGGCAATGAGTTTTTGATCATCCTGATAGCGCGGCTGAGAACGTTTTTTGGCGGCTAGTTGGCGAATGGTTTCGGTTTCGCCGGCGCCCTCGTTTTGATTGGCGTTATCTTGCGCCAACACCTGGGTGATTACCTCCTCGTCAACACGTTTTTGCAGGAGTTCCTGGCGCAGCCGGCGCAGGGAAGTGGGCTTGAGCTGGCGCCGGCTGCGCACCCACGCCTCGGCAAAGGCCGCATCATCCACGTAACCCTTAATACTTAACGTGTTAAGTATTGCGTCGATAGTGGGGGAGTCGTACTGTTTGCGGCGCAGGTAATCTTCGACCTCCCACCGGCTGCGCGGCCGCCGAGCCAGATAATCTAGCGCCCGCATATAGGCTTTGTCAGCTACAGCCACTCGTTTGAGCTCCTCTAGCTCGGCGGCCGTGTACTCCCGGCCAATCCGTAAACCGCTGCGTAAAAGCTCCGCTTCGCCCAAACTAAAAACATAAGCCCCGTCAATATACACAGAGTAGCGGCCGGCCCGCTTAACCTGCTGCTTAATATCCGTGACTTTCATTCGGCGTAATGGTACCGGCATGCAATCACGCAAACCGCCTCTTGATTAACTGCGTAAACCAACCGGTGTTCACTGGTTATACGGCGCGACCACAGGCCAGTCAGGTTTTCTTTGAGCGGCTCCGGTTTGCCGGTGCCGGCAAAGGGGTCTTTCTGTGTTTCAATGATTAGCCGAGTTATCTTTTGGGCCGTTTTCTTGTCGGTCTTTTGCCAAAACGTATAGTCACTCCAACCGGTTGCCGTAAAGTGGACGGAGCGCTTAGCCATAGCTACATTAATTCACTGACAGGTTTCTGGATAGTTTTGCCGGCACGTAGCTGTACTAGACCCGTCTCAAGGTGCTTACGCATGGCCGGACTCTGATTAAGGTACTCTGTTTCAGTCAGGGCATTGTATTCGTCGAGTGGAATAACTACCACCGACACGCTGTCGGTCCGGGTAACAATTAGCGGCTCCTGGTCTTGGTCAACCGCATCAATGTACTGTTTTAACGACTTACGAAAATCTGATACTGAGGCAACTTTCATAGTATCTCCTTGTACATAACATTGTACATTAGTACGTACGTAGCAGCAAGCCTATTACTCCTCTGTTTTGGCCGCAGCACGCACTTGTTTAGAGATTTTATCAAGCACTTTGGGGTTGGCTTCAAGATATTCTTTGGCAGCTTCGCGGCCTTGGGCGATTTTTTCGTCGCCGTACGCGAACCAGGCACCGGATTTATCGATAATTTCGTCGGCTACCGCCAGATCGAGCACATCGCCGCTAACGCTAATCCCCTTGTTGTACATAATATCGAATTCGGCCTGACGGAACGGCGGCGCGATTTTGTTCTTGACCACTTTTACCCGAACCCGGCTGCCGATGATTTCTTCGCCTTGTTTGATCTGCGAGATGCGGCGGATATCCATACGTACTGAGGCATAGAACTTGAGAGCGTTACCGCCAGTGGTGGTTTCGGGGTTGCCAAACATCACGCCGATCTTCATGCGGATCTGGTTAATAAAGATAACCGTGGCTTTGGACTTGTTAATAACACCGGTTAGCTTACGCAGAGCCTGACTCATAAGGCGGGCTTGCAAGCCCATGTGCGAATCACCCATGTCGCCTTCGATCTCGGCACGCGGTACCAAAGCGGCTACCGAGTCAATGACGATCAGGTCGACGGCATTACTGCGCACTAGGGTTTCGACAATTTCCAATGCTTGTTCGCCGCTGTCCGGCTGACTCAGCAAAAGGTTGGCCGTATCTACACCGATACGCTGGGCGTAGGCCGGATCCAGCGCGTGTTCGGCATCAATAAAAGCTGCCGTGCCGCCCTGTTTTTGGACCTCGGCAATGGCGTGCAGTGTTAGCGTTGTCTTACCGCTGGATTCGGGGCCGTAGACTTCGACCACGCGGCCCTTTGGGATACCGCCGCCTAAGGCTATGTCCAAAGAGATACTGCCGGTCGGGATACATTCCACCTGTACCTTGTACGCTTCGCCCAACTTCATAATCGAACCTTTGCCAAACTGTTTTTCGATAGTCTCTAGAGCCAGCCCCAGGGCTTTGGTTTTACCCTCGGTTTGGGCGTTGTCGGCCTTTGGTTTGGGTGCATTGTCTTTTGTTGCCACAGGTTCCTCCACGTGTGTCATTAGTACCCACCAGTATAGACGGCGGCGCGTACCCTGACAACGACAAGTTGACTCCACCCCTGTTTGATTTCCTAATTTTTAATTAAGTGTTTAGATTTTTAGGGGCTTTTTTGGCAGCCCGGCAAATATGCTACAATTACCAACAGAGACAATGCTTATGCTCACACGATTATTTGCCCGACGTCTGCCATCACAAAAAGGTTTTACCGTGCCAGAATTGCTGCTGATGGTGCTGGTGATTATCATTTTGGCCAGTTTGGTGTTGGTGAATTATCAGGCGGCCGCGGCCAAACGGCGCGACACCCAGCGTATTAACGATATTAACTCTATCTACAGTAAACTGGAGACATATTACAACGAGAAAGATGCCTATCCGGCGACGTTTTCGGCCGAGGATTTGTTTAACATTGACCCGAATAGCCTGAAAGACCCCGAGGGCCGGACTATCGACATCCACGTTCCGGTAGCCGGTGCGACTGCCGCCCAAGCTGTTGCCAGCCCCACGGCCACCAGTCCGTCAGATTATCTGTATGTGCCCTACCCGACCGGCTGTACTAACGAAGCCAACAACTGTACCGGCTTTATTCTCAAAAGCTATATCGAAAAACCGACCAGCACCACGCCGAACCCCTACATTAAAGTCGGCCTGAACAATAATTAAGACTGATTGTGGGCTGGCGGCGGCTGAACGGCCGGAATGGTTGCGTTGGCGGCATCCGGCAGGTGCAGGAATTTCTGGCGGGCATCCAGAAGGATCTTGCCATAGTAATTAGGGTTCGGGCAGTAGATAAAGCGAAAGTTGTTCTGCTCGCCGGCGGTTTCTACGCGCAGCGTACCGTAACCGAACAGGTGGGCAAAGATACCATGCTGGTCGGCCGTGACATCTTCGACATTAGCCATCGACAACTCCGAGACCTGGCGGCTAAACAGGCCGCGCTGCAACACCTGGGTGATGTTTTTGTCGCTGATAATCAGCCGGTTCTGCCAATAGACTTGGGTTGCCACCACTAGTATTAACAAGCCCAGTATCACTACCAGAAAGGTGCCGACACCGACGTAAACACCAGTATCGCCGGCCAGACCGTCACCAGTCAAGCCGGGCAGCAGGAACACCGTTAGCCCGACGGCCGCTATCAAGCCTATAAACACCTCTACATAGATGACTACCAGGCCGAAGATGTGACGGCGAACGTTGGCCAATAACCGTTCGTCTCTATTGATGCCTTCGATGCCGCTGTTGGGTCGGGGATGCATAGCCGTATTATAGCAAGCTTTACAGTAGTGTTTGGTTTTTACCGAGGTGTTTGTAGGCTTTGTGGGTAACTTTTCGGCCGCGCGGCGTCCGCTCCAGCAAGCCAATCTGCAAGAGATACGGCTCGTGAAAATCTTCAATGGTAGAACGCTCCTCGGCAGTTAGCGCGGCCAGCGTTTCCACGCCCACCGGCCCGCCGTTATAGTTGTCAATGATAGCCATCAGCAGCATGCGGTCGGCCGGATCCAGGCCGAGCTCGTCAATTTCCAGCAAACCGAGCGCCTTGCGGCTGATGACCGTGTCGATAATGCCATCGCCATTAACGTCGGCGTAATCACGTACCCGTTTGAGCAGACGGTTGGCAATCCGCGGCGTCAACCGGGCCCGTTTGGCCAATTCGTGGGCAGCTCCTTGGTCAATCGGTACGCTTAAAATCTTGGCAGCCCGCTCGATGATCTGCTGGACTTCTTCTGGCTTATAAAACTCCAGGCGGTGAATCATGCCAAAACGGTCGCGCAGCGGCGCCGCCAGGGCACCCGTCCGCGTGGTAGCACCGATAATCGTGAACTTGGGCAGATCCAGGCGCAAGCTGCGCGCACTCGGCCCTTTGCCGAGCATGATATCCAGCTTAAAATCTTCCATGGCGCTATATAACACCTCTTCGACGCTGCGGTTCAGGCGATGGATTTCATCAATGAAAAGGATATCGCCGTCTTGTAGGTTAGTCAGCAGACTAGCCAGGTCGCCGGCCCGCTCAATGGCCGGCCCGCTGGTGACCCGGATTTGCGCACCCATTTCGTGGGCAATAACTGTGGCCATGGTAGTTTTGCCCAAACCCGGCGGGCCGTACAGCAAGATGTGGTCAAGCGGCTCGCCGCGTTTCTGGGCGGCCCTTATAGCCAACTGTAAATTCTGCTTGAGCCGTTGTTGACCGATGTAGTTCTTGAAGTCCTGCGGCCGCAAGGTAATTTCCAGCTCGACTTCGGCCGGATCGTCATCGCTGGTAGTGGTAATAATTCGCTCAATCGCCATTACTGGGTTCCTTTGAGGGCTTGTGTAATACGTTGTTCGGTTGGCAGAGCGGCATCGACGCCGTCCAAGGCTTTGGCGGCGTCGGCAAGCGTGTAGCCCAGGCTAACCAGGCCGGCTACCGCTTCGTCTTTGACGAGCAGTCCTTCGGACTGGAGCAGGCCAGCGGCGCCCAAATCCACGCCGGCCAGACCCACTTTGTCTTTGAGGTCGACAACCACGCGCTCAGCCACCCGCTTGCCAACGCCGCTGGCCTGCTGAATAAATTTGACATCGCCGGCGGCGATGGCCGTTTTAACCTCTTCGGCCGAGCCAATACTTAACATGTTAAGTGCCATGCGGGGTCCGACGCCGTTGACTGTCAATAGCAGCTCGAACAAAACCTTAGTCGGCCGGCTGGCAAACCCGAACAGGTCGTGCGAAGCTTCGCGGATGTACTCATATATATAGACCTTGGTGGTTTCGCCTACCGTCAAGCGGCTAAAATCCTCGGCCGTTACGAACAGGCCGTAGCCGACGCCGCTAACGTCCAGCACGACTATATCGTCCAATTTCTCACCGATTATTCCCTCAAGCGTAGCAATCATACGGGTATATTATCGCATACTCATGCTGCAACAGATAGCTGCCGCCAGCGCGTCGGCGGCATCATCGGGCTTGGGCACTTCTTTCAGCCCCAATAATACCCGTACCATCTCTTGTATTTGCTTCTTGTCGGCACGGCCATAACCGGTCAAGGTCTGTTTAATCTGTAGCGGTGTAAATTCGTGCAGCTCCAGCCCGTGTTGCTTGCCGCAGAGCAGTACCACGCCGCGAGCTTGCGACACAGTCATAGCAGTGGTTACATTCTGCGCAAAAAACAGTTTTTCAACTGACATTACGGTTGGTTTGCAGGCCGTAATAACCTCGTGTAATTCGTCATAAATAGTTTGCAGGCGGTCACTGTCCGGCTGTTTGGCGGGCGTACGGATCACACCGGCGTCAACCAGTTTCGCCTGGCCGTTGGCGGCGACGTCAATCACTCCGAACCCCAAGATGCCCGTACCCGGATCAATGCCAAGAATCCTCATGATGTTAGCGTACCATACCGTAAGGTGTTTTTGTTACAATGAAGACCATGACTGCCGAACAGCACTGGAAAGCGACACGGGCTCAGGTCGATCAGCGACTGCAGTCGTACCTTAAGGCCCAGCAAAAACAGGCCGCTGCCCGGAACCCTGCCGAACAACGCCTCTGGCAACTGCTGACTGAAGTAGTTTTGCGCGGCGGCAAACGATTGCGGCCATATCTGGTGATATGGGCTTACGAAGTCTGCGGCGGCACCACTAAACCGGCCGGCATTGACGCAGCCATTGCCTGGGAACTGCTCCACCAAGGCCTGCTTATTCATGACGATATTATTGACCACGACTATATCCGCCATGGCCACCCCAATGTTGCCGGCAAATTAAGAAGCTACTATTCAAAAGATCTGAATGAGGCCGACCGCAACCATTACGCCGATAGCGGCGCCTTGCTAGCAGGAGATTTGGCTTTGTCGAGCGCGTATCAGTTACTGTTGGGCGCTGGCTTTCCAGCCGACCGCACCGCGCACGCCTGCCGGATCTTGGGTGAAAGTACCGCCACGGTTATCGGCGGTGAGCTGCTTGATACCGAAGCCGTCCTGGAGCCTTTCGGCACTACGAATTACTTACTAATAGCCGAGCGTAAAACCGCCAGCTATAGTTTTGTCGGTCCGCTGCAGTGCGGGGCCGCCTTGGCCGGGGCGAACGCCTCAACCCTTGCCAAGCTGGCCGAGCTAGGCAATGCCCTGGGCATCGCTTTCCAGCTGGCTGATGACCTGCTTGGCCTATTTGGTGATCCGGCCGTTACCGGCAAACCGAACGATAGCGATATACGCGAAGGCAAACGGACCCTGTTGCTGCAGTACACGCTAGAAGCGGCCAGCCCTAAAGAAGTAACCTTCATTAAACAGGTAGCGGGTAAGACTACAGCCACCGCCAGTGAGATTAACCGTTTTCGCACACTGGTTGAGAAAACCGGCGCCCGGGCCAAGGTCGAACAGCAAGTGAATGATTATCTTGACCAGGCTGACGCCGCGGTTGGCAGGCTTGCTATGCCCGACCCGACCCACCAAGACCGTTACGATTTTTGGGCCAGTAAGCTTCGGCAACGAAAATTATAGACAACACTCTCACTCCAGCAGCGTTACCGGCAGCGTTACCGGTAGGGTTTTTTGCTCTTGTTTCTTCCCCTGTCTGTAACTGCGTGACGTAACCGGCGTAGGCCGTTACGAGCGTCGTTGCGGTATTCATAGGCTATGTATCCGAAAATCAGTACCAGCACGCCTAATAAGATTTTGTAATTCTGGTTGGTCTTGGCCGCCTGTGTGTCAGCATTGTTGCTGGTACGGGCAGCAGCTACCTTACGGCAGCGGTTGGTTTGGGGGTTGCGCTCCTGGCCGGGTTCACACGGCTTGGGTGTAGCCGCGGACGAAGTAATTTTACGGCAGCGGTTGGTTTGGGGGTTGCGCTCTTGATCCGGGGCACAAGGGGTCAAACTGGAAGCCGTTGCTACGGTTATCTTACGGCAGCGGTTGGTTTGGGGGTTGCGCTCCTGGCCTGGCGCGCAAGGTGCCGGTTCGTTCGAGGCCGCCTCGATATTCTTGCAACGGTTGGTCTCCGGGTTGCGGAATTTGCCGGCCGGACAGTCTTCTAAACCACTTTTAGCTGCTTCACTGGCTTTTGCGCCCTTGCCGGCCGGCAGCAACAATACATTGGGGGCATTTGGCGTGGGTTGAAGGGTTATTTGCCAGGTTCCGTCGATCAACGCCCATGCCTGGTCATCTGTTGAGCTGGGATATGCCAACGAAGTTTGCTGACTGTCTGCAATCAGCCAAAGCTCGCTGCCTTCGTTAAGAAGCTGTAGGCCGGTCACGGCGTAGCCAAATGCCCTGTACTCGTGCGGTGTCATGATTATATCCTCCGGAAAACCGAACGACTTACCGCTAGATCCAAGCCGCAGGATACAACCGGACAACGACACCGTCTGGCTGCTCGTATTGTATAGCTCGATAAACTCCCCGGCCGCGTCACTGCCCGCGGGATTAGGTAAAACTTCACTTAAAATTACGCTGGAACAAGCCGGCAAGCCAGGTTCTTGCTCCTCCGGCGGCAATTCTTCTTCGGGGTCGGGATTTGGCAAGCTGGGCGGTTGCAACTGACCGCCCTGCGGCGTCGGCGGCGCCAGATTTTTAACGCCCAGCGCTTTGTCATAAAAACCGTCTTCGCCCGGGGACCGTTGAATGGTGTGGCCGGCGGGAGCCACGGCTGCAATTTTGTCGCAACCCTCAATTGCAACAGCCGAAGAACCCCAGGCCACGCAGTCGACCATGGTATCGCCGGCCGTGAGGCGGACGTGGCCGGCGGTTTTGGCCAGCAAGCCGCTGCTGGCCGTGCTGCCCTGACCGAACATTCCGTCAACAGGTGCCGGCATGTAGCCGCTGTAGCTAAACAAAGCCCAGCTGCCAGCAGGCAAAATACCGTCAACAATGGCCAAAACCGCCGTCGGCGCGCCGCTGCCGTCATGCGCGGCCGACAGGTACTCCAGTTGCCAGCCCGTCATATCAATCTCATCAGATGAGACATTAACCAGCTCAATAAATTCCTGCTTCGGGTATTCAACACCATCGCCAGCAATGAAGCCGGTTTGCACTTCGCTAATCAACACCGGCGGATTACTGGCCGCCGCAGCCGAAGAGCCAAAAAACGGCACCCATATACTGACGAGCAAGCCAAGAGCAAGTAGGATTTTTCGGGTCATATCCCGATACTAACCAGACCCTGCGGCAGCCGTCAAAAGATTCCGATTATCAGTTAATTAACCGTTAAGAATCGGCGGGATGCAGGTTACGAAATTCTACTATATAACCAGTACTGTCAAACCAATAACCAAAATCACCAGCGCCAGTAATTTGCGGCGTAATTGGCCCTCGTGGAAATAATGGCGGCCGAATGCCATCGCCCACATTGCTTCCAAAACCCGCTTGGCGGCTATCACCACGGAAGCCGGAGCAAAGACATACGAAAAACTTAGAAACACCGTCCCCAGCCCGCCCGAAAAAGATTGCAAGCCGGAATAGGGCTTGACGAGCAGTTTTAGCGGATGTTCTTTGGTCACCAATTTTGAGGCTCCGCCCATAAAAAGCAACAGGCAAAACATCACTATCATCTGCTCGGCTGCCACCGAATTAAAATGTGTGATGTTGTACTTGTACAGGCTTACGGTAACGACCGCCAGGACCGCCGTGGCTATGCCATAACCGGCACCTTTCTTGCCGATCGGGTTATGGTAAAACAGCAGGAGCAAGGCCAAAATAATAATACTAACTCCGAGCCATTGATTCGTCGTCAGCGAATAGCCCAGCACTATATCCACAATCAGCAGAAGCGGAATTGTCAGAGAGTGCAGAAAGGCTGCAGTCGTTCGTTCGGCGGTAATTATTGTCCGCATTGCCAAATATACCAAAGCGATTTCCAGAATAATGCGGGTGATCAAAAAGGGTAACGACTCAAGCTGGAAAGTCAGAGGCGCCCCAAACACGACTGTTCCTGCCAGAAAAAAGATACTCCAAAAAGAGCCTAAAAAGCCCATGGTATAAAGTGTCTCGGAATGTTTATGGACGGCGTTTTTACCTAAGCTGGCCGTGGCCTCTTTAGTAAAGGTTCCCAGAAACACAAGTATGAGCAGCTGCATCCCTTAGCCCAGTCTTGCCAGGATCTCTTCGGTGATATCAAAGTTAACGTGGGTATTGGTGACGTCGTCGACGGCATCGAGGGCGTCCATTAGGCGCATAATCTTGCCAGCGGTTGCTTCGTCGTCGACTTTGACGGTGTTAGCAGGTACGTAGGTAAGTTCGGCTTCGCTGATTTCGACACCGGCCGCTTTGAGGTTGTCGCGGACCTGAGCCAGTTCTTTAGGGTCGGTATAAACTACCGACTCTTCACCTTCTTCTTGGACGTCTTCGGCACCGGCATCAAGCGCAGCCAGCACGACTTCGTCGCCGGCGCCCTTAACGCGGATCATCCCTTTGCGGGCAAATTGGAAGGCGACCGCACCCTTTTCGGCCATGTTACCGCCGTGCTTGCTAAAAGCCAGCCGGACTTCCGGGTAGGTGCGGTTGATGTTGTCGGTGGCGGCCTCAATCAGGATAGCTACGCCGCCCGGACCGTAGCCTTCGTACACGACCTCTTGGATCTGTTCGCCGCCGAGCTTGCCGGAACCGCGGTCAATGGAGCGTTGGATGTTGGCGGTCGGCATGTTGGCCGCCTTGGCTTTGTCGACGGCCAGGCGCAAGGCAAAATTGGTTTCCGGATCGGCACCGCCGCGGGCAGCAATGGCAATAGCGTTACCCAGTTTAGTAAACAGCGCACCGCGGGCAGCGTCTTTGGCGCCCTTCTGACGTTTAATAGTTGACCACTTGGAGTGTCCGGACATGTTGGCTCCTTACTCTGTAATTATAGCATCCCTAGCAGCCCGGCGGGAGCGGGCTTTGCGCCACAGCCAGAGCGACAGCAAAGCGATGGCCGCGTACAATCCGATCATTGAGCCAACATTGAGGTACTGTTCGGTCGAAGCGTGCGGGACGCGGCTCAAAAGCGCTGCCATATCGAGCATGTATACCAACACTATGCGGGCCGGCCAGGCGAACCAGCCGGCAATTGGCGCCACAACCATGCCGGCCAAGCCGGCGATTAGCGTCAGCAGCATGGTCAGCGGTACTAACGGCACGACCAGTACGTTAGCCGGCAAGCCAATAGTTGATACCCGCCCGAAAATATACATGATCAGCGGCAACGTCACGATCTGGGCAGCAATCGTTTCGACCAACAATGAGCCGAGCAGCTTTGGCTCTTTACGTTTACTCAAAATAGCGGTTACTTGCGGCGCAATCACCAGCACACCGTAAAATGAAATAAACGATAAATACCAAGCCAGATCCGACCACAAATAAAACGGATTCCACCAGGCGGTTATGGCTGCCGCTAGGCTAATTAGTAGCAGCGGCTTGAACTTCCGGCCATAGTACCAGGCAAGCAGGCTCAAGCTGCTGACCAAGGCCGCGCGAACAATCGAAGCGCTCATGCCGGTAATAATCAGGAATGTTACCAGCAGCAGGGCGGCGCCGGCGGTACTTTGGAACTTGGAACGTTTGCCCAGCAGCTGACGCACAGCCACGATAATAATCGTCAGGTTAGCGCCTGACACCGCCACGATGTGTGTCAAACCGGTAACCGATAATTCCTCGTTGGTTTGTTCGGGAATGGTGGCCCGCTGGCCGATCAGCAAGCCGGCACCGAACGAAGCATGCGGTTCCGGCAGTACCGATTGTAAGCTGGCAATAAACTTCCGCCGCAGCACGTCGATCGGTGTTTCGCCCTTGCCCTTGAGACTGATGGTAGCATAGCTCATGCGAGCCTGGTTACTGCCGCGCGTCGGCCCCAAACTACCCTTTAACTCCAGCATGTCGCCGCGGTAGACCATGGGCACGCCAAACCCTTCCACCTTGATCTTGCCCGGCAGTTCTTGTTGGTACGGTTGCACTACTTTGATGCGCGAAGCGTCAAAATCCAGTTGCGTTCCGCGCCCATAGACGGCGTCGGTTTCGGCCCGCACCTCCAGGACAAGCTCTTGCCGGAATAACTGTTGGTAGTCACGGCTGTGCTGCATATACGCAGCGCCGCGAGCCAGTCCTAATAATAATCCGGCGGCCGTAAATGCCGCCACTGCCATAAATGTCTTGCGCCGTAACAATGCCACCGCTATAACTAAAGCCAGCAACGCCGTGGGCAGATTGGCAAACTCGATCCGTCGGGCCGACGCCAGCCCCGCCAAAAAACCGACACACAGTACCGTCAGCAATGTTGTCTGCCGAAATTTCCAACCAAAAAGCCTGCGTACCATAAGCGCCAGACTACCAACCGGACATTAAAAAGCCCTTAAATGCTCCTGCACAATTTTTATATGCTTGTGCTTTTTTAGCCTCCTGGTTTGGGATATAGTGCATATATACAAATGGAGGTGTCACACACTACAGATGAGTAACGAGAACTTGCCATTTAGCTTGTACGGCAACACCTACTTCGAACACCTGCGAGAATTCAGGGATCGCGCCCTAGTTGAATCCAATCTCTATGGCCAGCGGCGGCGTATCGGCAACTTTACATTTGGCATCGCTCAAGCCGAATGGCAGACCGAAGACGGCAGCACAGCCCATTTACTTGAGGGAGGATTGCGTTATAAAAGTACTAATGTAACGAACCCGCTCCCAACAACCTTACGGATATACAACCATTCGGGTGGCGATGTTGGCCTTGAACTTATCACTTTCAAAATGGATATTGACGATGTGTACCATATAGACATCTATCACAATTTGATCACGTCTGGCTCGTTCCAAGAACTTGCAAAAGGAGAATTGTCCAGACGGCGCGAGAGACAACACAGTCTGGCTACGCCAACAACGGAACAACGCGAATACGTCTACACAGAGTTATCGAGAGGAGCCACCGGCCTGTACCGCGTAACCTACGATTGGGAATAAAGTCGAGATCCTCCAAACAAAAAGCCCCAAGCAAAGCTGAGGCATTTTGTTTGGAGGGTCCAGTGGGACTCGAACCCACGACACCCTGCTTAAAAGGCAGGTGCTCTAACCAGCTGAGCTATGGACCCGCAGCGGTCGATTAACTTCTTACATTATCCGTATTTTTGACAAAAAGTCAACGCCGGCTCCGGCGTTGCAGTAACGGCGGGTGCTACTTTTTATGATGTTTCTTGCCGGACGACGGCTTAGTAAGCCACAGCACCACGATACTGGCCAGTACGCTAGCAGCCACCACCAGTTCTTGCGACTGCACGAGCAGCCGCCAGCCCTCGGTATCGGTAATGGCCGTTTGGGCGGCGCCCGGCAGCAGCGGTACGGCCAACAAGACCCCCACTAAGCCGACGGCCACTGCCGCAATCAGGTTAAAAACTAGCTTGGCAGAAGAGACCGATTTGCGCAGCAACAGAGCCACCACGACCACCGGTACCAGCAATAAGGCCAGTTGCGCGTATTGGCTAACCGCCTGGGAGTTGTTGCCGATAACCGTGCCGGCCAAATCGGCTTCGTGCCCGACGAACCGCACCAACACCGCACCGGCGCACAGGCTCAAAAAGGCGATGGCCGCGTTGGTTCGGAGCAACACCAAGGCAACCACCGGCAAACCGATGGCCGCGATCAAGATACTATTTTGCAAAATCATGCTGTTTCTATCATACCATGAGCGGCTTGGGTTGGCAGGTGTAGCTAGCAAGCCGTATGTTTCGCCAGAGCTAAAACGCCAGTTGCTGGCCATGGGCCAAACCGTGACGCCGCACGCTGCCGGCCGGCAGCTCCAGCACGTACTGCGCCCCCTGGTCAGGACAGAACGACCGCGGGTAGGTGTCCGGACTAACGTTCTCTTCCACTTTAAAGATATGCCTGGTCGCGTCGAGCCAGACCATATCCAAAGCAAAGTGCATATCTTTCATCCAAAAACACTCCCGCACCGGCCGGTCATGGACAAATAACATAGCCCGGTCGGCAGCCAGGTTGGCCCGCCCACTGAGGCCCCGGGATCGTGCGGCCGGTGTATCGGCGCGCTCCAGGGTAATACAGGCTTGCCCCAATTGCAGGTCGCAGGCAGAACCGCGGGGCTTCAATAGGAAGAGACTCGCGGCAGCCAGCACTACAACAACACCAATCAAAACAAAAACCAGACTCAGGCTCGGTTTAGGCACCCACACGGTCGCGTTTTCCGCGTTTACTTTTGGAGTTTTGCTCAATGTAGTCAATGATCTTGGCGGCCACGTTGCGACCGGTGACTTTCTCGATACCAAAGCCCGGGCTGGCGTTTACTTCCAGCACCAGCGGCCCGCGCTCCGAGCGCATCATGTCGACACCGCAAATCGGCAGGCCCATAGCTTTGGCGGCGCGTTGGGCGGTTTTCTTTTCTTCGTCGGTCAGTTTTATAGTGGTGCCTTCGCCGCCCTGGTGCAAGTTAGAGCGAAAATCGTCGTCCAGCGATTGACGCTGCATGCTTGCTACCACTTTGCCGTTAACTACGATAACCCTAATGTCGGTACCGGCTGATTCTTCGATAAATTCCTGCACCAAGAAGTTCACGCCTTCCACATAGAAGGCCTGCATTACCGCTTCGGCAGCCTTGCGGGTTTCGGCCAGCACCACACCGCGGCCGTGCGTACCGCGCGTCACCTTGATAATTAGTGGTACACCGCCAGCCTGTTCGATAACGTCCTCTACCTCGGCGGTTTCGCGGGCAAACACCGTTTTAGGAATACCAACGCCAGCACGAGCCAAAATCTGGGTAGCTCGTAATTTGTCACGGGTTCGGTTAATAGCCAGTGAACTAACGGTCGAAAACACACCGCGCATCTCGAACTGGCGCACCATGGCAGTACCATACTTGGTGTAGCTGGAGGCAATCCGCGGAATAATCACGTCGACATCGCCAACGCTTTCACCTTCGTATCGAATTACCGGGTTGTTTTGCTCTATCGTCACGTAACATTTGGCATAGTCAATAATCCGCACGTTGTGGCCGCGCGCTTCAGCTTCTTCTTTGAGACGCTTGGTCGAATAATTACCTGGCCCCTTCGATAAAATCGCTATATTCATACTGGCACCTTACGTATTATTTTTTGTCGCGTCAACCAGTAAATTGTTTATCCTTAAAAATCGGCGGCCAATTAATACCGGCCAACGCAATTCACTACGGTCAGCTAAGCTTATTAAAATTGGGTAGGTACGGCCGGCGACCGTGATATCGGTGTCGATAAAATACCGGTCTGCAGTTTCGCCGTTGGAACTCGTCACCGGTTTGATATAAAAATTATGGCTGGTCATAACGACTTCCGGGTGGTCGAATGGCGAAAAATGCAACACGATTTCATCGCCCTGTTCCTCTTCGTGGATTTTGGTGCAATGCAACGCACCGGAGTAGGCTCCGGTGTCAATTTTGGCGGTTATCCCGTGAATGCCAAATTCCGGAAAATCGACTTTCTCGAATGCGCCAACAATACTGGGTTCATTTTTTTTCATACCGCGCTTATTATAGCATTTTTAGTATTATTTTTCAATGTTAGCGGCTGGCGACGCGGCTGTAGACCAGAAAGATAATAATGGCGATAACCACCAAAAGTGCGAGTAACATCGGGATAAAGCCCTCTTGGCTGCTGAGGCTTGGTCGTTTCATTGCTCTTTATTATTACCTACCTCGCCGATTTTGACTAGTCCTGGGGCGTAGCTTCGATAACGATCCGGCCGTCGGCCTGGCCGCCCAGCGAACAGCTGTACAGCGTCATTTTAGCATCGGTGGACGGCGCCTCAATTTCGATAGCATCGGGTTTAACGCTATACGTTTTGGTAACGGTATAGTCGTACCATTGGCCTTTCCAGTTAACCTTGATGGTGTCACCTTCTTGCAATTTGTCCAGATGATAAAACGGCGACCTGGCTTTGGTGCGCTGCGGTGTCAAGCCCAGCTGAAAACGATGGGCGCTAAGGATAAAGTTGCCGCCTTTTTCGGGATCGCCGCGCTCCGGAAAGCGGTGCCAGGCGCCTTTTTCAAGGGCGCTGGCGTCGTCGCCGGGAACAATCGGCACCAGTAGGTTTAGTTTTTCGACTTTAATATAGTCAGTCTGCTCTTGCTGATAGGCTTGTTCGGCGCGGGCCACTTGGTCAGGCGTTGAGCTAAGGCTAATCGGCGAGCGCACCAACAGCAATAGGTACACGCCGGCCGCGAATAGGCAGACGGCCACAACTGACACAATAATTGACACGGTTTTTGATCGGTGCTTAATCACAGCTCTATTTTACACTGTTTGCGGCTATCGTGGCGCCTTACTTTAGCGCCAGAAACCTTTTTTGTGGCCGGTGTTTTTGAGCTGTTCCAGCAGTTCACGCTGTTCCTTACTGAGTTTGGTCGGCGTTTCGACCACAACTGTCACAATCTGGGCTCCTCGGCCGGAGCCGCGCAGGTGCGGTACACCGTGCCCGGACAGTTTGAAGTCGGTACCGCTTTGGGTGCCAGCCGGGACTTTCATACGGACCGGCCCGTCGACGGTTTCGACGTCGATTTCCACGCCCAGGGCCGCGTCTACCATGCCGATAGTTTCTTCGCTTAGGATAAGGTCGCCCTCGCGGGTGAAGCGTTTATGCGGCTTAACGCGCACATCAACGTACAGGTCGCCGGCCTGGCCGTGCGCCACGGCGTTACCCTGTTCACGCAAGCGAATGGTGGTACCGTCATCAATGCCGGCCGGAATCTTAACTTTGAGCTCGCGCTGCTTAAACTCAGTGCCGGTGCCGCGGCAAACCGTACAGACTTTTTCGGGGATCTTGCCGTCGCCTTTACAGCGCGGGCAAATCGTCGCCTGCTGGATATTGCCAAAAATAGTGCGGGTCATGCGGGTCACTTGTCCGGTGCCGCCACATTCCGGACATTTTTGCATCTGGTGGCCCGGCTCCAGCGTACTGCCCTTACAATGCGAACATTGCACTTGGGCACTGTAACGGATTTCGACTTCGGTTCCAAAGACCGCTTGGTCAAAGGTGATATCCACAGCGGTGCTAATATCCTGGCCGCGGCGCGGGCGTTGCTGGCCGCGAGGTTGGCCGCCGCCGAAGAAGCTGCTGAAGATATCTCCGAGTCCCAGGTCGCCAAAGTCAAAGTGGATATTCTGGCCCTGGCCCGGCGCACCGCCGAAACCTTGGCCGTTAAAACCGGCAAACGGGTTACCGCCATCGCTGGCCGCACTGCTGCCGACGCCGGCGTGGCCGAACTGGTCGTAGCGCTGGCGTTTGCTGGAATCCTTGAGGACTTCATACGCTTCGTTGACTTCTTTAAACTTAGCCTCGTCACCGCCGCGGTCCGGGTGGTATGCAACAGCCTTCTTGCGAAAGGCTTTTTTAATTTCATCGGCATTGGCCGACTTACCGACACCCAAGACCTCATAATAGTCACGCTTACTCATTGTTCGTTCCTGCCATTTTATCAAGTTGGCGTTGGCGGCGCAGTTCTATGGCCCGTTGCACCCCGTCCAACCCCAAGCCGTACGTAGTACCGACGCTTTCCCGCAATGAGTACACTTCTTTGGCTAATTCAGAGGAGTCCTCGAAAGACGTGTCGGGGGTTATGACATCAGTTAACTTCAAAATCTCATCTATCTCAGGATCGCCTGATGCCAGTACGATCATGCGCTGCGACAAATCACCTTCACCGTGTATCATGAGAGTTATCATACAAAATTAGCACTCAAAACTCAAGAGTGCTAATTTGTTGTGGATTGTTAGGGGCTCTAGGCCTTAGATTTGGAACCGCCGCGGATAGCGCCGTAAATAAGCAGCGCGACAATAGCGCCGCCCAGGGCAACCAGCAGGCTGTACAGGTTAAACCCTGTTATACCTTCGCCGCCGAGCCAGCTCATAACGAAGCCGCCCAGCAGACCGCCGATGACACCAACGACAATATTGCCGATGATACCTTGCTCGCCGTTCCGTTTGGTAATGATAGATGCTAGCCACCCGGCGATGCCGCCGAGTATAATCCAGCCGATAATTCCCATATTTCCCCCTTATGGTTAATTACGCTTTTAGTATAGCATTACCACGCAAGTCTATTTTTCGGCGTCTTTCTTGTCTTCGTCGACGACTTCGCCTTCGACCGGTTCGTCTTTAGCTTTTTTGTCGTCTTTCGGCTTCTCGGCTGACTCGTCGCCGTCGCCGTCAGCGGGCGCTTCTTCCTTGCTGGCTGCCTCGTACATTTTGGCGCCAATCGGCATGATTTTGTCGTTCAGCTCTTTAGTGGCAGCTTCCAGCGCATCTTTGTCAGCCTTGTCGTCGGCCACGACTTTCTTGGCGGCTTCGACGGCTTCGTCCAGAGTTTTCTTGTCTTCTTCGCTCAACTTATCGGCATTGTCACTCTTGAGCTTTTCGGCGTTGTAGACAGCGCTGTCCAGCTGGTTGCGGATGTCGATAGCTTCGCGTTTCTGCTTGTCTTCTTCGGCGTGGGCCTCGGCGTCTTTGGCCATTTTCTCGACTTCTTCTTTGGAAAGGCCGCTACTGTTTTGAATGGTAATGCTTTGCTCTTTACCGGTGCCTTTGTCTTTGGCGGTGACGTTTAAGATACCGTTGGCATCAAGGTTGAAGGTGACTTCGATCTGCGGCACGCCGCGCGGTGCGGGCGGGATGCCGTCCAGCACAAAGCGGCCCAGCGACTTGTTGTCGGCGACCATTTCACGTTCACCTTGGACAACGTGGATTTCTACCTGAGGTTGGTTGTCGGCAGCGGTACTAAAGACTTCGGACTTACTGGTAGGAATAGTGGTGTTACGCTCGATCAGCTTGGTAGCTACGCCGCCCAGCGTCTCGATCCCTAGCGACAACGGCGTCACATCCAGCAGCAGCACGTCTTTGACGTCGCCCTGCAGCACACCGCCCTGGATAGCCGCGCCAATCGCCACGACTTCGTCGGGGTTAACACCTTTCATCGGCTCTTTGCCGAAGATCTTTTTGACCTTAGCCTGTACGGCCGGCATACGGGTCATACCACCGACTAGTACTACGGCGTCAATGTCACTAGCCTTGAGGCCGGCGTCTTTGAGAGCCTTCTCGCAAGGGTTGGCGGTCTTGTCGATCAGGTCGCCAACCAGGCTCTCAAGCTTGGCGCGAGTCAGTTTATGCTCGAAGTGCTTTGGGCCATCAGCGTCAGCTGTTAGGAACGGCAAGTTAATTTCAACTTCGTTGGTGGTGCTGAGTTCAATCTTGGCTTTTTCGGCTTCGTCGCGCAGGCGCTGCATGGCAGCTTTGTCGCCACTGATGTCGATGCCGTGCTCTTTTTTGAACTCATCGGCAAAGTAGTTGACCAGCACGCGGTCGAAGTCGGCACCGCCCAGGTGCGTGTCACCGTTGGTGCTTTTAACTTCAAAGACACCGTCGCCCAGTTCCAGAATAGAGATGTCGAACGTACCGCCACCAAGGTCGTAGACGGCGATTTTCTCATCGGTTTTGCCCCCTTTATCCAGGCCGTAGGCTAGGGCCGCAGCAGTCGGTTCGTTAATAATACGCTTGACTTCCAGACCGGCGATTTTACCGGCGTCTTTGGTAGCGTGACGCTGGCTGTCGTCAAAGTAAGCCGGCACGGTGATAACCGCTTCGGTGACCGGCTCGCCCAAGAAACTTTCGGCGTCGGCCTTGAGCTTACTCAAAACCATGGCGCTAATTTCTTCGGGGCTATACTCTTTGTCGCCCATCTTAACCTTGACGCCATTACCGCTTTTGACCATCTCGTAGCCCATCAGCTTAATGTCGCGCTGGACTTCTTTGTCTTCCCAGCGACGGCCAATCAGACGCTTGACTTCGTAAATAGTGTTGGCGCTGTTGGTCACCTGCTGGCGGCGGGCTACCTGACCAACCAAACGTTCGCCGTTCTTATTAACAGCTACGACGCTCGGCGTAGTGCGCTGGCCTTCGGAGTTAGCGATAATTTCCGGCTTGCCGGCTTGCATAACGGCCATGGCCGAGTTAGTCGTCCCTAAGTCGATTCCAATGATTTTACCCATCGTGTTGTGCTCCTTTTCGTTGGCAATAGATGCGTTTGAGTGCTAAAACAATTGTATCATACACAAGTTAGCACTCTCGTGTCAAGAGTGCTAATTACGGATTTTGTCAGAGGTAGTTACCAACAGGAACCTGTTCTATTGGCCGTGCCGACTTAACCAAGGCGCGCCGCTGGGCACAATCGGCGAAAGCGGCAAGCCTGGGACCTTGCAGGTCACCAAGCCCGTGCTCCTCGGCCACCGCCATAACCTTATGGCCCAGTACATCTACAAATACTTGTGAGTTTGACCGGAATGAGGCGGCGACTGCTTCGCTCGCATCGTGCATGGTGCGAGCCTGTTCGGGCTCGACGTGCTCCTTAAGTGGACAGGATAAGCAAAGGGGTTTCCGTTCGTTGTGTAACCTGGCGGCCGTCATGATAGCCTGGCCAAGCGCTGCTGAACCGGGTTCCAGGCCCTGTGCCAGTAACATCGGCACTGTGGTGTGGCTGCTAATGACTACTCTTCTTTCATCAATTGTTGGTGTAGCCGGCACTTCCATCAGCCCTTCACATGGTTTGAGCATTACGCGTGCTCCATTTTGACTTTGACCATAGCTGGCCGCAGGATCTCGTCGCCTAACGTATAGCCGGATTGCAGTTCTTCGGATACGACTTCGACAGTGCCGTCGCTTTCTTCCATGCTAACCGCTTCGTGCAGGTGCGGGTTAAATACTTCGCCGACGGTTTTGATGCGTTCCACGCCCATGTGCGTTAGAGTTTTTTCGAATTGCTTAACGATACCATTAACCCCTTTGACGAAATCGTTGGCTTCGAGGTCTTTCGGCACGTGCCCCAGAGCCCGCTCGAAGTTGTCGATAACCGGCAGCAAGTCTTTGACAACCTGAGCTTTGACGCTCTGCTTCAGGTTGGCGATTTGCTCGTCGTGCTGGCGCCGAACGTTACTGACGTCAGCCCGTTCGCGCTGCAATGCTTCGGTCAGGTCGGCAATTTGCTGTTCCAGCACCTGCACTTCTTCGGTTTTTTGCGGCTTCTTAGGCATACAGTACTTTCTCCAGAGAACGGCCGGTGTGTTCCACCAAGCCCATCACGTCGCGGTATTGTTGGCGGGTAGGCCCCAACACGCCGATGTAACTGTGGTCGCTGTACGGACTGCGAAACTTGCTGATAATCAACGAACATTGGGCGCTGCGGCCGATAGGGTTTTCTTGGCCGATATATACACTAAGCGGTTCGTTCGGTGCCGCCTCGCGCAGCCATGGTTCTAGGTTGTCCAGCAGCCTCGCCACTTGTTGGACCTGATCGCCGTTAATAAACTCGGGTTGGCCAAAGAGATTGGATAAACCGCTCATGTATAGCTGGTTGCCAATAGTAGCTAGGCCTAGGTTATGCGTTAATTCCACTAAGGTATCGACGGCGTTGCGGATAGTTCGCTCCGGCACCGCGCCGCCGCTAACCCGGGCTGCCAGAGCCCGTTCAGCCCGACGCTCGTTCGGTGTTACATCACTGCCGGCCAGACTGTTGACATACACCCGGTAGCCTTTGTCGGTTGGAACGCGGCCGGCACTGGTGTGGGGTTGCATGATGTAGCCGCCGCGCTCCAGCTCGGCCATTTCGGCACGAATCGTAGCCGAGGAGACGTTAAAAACCTTGGCCAGCAACGAAGAGCCTACCGGGCTGGCCACCTCGGCATACTGTTCGATAATAGCGGCAAGAATTTTTTGCTGGCGTTCGGTCATCACGCACTCCTTGGTCCAAAGACCTACTGGCAATATGATACCTGAACTGGCACTCCTTAGTCAAGAGTGCTAATCGGGGACAGAACTTCGGCTGATGGTGTCGTCCAAAATCCGCAGAGCCCGGACGGCGCCTAAACCCCTGGCTGAACGCGGGTCGGCAGCGGTTATTTCGAACTCTTTGTAGCTACGTATGCCGCCCTTTTTGTCTAGTTTTTTGCTGTAGACCGTAATGCCCATAATACCGTCCTTGAAAGTGGGGACTTCTTGCGGTTTACGACGGATCCTGACTCCTGTTTGCTCCCGCGGATAGTCGGGTCCGGCAAGGGTGACAACCTCGTAGCCGTCCGTGGTTTTTGGCGGGCCAACCTGGTTTTCGGGGTTATCCGGCAGGCTTGCCACCCCTTCGATAGCTCTGTTTATGGCGTATTCGTCCAGCTCTGTACCAAGTAAGTCTTTACCGTGCTGCAAGGCTGCGTAAAGTCCGGCAACGCCCTGTGGTATTTCTGCTGGTTCCATCGATGACGGGGTGGGTTTGTTCATAACCTGTGTATTATAACATGGTTATGCTTTTATTACAAGTTCATTGCTGTAGCGCGTTTTTGGTTTTGGCCAGGATGTCTTCGGCCAGGGTGCGGGCGGCAACCTGTTCGGTAGTATGGGAGTTAGCGGGATCGGCAACAATGGCCTTCACCTCGCTTACCGCCTCATCCAGGTTGTCGTTTATAACAAATGTGTAATAGTCGTTGGCCAGGGCTGTTTCCAGCTCCTTTTTAGCGCTTTGCAGGCGGCGTTTAAGCTCCGCGGGGTTCATGTCGCCGCGGGTAGTGATGCGGCGCTGCCATTCCTCAAAACTGGGCGGTAAAAAGAACAGGCAAATAGTGTCGGGTTTGGCTTTAACAACATTAGCCACACCGACAACCTCTATGTCGGTGATGCCGATTTTACCGGCTTGGCAGGCTTTATTGATCTCGCGGATACTCATACCCGATACCTGCTGGCCGTGGATAACAGCCGCTTCTACCAACAGGCCGGCGCGCAAGTCCTGTAGCATGTCTTGTTCGCTGCGGAACCAGTATTCGACGCCGTTATGCTCCAGCACACCGTCGTTGGTGCGCGGCTTGCGGGTAGTGTCGGACACGATAAAGTAGTAGCGGCCGGTTTTGAGCAGCTCGCGGATGATGGTGTTGCGGCCGGTAGCTGTTGGCGCGCAACACAGCACCAAGGTGGTGTCACGCAGGATTTTTTGGCCGGCCGGCGAAACGTTATAACTAGCCAGGATTTGCTCGAAATCCTCGAGGTGCTCAAGTTCGTTCATGGTACAGTTATAACAGATTACGCCTAAAAAGAGGAGAGAATCATGAAAGCAGCACCGGATTTTTCACTGCCGGATCAAAACGGGGCAATTCACGGCCTGCGCGATTACCGCGGCCGGTGGGTGGTGCTGTATTTCTATCCTAAGGATGACACGCCGGGCTGCACCACCGAAGCTTGCAGTTTTCGGGACGCGCGGGACGCGATTGCCAACTTGGGCAATGCGGTGGTTTTGGGCATCAGCAAAGATACGGTCAAAAGCCACGCCAAGTTTGTTGAAAAGCACGAGCTGAACTTCACATTGTTGAGCGATCCGGAACATAAGGTTATCGAGGCCTACGGCTCGTGGGGGCCGAAGCAGTTTATGGGCCGCGAGTTCATGGGTACCCTGCGCAACACCTACATCATCAATCCGGAGGGGAAGATTGCCAAGACGTACGAAGGCGTTGACCCCAAAAAGCACGTGGCTCAGATTGTCAAAGACCTGCAGGCGCTGCAAGCCGCTTAGTCGCGTTTGAGCAGTACGGTGAAGGCTTCGGCCGGGATGTCGACTTTGCCGAAGCGCTTGAGGCGCTTTTTGCCCTTGGCTTGCTTGGCCAGCACCTTCTTTTTGCGCGAAACGTCGCCGCCGTAGAGGCCGGTGGTAACGTCTTTACGGTAGGCGCTGATGTCTT
>CAYWVZ010000003.1:0-79656 GCA_964462215.1 uncultured Candidatus Saccharibacteria bacterium
CGAACTATTTTTTATCAGTTTTTTGCTTGGCCGGGCGGCCGATTTGGGCAACGGCGTCGAAGCTGCCGCCGGCTTTTTTGACGGCCTCGGCAGCACCAGTACTGGCGGCCTGTAGCTTGACAGTAACCTTTTTTGTAACGTCACCGTTAACTACCAGTTTAACGCGGCTGTAGGGGCTGGATACCAGGCCGGCATCAGCCACAACCTGGTTAGTGACGGTTTTACCGGCAAACTGGTCCAGCTGGCCGGTGTAAACAGTTTCGGCCTTTACGCGGACCGAGCGGAAGCCGGGCAGTTTTGGCAAGCGCTGCATTAGCGGGTTCTGGCCGCCTTCGAAGCCCAAACGAACACCGCCGCCGGTACGGGAATTTTGACCCTTAGTACCCCGGCCGGCCGTTTTGCCGCCGCCGGCAGCGATACCGCGGCCGACACGCTTAGGGCTTTTCTGGCTTGAGATATTTAATTCGTTGTACTTCATGCTGTTTTCTCCGCTTTTTTAGCAGGTCGTTTGCTCCGGGTTACCCATTGGTTGGCCGGAACAATGCTTTGCAAGGCGGCCAGTGTAGCGTAGGCCGTATTAATCTTATTGGCTGAACCGAGTGACTTAGACAGAGCGTTATTAACACCGGCTACTTCGAGCACGGTACGGACAACGCCGCCGGCAATCAGGCCGGTACCGGCGCTAGCCGGCTTTATTAATATACGGGCGCCGGCAACTTTGGCTTCGGCCTCGTGCGGTAGCGTGTCTTTGTACAGGGGAATGGCTACCAGGTTTTTTTTAGCAACGTCAACAGCCTTCTGGACGGCGGCTGTAACGTCAGCACCCTTGGCGGTACCGATACCGACCTTGTTCTTGCGGTCTCCGACGACCACCAAGGCACGGAAGCGGAAGCGGCGGCCGCCTTTGACGACCCGGGCCACGCGGTCAATGTGCACGACGCGCTCGTCAAACTGCTTCTCTTCTTCCGGCATGCGGCCGCCGCCGCGCTGGCCGCGGTGGTCACGCTGCTGGCGCGGCGGGTTGGTTGCGGGGGTTGTAGTTGTCGCTTCAGCCATATTAAAACTCCAATCCATTCTGGCGGGCAGCCTCGGCCAGCGCCTTTATGCGGCCATGATACTTACCGCCGTTGCGGTCAAATGACACTTTGGTAATCTTCTTGGTTTTGGCTTTTTTAGCCAATTCGGCACCTACGGCAGCAGCTTTTTCGGTCATGGTACCCTTGGCTTGCTTATTGCCTACCGTAGTAACGGCCGCTAAAGTAACCTGCTTGGTGTCATCAATAATCTGGGCCGAAACGTGGGTGTTGCTAATAAAAACGCTGAGGCGAGGGCGTTCAGACGTGCCGGAAACCACCGCTCGGACGCGGTTTTTGCGTAACTGACGATTTCGTAATGTGTGTGCGATACGATCCATGGCTTATTTCTCCTTACCGGACTTACCGCTCTTGCGGATAATGCGTTCGTCGACATATTTAATGCCCTTGCCCTTGTAGGGTTCAGGCTTTTTGAGGGCTCGGATTTCGGCGGCGACTTGGCCGACTTGTTGCTTGTCGATGCCGCTGACCGTAATAATGTTTTGTTCTACGGCTGCCGTAACGCCCTGTGGCAGAGTATACGGTACCTCGTGCGACAGGCCCAGGTTAAGCTTAAGGCCGTTACCGGCTAAGGCTACACGGTAACCGACACCGTTCAATTCCAGCTTCTTTTCGAAGCCCTGGCTGACGCCGACGATCATGTTGTTGACCAGCGAGCGCATCAAACCGTGCTTAGCGCGGTGTTCGGCTTCGTCGTCGACACGGGTCACAATGACGGTATCATTGTCCTGTTCTACAATGATACCCGGCATTGTGAACTGTGTCAGTGATCCCTTAGAACCATTAACCGTGATAAGGTCAGGGTCGACAGTGATTGTCACGCCGCTGGGCAGAGCAATGGGCTGTTTTCCTATTCGACTCATGATATACCTTTCTTACTTTCCTCTTAATAGACCTTACAGATTAATTCGCCGCCGAGGTGCTGCTTTTTGGCTTCGTCACCAGTCATCATACCTTTAGAAGTTGATACGATAACCAGGCCGCGGCCGCGCTTAACAGCTGGAATATCGGCCGCACCGACGTATACACGGCGGCCGGGTTTGCTTACACGAATGATCTCGGTGATACGGGCATTCTGGTCGTCACCGTTGATGGTGATAGTCAGGGTTTTACCAACCGGTGCGTCACTGACAGCCACGCCATTAATGAAGTTGCTGTCTTTTAGTAATCGCGCAACGGCTTCTTTAACTTTGGAATGGGGCAGACGAACCTCGCTTCTGCGCACGTTCATGGCGTTGCGCACGCGGGTTAGCATATCTGCGATGGGGTCTGTGCTTGTCATACTCATAGTCTTACCAACTTGCCTTTGTTACACCGGGGATTTCGCCTTTGCTGGCGTGTTCACGAAAACTGATACGGTTAAGGCCGAACTGGCGCATGTAGGCGCGCGGCCGGCCGGTTTCGATACAGCGGTTTTTCCAGCGGGTCGGCGATGAATTACGGGGCAGTCTGTGCAGCCCTTCGTAGTCACCGATTTTCTTAAGTTCCTCGCGCTTTTGCTCGTACTGCTTGATCATCTTCTGCCGTTTCAAGTCGCGGGCAACAATTGATTTCTTGGCCATTACTTTGCCTCCTTCTCGAACGGCATGCCGAACTTCGTGAGAAGCGCGCGGCTATGTGCCGGTTCATTAGCTTTAATTACAAATACCACTTGCAGGCCGTGCGGCGTGGTCGTTTCGTCAAATGTTAGTTCGGGGAACACTGACTGTTCGGTGATACCCAGGCTGTAATTGCCTTGGCGGTCAAAGGCTTTGGCGCTGACACCGTGAAAGTCGCGCAGTCGCGGCAATACGATGTTAATCAGCCGGTCGGCAAACTCGTACATCTTCTCGCCGCGCAGGGTAACTTTGAGGCCGATCTTGTTGCCTTCACGCAATTTAAACGAAGCGATCGACAGCCGAGCCGTGGTCTGGATAGGTTGCTGGCCGGTAATTTTACGCAGCGTATTAGTAGCCACTTCCATGAGTTTTTTGTCGTCTTTGGCGCGGCCTAGGCCAACGTTAATGACAATCTTCTCAAGCTTTGGCACTTCTTGACGGTTGGTCAGCTTGAGTTCTTTCTGCAATTCGGCAGCGTACTGCTTGTTGTATTCGGTTTTTAGGCGGGCATTCATTACTTGATCTCCTTGCCGGTCTTTTTGGCAACGCGGGTTTTATTGCCCTTGGCATCTACTTTGTAGCCGATACGGGTCGGCTTCTTGCTGGCCGGATCAACCAGGGCCACCTTGGACACCCAAATCGGCTTGGTAATCTCGACAATGTTGCCTTGCGGATGTTGCTTGTTGGGCTTGATATGCTTTTTGACAATGTTAACGCCCTCGACGGTAACCTTGTTGTCGGCAACGTGCAAAGCCGTTACTTTGCCGGTTTTACCCTTATACTTGCCGGTACGAACAACAACCGTATCGCCCTTTTGCAAACGAATTTTATAGAGTTGGCTGGCCATTATAGTACCTCCGGTGCCAGGCTGATGATCTTGGCGTAGCCTTGGTCGCGCAGTTCGCGGGGAACCGGGCCAAAAATACGGGTAGCCTTGGGCAGTTTGTCGTCGCCGATAATAACAGCGGCATTGTCGTCAAAACGGATAGTGGAGCCGTCTTTGCGCTTAATGACGTTCCTGGTACGGACTATCACCGCCCGCACAACCGACTTTCGCTTAACGTTGCCGGTTGGACTGGCTTCTTTAACGGTAGCTACAATCGTGTCGCCGACCCGAGCGTAACGGCGGCGGGTACCACCAAGCACACGGATACACAAAATTTCTTTGGCACCGCTGTTGTCGCAGACGGTTACACGGGATTCTTGCTGAATCATGCCGCTTCTCCTTCTTGTTCGACGATAGCCGGACGCTCGATAATCTCTTTGAGCACGTAACGTTTGCGGGCGCTTAAGGGGCGTGTTTCAACAATGGCGACCGTGTCGCCCAACTTGGCTTCGTTCTTTTCATCATGCGCCATAAACTTCTTACCTTGACTGTATTGTTTCTTGTAAATGGGATGGGTTTTGCGGGACACAACAGTTACCACGATAGTTTTATCGGGCTTGTCTGAAGATACTCGGCCGATTAGTGTCTTTGCCATTACATGTTCTCCTTTGCCAGCTGTTCGCTCAAAACGGTCAACATGCGGGCCAGATCTTTACGTTTATTGCGCAGGGCTTTAGTGTTCTGAACCTCGCCCATGTGGGTACGGCGTCGCAGCTCGGCGATTTCTTCGCGCAGTTTGGTGCTGTCGCTAACCAGCTGCTGCGTGGATAATTTGCGGATTTCGATAATTTTCATCTTAATTATCCTCTCCTCGGCTCAAAAACTTGGTCTTTACCGGCAGTTTGTGGGCAGCCAAACGCATGGCTTCGCGGGCAATATCTTCTTGGACACCCTGCATTTCGAACAGGATAGTACCGGGCTTAACCTTGGCTACGAAAAACTCCGGGTTGCCCTTGCCGCTACCCATTTTGACGTCTTGCGGCTTGCGGGTGACTGGGGTGTGCGGGAAAATGCGGATCCAGATTTTACCGCCGCGCTTAATGTGGCGAGTCATGGCTTGGCGGGCAGCCTCGATTTGCCGGGCGGTGATACGCTCGTGACCCTGAGCCTGCAAGGCGTACTGACCAAAGGCAATATAATTACCGGCTGTGGCCACGCCGCGAATCTTGCCCTTTCGGACCTTCCGGTGGAGGGTTCGCTTCGGCATTAACATGCTAGTTCACCTCCCCCTTATAGATCCACACTTTGACGCCAATGATACCGGCAACGGTTTGGGCCTTTACACCCGCGTAGTCGATATTGGCGCGTAATGTATGTAACGGTACGCTGCCTTGGACCTCTTTCTCGCGACGGGACATTTCGGCGCCGTTCAAGCGGCCGGCAACTTCGATACGAATACCCTTAGCGCCACTGCGCATAGTAGCGGCAGCGGATTGCTTGATAGCCCGACGGAATGAAATACGCCGCTCCAGTTGGTGGGCGATGTTTTCGGCAACCAACTTAGCATACAGTTCGGGCTTTTTAACTTCTTCGATATTAACGCGGCTTGGGACACCGTAGACTTTTTCGATAGCCGTTTTTAGTTCCTGGGCGCCCGTACCGCCGCGGCCGATTACCACACCCGCCTTGGCAGTCATAATAGTAACCGTCACAAGGTTGGGCGAACGCTCGATATCAACTTTGTTGATAGCACCCCGTGAACCGACCTTATCCTGAATAAGTTTGCGGACACGGAGGTCTTGTTCTAGGTATTTAGCGTACTCGCGTTTGTTAACAAACCACTTACTGCGCCAATCTTTATTAACCTGGAGACGCATGCTGATTGGATTTACTTTTTGACCCATTACTTGGCCTCCTTATTGGCTTTGTCGGCAGCTTTGGCGGCCGGCTTTTTGGGCGTACGCTTTTCGCCGTCGACTACCACGCTAATGTGGCTGGTACGACGCTGGAACGGCAAGGCCCGGCCGTGGGCAGCCGGACGGTAACGCTTGTAGCGCACGCCAGGCGTTACGGTGATAGAAACAATCTGTAGAGTGTCGGGTTTGAGGTTGTAATTGTGGTCGGCATTGGCCTGAGCACTCTTGATAGCCTTCATCACCGGCTGGGCTGAGCGGCGCGGCGTATGTTGCAGAATTGTCAAAGCGTCGGCCACGCTGCGGCCACGCACTAAACTAGCTACCACGCCGACTTTGCGGGGGCTCATGCGAACACCTTTAGCGACAGATGAAACGGCCATTAGTTAGCTCCCTTTGCCATTTTGCCGCCGTGGCTGCGGAATTTACGGGTAGGGGCAAATTCGCCCAGCTTGTGACCAACCATGTTTTCGGTGATGAACACCGGGACATGTACTTTGCCGTTGTGGACGGCAATGGTGCGGCCAACAAATTCCGGCGCAATGGTACTAGCCCGTGCCCAGGTTTTAACAATGGTACGGTCTTCGGCACCCAAGGCGTTAACTTTCTTAGCTAGCTTGGGGTCCACAAATGGTCCTTTTTTCAGTGATCGACTCATATCCTACCTTTACCTTCGCTTCGCCTGATGACGGGTTTTAACGATAAACTTGTTAGATGATTTGCGGCGGCGGGTCTTGTAGCCCAGAGTCTTCTGGCCCCAAGGTGTCTTGGGGGCAGTACCGTGGTTCTTACCACCACCGACACCATGACGGCCACCGTCGCCACCACCGTGTGGGTGGTCGGCCGCGTTCATAACGACACCGCGAACAGTCGGGCGGATGCCCTTCTTGCGGTTACGGCCGGCTTTGCCGATCTTGATGTTCTGGTGTTGCTCGTTGCCGATGCTGCCGAGACTGGCCATGCATTCAACGTGTACCAAACGGACTTCGCCGCTTGGCAACTTAACTTGGGCGTAGTCACCCTCTTTGGCGGCCAGTTGGGCACCGACGCCAGCCGAACGGACCAGCTGGGCGCCTCTGCCGGGCTGCAGCTCGATAGCGTGGATAACACTACCAACGGGGATATTCTTAAGTGGTAGGCGATTGCCGGTTTCGATTGGCGCCTCTTCGTCGCTGATAACCTTTTGGCCGACTTTCATGCCGCCAGCAGCCAGGACGTAGTGATAGGTGCCGTTATCTTCTTTAAGGCGGGCAATACGGGCCGAACGGTTGGGGTCGTACTCGATGTGCTCAATGGTAGCAGTGGTGCCGGCGGCCAGCTTGAAGTTGACCAGACGGTAAAACTTGCGGGCACCGCCGCCGCGGTGACGAACGGTAATACGGCCCTGGTTGTTGCGGCCGTTACCACGGCGCTTAACCAACAGTAGTGAGCGGACAGGTTTTCTGGTGGTAATCTCGCTCATATCCTGCGTGGTCATACCGCGCTGGGCAGGAGTAACTGGCTTCATTTGCTTGATGGCCATTATTTCTTCTCCTTTTTGGCAGCTTTGTCAGCGGCTTTCTTGGCTTTCTCGGCTGCTTTTTCGGCTTTAGCCTCGTCTTCTTCGATAGCGGCAAAAACCGGAATATGGTCGCCTTCTTTGATGCGGACGTAGGCCTTCTTGATGTCGTTGTCTTTGCCGGTGACCGGACGGCCGCCGCGGCGATAAGTGCGCTTAACTTTACCGGAGATGTTGGTAATATTGACTTCTTCGACGGTTACTTCGAACTGAACGGCAACAGCTTCGGCAACGGTGGCTTTGTTAGCACTTTTGGGTACGTCAAAAGTATAAGTATTGCGCTGTTTGCTGAGGCCGTAGGCTTTTTCGCTGACACGGGGTTTGAGGGTCATGGACTTACTCATTATTTAGCCCCTTTCAGCCACGCCTGGACATCGGTCAGGGCGGCACTGGTCAGAATGATGATATTGACATTAACGGCGTCATAGACGTTGATATAACGGCTCTGGACAACTTTGACATACGGAATGTTGCGGCAAGCGCGAGTAAGCTCAGGGGTTTTATTGTCAACGACCAGCAAGACGTTGCGGTCGGCACCAAGTTTGCTGAAGAGCTTGACGGCGTCGGCGGTCTTGCCGGATTTGACGTCAAAAGCTTCGATGACGGCAACCTTGCTTTCGGCGGCGGCATTGCTGAGGGCCTGGCGGATAGCTTGGCGCTTAGCGGTAGTGCTCAGTTTTTGGGTATAATTCTGGTTGCCAGTGGGACCGAAAGCAATGCCGCCGCCGCGCCAGATAGGGTTACGGATACTGCCGAAGCGAGCTCGGCCGGTGCCTTTTTGCTTCCACGGTTTGCGGCCGCCACCGCGGACCTCGCCGCGCTTTTTGGTTTTAGCGCCAGCGCTGCGGCCGTTAGCCAAGTAGGCTACATAAGCTTGCTTTAATAATGCATGACTGGTTACCTCGACACCAAAGACGGTTTTGTCGAGTTTGGCGGCAGTTGTAGCTTTGTTGCCGGTTTTGGTATAGGTTGCAACGGCCATATTATGCCCCCCTCACAATCACAACGCTCTTGCGCGGACCGGGTACGGCGCCAACGACACCGATAACGTTCAGTTCCGGGTTAACCAGGGCGATTGTAAGGTTCTTAACCGTCACTTGTTCGTGGCCCATCTGGCCGGCCATTTTCTTGCCTTTAAAAATGTGCTGCGGGTACATTGAACCGATAGAACCAGGGCGGCGGTAGCTGCGGCCACCATGCGTCTTACGGCCGCGGTGGAAGTTATGGCGCTTAATGGTGCCGGCCCAACCTTTACCCTTGCTGGTACCGGTAACATGCACCGTGTCGCCAACTGAAAAGACCTCTGGTGTGAATGTTTCTCCAACCTTGAGGTCTTCGGTGATTTCGTCGATTCGGAATTCGCGTACAATCTTTGGCTGCACCTTGGCGTTTTTGAAATGTCCCGCTTGGGCTTTGCCCATCTTTTTGTCTGCTTCGGTACCGAGCTGCACGGCGCTGTAGCCGTCAATGGCGTCGGTCTTGATCTGCGTAATCACACAAGGACTAGCGGAAAGCAAGGTAATAGGAGTCATGGTACCGTCTTCGGCGAGGGTACTGGTCATGCCAACCTTTCGGGTGATCAATGCTTTCATAGCGAGGTAAAAACCTTTGGTTATTACAGAGACATTCGCATAAAAAGTCTTGGTGGCTAGCGGTTTCTACCTCTGTTGTGCAGCGGGCAGACCTGCTAATTCACCAAGCTGGAATGTACTCAAACGTTGATATACCATAACAGATTAGCATAAGATAGTGACACCTGTCAATATGTTGCAAATATTACACTATGATTGTCAGGCCGAGCGGCAGCCAAAAACCAACGAACATGGCAATCAACAGAATGGCGTATTCGATCTTGCGGTCAATCTGAAAGCGTTCGCGCGAGGCGATCGCTACGCCAACGATCAGCCCGATTGGCAGGCCTACCTGGAACGTATCGGTACCGACCCGCACCCACAAAGCTCCTAAGATTAAATAAAGCACCATTTTAAGGAAATAGACGCTGTCGAGCTCTTTGACCGCCATCGATGGGCGGCCGGATGAACGGCGGCGGGCGGTTTTTGTTTTCGCTTTTACCATAAGCAGTATTTAAGCATGGTTAGTTGGCGCGATGCAAGTCGTCTACTTCTTGCCGGACCCCCTCGATCGTCTGGCTGAGTAAAAAGCTGGTAGCCAGTTCTACGCGCTCCCGGTGCTGCTCCAATGCTTCGGCGACGGCCGGAACGGTATCGGCATCAAAACCTAAACGCCGGCTAACTGCTAAACGCCGCTGTATCATCCAGGCTACTGATGCGCTGTCACTGTAACGTATGGGTACATTTTCCTGAAAATAACGCTGGACACCTCTTTCAAAATCCCGGCCGCCGATAGCTAGGGCCGGCAAACCGGTCAAAACGGCCGCCTTGGCCTGCAAGTACGCCCGTTGGCCTTCGGCCTGATCCAGTACGACGCTATCCATCAACAAATCGTTCCCCATGTCGGCACAACCCCGCAGCGCCCCGCGGGATAAATCCGGAGCGTACGTCACCAGGGTTTCTTTGGCGTACTGGATCAACTCTTTGCGTACCGCCAACTTGTCGTATACATGGTCGGTGCGATTGTGCAGCCAAATTCCTTCGGCCAGAGCCGGATCAACCTTAAAGGCATGGGAACGTAAGTCGGTGCCGGTATAGGCGCGGTACATACCGATAAAGTCCGGCAAGGCGCTACCGACCAGGACTTCGGGCGGCGCTTTGGGACATACTGCCTCGGCGGTGACCATGTGAGTTAAGATGTTTGGCATATCTAAGGCGCTGCGTCCTTGGGCGACTGCGGGCGCGGGCGCACACCCCATTCGATAATTGATTGTGTCAAGCCCTTGCGGATAGACCGGTGTTTATCGCGCTGCAACGGCCGCGTCTCTTCGGAGATAATCCTATCCAGCAGCATAGTGACACCCGGCCGGGCGGCGCAAGCAAAAGCAGCGTGATACAACTGACTGGAACTCCGATTCATAATCGTTGTGGTTTCTTCGTCGTCATAGGCACCAATAATATCGAGCGGCAACACCTTAACCAGTCGTGAATTGGCATATTTTGTGACCAGTAGGTCTTCCATGTCATACGGTGAACTGGCCACGGCTCCACCCATCTTCGCAATACTTTCTTGGATAACTTGGTCATACCGAAGACGCTGCGTCCGATAGATAGCTTTCGAACCAAAAACCGCTCCCAGATACAGGCCGGTGCGGATAACGCGATCCCACCATTGGTCATCAGAACCCCTTACATCACCGCGGGGATACGCACCCCGTACGATATCGTCAATAGTGTCAAGCGCTCTACCGGTAATCCGTTTCTCGGCCCGCCGCTCAACGGAACGTTCGATATCTTCCGGGTCTATCTTGCGCTCTATCCAGGTAGCGGCTCGTGCTAGCCGCCAGTCAAGACCCTCGATGTGGCGCTCGTTCAGAAACGGCTTCCGTATGTCGGCAGACGGTTCGTGGCCGGGGCTATCGGGCGGTGGTAATATTTCGCTCATGGAGCACCCTAAACCCGTGGTTACATCTTAATTTCGGCGTCACAACCGGCCGGAAGGCTCAGGTTCATCAGGCTGTCGATAGTTTTGGGAGTCGGTTCAAGCACGTCGATAATACGCTTGTGGATGCGCATTTCGAACTGTTCACGGCCTTTTTTGTAGACGTGCGGGCTCTTGATAACGGTGTAAACCGTCTTCTTGGTAGGTAGCGGGATTGGGCCGGCAATGGTAGCGCCGGTACGCAGAGCGGTGTCAACAATCTGCTTGGCCGATTGGTCGATGACTTTGTGGTCATACGCCTTCAGGCGAATACGGATTCGCTGCTTGCCGTTCTCGGCTTTAGCCGGCTTGGCTGCTGGGGTTTTACTGGTTTCCGCCGCTTTGCTGCTAGCGGGTGTCTTCTTGGCGTCTGCCATAGAGTTTGACTCCTTTGTGATGTAACATCTCCGGAGCGCCATAGAGAGCGCGGCCGGCGACTTTTAGTCACCACGATTAATTTACCCTGTAATTCTACAACAAACTCTAAGAAATGAAAAGGGCGCCCTGGTTTGGGGCGCTCCTTTGGCTTCTCGGTAATCCGCAAGGATTACTTGTTGATCTTGGTTACCACACCGGCACCAACGGTTCGGCCGCCTTCGCGGATAGCGAAACGTAGACCTTGTTCCATGGCAATTGGAGCCAGCAACTTAACCTTAAAGGTTACGGTGTCACCGGGCATAACCATTTCTTTGTCGGCTGGTAGTTCAACCTCACCGGTTACGTCCGTGGTACGGAAGTAAAACTGCGGCTTGTAGCCCTTGAAGAATGGCGTGTGACGGCCACCTTCTTCTTTGGTGAGGATATACACTTCGGCGTCAAACTCGGTGTGCGGAGTGATCGAACCTGGCTTACAAAGCACTTGGCCACGCTCAATGTCATCACGCTCAATACCGCGCAACAGGACACCGACGTTGTCACCAGCTTGACCTTGGTCAAGGTTCTTCTTGAACATTTCAACACCAGTTACTACGCTCTTGGTAGTCGGCTTGATACCAACAATTTCAACTTCTTCGTTGACCTTGACGATACCTTGCTCGATACGGCCGGTAGCTACCGTGCCGCGACCTTTGATAGAGAAAACGTCTTCGATTGGCATCAAGAATGGCTTGTCGAGGTCACGCTTTGGCTCCTCAATATAGTCATCCATAGCCTTAACGAGTTCCATAACAGCATCTTCGTTAGCGGCATCGCCTTCGAGGGCTTTCGTAGCAGAACCTTTAATAATCGGTGCGTTCTCGTCAAAGTCATTCTTGGCAAGTAGTTCACGGATGTCCATCTCGACGAGTTCGACGAGTTCTGGATCTGCGAGGTCCATCTTGTTCATAAAGACCAAGATCTTTGGAACGCCTACTTGCTTAGCAAGCAATACGTGCTCGCGGGTCTGCGGCATAGGGCCGTCAGCAGCCGAAACTACCAGGATAGCACCGTCGACTTGAGCGGCACCAGTGATCATGTTCTTGACATAGTCAGCGTGACCCGGCATGTCAACGTGGGCGTAGTGGCGCTTGTCGCTTTCGTATTCCTGGTGAGATGTTGCAATGGTAATACCACGGGCCTTCTCTTCAGGTGCTTTGTCGATCTCATCATAGTTAACTTTTTTGTTAACGTCGCTCGGAAGCTTTTTAGCCAATACGGCGGTGATTGCTGCCGTTAAAGTCGTTTTACCGTGGTCAACGTGACCCATGGTACCAACGTTTACGTGCGGTTTACTTCGGTCAAAATCTGCCATGTAGAGTGACTCCTATTATTTTCTTAGTTTATTGCGCACGAGCTAAACAGGTAGCTCACACGAGTTACCGTAATATCATATCTGATCATTAGGGGTTTGTAAAGTGGTTATCTTAGGAGGTATAGCCGACGGCAGCCTAACCGCGCGCTCCTGCCGTGGCTCCTCTAAAAATGAACCGAGCAAAGCCTTGACAGTGCAGATGCCTACATAACAACCGACTTGGGCGAGTTTATGCAGAGATATGGTCTCTGGCGCTAGCCGAAGCGGTGCAATGCGTTCCCTCGGTACGGGGTTAGACATGCTGCCTACTTGGCATTCTTGGCAATAATGGCTTCGGTGACGTGGTTCGGCACGTCGGCGTAATGGTCAAGTTCCATGCTGGAGCTGGCGCGGCCCTGGGTCATCGAGCGCAAGTTGGTGGTGTAGCCAAACATTTCGCCTAAAGGCACGAAGGCGGTAATTTCTTTGATGCCGGACGGCAAATCTTCCATTGACTCGATACGGCCGCGTTTGGCGTTCAGGTCGCCGATAACGTCGCCCATGAACTCTTCGGGGGTAACTACTACGACTTTCATGACGGGCTCGAGCAACACGGGGTTGGCCTTCTTAACACCCTCTTGCAAAGCCATAGAACCGGCGATGCTAAAGGCCATTTCAGAGGAGTCAACATCGTGGTAGGAACCGTCGTACAGCTCGGCCTTGATGTCAACCACCGGATAGCCGGCGATAACACCGTTAGCCATAGCTTCTTCGATACCTTTGCGGACCGGGGTGATATATTCACTCGGTACCACACCGCCCTTGATGCTGTCGATGAATTCAAAACCTTTTCCGGCTTCGTTCTGGCTGAGGCGCAGCCAGACGTGACCATACTGGCCGCGACCGCCGGATTGGCGGACAAACTTGCCTTCGACTTCAACGGCATCTTTACGGATAGTCTCGCGATATGCCACTTGCGGCTGGCCGATATTGGCTTCGACGTTAAACTCGCGCTTCATACGGTCGACGAGGATTTCCAGATGAAGTTCGCCCATGCCGCTGATGATGGTCTGGCCGGTTTCGTCGTCAACCCGCACGCGGAAGGTCGGGTCTTCTTCGGCCAGCCGCTGCAAGGCGATACTCATCTTCTCTTGGTCGGACTTGGTCTTGGGCTCGATGGCAATACTAACCGGCGGTTCCGGGAAGGTAATGCTTTCCAGCACGATCGGATTGTTGGGGTCGCACAATGTATTGCCGGTTGTCGTACCTTTCAGGCCAACGATAGCGGCAATGTCGCCAGCGCCAACTTCTTCGACATCTTCACGCTTATCGGCTTGCAGGCGGACAATGCGCCCAACACGCTCTTTTTCGCCGGTCGAACTGTTCAAAACGTATGAACCGGCCGTCACCTTACCGGAATAAACGCGGAAGTACGCCAGTTTACCGACAAACGGGTCGGTCGTGATTTTAAAGGCCAGGGCAGCAAACGGGTCGGCTTCGGTTGGTTTGCGCTCGATTTCGTCACCGGTCTTAGGGTGCGTACCCCAGGTTGAGCCGACGTCGAGCGGGCTTGGCAAATAGTCGTTAACCATGTCCAACACCTTTTCGACGATAACGCCGCGGCCATCGCCGCCGGTAACCGCAAAGAACTTGCCGGATAGTACGGCACTGCGGATGGCTTGCTTGATTTCGTCAACACTCAGGCCGTCTTCGCCGACTTCAAAGTATTTTTCGAGCATTTTTTCGTCTTCGGCGACGGCGTTTTCGATAAGCAATGAGCGGTACTTCTTGGCTTGGTCCAGCATGTCTTCGGGAATATCACCTTCGATGAGGGATTTGTCGGCAAATTCCTTATAGGTGTAGGCTTTCATTTCGACCAGGTCGACGACGCCGTTGACAGATTGCTCGAAACCGATCGGCAGATGCACCGGAAAAGCGGCTTTACTGAGGCGGCTGTGAATGGACTCCAACGATTTGTAAAAGTCACCGCCGGTTTGGTTGATCTTGTTAATAAAACAGATGCGGGGCACCTGGTATTTGTCGGCCTGGCGCCAGACGGTCTCGGACTGTGATTCGACGCCCATTTTACCGTCAAAAACTACGCAAGCGCCGTCGAGCACACGCAAAGAGCGCTCTACCTCGACGGTAAAGTCGATGTGGCCGGGAGTGTCGATAATGTTGATTTGGTGGTCTTTCCAGAAGCACGTAACAGAGGCCGCAACAATGGTAATGCCGCGTTCGCGCTCTTGGGCCATCCAGTCGGTAGTGGTTTCGCCCTCGTGCACGGCGCCGATTTTGTGGTTTAGGCCCGTGCGGTACAAAATACCTTCGGTGGTAGTAGTTTTACCGGCGTCAATGTGAGCAATAATGCCCAGGTTTCGAATGTCTTTCATGTCGGTTTTTTTAGTTGCCATTTATTGTTCCTACCTTGCGAAGTGCGCGAAAGCACGGTTGGCTTCGGCCATCTTATGCGCGTCTTCGCGCTTTTTAACAGCCGTACCGGTATTGTTGTAGGCATCCATTAGCTCATTAGCGATACGGTCTTCCATGCTCATACCCTTACGGCCACGGGCGGCAGCTACGAACCACATCATCGTCAGGTGATTCTGGCGCTGGCCTTTGACTTCGAACGGAATCTGGTAGTTAGCACCACCGACACGGCGGGAACGGGTCTCGACGTGCGGCTGGATGTTCTTCATGGCCTGCTCAAACACATCAAGCGGGTTATCTACTTTGAGCTTGTTGGCAGCTTTTTGCATACCACCGTACACCAAGCGCTCAGCCAGCTGTTTTTTGCCGTTGAGCATGACGCGATTGATCAGGCGCTGCACCTGCACACTGTTGTAGATGCGGTCAGCTGGGATATCACGAACGAGAGATTTGGTAACTTTACGTGGCATGATTATTTGCTCTCTTTCTTGGCGCCGTACTTGGAACGGCCTTGTTTGCGGTTTTGTACGCCCTGGAGGTCGAGCGCGCCGCGGACGATGTGGTAACGCACACCGGGAAGGTCCTTAACGCGACCACCGCGCACCAGCACGACGGCGTGCTCCTGCAGGTTGTGGCCTTCACCACCGATGTAAGCCCAGACTTCGTAGCCGTTCTGCAAGCGCACACGGGCAACTTTACGCAAAGCCGAGTTCGGCTTCTTTGGTGTTTTGGTGGTAACTTTCACACACACCCCGCGCTTAAACGGCGCCGGCTTTTCGTAGTTTTTGGTCTTTAAGTTGTTGACCACGCGCTGCAGAGCCGGTGACTTCGACGTGGTCGACTTGTCGTGGCGGCCTTTGCGCACTAGTTGATTAATTGTTGGCATTGGTACTCCTTATTGGTGTGATCTGCTGCGGCAAGCGCGGAACCCTGCGAGTGCCAACTCTGCACGGTTCCCTGCTGCGCCCGGCTCGGACCACTTACTTTGCTGTTGTTAACTTTACCAGATTTAACCCTTTGAAGCAACCGTTGGTTCGGCGACTTCGTCGTCAAGCAGCACTTCTTCGGCTTCGTCGTCCTCGACATAGCCGGTTCCAACCGGAATCGGGCGACCCAGGATAACATTCTCTTTCAGGCCGTATAGGTGGTCTACTTTACCACTGGTAGCGGCGCTGATCAGTACGCGGGTAGTGTCTTGGAACGAAGCGGCACTCAGGAACGATTCGGTTGACAGCGATGACTTGGTGATACCAAGCAATAACTGGGTGTACTCGATAGGCTGTTTGCCGGCTCCGGTGAGGCGAACGTTTTCTTCCAACACGGCAATCTTACTAACGACATCGCCGGTTACGAACTCGCTGTCGCCAGCGTCTTCAATCTGTACACGGCTAAACATCTGGCGCACGATGATTTCCAGGTGCTTGTCGGCAATGTTCTGGCCTTGTGAAGCGAAGATACGCAAAACTTCGTTCATGATGTAGCGTTGTGCGGCCTCTATACCTTGTAGACGCATCAGCTCATGCAAGTTGATGGAACCGTTGGTCAGGCGCTCACCGGCTTTAACGGTATCGCCGTCTTTAACGAGCAGTTGCTTAAAGCCAGGAATTTCGTAACGGACTATGCTCTTGGCGGTCGGACTAATCGTGATTGACTTTTTCTTGACGTTGACTTTACCGGCAATGGTGGCAGTTAGCGGCTCAGAGTCATCCTCGAGGCTGGCAACCACGTCGCCAATAGCCACTTCCTGGTTGTTCTTAACCTTAGCCACGCGTTCGCCCAGTATCAGGTCGACTTTGTCTTGACCTTTGGCGGTGATTTCAACGACGTAGTGATCGCCTTCTTCCCAGGCCGTTACAATGCCGGTGATATCTGCCAGGAAGGCTTGACCCTTTGGTGTGCGGACTTCGAACAGTTCTTCGACACGCGGCAGACCGGTGGTGATGTCTTCGCCGGCAACACCGCCGGAGTGGAAGGTTCGCAGCGTTAGCTGAGTACCGGGCTCACCGATACTTTGGGCGGCAATGACACCGACCGGGTGGCGTTCGGAAACAACTTCGCCGGTAGCCGGATCAAGGCCGTATGACTTACGGGCCACACCACGCACGGTGGTACAGCTGAGCACACTCATGATACGTACTCCGTCAAGCTTTTCGTCGGCTTCGATAGCCGCAGCAATTTCGGGCGTAATGAGTTGACCGCGCTTAACGTGGTTAGCCATTTTCTCGGCGGCGAAACGGCCTTCCAGGCGGCTTGCAAAGGTTACACCGATTTCTTCGGCATCTGCCCGGTAAATCGGAAAGCCCGGGTCGTCTTTGCACTCTTCTTCGGTAGTAAAGACATCTTGGGCTACGTCAACCAAACGGCGAGTCAGGTAACCGGAGTCGGCAGTCTTGAGTGCCGTGTCAATCATACCCTTACGGGCACCACGGGTGGCCGTAAAGTATTCCAGCGGACTAAAACCACTTTTATAGTTCGACTTAATCGGCAGCTCAATGGTGCGGCCGGTCGCGTCAGCCACCAGACCGAACATACCAACGGCGGTGTTCACCTGGCCGATGTTACCACGGGCGCCAGAGATAACGGCCGTCGACATAGCATTGTCTTCATGGGCAAACTGTTCAACTAAAGTTGACTGCACATTGTTACCTACCTCTGTCCAGGCTTCGATGGTCAGACGATAGCGTTCGTCATCGGTGATGAAGCCTTGGTCATATTGGTCACTCACTTCGGCGACACGCTTCTCGCCATCGCTAAGAATGTGTTGTAGGCCTTTAACTTCGGTAAAGTCGCTCATACCCATACTAAGGCCGGACTTGGTGGCGTACTCGAAGCCCAGGTCTTTTAGGTCGTCGGCAATTTCGGCGGCTTTAGCCTGGCCGTATTTTTGGTACGACAAAGCCATAGCTTGCTGTAGTCTCTTCTTGGTCATAGCCTCGTCTTGGAACGGAAAATCTTCGGGGAAGATTTCGTTAAAGAGGATGCGGCCCAGTGTGGTTTCGCGGACTTCGCCGCGGAACGGCAGGCGCACAAAACCCTGCAAGCCAATTTTGCCGGCGTCGAGTGCCATCAAAGCCTCGTCGAGGCTGGAAAAAGCTACCGGTGTTTTAGTCTGGCCGGGGCGGCTATAGGTCAGATAGTAGCAGCCCAACACGATGTCTTGTTCGATGTGCAGGATTGGCGAACCATCGGCTGGCTTTAACAGGTTGGCGTTGCTGGCCATGATTTCGCGGGCCTCTTTCTGGGCTTTATCGCTCAGCGGCAAGTGGACAGCCATTTGGTCACCGTCGAAGTCGGCGTTAAAGCCTTTACAGACCAACGGATGCAACTGGATAGCTTTACCTTCGATGAGTACCGGCTGGAAGGCCTGGATACTTAAACGGTGCAAGCTAGGTGCACGGTTCAAAAGCACGTATTTGCCGCGAGTTACTTCGTCCAGGGCATCCCACACGACAGTTTCACCGGCTTCGATCATACGGGTAGCACTGCGGATGTTGTGGGCGTACTCTTTTTCGATGAGTTCGCCGATAACAAACGGCTTGAACAGCTCAAGCGCCATCATCTTAGGCAGGCCGCACTGGTAAATCTTGAGTTCCGGGCCGGCTACGATAACCGAACGGCCAGAGTAGTCAACACGCTTACCAAGCAGGTTTTGGCGGAAACGACCCTGTTTACCCTTGAGCATGTCACTCAAAGATTTCAGGCGACGACGTTGGCCGGTAGCAGCCACGGCACGTCCGGAACGGGCGTTGCTGTTGTCTACTAGGGCATCGACGGCTTCTTGCAGCATACGCTGTTCGTTACGGCGGATAACCTCCGGTGCGTTTAGTTCAATCAGTTTCTTCAGGCGATTATTGCGGTTAATGACACGGCGGTAGAGGTCGTTGAGGTCGCTGGTGGCAAAACGGCCACCGGTTAGCTGCACCATTGGGCGCAGGTCCGGCGGAATAACCGGCAGTACGGTGACACACAAGCTTTCCGGCTCAATACCGGCCCGTTCCATGCTTTCGAGCAGGCGGAGCCGCTTCATCAGCTTCTTTTTGCGCTGGCCTTTGGCTTCGTCGGCTTCGGTGGTCAGGTCTTTAATTAGCTTAACAAGATCGACTTCGTCGAGCAGATCTTTGAGAGCGCCGCCGCCCATACCAACGGTAACCAGGTCCTGGAACTCGTCAGGCAGGTTGCGGTAATCGGTCTCGTTAATGAGGCTGAACTTCTCGAGACCCTGCAGCTGGGTTTTAGTTAGGTCGTAATCCTGTTGCAGTTCTTCAAGTTCTTTGGTTTGGGCTTCGGCCAAAGCCTTAACGTCAGCAGACTCGCCTTTGGCCTCTTTCTCGTAACGCAGCTTGATGGCTTGCTTGGCGGCTTCGAACTCAGCTTCTTTGTCGGCCAGCATCTTGTCGCGCTTGTCGGCGTCAACCGACTTAATGACGTAGCTGGCAAAGTACGCGATGCGCTCCAGGTTTTTAACGGTCATGCCCAGCACCAGGCCGATGGCCGATGGGGTGCCGCGCAAAAACCAAATGTGAGCTACCGGGCTGGCCAGCTGGATGTGGCCCATGCGCTCGCGGCGGACAATGCTGCGGGTAACGATTTCGCCGTTTTTGTCGACGGCCGCCTCGCGCGAACGGACACCTTTGTATTTGGCGTCGTGCGGGTTGATGTCTTTGACCGGGCCAAAGATCCGTTCGCAGAACAGACCATCGCGCTCCGGCTTTTGGGTTCGATAGTTGATGGTTTCGGGCTTAGTGACCTCGCCGTATGACCAGTCCAAGATGTCGCCGGGGTTGGCAACAGCCAAACGGACGGCGTCAAAGTCGGCAATATCGGTTCCTGTGTTATAGCGTCTCATTAGGCTACCTCCTCTTTCTGTTCAGTGTCTGCGGTGGCAGCCACCGTTGCGTCTTCGTCGTCGGCCGACTGGTCAGCAGCTGGGCTGTCATCGGTCACGGTTGTAACGGTAGGTGTGTCGCTACCCAAATCCATCATGACGAACTCGTCAGCCACCATTTCTTGGGTTACATCAACGTCCGAAACCGTTGTGTCGGGCACCGGCACATCGGATTGGTGTTTGGCTTCGTCCTTGACGTTCTCGGCCAAAACGGCTTCGGCGTCAATGATTTTATCGGACTCTACCAAGTCAACCTTGAGACCCAGGCCTTGTAGTTCTTTGACAAGCACGTTGAAGCTTTCCGGTACCTTGGGACCGACGATTTCGGTCTTTTTGATGATCGACTCATAGGCTTTAGAACGGCCGTAAACGTCGTCAGACTTGATAGTCAGCATTTCTTGCAGCGTATTGGCGGCGCCGTAGGCTTCGAGCGCCCAGACTTCCATTTCACCGAAGCGCTGGCCGCCGTTTTGGGCCTTACCGCCCAACGGCTGCTGGGTGACCATGGTGTACGGTCCGGTTGAGCGGGCGTGGATCTTGTCGGTCACCATGTGGTTGAGCTTAATCATGTACATTGAGCCGACGGTAGTGCGTTCTTTAAAAGCCTCGCCGGTGCGGCCATCGTATAGTTGCTGTTTACCGTCTTCCGGCAAACCGGCTTCTTTAAGCAGGCTTTCGATCTTTTCGGTTGGAACACCGTTGAAAGACGGGCTGGCAACTTTTATGCCTAAAGCCCGTGCGGCCATGCCAAGGTGCGTTTCGAACAACTGTCCGACGTTCATGCGGCTTGGTACACCAAGTGGGTTCAAGATAATGTCTACAGGGGTGCCATCTTCGGTGAACGGCATATCTTCGACCGGCAGTACACGGGCGATAACACCCTTGTTACCGTGACGGCCACCAAGCTTGTCGCCGACGGAAATCTTGCGCATCTGGGCTACGAAAACCTGGATTTGCATGATGACGCCAGCTTTGAGTTCATGGCCGTTGGCGCGGCTGAAGACCTTGACGCCGACAACCTTGCCGTGTTTGCCGTTGCTCATACGCTGTGACGTGTCGCGGACTTCTTTGGCTTTTTCGCCAAAGATTGCCCGTAACAGGCGCTCTTCACTACTGAGTTCTTGCTCGCCTTTGGGTGTAATTTTACCGACCAGGATGTCGCCCGGGTGGACTTCGGCGCCGATGCGGACAATACCGTCTTCGTCGAGGTGGCGCAGGGCTTCTTCGGATACGTTAGGGATGTCGCGGGTTACGATCTCGGGGCCTAACTTGGTTTCGCGGACTTCGGTCATGTAGTCGACGATGTGGACGCTGGTCAGCGTGTCGTCTTCGACCAGTTTGCGGGAAATAATGATGGCATCTTCGAAGTTGTAGCCGCTCCAGGGCATAAACGCGGTAATCAGGTCTTTACCAAGCGCCAGCTCGCCGGCGGCAACAGACATACCTTCGATCAAGACGTCGCCCTTTTTAACTTTGCTGCCTTGGCTCACGACTACGCGCTGGTTAATACTGGTACCCTCGTTGCTGCGGACATAGTGCATGGGTTCGTAAGTGACAGTGCCTTCTTTGTACTTGACGGCCACTTGGTCGGCGTTAGCTTTGACAACTTCACCGGCAGCTTCAGCCAGAACGACTTGGCCGCTGTTGCGGGCAACGTCGCCTTCCATGCCGGTACCGACAATCGGTGCGGCGGGCCGGATAAGCGGCACGGCCTGGCGCTGCTGGTTACTGCCCATCAAACTTCGGTACACATAGTTCTTTTCGATGAAAGGAATCAGGCCGGCGCTGGAGCCGATAATTTGCTTGCGCGAGGCGTCCATGTGGGTTACGTCGTCGGCGTCAACTTCTTCTGATTTTAGGCGGTTACGGGCACTAACGCGCTCGTTTACGAACAACCCTTTGTCGTCGAAAGGTTCGCTGGCGTTGGCAATAACGGCACTTTCTTCTTCCGAAGCGTCCAGATAAGCGATTTCGTCTGTTACCACAGCTTTAACCGGCCAGGTGACTTTACCTTTGACGGCAGCCAGCTTCTTGGCATCGGCAGCAGTGATTTTAGCACCGGCTTTTACCAGGACTTTGCCTTTTTCGTCTTCCAGGTCAACAGAGGCGACACGGCCCGTAGCTTCCTTGGCGGTTACGGCGTTACTGACTTTGCGGTACGGAGTTTCGATAAAACCGTAGTCGTTAATGCGGGCAAAACTGGCCAGGTTAAGTACCAGGCCGATGTTGGCACCTTCCGGCGTTTCGACGGCGCAGATACGGCCATAGTGGGTAGCGTGGGCGTCACGGACTTCGAAGCCGGCGCGCTCACGCGAAAGGCCACCGGGACCCATTGAGCTCAAACGGCGCTTGTGGGCCAGCTCGGAAAGCGGGTTAATCTGGTCCATGAACTGACTAAGTTGCGAGCTGGCGAAGAATTCACGCACGGCGGCCACTACCGGACGGGCGTTGATCAGCTGCGCCGGCGTGACTGTTTCGATCTCGCTCATGCTCATACGGTCTTTGGTGTTACGCTCCATGCGCAACAGACCAATGCGGAACTGACGTTGCACCAGTTCGCCGACCAATTTGACGCGACGGTTGGCCAAAGAGTCGATGTCGTCGGCCGGATCCTGGGTGTTATTAAGGCGAATTAACTCGGCAATGATGGCTACCAAGTCGGCCAGGCGCATGACGCGGTTTTCGGCGGTGTTGGGCACATCTAGGTTAAGGCGCTTGTTGATCTTGTAGCGGCCGACACGGCTGAAGTCGAAGCGCTTGAAGTTATAGAACATGTTTTCGAGCAAACTGCGGGCGTTATCGACAGTGGCCAAGTCGCCCGGACGCAAGCGGCGGTACACCTCAATCAGAGCATCGTTGGCGCCGCGGGTCGGGTCTTTTTCGAGTGTAGCGTCCAAATGGCTGAACGAGCCTTGGTCGACATGCTTAAACTGTTCTTTCATTTGGGTTTCGGTCAGGCCCAGCGCGCGCAGCAAGGTTGTTACCGGAATTTTTCGTTTGCGGTCAATTTTGACGTACAGGGCGCCGTTGGCGGCAGTCTCGAACTCCAGCCAGGCGCCGCGGCCAGGAATAACCTTAGCGCCGTAGAGGTTACGGGCGCCGTGGGCATCGGCCGTAAAGAAGACACCAGCCGAGCGGATCAGCTGGCTGACAACGACGCGTTCGGCGCCGTTAATAACGAATGTACCGCGGCTGGTCATCCACGGATAGTCGCCCAGGTAAATTTCTTGCTCTTTGACTTCGCCGGTGACTTTGTTGGTCAGTTCCACGGTAGCTTTAAGCGGCGCGTCATAACTGACGTTATTCTCGCGGGCTTCCGATTCGGTCATCTTGGGCTTTTCAAAGCGGTAATCTTTGAAGCGCAAGCTTAATTTGGTACCGGTATAATCGTCGATCGGGCTGATTTCAGCCAACAACTCGCCCAGACCCTCTTCGACAAACCACTGGAAGGATTTGTTTTGGTGGTCGACTAGGTTGGGGAGCTGTAGGACGTCGTCATCATTAGTAAAATATACTCGCTGCTGTTTATCAGCGGTTGATGTACTCTTGGCCATACAGAGCAACACTCCTTGCTTATAAATTGGTGTATTTTGATAATTGCGCGCGAAGATCCTAAGAGAGACTTGTGGTGCCGATTTTTGGGAACACAGCACCGCCCACTTACCCTACTTCACCACCTATGGTAGAGGTTTTGCAAACGAGAGTCAAGTACTTTATTTTTTGGGTTTGGGTGGGGTTTTGATGACATCATCGACAATGCCGTATTTCTTGGCTTCGTCGGCGGTCATCCATTTGTCGCGTTCCATGTCTTCGTGGATTCGGGCATGCTTTTGGCCGGTGTTTTTGGCCATGATTTCTTCAAGGAGCTTCTTAACACGCAGGCTTTCGCGCAGGTCGATCTCTTGGTCGGTGACTTTGCCGCGGGTGCCGCTACTGGGCTGATGGATCATGACGCTGGCGTTGGGCAAAATAAAGCGCTTGCCTTTGGTGCCGCTACTGAGCAGAAAGGCTGCAGCACTGGCTTGCACACCAATTCCAACGGTTTGAACGTCGGACTTGATGTAGTTCATGGTGTCAAAAATTGCCAAGGCATCGTAAACGCTGCCGCCCGGGCTGTTGATATACAGGTAAATGTCTTTGCCGGGGTTCTCGTTGTCCAGGAATAATAGCTGGGCGGTAATCAGGTTGGCGGTGTGCGGGTTGACGTCTTCGCCCATAAAGATGATGCGGTCTTTGAGCAGGCGCGAGTAGATGTCGTAAGCGCGCTCCATGCGGCCTTCGGTTTCGATAACAGTCGGGATCAAAACGGATTTCATGCTGCTATGATAGCGCTGCTAGCACTCTCGTGTCAAGAGTGCTAATATTTGGTAGCGTATTCCGTTAATTTCTTGATGGTTTTGTCGGTGAGGATACGGTTGGCGATGTCGCCGCGGGCTTCGGGTTTGTCGAGCTCGGCCAGCATCTGCGGGTCTTGGTATTGGGTCTTGAGCATTTGCAATTGGGTTTCGAGTTCTTCGGGAGTAACCATGATGCCTTCACGGTCGGCCACTTCGCTTAAGACCAGGCCGATTTTAACGCGGGCTTCGGCTTTGACGCGATTTTTGGCACGGTGCTCCGCTTCGGTGACACCTTCTTCTTTGAGGTGTTCTTCCCAGGTTTGGCCGCGATACATCAGGTTTTGGCGTTCCTGGCGTTCGGCGGCGTCAAGCTGCTCGTCGATCAGGCTATCCGGTATGGCCACCTTGCTTTTGGCGGCAATACCTTCGATGAGTTCCTGTTCGAATTGGCGGTCAACCTCATTTTGGCGCTCGGCCATCAGCTGTGTCTTGATGTCTTTTTTGAGTTCGGCCAGGGTTTTGAACGGTCCGGCTTGCTGGGCAAAGGCGTCGTCGGCTTTAGCCGTTGCCAGCTCTTCGACTTTGCTGACACTAACGGTAAAGGTGACTTTTTTGCCGACCAGCGCCTTGACGCCGTAGTCTTTGGGAAACGTCAGGGTAAACGACTTTTCGTCGCCGGCTTTCATGCCGATGACATTATCTTCAAAGCCCGGGATAAAGGTGTTGCTGCCCAATGCTAGCGGGTAGTCCTTACCCTCGGCACCGTTGACCGGCTGGCCTTTGTCGTCCACACCCTTAAAACTAAGCGTCACACGGTCGCCGGCTTTGGCAGCCCGTTCAACCGTTTTAGCTTGAGCCAGACGCTGCTGCAAAGACTTGACAACTTCGGCAATGTCTTCGCTAGTTACTTCGGCTTTAGCTCGCGCCTTTTTTATCTTCTTATAGTCCGGTAGTGTGACTTCGCCCACAACCGGTACAGTGGCCTCGAACTCCAGCGTAGTGAACGGTACGAACTTTTTGACAGAGATTTCCGGACGGGCCACCGGCCGCAGGTTTTGCTGCTCGGCGGTTTGGACGTAAAACTGGTTGATGGCTTCTTCGACAACCTCAGTTTGCAGACGGCTTTGGTCGATACTTTTTTCGACCAAAGCCTGCGGTGCTTTGCCGGGGCGAAAGCCAGATAGCCTAACGTCTTGTCCGAGTTTTTGCACCACTTGCTGCTTGATTGGGCTCAAATCGGCCTCGCCGGCCGTAAAGGTTAGGGTAACTTGGGTGGGTGAGTTGGTAATCTTTTTTACGTGCATAAGTGTGTACTCTAACAGATTGCGGCCGGTTTGGCGAGTGTTTCGGCTACGAGTAGTTCTCATTACCCCTGTTAACTAGCCACATGGTACCATTACCGGCATTGTCAAGGGCTAAGCGACCCCTGTGAAAAAGATATTATGCAACCTTAGATTTTTTCCTAGCCAAGTATCTGTCGCGGGCTGCTTCTTCTTTGGCAACACGCTTTTCAACGGTATCTCCAGCAGCTAGATAGTAAATGAAGCTCCAGAACCCGAATATAAGTCCTCCAAAGAATCCTACCCAGGCTATACGGCCACGTTTGTGAGCCATGATCATACAGACGATTGCCCAAAAGAGTGAGCTAAGAAACCAAAACCATAATAGGTAAGCAACACCTGTTCCAGCGGCTGCACCTAGCTCGGCCGCTGCCTGAACTGATGTATCTTGTTCTGGTGTCATTATTGTTGCTCCGTGTTCTGGTAAAGCTTACATGGGTCACCATTAGTCATACCGTGAATTTGACCTAGTCGGCCTTTTTTAGACTGTTCGGTTGCAAAGTACTGAGGATGCTCTGCCATAAACTGCTTTATGCAGGATATCTTAGTATTGTCGTAACGGTAAGCAGCCCACAACGCCGCGTCTGGGTCTATAGGAGCCTCTACGACAGGTGTCTCTTCAATAACTGGCTCTGGCACCACAACAGCCGCTTCTTGTTCTCGTACGGCCTCTACAGGCGTCGTTTGAACATCCAGCACTTCCTCAGCTGGTTGGGCCTGGCTTAGGGGTTCATCAATTTTACTCATAGGTTTACCTCCATACACGAGCTGTAACGTAGCACACAGACCGACTACTGTGGCTATGGCTACGACTATTAGTTTACGTGTAGTTGGCTTGAGGTGTTCCATAGTGATACTCCTACTTTAATAATTGAGTGCCTCTAAAAAAGGACACCCGTACTAGGTGTCTTAAGCCAACAGCAGGTTGTATCCCGACTGCTTTCGTACGAGTGCCCTTACCGGATACAACCCGTACGATGCGTACGACAATAAAAAACCGCCGTTAGCTTAAGACGTTTTTATCATACCAGATATATGAATATGTAGATTATTTGAATGGATATTTATGATTATCAACAAGAATTACTTTTAGAGTGCCTGGGGTTATTTTAGTGCAATAAGCGCGCCATGAACCCGAAACCCTGAATGAGTATACTCTGTAGGGGTCTTTATACTTCTTCGTGGCCCTAACAACCTCAAAATTTAACGAATTATAGGATGTCCCGTGATTACTTAAATGCTTAACTTGCTTACTAAACTGCTCACTCTTACCGCTTGCATCTAAGTCCCCCTGAACCCTGTTATCAAGGACGACTTTCATGGGTCTCGTTTTTAGTTAAGCCTATCAATGATACGCTCTGTGAACTCATCGGAAGCACCCGCTTGACGAAAGTCACGACGATAATCAGAGGCGGTGGGCGATATAGTGATCCCGCGGATACCTTCGGTTTGATAGACGACTTTATACTTAATGGTCTGGTCATTACTACTAGAGAAGTTCTTAAATGGCTTGGGCAGACTATCAATAACTTTCTTCGGTATAGCTACCGCTATGGCATTCATCGGCTCTTCCTTCCTTTAAGCTCAAGAACTTGCACAAAGCCATCAGTCAACTTATCCAGCATTGCTAATGGAAGAATAATCCTACTTACCAGCGTACCATTCGGAGTATCATGTTTATTAACGTATATAAAGTCAAGTGTTATCTCGTTGTCGCTCGTGTCCATGTTAATGAAATTTGCATAGACAGCAGCTCTTAGGTGCTGGGGGATCGAAACCTCAACCTTAACTTCTTTAGGTTTCGCAACTGGTTTTGGGTCATCGTCTGCCATAGTCTTAGTGTATAACAACTTGTGGCGTTTGGATAATGTTTGTGCTTTTATTACTATTTCTACCTGCTATTAAAGAGTATTCCGGTGTCATGTGTTATTTATTTCTGTTAGGCTTTTTGGAGGTGGGCGGCGATTTGATCTACGGTGCCGCTGTCTTCTTGGCCGGTTTTGAGGTCTTTAGCCTTGAACTGGCCACTGTTTAGCTCGGCTTCGCCGATGAACAACACGTACGGAATACCTTTTTTGTCGGCGGTTTTGGTTTGCTTGTCGGGCTTGCGGCCGGTGGTGTCGACAGCCAGGTTGAGGCCTTTTTGTCTGAGGGTTTGCAGCGCCGGCTGTGCGGCCGTATAGACATCGCCAATTAAGACTACGTACAGGTCGGCTTCCGGTTGGAACGTCGGCAAGAGTTTATTGGTTTCGAGGAAGTTTTGCAGGGTTACATCACCCATGCCGAAGCCGACCGTCGGCACCGGTTCCACGCCGAACAGGCCGACCAAGCCGTCATAGCGGCCGCCGCCGAACATGGAGCGGTTGTTGTCGGGGTTGGTATCAAAAACTTCGAAGACGATATCGGTGTAGTAGTCAAAGCCGCGCATCAGCGTGATGTCGAACTCAACGTTGCCGATACCGGAGCTTTCGAGCAACTGCATGAGCTGCTGTAGCTCGGCCACTGACGGATGCTTGGCCAGTTCCGCGGGCAAATCTGCTAGTTTAGCGGCTTTGAGCACGCCGAATAGCTGTTTGGTGGCTGCGGCCGGCACGATTGCCTCGGCTTGCTCTTTGAAAGCGGCCGGTTCCATTTTGTTCTTGCGGTCGATTAGCTTGATGAGCTGATGAGCCTGGTCATCAGTGAGCTTGAGGTAGTCACGCATCAGGGTGTCGGTTAATTTACGGCTGTTAAGCTTGATGGTGTACATGCTGCGTTTGGCACCGTAGGCCTGGAGCAGCGCGTCCGCCACTTCGATCACTTCGTGTTCGGCTGGCAGACCGGCCACGCCGAAGATATCGACGTTCAGTTGCCAGTGCTCGCGCAGGCGGCCGCGCTGCGGCCGTTCGTACCGCCACAGATTAGGAATGCTGTACCAACGCAAGGGATACGCCAATTCCTGGCGCCGCGCCGCCACCATACGGCTGACAGTCGGTGTCATCTCCGGCCGGATAGCTACTTGGCGGTCGCCGCGGTCGGTAAAGGTATAGGTTTGCTCGTTGACAATCTCTTCGCCGGTTTTGGCCGCGTACAGCTCCAGCGGCTCTAAAATCGGTGCGTCATACTCTTCGTAGCCGAAACTCTCGACTACTCGGCGCATAACGTCGAACATATATTTCTGGATGCGCTTATCTTCGGGGTAAAAATCCCGCGCGCCTTTGTAGGGTTGAGTTGATAATGCCATTTACTGTTTCCTTTCTCTAGATTGTATCATTGTTTCGAGCTGACGCAGTGCCCGTTTGGCGGTTGTTGCCGACCCAAAACGGTATCGTTGCCGGGCGTCAAGGTACTGACCTTTCAGCTCCTCGCTCCACCCTCCGAAGCCGCGCACCATAACCACCGGGATTCCAGCTTGATAGGCAACGGTAATTTCGTTCAGTGTCCCTGATCCGCCAGCCAGGGCAATAATGCCGTCACAACTAAGCGCCTGCACCATTTCACGGCCACCGCCCCGCACCAAACCAGTGGCAATAACTACGCTGGCGCTGTCCTGATCATATATTTTTGTGCCCTTTTCGTAGGTTATCCCGATGGTCAGGCCGCCGCTCTGGCGGCAAGCAACCGCGGCAACTGTTGGCAGTGAATCGCTGTCTTTTTCGGCGCCAAATATCAATACATACCCGGCGGCCGCGATGGTTTCGCCCAGTTCTTTTGCTAATTGTTCGGTTTGTTCGGTGCCGGCTTTATATTGCAGGTCGGCCATAGATCCAATTACTCCAATTTGTACTTTACGCATTGGAAATCTCCTTAAAATAAGTTCTACTTGTTTAGTAATTTGCCTGAAAAGAAAAACGCCGGAGGCGATCCGGCGTTTTATCTCGTTTTACGTTCTAGAGAAATAGCAAACTAACCGATCGGCTCCGGCGACAGATGCAGATGATGCTGGTTAGTTTGACAGTAGTTCATGATCGCATTATACCATACTTGTCAAGATTAAGCAATTTTTGGCTTGAGATGGGCGGTTTTGGTATTGAGCTGGCGGATATCACGGTCGTGCCCGGTTAGCGTGTCTTGGTGCTTGCCCAATTGGAGGTCGTGCCGTTCAAGGGTGATGGTGTGATGCTCGTGCGCCTCTTCCATCTTGCCAAAACGGCGGTCCATGGCATCGAAACGCTCGTCCATGGCATCAAAGCGACGATCCATAGCTTCGAAGCGACGATCAACCGCGTCAAAACGGTCAGCCACCATTTGCATGAAGTCGCTTAAAAGTTCGCCGACCACGCGGCCAACGATTTCTTCGATATCGGCCCGAATGGCCGCACGGTGGGGGTAATCTGCCATATGTCCAGTCTAACAGCCGCACCAAACCGCCTGCAAACAAAATGAAAAAGTTCTTAATTTTCTGTCGAAGGCCGCTCTAGCGGGCTATCCAGGAATACACTAGCCAGCTCTTGACGCCCGTTTAGGGTCCAGCAAGCGCCCTGCTAGCTCAATACCTATTCCACCCATACTGTGCAACATTTTTAGACGCTCTTCCGTAAGTAGCACTTTGCGCTCTTCTAAAGAATATGTGAGAGCTTGTCTGGCCTGAATAGATTCTATATCTTCTGGGGGGAGATCTTTAATCTCATCAAACTTTCCTTGAATTGATAGTTTTAGCATATCCATATCTACACGCTGGAACGTTTTGGATGAAAATGGCTCCGTGTCTCCTGAAAATCGGCCAAATTTATACTCGCTCATACTGTCTACTTTCTTACTTAACGTCTGGTGCGGATGAAAGGACTTGAACCTTCACGCCTTGCGGCACTAGCTCCTAAGGCTAGCGTGTCTACCAATTCCACCACATCCGCACGAACAGAAACATGGTCAGAAAACTGCTTCATTTTACCCTGTTCGGCGGTAAAACGCCAGTTGGGCGTCACCGTAGGTTTTATGGCTGATGAGTTGGCAGCCGACGAGTTCCGGTAGTGTGAGCGCGCCTGGCCATGATAGTACGTAGGTGCCGCCTGGTGCTGTGTGCTTGACGAGTTTTTGCAACAGAGAGAGTTGTAGCTTGTCGTAGGGCGGGTCGCATAAGACCAGGTCGAATTGTTCTTGGGGGTTGTTGTCGGACCAGCTGGAGGCATTGGCTTTGATGAGGCGCGCGGCGCTGCTGAGGCCAAGCTCGGTAATGTTGCTGGCAATAGTGTTTTGAGCATTTTTGTCGCTTTCGAGCAGCAGCGCCCGCGCGGCTTCGCGGCTCAGGGCTTCGAAGCTTAAAGCGCCGGAGCCGGCAAAGGCATCCAGCACACTCAACCCCGAAATATCGCCCAGAGCCGCGAACAGGGCGCCGCGCATTTTGTCGCTCATCGGGTGAGTCCGGTGGCCGCGCGGCGCCCGAAACTGACGTCCGCCAAGTCGACCGGCGATAACCCTCACCGCGTATCCTTCACCAAACCCGCGTCAACCAACGCACTGTACCAAGCCAACGTTACCGTCTGCACGATAGCCGGCCCCAGTTGCTTACGTACCCGCCGCGTTAGCCGCGGCGTCCAGCCCTTACGGTAGAACGTATCGTACATATCCAGCACAGCAATTTCGCGGGCCGTCCGCTTAAACCATTCGGCCACGCCAATCTCGCGGACTTTAGCAATGTCATCAGGTGTTGGTATGACATCGTTAAACTTTAGCGGTGCGATAATCGCCGCGATACCGATCTCAAACAAGCCGTGCGTCGTCAACAAGCCCTTCGGTCCCCACATTTTCCAGTTGTTCTTGACTTTTTCCCGCCGCGTACCACCCGGCATAACCCATTTTTTCTTGATAGTTGTCCGATCCTCAATGCCTTGGCCGCCGCGTAGCTCCACTAACTTTTCTTCATACGGATAATGATGGGCCGGCGTTAAGCCATCGACCAAAGCGTGCGCCAACCAGGCCGCCTCAAAGGCACTGCGCTCGCGATTGCCTTTCTTCAGCTCTTCAACCAGTTTGCGGTAATGTTCGGTAATGAGTTCGATGAGTTGCGAGTCGTCGTTGTCGAACGGACTGTAATAATGCCAGGGTTCGTCTTGAGCCGGACTTTTACGCTTAATGGCATCGGGGCCGTTCTTACCCTCGAACTGCAGGATCATCCGAGCCGGCGGAAACACAGCATCGTCCGGCAGCACCTTAGACAAGTGCCGGCGGGCGGTACGGTCAATCTTCTGGTGGGCACCAAGCACACGGCCAGAATATTTGCTAAGTGTAGTTCCTGAATACATGGTTAGTTTAGGTTTGTAATGGCTCTAAGTGCCTTAACACGTTCGTATAACTCTTTATAGTGTAGCAAATCTTCGCCTTGGTCGATATAGGCCTGAGCCGCCTGGCGGGCCCGGGCAATTAATGCAAAGTCGGTTAGCTGAGCGATGCGCAGGTCAAGCGCGCCATGCTGAAAGGTGCCGTAGATAGCGCCCGGGCCGCGGATTTCCAGGTCCAGCTCGGCCAGTTCAAAGCCGTCATTGCTTCGCTCCAACGCTTGCAACCGCCGGCTTGGCGCTTGGGCGTCGCCCAGCATCAGATAGCAGTAGCCCTGCTGGTCGCTGCGACCCACCCGGCCGCGCAGCTGGTGGATTTGCGCCAAGCCGAACCGCTCGGCGTTCTCTAGCAGCATGACACTGGCGTTCGGCACGTCCACACCCACCTCGATAACTGTCGTCGAAACCAAAATGTCCAGCTCGCGCTCGGCAAAACGCCGCATGACGGCCGTCTTTTCATCGGCCTTAAGCTTGCCGTGTAACAGCCCTACCCGCCAATCTTTAAAATCCCGCGTAGCTAATTCTTCATAGATTTTCTCGGCCGAGCGAGCCTGCAACAGGTCAGAGTCGGCGATTAGCGGCGCTACCACAAACATCTGCCGTCCCTGCTTCAGCTCTTTTTGTATGGTTTTGTATAGTTCGGCGCGGGCGTGCGGTGAAATAATCTTTGTGATAATCGGTTTGCGGTTGCGCGGCTTGCTGTCGATGATAGTCACGTCCAGTTCGCCGTACAGGGTTAGCGCCAGGCTGCGCGGAATCGGCGTGGCCGTCATATTTAGGACGTGCGGCATATGGCCGGCCTTGGCTTGCAGTTTTTTGCGGTGTTCCACGCCGAAACGGTGTTGCTCGTCGATAATCACCAGCCCGAGCTTGTGCATATCGACTTTCTCTTGAACCAAGGCGTGCGTACCGACGATAAACCGGATCTTGCCCTCTTTAATAGCAGTGTGGGCGCGCTTTTTGGCCGGCGGCTTGAGACTGCCTACCAGCAGACCGACTTGGTCGGCGTAGCCGAGCGGCTCCAGTAAACCGTGGACGGTTTCGGCATGCTGGCGCGCCAGTAACTCCGTCGGTGCCATTAGTGCCACCTGGAAACCTTGCTCCATAGCCATGAGTGCCGCCATGGCCGCCACCACGGTTTTGCCCGACCCCACGTCGCCTTCCAGCAAGCGGTTCATCGGCTGGCTTTTTTGCATATCCAAATACATCTGCCAAACGGCCTTGCGCTGGGCGTCAGTCAGCTTAAATGGCAGGTGGCCGACAAACTCCTTAGCCAATGCCTCCTTGAACGGAATCTCGAGCGCCGTATCTTGCAGCAATTCATACTTATTGAGCAGGCTGGCCAGGCTTAGTTCGAAGATTTCGTCAAAGCCCAAACGGTACCGCGCCCGCTCCAACTGCTCGTCAGAGTCAGGAAAATGAATCGCCCGCCACGCCTCAGAGCGACCCATCAGGCCATATTGCTCAACCAGCCAGGCCGGCAAAATTTCGGGTAACCGGTCAACGAGCGGAATAACGTTGCGCAGCACCCGCCGGATCTGCACCGACGTCAGACCTTTGGTTTCACGATATTTGGGAACAATCCGCGCCGTATGCACCGGAAAATCACTAACCAGCTCGATTGACGGGTTCATGATGGCGAAACGTTGGCGGCTTAATTCGTATGTACCTGTAATAAAGTACTCCGTGTCGCGTTTGGTTTGCGTTTCACGGTACGGCTGGTTAAACCAAACCAGCCGTACGCTGCCCCGCCCGTCGCTAGCCACTGCTTCGGTAACGTGCATGCCGCGCCGCACGTAGCGGCCCTTGATATTTTTGATTGTGCCGCGCACCGTCACTGCACCGGGCCGCAGCACATCGGTCGTTTGGATATGCGAATAGTCGTCGTAGCGGCGCGGCACGTTCAGCAACAGGTCCTGCACCGTCTGCAAGCCAAGCGCCGCGAATTTAGCGGCCAGCGCCTCGCCAACCCCCTTCACGTCCTGCAGTGGACTCCGTAATGTCATAACCTTAGTATACGGTAACTAGTTATGCCGCCTCTAGCGTCCTGACCCGCCGGTCGTGTTTCCTCAAGTCTTTTTCATGCACCGCTACGACCATGTCCGTAAAACCCAGCTCTTGATTCATCCTTTCCATCTCTGACTTTAGCCAACTTGCATCTTTAAGCGTTGGGGCAAGAACTTCTAGAATCAACTCATTTTGAGCAAAAATCTGCTCTAGCATGATCTGGGTATAGCGATGGTCAATAGCCATGAGCATAGTTTACCAAGCCAAGTGGCCAGCGCGCCAGCAAATTAAGCAAAAATTAAGAACTTTGCGGGTGCAAGGTGCGGGCTTAGGGCGGCGAGGTTTAGCGAGCCTTGCGAATCAGCAGGAAGGTGCTGGGGCCGAAGTATGACTTGGCCAGTAGCGGCTGCAGTACGTTTTCGACAGAGAGCATAGCGCCCTCGGGCAACAGTTTTTTAAGGCCGGGTGAACGTAAGTTCGACACGGACAGGGCGCGCTCTACTTTCAGGCCGGCGTGGGCCAGCTGGCGGATAACCGTTTTGGGGTTGTGGTTTACAAAAGCGACTTCGTCCGGGCGGCGGTTCTTGGCCGAACGAATATCCACGGGCTCTACCGGCAACTTCTGGCCTTTTAGGGCATGTTTAAGCCGGTTTCGGGCGTGGGCGTAGTTGGCAATCTCTAGCAAGAAATAACCGCTGGGAGCCAGGGCACGGGCAATCTCGGCAAACTCGGCGCTGGGGTCCGGCAGGTGGTGCATCACCCGGATCATCATAATCAGGTCGACGGAGCCGTCTTTGAACGCCAGCTTGTCGGCTTGCATCAGCTGGCGGTCGATCTGCGGATAGTCTTTGAGAAAACTTCTGGCGATGTCGAGCTGCTGTTGCGATGGCTCGGCCAGAGTTACTTTGTCGGCGTACTCGCTGAGCAACACCGAAAGGCGGCCGTAGCCGCCGCCGATATCCACGGCATGTTTAAAGCGCTTGCCGCGCAACAGCCGCTTGATAGCTAGCACTTCGGCGGCGTTTTCGTAATCGCGCCCTTCCCAATAATGGAGGTAATTGTGCTTAGGGTCGTTGTATTGGTCGGCTTTTTTGGCTGCCGCAGCCCGCGGGTTTTTGGTGGTTTTATTCATATCGCCAATCAGTATAGCACTATCGCGAAATTATTCTTGCCGCGTTTTAGCAGATTACTGCCTTTTTTGAACACCGATACGTCAGCAGCGCCTACTTTCTGGCCGTTAACCGAAATAGCGCCGGCCGCAATGAACCGCGTAGCCTCGGTATTAGAAGAAGCCAGGCCGGCGGCAACTACAACGGCCGGCAGGCCATCCTGAGCAGAGGCCTCAATCACCGGTAATTCTTCTTTTAGAATTGCCACTTCGCCCGGCTTTAGTTCTAAGAAATCCGCGCCGCCGAACAGCACTTCGCTGACGCGTTCGGCCGCATCCGCGCGATCGGCGCCATGTACCAGCTTGGTGACTTCGTAGGCGAGAGTCTTTTGGGCCGAACGGCCGCCGCGGTCTTTCTGAAAATCAGCCATAACTTTGTCGATAGCCGGTTTGTCGAGTTCGGTAAAAATCTTGAGGTAGCTCTCGGTACCCTCGTCATCGGCATTCAGCCAAAACTGGTAAAAACGGTAGACGCTGGTTTTGGCCGGATCCAGCCAAACCGCGCCCTCTTCACTCTTGCCAAATTTTTTACCGGTAGCTTTATTGATAATCAAGGGGCACGTAAAGGCGTTTACTTCGGCTCCGGCCACGCGCCGTACCAAATCGACACCAGATATAGCGTTGCCCCACTGGTCACTACCCGCTAGCTGTAGCGTAACACCATATGTAGTGTATAAATGCAAGAAATCGTAGCCCTGCAACAGGGTGTAGCTGAACTCGGTGTAGCTAATGCCGGCGCCGTCTTCGCCGATCCGGCGAGCAATGTAGTCGCGCTGTACCAGCGGCGTCATGCTGAAATGCTTACCGACGTCGCGTAAAAACTCCAGTACGGTCATGTCTTTAAACCAGTCCAGATTATTAACCATCTGTACCGCGCCGCCGAACAGCTGCTCGATTTGCGCCTTAACGGACGCTACGTTGGCTTCGACAACTTCGGCGGATTGCATCGGCCGCTCGCTGTCTTTACCGCCCGGATCGCCGATTAGGCTGGTGGCGCCGCCGGCCAGCATAATCGCTTTGTGGCCGTGCCTGATGAAGCACTTATCCATCATGGCGGCCGCCAGGTTCCCCACTGTTAGTGAGTCCATCGACGCATCCCAGCCGTGGTAAAAGGTTATTGGATCGGTATCGAGCGGAGCCAGGCTAGGCAACGTTGTTTGGTTGACAAAGCCGCGCCACTCAAGCTCTTCGCTTAGAGTCATTTTGTGTGCCATGAGCCATAGTATACAGGAGTCAGGCGGTAGTGCGAGGAGCATAAGCAGATTTTGGGCTTATTTTTGTAATTTTTTGCTATAATAGGGCCATCAAGGAGCATGTTGTTACCAGATGAGCAAGAACAGTCGAAAGCCGCGTGGCCAGGGCCGGGTAGGCAAAAACTACTTCGTGACCCGCAGCGGTAATACCGTCAAACTGCACCGCAGCCTATCGCAGCGGTACCGTTCCTATAAAGACAACAAGTCGCGGCGGCGGGCAGCTTATTTGAGTACTCTGCCCAAGGGCCGTGTTAAACGCTTTTTCGCGCATTTTGAGCCAAAGCGCATGTATCATTATTGGTTTAGCCGCCGCGGCGCCATTATGGCGCTCAAGGTGTTGGGTGTCGGTACGGTAGCCGCTTTCTTATTACTTATCGGTTTGTTTGCTTATTTCCGCAAAGACCTGCCGAACCTGAAAGACATCTCCGGTAGTAACATCGGCGGCAGCATCCGTTACTACGACCGGACCGGCCAAACCCTGCTCTGGGAAGATTATGACGCCGTCAAACGTATCCCTGTAACTGACGACAATATTTCACCGTATGTCAAAGACGCCACTGTTGCCATTGAAGATAAGGACTTCTTTAAGCACGGCGGGTTTGACGTCCGCGGCATCGCCCGGGCCGGCCTGAACGATGTGTTCGGCAGCGGCGGCGGGCGACAAGGAGGCTCCACTATTACCCAGCAACTGGTTAAGCTGACGCAAAATTGGACCAACGACCAAACCTACACCCGTAAAATTAAAGAGTTGATTCTGGCCGTCGAGCTGGAACGCAGTTATTCCAAAGATGAGATTTTAACCGGCTACCTTAATACGGCGCCGTACGGTAATGTCCAGTACGGTGTTGAGGCGGCCAGCCGCGATTACTTCCAGAAGTCGGCCAAAGACCTGACGCTCGACGAGGCGGCGTTCCTGGCGGCTATCCCCAAATCACCGTCATATTATTCGCCGTATGGTGCTTATTACAAGAACAACCAGGCCGAGACGCGGCCGGAATTGATTAGCCGCCAACATTACATTCTTGACCAGATGGCCCAGCAAGGCATGATTACTAACGAACAGCGCGACGAGGCCAAACAAGTCGATACTATGGCTAAAGTCCACGAGCCGCAGCCTAAATATGCCGGCATTCAGGCTCCGTGGTACGTGTTGGCTGCCAAGCAATCGCTAGAAGAAAAATACGGCGCCGAAACCGTACAGCGCGGCGGCTGGGTAGTCACAACAGCGCTTGATTTACCGCTGCAACAAGAAGCAGAGGCTCAGATTCAAAAAGGTATTATCCAGGTTCGCCGGCAAGGCGGTGACACGGCTGCTTTCGCCGCCGAAGACGTCACCAACGGCCAAATGGTCGCCCTGGTCGGCGGCGTCGACTTCACTAACCCCGAATACGGCCAATTTAATTACGCCACCGCGCCGCTGCCGCCCGGCTCCAGCTACAAGCCCTATGATTACATTTCTTTGATGGAAAACTCTACCAGCGCCGGCGCCGGTTCGGTACTATATGACACGCAAGGCCCGTTGGAGGGCTATCCGTGTACCAACAAGGCATTGCCCAAGCAAGGCGGTAACTGCCTATGGGATTATGACTTCCGCTACCCCGGCGCGGTAACTATCCGGTACGCCCTGGGCGGCTCCCGCAACGTCCCGGCCGTCAAAGCTATGCTGATAGCCGGCATTAATAAAACGATTGAAGTATCCGAAAAGCTCGGCCTTAAGAGCGGCTATAAATGTTATGCCCCCGGCGTATCCGATGTGTCGGCCGCCACTAAAGAAGACGAGGAACAATGTTACGCCTCCTCGGCCATTGGTGACGGCGCCTACCTACGGCTGGACGAACATGTCCATGGCTATGGCAGTATCTCGCGCAATGGTGTTAACCTGCCGCAAACCTACATTCTCAAGATTACTGACTCGGCAGGTAAGACCGTTGATGAATGGAAGCAGGTCAAAGGCGACCAGGCCGTTCGGCCCGATTCCGCCTATATCGTAGCCGATATATTGCAGGATCCGAACGCCAGTTACTTCCCCGGCGGCAACAAGCCCCAAGTCTATAACAACGGCAAAGGCACCTGGAAGTTCGGCATGAAGACCGGTACCACCAACGATGGTAAAGACGGCTGGATGATGGGCTTTTCGACCAAGTATGCGGCCGGTGTGTGGGTCGGCTATCACACCCGGCAACGAGTGATGAGCGGCACTATGGAGGCGATGACTCAGCCGATTTGGCAAGGTTGGATGCGAGCTGTCCACAAAGACCTCGATCCGGTCGACCGGGTGCAGCCAAGCGGTATCCAGACGTTGCCGGCGTACATTATCCGTAACCATGTCGGCATCGGTTCGGTCGAGCCTAGTCCGGCCAACGATCTTTATCCCTCTTGGTACAAACAGCCGGCTCAGCGCTCCGGCGCCGCCCAAACCATCGACAAAGTCTCTAACAAGCTAGCGACTTCGTGTACGCCGGAACTTGCCAAACAGGTGGTTAACAATGCCGCCGCCAATATGTTTTCGGTTGACAGTCTTGCACCGGGCGGGACTACCAATACTAACACTTCTGAAAATGATGATGTGCACAGGTGTGAAGACGTTAAGCCGAGCGTTACCGTGACGGCAACCGGCTGTACTGTTGTAGCAACAGTGTCCCAGGGCTCGCACGCCCTGTCCAGCGGGCAGTTCCCCGGCACCGTAAACTTCATCGTTAACGGCCAGGTGGTCAGTAGCGCCGGCGTCAGCAATAGCCCGTCTTCGGTCAGCTATACTGCGCCGGCCGGTACCGGCTCGATAACTGCCCAAGTGATCGACGGAGTACTATATGAAGCCAGCGACACCGTTAATCTGACGTGCGGCAACGGAGGTGGAGCCAGTATCCAGGCCACTACCAACGGCAGCAACGTGACCTTTACCTGGAGCGGCGTTAGCGGTAATGCGACGGTCTACAAAACTGGTGACATCTTCCTATGTACAGGTAATGGTTCCTGTCCTGTGGCTGCCGGTTCGGCGCCCCCCGGCACTAAGGTGTATATCAAAGACGGCAGCGGTACGGTTATTGCCAGTACTACCGTTTAAACTTCTTACGACTCCAAAAATTGATTAAGCGCGTCACGAACAGTGGTGACGCCCTTTAGCAGGGTTGGTTGCTTACCGCCTCTGACGACCGGCCCGATAGCCGCCTTAAAGCCCAGTTTTTTGGCTTCTTGCACCCGTTTATCAATAAACGGTACGTGGCGCACTTCGCCCGACAGGCCGACTTCGCCGAAGACAACGGCATTTTGCTTAAGCTGCAGACCACGGGCGGCCGAACCGATGGCCATGCAGATAGCCAGGTCTGCCGCGGGTTCCGTAATCCGGATACCACCGACAATATTGATAAAAATATCCTGGTCGGCCAAACTGAGTTTGGTGCGACGCTCCAGCATAGCCACCAGCAGATTGATACGGTTAAGGTCGATGCCGCTGGCCGTGCGCTTAGGATACCCGTACGAAGTTTTATTAACCAGTGCCTGCACCTCTACCAGGATGGGGCGCGAGCCTTCCATGGTAGCCAACACCACCGAACCGTCACTAATCTGCCGTTCGGCCAGCAATGCGGCAGAAGGGTTCTTAACGGGAAACAAGCCCTTGTCTTGCATTTCAAAGATTGCTACTTCGTTGGTAGACCCGTAACGGTTCTTGACGCCGCGCAGCACCTTAAAGCCGCCGTAGCGGTCGCCCTCCAGCTGTAATACCACGTCAACGACATGTTCTAATACTTTAGGGCCGGCTATCGAGCCCTCTTTGGTAACATGGCCGACCAGAATAAGCGCCGTGTTGCTTTGTTTGGCAGCCGCTGCCAGCAAGTGGGCGCTGTTGGTTATTTGGCTGACACTGCCCGGCCCCGAGCTGATAGCCCCGCAACTAACAGTTTGAATTGAGTCAACTACCACCAACGTATGGGCGCCCTCAGCGATAGTAGCAGCGATATCGTCAGCACTGTTGCTGGTGGCAATCATCAGGTTTTTGGCGCTGACGCCTAACCGTTCGGCCCGCAAGCCGACTTGGTGGGCTGATTCTTCACCGCTGACATACAGTACGGATTGCTTGGCGGCTAAGGCGCTAGCTACCTGCAACAGCAGAGTGCTTTTGCCGATGCCGGGCTCACCGGCCAGCAAGCTGACACTGCCGGCCACAAAACCGCCGCCCAAGACAGTGTCCACGTCCACCAAGCCGGTTGGCAGCCGGTGAGCCCGGTCCTTGCCGGCAACTGCCGTCAGCGTAGCAGACCGCAGTTGCCGGCCGCCTGAGACGATCTGTTGCGGCTCCACCGACAATTCTTCTTCCAGGGTGTTCCATTCGCCGCAAACGTGGCACTTCCCTGCCCACGTGGCCGATTGGGCGCCGCAATTCCGGCAGACATAACGGACAGCCCCTTTCTTACTCATTCTGTCTCCTGAGGCTGCAAACGGCTATCTATGGCTTTTACTAAGTCCCGCTCTTCAATTACCAGCTGGTTGCGTTCATTGACTAGCTGGTTATAGGTTTCAACCTGGGCACGAGTCGCTGCCACCACGGCGTTATATTGGCGCACCAAGACGTTAAAGTGGCCGACTCCGGCGTTATAACCTTGGTAGTTGCCAGCCGCCAGCATTGCGTCGAGCAGCTGGCGTTCGGCCTGCAAGGCCGTGTCGCGGGCTGCTAAGTCTGTTTGGTTGGCGTCAATCTGTTGTTTTAGCGCATCCATCTGAGCATCATACTCGGCGACCCGCTGTTTGCGCGAAGTGAATTCCTGCTCGTAAGCATTCAGATAGGCTACCACCTGGGCGCGATCGGTGAAATATTGCCGGTAGTAGGTTTCGAGTTCGGGCGGCAGCTCGGCCACTTCGGTACCTAAAATAGAGTGGAGTTCATTAAAAACATCGTCACCGGCCTGGCGGTAGCTGTCGACATTAGCGCGGATACGCGGATTGGTTACACTGGCATATGCTTTTTCCAGCAGGGCGTTGACCCGCCGGCGCTCACTGTCGCTCAAGCGCTGGTAGGCTACATGCAGCATTTCGTGAGCCGCTGTAACTTGTTTAATCCCCTGTAAGCGCGGGTCCTGTACATCATACAGATAAATGCCCTGGTTGGTGACATAGCAGCCCAGCACGATAGTCTGCTCGTGGCCGTGGCAGTTTTGGTTGAAAGCCTCTTTATCGTCCAGTTCGGGGTGGAAGACATAAAATAAGCGCTGAGCCTTCGGTGTCATAGTGGTGTCAGCGGCTAACTGAGCGACCGCCGGCGGCGCCTGGTAGCCGCGCAACCGCCACCAATCGAAGATGGTTTGGCGCTGCCAAAAGCCGACAGCCACCGCTGCCAACACCAGCAGAGGTATGACTAACCCAACAACCCGTGAAGATTTATGCTGCTGCATTGGCTTTATTATACCGTTTTATTCGGCAGCTGCGCTATAGGCAAGTGTTTTGCCGCGGGCGCCCACCTGGACGATTTCGCCTTTTTGGTAGGCCTCATCCAAAACCTGCAGGGCGATATGGTCCTCGATAGTATCTTGGATCAGGCGCCGCAGCGGCCGCACGCCGTTGTGGGCATCATAGCCGTTTTCCAGCAAATACTGCTTGGCGCTGGCGGTCACCTGCAAACCCAGGCCGCGCTTAATCAGGCGCTGGCGTAATTCATCAAGCTGCAAGTCCAAAATTTTCAGGACGTCTTTTTTAGTTAGAGCCCGGAAGACAATTACTTTATCGATACGATTGAGCAGTTCGGGCCGCATCATTTTTTTGAGTTCGTCCTGGACTTTGTCTTTATTGCTGGCATGCATGGCGTCCAGGTCTTTGAGTTCGTCTTTGGCGGTGGCATGGAAGCCAAGCGAGGCCTCTTTTTGCAACTTATCGGCACCGAGGTTGCTGGTCATGATGATAATAGTGTTGCTGAAGTCGATTTTACGGCCCTTAGCGTCAGTCAGGACACCGTCCTCCAGGATCTGCAGCAACATATTAAAGACTTCGGGGTGGGCTTTTTCGATTTCGTCGAACACCACTAGGCTATAGGGCTGCCGGCGGATTTTGTCGGTCAGTTGGCCGCCGTCATCGTAGCCGACGTAACCAGCCGGCGCGCCAACCAGCCGCGAGGTGGTGTGTTTTTCGCTGAATTCACTCATGTCAATTTTGATCATGGCGTCTTCGCTGCCGAAGAATTCGCGGGCCAATACCCGGCCGAGTTCGGTTTTGCCGACACCCGTCGGACCCAAGAACACAAACGAACCAATCGGGCGGCGCTCGCTGCTAATACCGGAGCGGTTACGGCGGATAGCCTTGGCAACAGCCGTAACGGCCTCGTCCTGGCCGATAATGTGCTTGCCCAGCTGTTTTTCCAGATTAAGCAGGTATTTGGCTTCGGAACGGATAACTTTGGTGACCGGCACACCGGTGATACGCGACACGACATCCGCTACGTCTTCGCTGGTCATAGCAATCTTTTTACCGCTCTTGGTGCTGGCTTTGAGGTCAGCCAGCTCTTTGGTTACCTGGCTGGCGCGGGTTTTGTACTGGGCGGCTTTTTCGTAGTCGCCGTTATCGGCGGCTTCTTCCATACGGACGTTTAGTAATTTGAGCTCTTTTTGGAACTTGCGGACATCGGGCGGCGTCTTGCCTCTGTCGACGCGCAAGTGGGCAGCGGTTTCGTCCATCAGGTCAATGGCTTTGTCGGGCATGTAGCGGTCGGCAATGTAGCGTTTAGCCAATGTTACGGTGTCATCCAAGACTTCGTCGCTGACTTTGACGTTGTGATATTGCTCATAATGTTTGCGTAGGCCTTTCAGAATAGCCAGGGTCTCGGCCGGATTGGTTTCGGGTACCTGGATAGGTTGGAAGCGGCGCTCCAGGGCGGCATCTTTTTCGATGTGCTTGGTGTATTCGTCGGTGGTAGTAGCGCCGATGACTTGGATTTTGCCGCGAGCCAGGGCTGGTTTGAGGATGTTACCGGCGTCCATGGCGCCTTCGGCGGCACCGGCACCGACAATTAAGTGCAGTTCATCAATAAAGACAATGGTTTTGTCGTCGTTTTCGAGTTCGGTCATAACTTTTTTGAGGCGCTCTTCGAACTCACCGCGGTACTTGGTGCCGGCAATCATACCGGCCAGGTCAAGGATAACGATACGCTTGTCGAGCAGGCTGTCGGGCACGTCTTCGGCGATAATGCGCTGCGCCAAACCCTCAACTATCGCTGTCTTGCCGACGCCCGGTTCGCCGATGAGCACGGGGTTATTCTTGGTGCGGCGGTTTAAAATGGTAATAACCCGCCGAATTTGCGGCTCGCGGCCGACCACCGGATCGAGTTTACCGCCGCGGGCTTGCGCCGTCAGGTCGGTGCCGTAAAAGTCCAGCGCGCCCTTGCCGCGTTTTTTGCCGGCCCGGCGCTGAAAACCGGTTTGGCCGCCGCCAGCGCTGCTGTCTTCGTATTGTTGGCGGTTCAAGAATTGTTCCAACTCGTTGAGCAGGTCATCAACACTAACATTCATGTCACGCAACAGCACGGTGGCCCGGGCGTTTTTTTGGCTGAGGATACTGTAGAGGATGTGTTCGGTGCCGCAGAATTCCTGGTTGAAGTTCTGAGCCACATCGAAAGCCATGCGCAGGGTCAGTTTGGCCGTCTCGCTCAGACCTTTGGCGCCCATATTTAGGACCAGGGTTTTTGGTGTCAGATTAAGAGCCAGCCGGGCCCGGTCGAGCGTTACGCCGGCACCCTCCAGCAACTTGGCGCCCATTGAAGAATCCTGAGCCAATACGCCTAGCAGCAGGTGCTCCGTGCCCACGTAGGCACTGCCAAAATTGCGAGCAATGGCGTCGGCATGCTTGAGACTCTGCACCGCGTTGTCCGTCAAGTGATTGAGAAACTCTTGAAAATCGGCGTTACTGGGCATCATAGTACTTTTATGATACTAGTGCTAGCACTCTCGTGTCAAGAGTGCTAAATCATCGTTATTTGGCGGTGTCTTCGCCATGTTCTTCAATGGCTTCCAGCAGGCTGCTTTCCAGTTCGGATTTCTTCTTGAGCTTGGGCGGATTGACGGCAGTTTGGCCAGTGGCTGGCTTTTCGGCCGGTGTTTCGGCACTAGCTTCAGCTGGAGCTGCCGCGGCGGGCACTTCGTCTTCCTGTTTGTCGGCAGTTATATCGATTTCGTGGCCGGTCAATTTGCTGGCCAAGCGTACGTTCTGGCCGTTTTTACCAATAGCAATACTGAGTTGGTCTTCGGGCACCACGACGGTAGCCTTGTTGGTATCTTTGTTGATAGTAACTTTGGTGACTTGAGTCGGGCTGAGGGCGTTCTGGATGTAGGTAGCCGGATCTTCGTCCCAAACGACGATATCGATTTTCTCTTGTTCGCCGACCTCACTCATAACAGCGTTAACGCGCGTGCCGTGACCGCCGACGAACGTGCCGACCGGGTCAACGCCGGGTACGGTGCTAGCTACAGCCAGTTTGGTGCGCACGCCGGCTTCGCGGGCAATGCCTTTGATTTCGACGGCGCCGTTTTCCATTTCGGGTACTTCGGCTCTAAACAGCCAGTCGATAAATTCGGTGTTGCCGCGGCTGACTACCAGCTGCGGGCCACGAAAGCCGCGCTCGACGTCTTTTAGGAACACTTTGAGGCGCTGGCCGGGGTAGTAACGCTCGCCTTGGATTTGTTCGCTCATTGGCATGATACCTTGGGCTTTGCCTAGGTCAATCCGCACAATGCGGCCTTCGACGCGGGCAACGATACCGTTGATGACGGTGCCGATTTTATCTTCGTATTCGTTCATAATAATATCGCGCTCGGCTTCACGCAGACGTTGCAAAATAACCTGCTTGGCGGTTTGGGCGGCCACACGACCGAAGTCTTCGACCTTTTCTTCGATTTCGATAGTTTCGCCGACCTTGGCGTTCTTACGGATAACTTGAGCGTCGCCCAGGCTGATTTGCACTACCGGATCTTCGACTTCTTTAACGATTTCTTTAGTTACGTAAGCAGTAACGTCGCCGGTGTTGAGGTTCATATTAACGCGAACCTCTTGCTCGCGGTCGCCGTAGTCGCGGCGGTAGGCAGCAGCTAGCGCCTGTTCGACCACTTCTTGTACGGTTTCTTCAGGTAGGTTTTTCTCTTCGGCGATTGCCTGGATAGCTTGCGCCAGCTGTTTAAAATCCATTTCCATAGTGTTTCCTTTCGTTAGATGCTTAGGGCTTTTGCATGAAAAAAGCCGACCTGCCGGCCGACCTAACTGAATTCAGTCTAACAAAATTACCAGGGGCAGTCAAGCAAGAGTGACAAACGTCTATTTGCGCCCAACCTTGGTATCCGGAAGCCAGTGCTTGGCAGTATAGCGCCTGTACCCTGCCAGCAACGCTACACCACTACCCAGCAACAATGAAGCTATGAATAAGGGTAGCCGATGGTCAAATCCTGTGGGCGCCAGCGACCCGTTGCCGTTATCACCTCCACTTCCAGGAGTGGGCGGTAGCGGCGGGACGGGCGGGTCAGTGTAGCACTCACCATAACAAGCCAGATAGGGCTGGGGGATATTATTGAGCGCATAAAAGCTTCCACCAATATATACTGCTGTTTCTGCCCGATTAAGGGCCACTGTATCTACTGGGCCCGATACGAGTGGCGTCCAAGTGGCAGTACCGGTAGCCGTGTCCAGCCCGCGGATAAATCCGCCGAAAGAACCTGCGACATACAATGTGTTGTTATCTTCAGTGAGGACGATGTTGCGTATTGGCGGCGTAATGCTTGGTGCAAAGCCGGGAATAGCTGAGCTGTCACCGGTATCAAAAGCATATAGATAACCACTAAAAAATCCGGCGACATAGATTGTATCATCATCAGAGGCAAGCGCCAGAGCGGAAACTGGCGCGTTAATCTCGATAGGGCTAAACGCTGTCGGCGCCTCAGTGGCTGTGTCAAAGGCTCTTAAGAAAACAGCGCCGCTAAAGCCTCCGCCGATATACAAGGTGCTGTCGTCACTGGTAAGAGCCAGTGCGTTTACCGCACTGACCATAGCCGGGGCAAAACTGGTGGCTACACCCGTTGTGGTGGTAAATGCTGCCACATAGTTTTGGGCTGTAGTTCCGTTAATCTGAGTAAAACTACCTCCCACATACAGTGTCTGGCCATCCTTGCTAAGAACGATTCTATTAACCGTGTTGTTTACATCCACATCAAGAGGTTGCACTGCTCCTGTTGAAGCACTGAAGGCCGCCACGCGGTTACGGGTAGTGGAGCCATTTACCTGCGTGAAACTACCGCCGGCGTAGAGGGTTTGACCGTCGGGGCTGAGCGCAAGCGTAGTCACCGAGCCATTAATATTGGGGTTGAATGTGGGGTCAACAGTACCGTTCGGCAATATACGAGCTAGCCTATTACGATTAACACCCCCTAAGAACATATCACCATTTGAATCAACAGCGAAGAGAGTGCCGCCGTCAGGACTAAGAGCCATCTGATTGACACCGTTATTAACAATGCGGGCATCAAAACTGGTTACGTTACCGGTAGCAAGTGCCGTATTAAAGGCCGCCAGATAGTTACGGGCGACCGAGCCATTTACCTGCGTGAAACTACCGCCAGCGTAGAGGGTTTGACCGTCGGGGCTGAGCGCAAGACTGTCTGTAATACTATTAATATCAGGGTCAAAATTGGTCACGTTGCCGGTATCGAGTGCCGTGTTGAAAGCGGCCAAGCGGTTGCGGGTAACGGAACCGTTTACTTGGGTAAAACTGCCGCTTATATATAGCGTTGAGTTATCGGGTGTAAGTAAAACATCATAAACGTTACCGCCAATATTGGGGTTAAAGTCCGTTACATTGCCGGTGTCCAGAGCGGTGCTGAAAGCAGCGAGATTGTTCCGGGTAGCCGGCGGTCCACCACTGCCGACCAGCGCAAAAATTCCGCCGGCGTATAGTGTGGAGTCATCAGAGGTCAGCGCAAGACTGCGTACCAGCGGTGAAGGGACACCGAAAACATTGGGGTTGAAATTCGTAACATTACCGGTATCGAGTGCCGTGTTGAAAGCGGCCAAGCAGTTGCGGGTAACGGAACCGTTTACTTGGGTAAACTGACCGCCGGCGTACAGCGTGGAGTCGTCAGCAGTTAGCGCCAACGATACTACCCTGTTGTTAAAGTTTGGGTTAAAGTCGGTTAACGCACCATCTGAGGTATTGAAAGCAGCCAAACGGTTGCGAGTGACGGAGCCGTTTACTTGGGTAAACAGACCTGCCACATACAGTGTTGTCCCGTCATTGCTTAAAAGTAGCGCATCAACTATCCCATTAATGACAGGTTGAAAGGCTGGGTCGACCGTACCATCTGGCAATATATGACTTATTTTGTTATTGTCGGCAGCTACATACCAGCCGCCATTCCCGTCAGATATAACAGCGTCGGGGTACGGCACAGTGTCTGACGACACCGTATTGGGCTCCCCCGTACCTGTATTTATAGAGGCTCCGTGAAGAGCTGGCGTGGGATCAATGATCGTGAAGTTACCCCCTACATAAATTGAGCCGTCAGCAGCAGGCAGCAGAGCAGACACTTCGCCATTAGTAACCGGGAAGTCCGGGTCGGGGTCGTTGGGGGGAGTTGGTGCTGCCCACACCAGGCCAACCGAAGTTAGTACCAGCAGAGCTACAAATGCGAGTGCCACTACACTTGAAGTTGCCCGCTGAATAAACCGTTCCAGGTTGGCGAGCACTAAACCCTCTCACTTTCTATTGCAAAACACGCAACGATAGTTTTAATGCTTAGTATTGTAGGTTTTACTTGTTCTGCTGTCAACGCGGCTGCGTGGGCTACATGACTGCATTCTCGAAAGCACATCCGCACGAGGAATGTGCTACAAGTTTGAGCATATTCCGAGCTCAGGACAGTGCTAGAGAGAATGCAGCCATGCAGCCGGCCGGCGTGATAGAATTAATGGATATGAGCAAAAACGTGACACGGCTGTTTAAGCAGTTCCGGCCTGAACAGTATGACATTGCCCTCAAACCCGACCGAGAGGCCATGACCTTTAGCGGCACGGTGACTATGACCGGCCGCAAAACCGGGCGGCCGGCGCAACGGCTGACCTTTCATCAGAACGGGCTCAAAATTAGCAAAGCTACTATCGTCAAACTGGACCGTAAGGGCGAACAGAAAATGCCGGTCAGCCGCATCAATCTACACAAAAAATTCGACGAAGTGCGGCTGCATACCGACCAGATGGTCTATCCGGGCCAATACCGCATCCAGCTGGAGTTTAGCGGCACGATCACACGAGCCATGAACGGTATGTACCCGTGCGCATTCAAACACAAAGGCAAACAGAAACAGCTTATCGCCACGCAGTTCGAAAGCCATCACGCCCGCGAAGTCTTCCCGTGCATTGACGAGCCCGAAGCTAAAGCCACATTCGACCTGACGCTAACGACGCCTACCGGCGAAGCAGTACTAGCTAACACACCAATAGCCAAACAAACCAAAAAAGGCACCCTGCAGACTACCCGCTTCGAAACAACACCGGTTATGCCCACCTATTTGCTGGCCTTCGTGTACGGCGAGCTCGGCTACAAAGAAGCCACGACCCGCGATGGTGTGGTAGTACGCACCTACGCCACGCCTGATAATGTCAAGTTGACCGATTTTGCGCTGGACGTGGCCGTCAAGTGCCTGGAGTTCTACAATGACTACTTCGGCTTGAGCTATCCTCTGCCCAAGTGTGACCTCATCGCCCTGCCCGATTTCGCCAGCGGCGCCATGGAAAACTGGGGCTGCATCACTTTCCGCGAACAGTGCATGCTGGTCGACCCCAAACACACCAGCTTGGCCGTCAAACAGTATGTGGCCATGGTGGTCGCCCATGAACTGGCCCACCAATGGTTCGGCAACTTGGTTACCATGCGCTGGTGGACGGACTTGTGGCTCAACGAGGGTTTTGCCAGCTGGATCGAATACTTGGCTATTGATCACCTATTCCCCGACTGGCAGATGTGGACGCAGTTCATAACCGACGAGCAGCAACCGGCTTTGCGCCTGGACGCCCTGGAGCACACCCACCCGGTTGAAGTGCCGGTCAAACACCCTGACGAAATCCGCAGTATTTTCGATGCCATCAGCTATAACAAGGGCGCCAGCGTCATCCATATGCTGCATGAGTACCTTGGGCCGGAGAGTTTCCGCGACGGCTTGCGGCACTACCTCAAACATCACCAGTACGGCAACACCGACACTATTGACCTATGGAATGCCCTGGCCGAAGTCTCCGGCAAACCGGTGCAAGGTTTTATGCACGCCTGGACGGCGCAGCCCGGCTTTCCGGTCATCCGGGCCAGTATCGGCTCCAGCGCCACTTCGGCCCATCAGCAACGTTTTTATGCCAACCCCGCCCAGCCGCGCGACGAGCTAGTACGCTGGCCGGTTCCACTGGAGCCAACCAGTGCGCTCGAGCCCGCCCTCCTGACCGAGCGTGAGCATTCGTGGCCCATAGATAAACCGGCCGCAACAGAGACCGACAACGGGATTTTTAAGTTCAATAGCCGGCAAAGCGGGTTTTATCGTGTGGTCTATGATTCGGCGCATGTAACCAAGCTCGGCCAGGCAGTGGCTGCCGGCAGGCTTGAACCGCTGGACCGGCTGGGCATTTTAAGTGATGTGTTCGAAGCCGCCAAGGCCGGCTATACCAGTAGCACCGACGCGCTAAACTTGTTGCACTATTACAAAGATGAAGATAACAACGCCGTTTGGGATGTCATCGCCGGAGGCTTAGGCAGCATCCGTACCGTCATGGATGACGAGGGTATCCGCCAAGCCATGAAACCGTTTGTCCGCACGCTGGTTGCCAAACAACTCAAACGCCTGGGCTGGCAGCCAAAACCGCGCGAAGACCATTTCGACAGCCTGCTGCGGCCGACGATTATCGGGTTGGCAGCTCTGGCTGACGATCCGGCCACCGTCAAAGAGTGCGTGCGCCGCTTTAAGGCTATGAAGAACTCCGAAGACCTGCCGGCCGACTTGCGCAGTGTTATTTACGGCACCGTAGCCCGTCATGGCGATACCAAAACGTTTGACCGGCTGCTCAAGCTCCACAACACAACACCTTCCAGTGAAGAAAAATTAACGCTCTCGGCCGCCCTGACCAACTTCAGTCAGCCCGAGCTTATTACGCGGTCGTTGTCGCTCATTACTACCGACACCGTACGGCTCCAAGACGCCGCTTATTGGATAGCCTACAGTTTTGCCAACCGCCATGCCCGGCAAACCACCTGGCGATGGCTAACCAAAAATTGGTCGTGGCTCAACGAAAACATGGGTTCCGATATGAGCTTCCCGCGTTTTCCGCTATATGCCGCCCGGGCGGCCGACAAAGCCAGCTTTTTGCCCGCCTATAAAAAGTTCTTTGAATCAGTGCTGACACCGGGACTGGAGCGCGCCTACCGGCAAGGCGTTGAAACGATTGAATGGCAAACCGCCTGGAAAGCCCGCGACCTAAAAGCCGTTAAGAGCTTTTTCAAAAACACCTGATTACAGATCTGTCACAAAATTATGGACCGTGAATGCGGCGGTGCCGACTCCAACGGCCGCCAGTTCGTACTCCCCACGCCAACGATGCTTGGCAACCCATAGTTCAGCGGCAAAGGCCATTTGGCGAAGTTTTTGGGGCGTAATATAGTCCAGGCCGGTACCTTGCTGCCGGCCGGCTCGGTATTTTACTTCTATAAAATAGATAGTCTGGCCTTTGGCTGCCACGATATCGATTTCGCAGTAACGGGTCCGCCAATTTTGTTGCAGCACCCGAAAACCGCGGTCTTGCACATATTTGGCCGCGGCCGCCTCGGCCCGGCGGCCCGTCTCGACTGTCGTCATAATAACGCTTGGATTGGTTTGTATGATTGCCGATGCAGTTTGCAGACACCGTGCAGTTGCAGGGCCTGGCGGTGGGTTTTGGTGCCGTAACCGACGTGGCTCTCGAAACCGTAACCAGGATATTCGGCTGCCGCCTCGGCCATATGCCGGTCGCGGCGAACTTTGGCGTAGATACTGGCCGCACTAACAACCGGATGGGTGGCGTCGGCATCAACAACGCATTGCACGGCCGTGAACTGCGGCGGGCAATAATTGATGTTGCCGTCCATAATAATGGCTTCGTCGGCAGCCGCGGCCAGCCCGGCAAGTGCCCGTTCCACCGCCAGCCGCATGGCAGCCGTTAGGCCCAGCCGGTCAATTTCGTCCGGCTGTACCCAGCCCTCGCCGATATCGCAAACCGCCTCAATAGCCGTGAATAATTGTTCGCGGCGCTTTTTGGTGAGCGTCTTTGAGTCGGCCACCCCCGCAGGCATGGTACCGACCTGGCGAGCTGCCACTACCAATAGTGGTCCGGCCCAACAGCCGCGCCCTACCTCGTCAATACCAATTACCCGTTGCATACATGCATCATACCAAAAACCGCTCACGGTCGGAGCGGTTTTAATGAAACATTAAGAGATACTTAACGATTATTTAACTTTTGTCGCTGTCGGCAGGCTTATCAGCCGCCGCTTCGGGCGCAGCCTCTTCATGTTCTGCTTTGGCGGCCTCAACCTTAGCTTCGGTCTTGGCTTCTTTGGCAGCCTCTTTGGCAGCTTGAGCCTCGTGTTCGGCCTCGGCCTGTTCGTGGAGTTTAGCTTCCTCGGCTTCGGCTTTTTCGTCGTGGACGGCGTTAACAGTTTCTTTATCAAAGGCCATGCCGGTTAGACGGGCAGATTTACCGGTGCGGTCGCGCATGTATGATAAGTAGTTGCGGCGAACCTTGCTGCGCTTGACGACTTCGACTTTGGTAACTAACGGTGAGTGCAGTAAATAAGTTTTTTCGACACCGATACCGCTGGCAATACGACGGACGGTAATTGAGGCGGTGTGGCTGCCGGTACGGTCGGTGCGGATAACCAGGCCTTCGAAAATCTGGATACGTTCTTTGTTGCCTTCGCGGATTTTCTGGTGCACGCGCACAGTATCACCGCTCTTGACGTCAACGACGGCAGATTTCTTGTACTTTGCTTCGATTTCAGCGATAACAGATGACATAACCCGTAAATACTACACTATTTACTCTTTGGATGCAAGCCGGAAGTGGTATGATAAAGACATGAGCAAAAACTTTGGCGACGAGGCCTTGCGCAAACACAAAGAGCTGCGCGGCAAAATTAGCTTGCAGCTGAAAGACAGCCTGGATAGCCGCGATAAGCTGAGTACTTATTACACACCGGGCGTGGCGGCGGTTAGCAGTTATGTGGCCGAGCATCCGGAAGAAGCCCGCGATTATACCTGGCTGAACAACAGCGTGGCTGTGATTAGTGACGGTTCGGCCGTATTGGGCTTGGGTGACATCGGCCCGTACGGTGCTTTGCCGGTGATGGAGGGTAAGGCTATGTTGTTTAAGCACTTTGCCGATATTGATGCTGTGCCGATCGTGCTGGACGTGCACACACCCGATGAAATCGTGGCCGCCGTGGCGGCCATAGCGCCGAGTTTTGGCGGCATCAACCTGGAAGATATTGCCGCGCCGATTTGTTTTGAGGTAGAAGAACGATTGAAGGCCGGGTTGCCGATTCCGGTGTTTCACGACGACCAGCACGGTACGGCTGTGGTGGTGCTGGCTGGCTTGATCAACGCCGCCAAACTTACCGGACGTGAGCTGCGTAATAGCCGGATCGTGGTGGTCGGCGCCGGCGCAGCCGGCACGGCCGTTATCAGGCTTTTGCACGAGTACGCCCGGCCGGAGATTCTGGCCGTTGACAGCAAGGGTATCGTCAGCGCCCATCGCACCGACCTGAATAGTGAAAAGAGAAAGTTACTGGACGTCACCAACCCGCACGACGTGGACGGGTCTTTGGCCGACGCGCTGAAAGACGCCGATATCTTTATCGGCGTCTCCAAGCCCGGTCTGCTAACACCCGAGTTTATCAAAACCATGGCCAAAGACCCGATCGTCTTCGCCATGGCCAACCCCACGCCCGAAATCATGCCCGATGAGGCCAAGGCCGCCGGCGTGGCCGTTATGGCCACCGGCCGCAGCGATTTCCCTAACCAGGTCAATAACGCCCTGGCGTTCCCGGGCATCTTCCGCGGCGCGCTCGATAATAAAGTCCGGCAAATCACCGACCAGCACAAAATCGCTGCGGCCGAAGTGATCGCCGGTCTGGTCGAAAACCTTACAGCCCAAGAGATTATCCCCTCAGTCCTAGACGACCGGCTGGTTCCGGCTATCGCCAAAGTTATCGTATAAAGCCTAAAAACTAAGCGACGGGCGCGCCGGCGGCGCCTCGCGAGCCTCAAAGTACGCTCGCAATACTCGTTCAGGGCGTAAAACCAGCTCGTCGTGCTCGCCAGGCAGCCGAACCAAGCCAACTCTGGCATTGTCCAGCATCGGCTCAACACCCGAGGGCATCTGGAAGTAAGTATCATTATCCGTATACACCAGATCGGTTGCTACACCCCAGCTACTAAAATCGGCGGCCAGTTCCGGCCCGTTGAACCGGGTAATTTCCGGCAAGTAGCGAAGATTAGCCTTTGGATGGGTCCCCATCTCAATCATCGAATCCATAGTAAGCTGCGTTGCTTCGGCCAACTGACGCGGCGATTTAATACCAATGCCCGGCGTCCACATACGTGCCATTTTTAGGAATGTACGGGAAACCAGACGAGACACAGGTGTCGGTACCGGAGCATTAAAAGCGGCAATCGTATCAGGCATTGTGCCGCGCAGCGCCAACATGCCAGCCGAGTGAGTAATGACGTCAACGCCGTCAACCGCACGACGTATCCGGTCGGGATTATCCATAGCATAGCCAAAGGTAAATCGGTCTACGTCTCCATAATAACCGTCGTCTACGGCCGCGCGGGCAACCTCATCTGCTGTCAGGTGGTTGCCGCCAAATCCGCCAATGTATACTGCTCGTGCCATTATCTTTTCATTATAGCACACTTGTTAGATAATGTCAATAGAGCTTATGTTTTGACCCCTGTTAGCCAATCACCCGATAAATCTCATCCAAGGTGGTTTCGCCGGCCACCACCCGTAAAATACCGTCCTGCAACATGGTGTGCATGCCGCTTTTAATGGCCGCTGCCTCAATTTCTTGCGAAGAGGTGGTTTTGCCTTTCTCCAGCAAAGTCCGGATATCGCCGGTCATCATAAATTGCTCGCGCAGAGCGATCTGGCCGCTAAAACCATAGGGGTTATCCTCTGATTTGCCTGGCTTATACAGCTTAAGCCCGTCCAGGCTGGGCCGGTCGATACCCTTGGGCAGCGTGTCGATGACTTCTCTGATTTGCTTGAGGGTTGCCTCATCAGGGTCGTACGGCTGCTTGAGTTTGTCGTCCAGCTTGCGCACCAGCCGCTGGGCCATGACCAGGCGGATAGCCGAAACGAACAGCGGGTTTTCGCCGATAACGTCCATTAGGCGGGTTAGCGCCGCCGCGGCCGACGAAGCGTGAAAGGTCGACAGCACTAGATGGCCGGTCAACGCCGCTTGCAGCGATGTTTTAGCGGTGTCTGTGTCGCGGATTTCGCCGACCATGACAATGTCGGGGTCCAACCGCAGTACCGCCCGCAGCTTGTTGGCAAAATGCGTCTCGGCGTTGTTTTGCGAAGTCACCGATATTTGGGTAATGCCGGCGAACTGGTACTCTACCGGGTCTTCGATGGTTATGATCTTGCGCTCGTCGTTGTTGAGCGAGTTCAACATGGAATATAGGGTGGTAGTTTTACCGGAGCCGGTGGGGCCGACTACCAATACCAGGCCGCTGGGCTTGTTGATAATGTCGTCTACCACCTTGCGCTGGTCGGGCGACAGCCCCAGCCGATCCAATTGGTACATGTCCTGCTGCATATTAAACAGGCGCATCACCACGTCCATGCCGTTAATACTCTGTACCGTCTCCAGACGGACGTTGACGTCCACTTCGCTGCCGTCGGCCATGTGGATACGTTGGGCGATGTGCCCCTGCTGCGGCTCTTCAGAAGCTGTCGATATATTGCCGGCACTGGCGATCTCGGATACCAAGGAGTGATATTTGTCCGGCGGCAACTGGGCAATGGTGTGCAACACGCCGTCGATACGGAAACGGATACGCACAAAGTCCCGTTGCGTTTCCAGGTGGATGTCCGAGGCGTTCAGGTTGTGTGCCTGTTTGACCAGATAGGCCAGCGTATCGTCGGCCCGCACCTGGGTCAGCGTTGCCGAAACCGATTGCTGTAAATCTTTGGAGCCGGCCTGCTTGATGGTAATGTCCTGGTATTCTACTTTTTTAGGCGGGTCATATAGCTTCATGTATTCGCGAAAGCCGCTGTCCGAGATGAGCGCGAAACTAGTTCGTTGGTCGAGAAATTGCTGGCGCAACTTGTCGAACGTCTGCTGCGAGGTGGTGTTGGTAACACCGAACGTAATGGTATGTTCGTCGGCTTGCAGGGGGATAACTTTAAGCTGGTACAGCTCCTCTTTGGGCAGCAGGTCTTTATAGAGCGGCTTATTGGCGATTTGCGACGTGTCAATATACGCCATATTCAGTAGGCGGGCGCGGCGCAGGGTAGCCTGCTCATCATCGCGGCGAGCGTCTTGACTCATACCTATTAGTATAAGCGTTTTAGGCTAAAACCCCAAGGCTGTTCCCGGAGTTATGTGCCGCGGCCGTAGCGTGCGGTACAATACCGGCATGCGCCCGTTAGTTTTAATCGCCCATAACGTCCGTAGCGCTCATAATGTCGGCTCATTGTTGCGGACAGCCGAAGGCTTGGGAGCCACGCAAGTTTACTTGACAGGCTACACGCCATACCCGGCCCTGCCGAAAGGGGTCGAGGATAAACGGTTGCCTCACCTGGCCGCCAAAATCGACCGCCAGATACACAAAACCGCCTTGGGGGCCGAAACCACTCAAAGCTGGCAACACAGTCCGGCTATCGAGCCGGTCTTGGCCGCGCTGCGTCAGAAAGGCTACAGCGTTGCGGCCCTGGAACAAACCAAGACGGCCCTTGCCCTGCCCGACTTCCGGCCGCCGGACAAGCTGGCGATTATCGTTGGCCGCGAGGTCGAGGGCATTGAGCCTGAAGTCCTGCAACAAGCCGATCTGCACCTGGTTATTCCTATGTCCGGGCGCAAAGAATCGTTCAACGTTACCCAGGCCGCCGCCATGGCTCTGTACCATTGCCGTTTTGCCCCGGACGTTTTGCTTGATTAACTGCTTATGCATCTTTACAATAGTGATAGATGCCGATAAAAACACACAAAACTTCCCACCAAAAACACCCCAAACACTACGTCAAGGTGTACTGGCCGTATTTGCCGCTGGTTCTGATCGTAGGGTTGGCTTTGTGGCTCAGTTATCCATCGGTGGCCCGCTCCCAGCGTGAGGTTTTATCATATACCGCTAATATCAGCACCGTTGAATTGTTGCGGGCCACCAACCAGCAACGCGCCGGTAATGGTAAGCTGTCCTTGACGGCCGACCCGCAACTGACCGCCGCCGCCCAGGCCAAAGCCGACGACATGGTGGCGCGCAATTATTGGTCTCATATTACCCCTGACGGGCAGGCGCCCTGGTCATTCATTAACCAGACCGGCTATCACTACGAAAAAGCCGCCGAAAACCTGGCCTACGGCTTCAGCGACAGCGCCGGCGTTGTCACGGGTTGGCTGAGTAGCCCCGAACACCGGGAGAACCTGTTGGCTAATGATTATAGCGAAGTTGGTTTCGGCGTCGCTCAGGCCGAAAGTTATCAGGGCAACAGTTCCGAAACCGTGGTAGTTGCGCTCTACGGCCGGCCGGCCGAAGACGGCCAACCGGCAGCCGTACTTGGTGACCAGACCCTGGCCAACCAAGAAACCAGTAAGACCGTCAGCAAGGCTCAGGCTTTGACCGGCGGCCGTTTACCGTGGATCGGCTTCTTCCTGGGCCTGCTTATCGGCGGCGGCTTGGTGTACCTGCTCTACAAGCACAGCCGGGCCGTCCACCGGGCCGTGCGCAAAGGCGAACGTTTTGTGCTTAAACACCCTGTTTGGGATGTTACTATTTTGGCAGCTGTCGCGTTATGTCTGATCCTCAGCCAAGGCGTCGGTGTAATCCGCTAGGCTCTTTTATATATATTGGTTACTGTAGTTTAAGATTGGCTTCGCCCACCAGGCTGGCTAACTGTTCCAATACAGATTGATTCCGTTCAACCCGTGTCGGCAACTTAACGATTTGTTTGTTATCGGCTGTCCCCAAGACCAGTACGACCTCGGTATCGCCCTGATTAGCGTCTATCGTTTCTTTCAAAGAAACCAGCAGCTGTTGGTTGGTGCTATCTGCCAGGCGGATATAGACCCGTTCCATGGTCGGTAGCGAAGGCTGCTGGACGGCCTGCGGCCGTCCAGCAGCGGCCGCCGCCTTGCGCGGCTTTGGCACTCGGACACTCTTGCCGGTAGCCTGGTAGGCTGCCGCCTGTTCCAGGGTAATCTCGCGGGCGTCATCCACCATGACCTTGAGTTCGTCGGTCGGACTACCGTCGCGGTTGCGGGCGTTAATTTTGCCGCGGGCTAATATTACCCGGTCCCGCTCCCAGATACCGGTAGTCTGCTGATAGGTATTAGGGAATAAGATTAGCTCCATCTCGCCATCCATATCGGCAATTTTAATAAACGCCATGCGCTGGCCGTTTTTGGTAGTAATCTCGCGCAGGTCACTAATAATACCGGCCACCGTGACGGCCCGGCCGTCATGGTCGGTCGTAAAGGCCGTCAGCGGCATAGCTTGTTCGCGCAAAAAGGTCTCGTAGGCCTGCAAAGGGTGTTGTGAAAGATACAACCCTAGCAATTCACGCTCCCACTGCAACTGTTCGCGCACCGGGATAGCCGCCGCGGCAGCCTCCAGCGACAGTTGCGGCGTAACCACCGCCACTTCGATAGTGTCGCCAAACAGGTCGGTTTGGCCGGTATCGGTTTGCTTTTGCAGACGGTTAGCAAAAGCCAGCAGGGCGTCGATGTTGTGCAGCAGTTTACTGCGCTCTTCGAACCGGTCAAAAGCTCCGGCTTTAATTAAACTTTCCAGCCCCTTGCGGTTAACGATACGCGGACTGACTTTGCTCAAAAAGTCTTCCAGGCTGGCAAAGGTGCCGTCTACAGCCCGGGCACGCAGGATCTCTTCGACCGCGCCGGTACCGACGTTTTTAATAGCGTTCAAGCCAAAGCGGATTTCTTGCTTATCCGGTACCACGGCGAATTCCAGGAATGATTCATTAACGTCCGGCGGCAAGACGGCAATACCCATGTGTTTACACTCGTTAATTTCAATGGCCAAACGGTCGGTGTCGTCGTAGTCGCTGCTCATCAGTGCCGCCATAAAGGCTGCCGGGTAGCGGGCCTTGAGATAGGCTGTCTGGTAGGCAATTAGCCCGTAGCAGGCAGCGTGCGACTTGTTGAAAGCGTAGTCGGCAAAACCTTCCAGGTCTTTCCAGAATTTCTCGGCCACGGCTTGGGGAACGTCCTTGGCCAGCGCCCCCTGGATAACTTTGTCTTTCATTTTTACCATCATGTCGCGCTTTTTCTTACCGACAGCTTTGCGCAACGTGTCCGACTCGCCGCCGGTAAAACCGCACATGTCGCGGACGATCTGCATGAACTGCTCTTGGTAGACCATGACGCCGTAGGTGTCTTTGAGCGCCGATTTCATCAGTCCGTGGTCAAAGGTGACGGCTTCGCGGCCGTTTTTACGGGCAATAAACTTATCAGTCAGACCGGCAGTCAGCGGCCCGGGCCGGTACAGTGCCCCCATGGCAATAATATCGTCAAAAACGGTCGGCTTGAGCTCCCGCAAATAACGCTTCATGCCGGATGATTCAAACTGGAACACGCCGGTGGTATCGCCGCGCTGGAACAGCTTAAAGGTTTTGGCATCATCTAGCGGCAAGGTGTTGATGTCAATGTCTGTACCGTAGACTTTCCGGATAATACGCAAGGCGTTCTTGATAATCGTCAGGTTGGAGAGGCCCAAAAAATCCATTTTTAGCAGGCCGAGGTCTTCGATCGGGCCCATCGAGTACTGCGTAGCCACGACGCCCTTTTGGGCCATTTCCAGCGGTGCGAATTTAACGATGTCGTCCGGCGCGATCACCACGCCGGCGGCGTGCACGCCGTGGCTGCGAATGGTGCCTTCCAGTTGGACGGCCAGGTCAAAGACCCGCTTGGATTGTTCGTTGTTCTGATACTCGGTCTTGAGGTCATTGTCTTTTTGCAGCGAGGTGGCCAGCGGGATGTGGCGCCCCTGCACCGGCGGCGGGATCATTTTGGCCAGCCGGTCGGCATCGGCGTACGGTACCTGCAGCACCCGCGCCACATCCCGCACGGCGTTGCGCGCCGCCATCCGGCCAAACGTCACGATATTGGCCACCCGCTCGGTACCGTATTTATCGATACAGTACTGGATAACCTCATCGCGGCGGCTATCTTGGATATCGATGTCGATGTCGGGCATGCTGATACGGTCGGGGTTCAAAAACCGTTCAAATAGCAAATCGTACTTGAGGGGGTCAAGTTCGGTAATTTTCAGCGAATAGGCAATAATCGAACCGGCCGCCGAACCGCGGCCCGGGCCGAAGACAATTCCCTTGTCTTTACCGGCGTTAATGAAGTCAGCAATAATCAGGAAGTAGCCGTTGAAATTCATGTTCTCAATAACCTCTAGCTCGAAGGCTGCCCTGTCGGCCACTTCTTTGGCGAGCGTCTTCTTGGCCTCTTTGATGTCAAGCTTGTCGGCCTTGGCCTCGTCTACGCCGCCATAGCGCCACGCCAGGCCGCGGTAGACCAGCTTCTCCAGGTACGAACGCTCGGTCTCGCCGCGGGGCACCGGAAACTTAGGGATCAGGATTTTACCAAGTTCCAGCGTAACGTTACAACGGTCAGCAATCGCCCGTGAGTTGGCAATCAACTCCGGATAATCGGTTTCCCAGCGCTTAATCAGCTCCCTGGGGTCGGCCACATGCAATTCAAACTCTTTTAGGCTCATCCGGTTGGCATCACTCAGGTACGAGCCGGTCTGCACGCAAAGCAGGATTTCGTGTGCCTCTTGATCGGCGTGCTTGAGATAGTGGGCGTCCGACGTTACCACGGCCGGTATATCGAGTTCTTTAGCCAGCCGCAGCAGTTGCCGGTTGACCGCAACCTGTTCGTCCCATTTGCTGGGGTGGTCCGGGTGGCCATGGTCTTGCACCTCGATATAGTAGCGATCACCGAACACCGACTTATACCATTCGGCCAGTTTTTTGGCACGGTCGTATTGGTCTTGCCGCAACAGGTCACCTACCTCGCCGCCGATGCAGCCACTCAGCACAATCAGTCCTTGGTTATATTGCTCTAGCAGCTCGTGGTCAACACGCGGTTTGTAGTAATAGCCCTGCAGATTGGCAATGGTGCTCAGGCGCATCAGGTTCTGGTAGCCGGTGTTGTTCATGGCTAGCAAAGTGAGGTGATAATATTGCTTGTCTTTTTGCGGGTCTTTGTCGGTGTGGGCCCGCGGCGCTACATACGCCTCCATGCCAAACAGGGGCTTAATACCGGCCGCCTGGGCTTCGGCATAAAATTCAATCAGCCCCGACAAAGTGCCGTGGTCGGTTACTGCCACAGCCTCCATGTCGTGGCTTTTGACGTAGTCGACCAGCGCCGGTATTTTGGTTAACCCGTCGAGCAGACTATATTGCGTGTGGTTATGCAGATGCACAAAGTCACGCGGTTGCAGTGATTTTTTGGCCATACCCTCTACCGTATTACATCATATAGTATAAGGGATGAGCGCCTGCGGCGCGAGTTATTTTGCCTCTTTGTTGAGATAGGTTTTGAGATGCTTAATCGCTTCGCCGGCTTCTTTGATGGCTTTATCGAGGTCTTTATCGTCGGCGTCGCCTTCGTGCAGGGCAGACAGTACTTCGCGGACCTTCTCTTTGGCGTCAACGGCCGTGGCCACAGCTTTATCCCACTCATCGCGGGCTTTATCACTCATTTTATCGGCAGCTTTACGGCCCTTTTCGATCAAATCTTCGAGGTCGCTGTATAGTTCCTTGAGCCGTTTTTCGGCTTCGCGTTTGGTTTTGACGGCTACTTCTTTGATGTCTTCGCGGGTCTCTTTACCGCTTTTTGGCGCCGTTAGGATACCGGCGATATAGCCGGCGGCACCGGCAACTAAAGCGCCGATGGCAAAATTCTTACCTTTACCCATTTTTACCCCCTCTACCTTTTCGCGTTATCATGTCGGTAATATTACCGATTAAGCGGCCGATGGCTACCGGTGCCGCCGCCTGTTCGAAGAACTCGGTCACGGCCTCGGCCTTGTCGGCGATCTGTTCGGCTTTTTGGGTGATATGCTTGATGCCATTGGCGACTTGGATAAGTTTAATGATCAGCACAATACCAAGAATCAAAAAGATGGCCAGGGTAGCGGACAGGACGATAACGAGGATTTTCAGGCTTAGGTCTGCACTCATATAGGTAGTATACCTTATTCGTCAACTTTTAGGCTACGGAGATATTCGCGAAAGGCCGTACCGATTTGCGGATGCTCGCACGCAAAGTCAACAACTGTTTTGAGATACTCAAGTTTATTGCCGGTGTCGTAGTAGCGGCTGTCCTGCAGCTCGCAGCCGAACAATGCCTTGCCGTCGCGGATCATTGGTTCCAGCGCATAGGTTGTCAGGTAGAATTCGTGGTCTTCGGATAGGCTGGCTTTACCGCGCTCAATGTATTCGAAGATATCCGGCGTCAGCAGATAGCCGCCGACACTGGCGAAGTTGGACGGCGCTTGTTCTTTGCCGGGCTTTTCGACCAGCCCGCGCATACGGATAACATCCGGCCGGACCGCCTCGCCTTCGACAACGCCATAGCGTTTATACTCTTCGTCTTTGTTGAGCTTGATACAGGGCAGAATAATGCCACCGAGTTCTTCGTGCAGATCAATCATCTGCTTAAACCGATTAGGCCGGGAAACAATCAGGTCATCGGCAAAGGTGTAGATGAATGGCTCGTTGCCGATCAGGTGGGCCGCATTCATGACCGGCGTAGCACTGCCGTAGGGGCCCTTCTGCCGGATGTAAGCAAAGTTGGCCAGGTCGGAAATATGCTTGGTGGCTTCGAGCAGTTCAATTTTGCCGCCCTGCTTAAGGTTGGCGCGCAGGTCGGCGCTGATGTAATCGAAATGGTCTTCGATGGAGCGTTTATGGTAGCCGGTTACAATGACGATGTCCTCGATGCCGGCGTCGGCCAGCTCCTCGACAATATATTGGATAATCGGTTTGTCGACCAGCGGCAACATTTCTTTGGGCATGGCCTTGGTTTGCGGCAAGAAGCGCGTACCGAAGCCGGCGGCAGCAATGACAGCTTTGCGGACAGGTGTAGTACTCATTAGTACCATTGTATCAAATTTGTGTATTTTGGTTATGGTATTCTTTATATAGATGGCTCATGCAAAACTTTTTTCGGGCACCCGACCTTCCACCCTGGTTCAGCTGGTCGCTCTGACGGCAGCCGTATCGGCCATAACTACAGGTATCGCCTTTGGGTTGATTGCTCATATTCAAAACCGGCCGGCAACCGGTTTTGACGATGCCTTCGGCCTCCTGATATTCGAACCGCTGTTCATCGTAGTGCTGGCCATAGCTGCTACCTGCCTTTGCAGCTGGGCGTTTGCCTATCGTCACCTCCCCCGGGCCGGCTATATAAGTATCTTCGGTGCCGGCAGCACATCTGTCGTCGTCTTCGGGTTGAGCTTCTGGTTGTTGGCGTTCTTCGGTGCGCCGATCGATACGATGTCCCCGGTGTCAATCATGATGACGGTGTTTGTGGCATCCATGGCCGCAGCTGTGCCGATCGGCGGGTTATTTTACCTGGTAATCATAGGGGCTTTGTCGCGGACCCAAAAGCCGGCGGCATTAACCGTAGTGGCAATTAGCCTTGCGGTGGGTGCGATCGTGCTGGGCGGAATATTTCTTTTTGCGGCCGGCAACCGGTTTGTGCAGAGCGGCTTGCAGGCCGAAGAAGCGGGCTCCCAATACCAGCTGAAGCCGCGCTACTAGCTTGCGGCTAGGCACCCAGCTGTTTGCGGATATGTTGCTGGGCGATTTGCGGGTTGGCCTGGCCTTTGGATTGTTTCATGACTTGACCAACCAAGAAGCCGATAGCTTTGGTTTCGCCATTTTTAACGTCTTCGGCAGCTTTGGGGTTATCAGCCAATACCTGCTTGACGATTGCCTCGATGGCGCCTTCGTCGGATTCCTGCACCAGGCCCTGTTCTTCGGCATATTTTTCTATGCTTGCTGGTAGTTTTTCGTTCTCGGCCAGTTGGGTAAAGAGTAACTTGGCGTTGGTGGAACTAAGTTTGTTGGACTTAACCAGCTCATACAGAGTGGTTTGAAGCTGTAAGTGGGCATTGTCTTTGAGTTTGAACGTATCCTCGCGGACCAGCGGGATCATAACGTTAACGTTCCAGTTAGCCAGGAACTTGGCCAGGTCGGGATTGTCGAGGTTTTGTTCGATTAGTTCCAGATACGTCAGATGAGGTGTTTCGACCTCGGCTTCCAGTAATGTGTCGATGTGAGCCTGGTCGATACCAAGTTTTTGTAGGCGCTTGCGCCATTCGCCCGGCATGACCGGCATAATCTCGCGCAGCGGCTTGACTATGTTAGCGGTTAGCTCAAGCGGCGGCACGTCGGGTTCGGGCATGTAGCGGTAGTCATGGGCCTCCTCTTTACTGCGTTGCGGCACGGTTTTTTGTTTGGCTTCGTCCCAGCCGCGGGTTTCTTGAACGATTTTTTCGCCCTTTTCGAGCCGTTCGATCTGCCGGTCGGTTTCGTACTCAATGGCCCGCTCGACGCTGCGGAAGCTGTTAAGGTTTTTGGTTTCGGTACGGGTGCCGAGTGTGCCCGGGTCTTTACTGACGCTGACGTTAACGTCGAAGCGCATGTTGCCGTAATACAGGTTAGCGTCCGAGACATCGGCGTAGCGCATCAGCAGATACAACTCTTTAGCATAGATGCGGGCTTCGGCGGCGCTGTGCATGTCAGGTTCCGAGACGATTTCAAGCAGCGGCGTGCCGGCACGGTTAAGGTCAACCAGGCTGTAATCCTTGCCGGCCGGATGAGTCGACTTGCCGGCGTCGGCTTCCAGGTGGGCTTCGCGGATGCGAATAGTTTTTTCTTGACCGTCAACGGTAATGGTGACCGAACCGTCGCGGATGATCGGATTGTAGAACTGGGTTATTTGGTAGCCCATCGGCAAGTCGGGGTAAAAGTAGTGTTTGCGGTCGAACTTACTGAACGACTGCGGCTCGGTGTTCAAAGCTAACGCCGCTCGCGCCGCCAGCTCTACGGCTTTTTCGTTCAGTACCGGCAGCGCTCCGGGCATTCCTAAGTCGATGTGGCTGATCAAGGTGTTCGGCGGCGCTTCGCGGGCATCGTTGCCGACGGCCGAAAACAATTTTGTCACGGTCTTGAGTTGCACGTGGCACTCAATCCCAACAGCGAGGCTGTATTGTTTTCGGACGTCGGCAGCTATCATTTTTTGAACGCTCCTATATCTTTGAGAGCTTGGCCAAAACCAAGCAGCGCTTTTTTAATATCTTCCTCTTTGAGCTTGATGTCGTCGGTATCACTCATGATTTTCATAGCAAATTTGTGGGCCGACCATACGGCGTCGTGGTTAGTGAACTGTTTCTGGGCGTTAACCAACCGCTCGCCCATAGACTTACCCTTAAAACGCAGGCGCTTCAAAGCCCGGTCCAGCAACTGGTCGGCGTCAACCACGGCTTCGCCCCATGTCTCTTTGTTGGCCAGCAACTTCTGCAACTCTTTCCATTTAGTTTGGAAGTCCTGCGGTTTGATCTTGCGCGGTTTGCGTTTGAAGCGTATGCCCAAGATTATTGTTATAAAAACGACAACGAGTGCCGCTATACTGACGATCGTAAATGTATCCATTAGATAACTCCTTCTGTGGCTCGCGCGAGGCCCAGCAGCTGACGATCGTGCTTTTGGGCGGCCATTAATTGTAATCCGACGGGTAAGCCGTGGCTGCTGCCGGCCGGAATACTGATAGCTGGCACTCCAACCAGATTAGCGGCAACGGTCATAATGTCCTGCAGGTACATTTGCAGCGGGTCGTGGGCAAGTTCTCCGATTTTGAAAGCGGTGGTCGGTGCTACCGGGCCAGCCAGGTAGTCAACTTCTTTGAAGACCTGGTTGAATTCGTTGATGAGCTTAGTCCGCAGCCGCTGGGCTTTTTTGTAATAGGCGTCGTAATAGCCGCTGCTAAGCACATAGGTGCCGATCATGATCCGCCGCTTGGCTTCGCGGCCAAAGCCTTGGCTGCGAGCCAGCGAAAAGCTTTCTTCGAGGTCTTTGGCTTGGGGAACGGCGTAGCCGAAATGCTGGCCATCGTAGCGGCTCAAGTTACTGCTGACTTCGGCCGGGCAGATGATGTAGTAGCAGGCCAGGGCCAGCGGCAGCGACGGCAAACTGACCGGCTTGACGTCGGCACCAGCTTGTTTGAGCTTGGTCAGGACGGCAGCGACTTGCGTGCGGACGCCATCGTCCAGCGCGTCAGTCATATATTCTTCGATGACGCCAATTTTGCGGCCTTTCAAATTGGAGTCAAGGTCGATGTAGGCGTGAGTGTCGCGCTCGATACTGGTGCTATCCAGCGGATCGCGACCGGCCATGACGTCGAGCACAATCGCGGCGTCTTCGACGGAAGTAGCCAGCGGGCCGATGACATCGGTGCTGCTAGCCATGGCAATGACGCCGGAACGGGAGACCAGCCCATAGGTGGGCTTGAGGCCGACAGCCCCGCAGAAGCTGGCCGGCTGGCGGATCGAGCCGCCGGTGTCGGTGCCGATGGCAAAAGGGGCCAGCTGCAAAATGACGGCGGCGGCCGATCCGCCAGACGAGCCGCCCGGTACGCGCTGAGGGTCATGCGGGTTTTTAGTGATGGCGAAGTCACTGTTTTCGGTGCTGGCACCGTGGGCAAAAGCATCAAGATTGGCTTTGCCGACGCAAATGGCACCTTCCAGTTCCAGCTTGTCGATAGCCGTTGCCTGGTACGGCGCCTCAAAGCCCTTGAGGATGTTGCTGGCGGCAGTAGTTTCACTACCAAAGGTCAGGAAGTTGTCTTTGGCGATGAACGGCGCGCCCGCCAGCCGGCCGACCTGTTCGCCGTTGGCCACCCGTGCGTCAATCTCGGCGGCACGGCTGCGGGCGCGCCCGGCCGTCGTGACAATCACGGCGTTATACTCCTGATGTTTCTCAATGGCCGTAAGCGAACGTTCCACCAAATCGGCAGCCTTGAGCTCGCCAGCCTGAACTTTGGCAGCCAGTTCGGCAATCGACGGCCAGGCGTCAGCAAGGCCGGACAAACCGGCAGCGGCGGCCATTATTCGACCATCCTCTTTACTTTAAAATGCCCTTTTTCGGTAGCCGGCGCATTCTGCAGCAACGCCTGTTGGTCGGGCCCATAGTCCATAACCTCGTCCGGGCGCATCACATTCTTTAACCCCGTCACCTGATAGGTCGGTTCAATCCCCTCCAGGTTTACCTCATGCAGTTGTGTAACGTATTCCAGCAAGGCGCTAATTTCGGCGCCAAACTGATCGATTTCTTCATCAGTCAACTGCAGCCGCGACAGCCGGGCCAATTTTAAGACGTCATCACGAGTCAATTTGCTCATAGGGTTTTTTCAGTATAGCACGGCTAACAGAGTTGCCGCCAGAGGCGCTAGTTAGGAAAGTTGCGGTAATAGCTGTCCGGTTTGACGGCCGCGTCGATAACAGCCCACAGCCACGCCACGAACACTCCCCATAAACCCAGCGTCACCACGCTTAACACCAAGTTGAGCCAGAATTTCCAGGCGTCTTTTTGATAGGTATAAACCCAAGTCCAAAAACCCAGGAATACTGCCAGGATGACGGCCACGGCCTTGTCTTTGGGTGCCGGCGCGCCCGCCGCAGCCGCCGGTTTGTATTCAATATCGCCAACTTGCACGCCACAATGCGGGCAAATCACCGCCTCACGCTTAATGACTTCGCCGCAACTCGAACAAAATTGCTCGTCTTCTTTCTTTTGCCGTTTTTTAGCCTGTTCCATGCCGGCCAGTATATCACCGATAACAGATGAAACCTAGAGGATTTGCCAAAACGCTTGTGTATGATGTACTATTGTTTCAATCATTGGAGACTGTTCAATGGCCGAAGCAAGGGCCCAGATCCCGACCACCACAGAACATGGCGAAGCTTGGATTGACAGTTTGAAAGTTGATTACACCTTGGAACGGCCAGTTGAAACGGCGGATCCGGTGCCATTGGTTATCATGCCCGGCTTCTTTGGTTTTGAAGAATCATACCGCGGCCTGGCCAAGGTAGCTGCTGGCCGCGGCAAACCGACCGTTACCTATACGCCGGAGCGCGGCAGTTGGCGGCACGCCTTTAGCCTGGATCAACTTGTCCATCCCGAAAAACTGCCGGCCCAGGCAGCTGCCGGCCTGTTGCGGGCACTCAATAAAGACCACGGGTACGAAGCATCTGATGTTGCCCCGCACTCCCTTAGCGGACAGACGTTGGCAGCCCTGGATGATCAAGCCCTGCAGTATATTCGCCAAGCGCATTTACTAGCGCCAGCCGGCATCACCAACCACAGTTTAGTTGACTTGACACTTCGGGTACCTCGCCTGCTCAACGAGGAAATCCGCCAGGAATTCAACGTCAAGACCATGCCTTTCATCTTTAACCCCAAAGCACTCATACAGGCGGCCGTCTATCTGAAATATCCATGGCGTATACCGAGTGAGGGTATGTCGGTTAGCAGCTGCCGGATTCACGATGACTTGGAGCGTATCCAAAAGAGCGGCGTGGCCGTCACGGCCACCTGGTTCGTGCGCGACCCGCTGTTTAACGCCGAAGACGGCCATCGCTGGACTAGCTGGCTATTACCGGGTGGTCACTCAGAAATTTTCGCTGATTTAACGGCCGGCCACGCCGCGCCGATCACCCGCGCCCAAGCACTTGGTGATTATCTGGTTCAGCGCAGCCTGGAGCTTGGCTGACAGCCTAAAAAGAGAACGAGCCGAGAAGGCTACGGTCTAATCGGCTCAATCAGACCGTTTCTGCCCCATCACGGAACGAAAGCCAATGTCGGAGTCGGCCCCGTCGCCCGACCTGCTGAGCCCCGCCCGGTCACCAACGACGCGCGCATCCGGACCGCACAACCAATCGTCAGCGTCGCGGCGATCTCTTTCGTGCTGGACAAAGCGGTTGAAAGTCTCGGTGTCAGGTCGCTGCGTACCGTGAATAATGGCGTCGGCGTCCATCATGGCCCAAGCCAGGATCGGCATACCTTCAACTGTTACGGTTTCTGAGCCGCTGCCCTTTTGGATCAGCTTAGCCAGTTCAGCCTGTTGCTTGTTCCATTTCTTGTTGGTACCGCGCAGAGCGACATCAGCTAGCACGATCTGGAGCGGTGCTTCCACCAGCTCTGATTGGCCGGCGCTTTCGGGACGAGTTTTGTTCCACCAGTCCGCCGGACGGTTGGTATACATTTCAGGCCATACGTACGTATCTGGAACAGTTTGGCCATTTTTTGGCTGGAGGGCATCATGGCCCCTAATAACATGTGAGGGAGTCCACATACGCCCGTTTGCATCTTCAGCGCCCATAGTCAGGTGGACAACCGGCACCAGGTTATCAGGAATTTCGGTTTGACCCATAGCTTCCAATTGACCGGTAAAAGTATCTTCGGCTGCTTGCTTGTCTACGCCGAGGACAAGGTGTGCTACTTCGGCGGTACGGCCAGCGGCAGCGGCGATGGAACCCACGCGGCCAGCGACACCAAAAGTGGTTGCCAGCACTAAATCATCCCGTTGTCCTATGGACGGGACTTCAAAATCTACGTGTTCAGCAGTGGTCATAGTAACATCGACTCCTTAATTTCTCAATTATACTATCACATTATATCACCTATGTCAACATGTCGCTCGGGCAAGATCTGGTTCAGTCGACACTGCGTAGACAGCCGTGTAGTTTACAGTTTGCTCTTGAGATCGGCGATAATATCGCGCAGTTCGGCGGCTTTTTCAAATTGTAAGTTGGCCGAGGCCAGTTCCATTTGGCTGGTCAGGTCGCGGATGATGTGGCCGTATTCGTCTTTGGGAATCTTCTTGAGGTTGAGCTTGGCGGTTTTTGCTTCTTCGGGCAAGTCGGGGCGCAAGCCCTTCTCGACGGCCTTGGCGATACCCTGCGGCGTGATGCCGTGTTTGGTGTTATAGGCCTCCTGGATTTTGCGGCGGCGGTTGGTTTCGTCAATGGCGCGCTTCATGCTACCAGTGACGCTGCCCGCGTACATAATAACGTGCCCGTCGATGTGGCGGGCGGCCCGGCCGATGGTCTGGATGAGTGCTTGTTCACTGCGCAAAAAACCTTCTTTGTCGGCATCCAAAATGGCCACCAGGCTGACTTCGGGCAAGTCCAGACCTTCGCGCAGCAGATTGATCCCCACTACCACGTCGTAGGTACCCAGGCGCAGGTCGCGCAAGATATCGGTACGATCCAAGGTATCGATGTCGCTATGCAGGTAGGTAACCTTGATGCCCAGTTCCTTTAGGTATTCGGTCAGGTCTTCGGCCATGCGCTTGGTTAGCGTGGTGACCAGCACACGCTGGCGCTTGGCAACGGTGTCTTTGATTTCGGCCAGCAGGTCGTCAACCTGGTTGTCGACCGGCCGGACGTCAATCGGCGGATCCAGCAAACCGGTCGGTCGGATGACTTGCTGGGCCGGCTTGGGGCTGCGGCTCAGTTCGTATTCAGCCGGCGTGGCACTGACATAGACCACCTTGTTAATATGTTTCTCGAACTCGCTGAACGTCAGCGGACGGTTGTCCAGAGCACTCGGCAAGCGGAAGCCGTGTTCTACCAGCACCTCTTTGCGGGCCCGGTCGCCATTATACATACCACGCACCTGCGGCATCGTCATGTGCGATTCGTCGACGAACATCAAAAAGTCATCGGGGAAATAATCCAGCAGCGTAGCCGGCTGCTCGCCCTCTTCGCGGTTGGTTAAGTAACGGCTGTAGTTCTCGATCCCTTTCACGAAACCAGTCTCTTCCAACATCTCCAGGTCAAACCGCGTGCGCTGTTGCAAGCGCTGGGCTTCGAGCAACATGCCGTGTTTATTGAAGTAGGCCAGCCGCTCCTCCAACTCGTGCTCGATATTGCCCATGGCCACTTTGAGCTTGTCGTACGGCGTCACGTAGTGGCTGCCCGGGAAAATCTTGTATTCGTCGAGGTTGGCTAGGATTTCGCCGGTCAGCGGGTCAATCTTAGTAATGCGGTCGATTTCGTCGCCAAAAAACTCGATACGGTAGGCTAGTTCTTCGCCGGCCGGAAACACGTCAACCACATCGCCGCGCACCCGGAAGGTGCTGCGATGAAAGTCAATGTCGTTGCGCTGGTACTGGATGTCGGTCAGTTGACGCAAGAATTTGTCGCGCACCCGGCGTTCGCCTTTTTTGACAGTAATCGACAGGCCGTTATAATCTTCGACCGAACCAATGCCGTAAATACAGCTGACGCTGGCCACAATGATGACGTCGCGGCGGCTAAGCAGTGCGTCGGTAGCGGCGTGGCGCAGGCGGTCGATCTCTTCGTTGATTTGGCTGTCTTTTTCGATGTAGGTGTCGCTGCGCGGGATATACGCCTCGGGCTGATAGTAATCGAAGTAGCTGACAAAATAATGCACGGCGTTATTGGGAAAGAAGTTGCGGAACTCACTGTAGAGTTGCGCAGCCAAGGTTTTGTTGTGGCTCAGCACCAGCGTGGGCTTTTGAGTTTGCTGGATGACATTGGCCATAGTGAACGTCTTGCCCGAGCCGGTAACTCCAAGCAGGGTCTGCTCTTTAGTGCCCTTCTTTAGCTCATCGGTCAAGCGGGCAATTGCCGCTGGCTGGTCGCCGGTAGGCTGGTATTTCGAGGTGAGCTTGAACGTAGTCATCTCCTCATTGTACCAAGAAGTACCTAATTATAGCGAGGCAGAGCCGGAGCCTGCTGGCCCGGATTCGGAAATGATTGCCCATTGGGAGTGGTGCACACTTCCGGGTAGCTCTCGCGCACCGGGTTACCAGCGGCTACGCAGTCTTCGAATGACCTAACCTGCCTATCACCCATCACCGCCCGCATAACGGTATACCCGCCGAGCATTATAAGGACCAGGGTAGAAACGATGAGTACAAAAACCGACCGCCTTTGCGCGCCGGTCCTCATGCCTTGAGCTTCTCGGGCGCGATCATGTTGTTGTCGAGTTGCTGCAAAACTTGTTGCTCCAGGTTCTTTTCGCCCATGTAGCGCACGAAGATTTCGTTCCACAGGGCTTCGCGGAAGTGGTAAATTGCCCGATTAGCATAGGGCAATTGGTCGACATAGCTGGCCGCCACGTCAAGCATGTTGAGCGGTATCGGCCGGTCGGCATAGATGCTAGCCACATAGTCAAGGTCGCGCCAAAACTCTAGCCCCGGATCGACTTCATATAACAATTCTTCGGCGCGCCGCCAGTGCAGGTCCTCCGGCTGGACGTGCGGCTCAAAAATCTCCGGATGATATTCATTCTCGAGTTTGCCAAAGTAGCGTTGGATGACTCGCCAGTGGATCTGCTGACCGGCCATGATTGCCGCCTGGCCCGGATCGGCTATTAGCGTATCAACGATAATCTCACCGAAGTTAGGCTGGACCTGTTTAAGCTTGAAAAACGCCGAATACAAACGGATTTCATTCAGATAGTGGAATAGGAGCGGCAGGGCAAAAATAGTGATCCCCCGCAAGTGTGTGCCTGGCCCCAGCGGCAGCATCAAGATAACGCCGAGTTCCTTGAGGTGCGTGATGTTGTGGCGTTTCTTATGAATGAAATTGGCAGCTATATCGCCCCAACGGTCGAGCGGCATTTGTAAGATTTCGATTTGCCGGGTCTCGAAGTCACTGGGTTTGAGTTTCTTGTAGTTACCGAGGAACTTGTTGAGCCAGTCCGGCGACTCAGCAAAGCGCATCGCGCCATAAATTTCGGCCAGGTTTTCGCGTTTGAGCATCGAGTCAATAGAGCGGTACCCAAGGTGTTTCATAATGGCTTTAGGCGGCATTTTCTTCAGCATCTGTTTGGCCACACTGTGTTTGAGCACCCAACAGCTCTTGGGCGTTTTGACGTCTTCCCAGGCTTTTTTCATCAGTGGCATCAGCGCTTCGGCATCGTTCGGGTCGGTGCCGCCGATTTGTTTGACTAAATGTTCATCGTTTTTTTCAATTTTATTCAGCAGAGCGAAGTAGAGTTCTTTGCCAGTGGTGTCGTCGGGGTCCAGCCCCAACTCCTGTGTTTTAATGCGAACTTTACCGATGATTTCGGCGGTTAGGCGAACGTCGGCACCCGGGTTGCCGCTGGCCTCCTCCAATTGCTTAAGCGCCAGTGTAAACATTGGCTCCGTCGCCCCCAAAAGTTCTGACAACATTTTCGACATCTTGCTTACAGGGTACCATGAGCGCTTTGGGCGGTAAAGCTTGTGCTTGCATTTTATCGCCCAAAGATGTATACTACACCATATTATGGCACCAGAGCATAGCCCCATGGAGGGCAATCATACCCCAGAAAAACAGCCCCTTATAGAGTGGAGCGACACACAGGTGCCGGTTGAGGGTTATGAATCTGAGGGCCTGGATCTTTTTGTGGGGGGTCTTAGGAATTACGATAAGACCGTGATGTGGGCCAATAACAAAACTGCTGAATTCATCCATCCGGAAGAAGAACGCCAGAAGCTCATACAAGCCAGGGAGGCGCGTCGCCGGGCTAATGGGGCCAACCTTAACTAGAACGGCGTGATGACCATTGGCATGCGGTGCAACCGCACGTCTTGGCGCAAGATACCGGCCTTGGCGCCGATCTGGTTAACGACACTGGTTGAGTTAGCGCTGGCAAATGTGACGGCCAATTCCATATTGTGGCCGCCGGCAACCATGGCCGTAAAACCGCTGCTGAACGCATCACCGGCGCCGGTGCGGTCAATCACCGGCACGTCCTTGTACATACCGGCTTTATAGATATGGTTGCGGTCGGCGGCTACCGAACCTTTGGGGCCGTCGGTGATAATTACGTACGGCACATGCTGGGCGGCTTTTCGGACCAGCTCCTCAATCGCATCGCCGTGGAACAACTGTTGGGCCTCTTCTTTATTGACGCTCAAAACACTGACGTACGGTAGAAACTCTTTAAACTCGCGCGAATGCTTGAGCTCCCCTTTACCTGGATTAATCGCCACTTTTATGTCGTGCTTGTGGGCGTATTTCATGATAACTTTTAGCGCCTCAAAATTACCGGCCAGCGAACTGATGTAGAACCAATCCGTCTGGACGTTTTGGAAGTCGCGGACGTGCAGGTCGAAATGTTCCGAAGCGCCGCGATAGGTCAGAATAGTCCGTTCGCCGTTAGGGGCTAGCAGCAAGGTTGAATAAGCCGTACCGTGCTTGTCCGACTGCTGGGCCAGAACGGTACCGACACCTTCGCGGTGCAGCTCTTCGATAACCGCCCGGCCGGCAATATCCCGGCCGATGTGGCCCATAAACGCACTTTTAAGGCCCTGGCGGGCAAAAGTTACGGCAGCGTTGGTGGCCCCGCCGCCGGTGCTATAGACCACGCTTTCGATATCATTTTTGTTGCCTAACAGGAACTCTTGCACCAATTTGCCGTTTTCGCGGTGCGGCCGAAAAATCTCGCCCTGCAGGAACACGTCTTGCACAGCAGCGCCGATGGAGACAATGCGCGTTTTTTTGCTCATGCCTGCGGTTTAGCCTTTCCGGCGGAGTTAAATACATCGATTTTGCTCTCGACGACTTTCTGGACGGCGTCAATGACTTCGTCCATTAACTTAACGACAGCGTATTCGTCAGGGTTTTCGTCGAGGACTTTTTCGAGCGTCTGACGGTACGCCACGCGCATGTCGGAATTAATATTGACTTTCGTAACGCCGACTTTGACGGCATCAACAAAATAGTGAGCCGGCGTACCGCTGCCACCATGCAGGCTGATGTTGCAGTCGATGGCCTGGCGGATTTGTTTAAGCAGGTCGATGTCGAGTTTTTTAGGCGCCGGATACTTGCCATGCAGGTTGCCGATGGCGGCAGCGAACGTGTCGATGCCGGTGGCCTGCACAAAAGCTTTGGCGCCCTCCGGCGTACTGAACGTCTTTTTGATTTCGTCGTAGTCGATCTTTTCGGTGTGCAGATTAGAGCTGCCGCCAAAGTAGTGCGGCTCGCTCTCGACCAACGCACCAGTCAGGCGGGCGCAGGCCACCACCCGTTTGGTGGCGTCAATAATCTGGGCCTCGGGGGCATCGTGATTAGCCTGGCTGACGTCGATGTGAATAAACTCGAAGCCGGCCTCTATGCCGGCGATGGCGTCCTTAACCGATGGCGAATGGTCGAGGTTGATATACATTTCGACGCCGTATTCTTCTTTGTAGTTGTCGACCATGTCGCGGACGTTGTCGAGTCCCATGGCGTCGACTTCGCCCTGACTGACTTCGACCAGGACCGGCGCTTTTTTGGCGGCCGCGGCGCGGGCTACGGCGATCAGAGTCTCTTGGTTGTCCAGGTTAAAGGCGCCGAGCGCAAAATGCTCCTTGCGCGCTCGCTTCATCGTAGCCCGCGCCCGCTCGCAGTTTTCCCGGATTTGCTTAAGTGTCAACGGCATATACTCTCCTTTAGGTGTTCCTTAGGTGGTGGGCGGCCAGAGCGATGTGTTTGGCAGTCAGGCCGAAGTGTTCCAGTAGTTCATCGGGCTTGCCGGATTCGCCGAACTCGTCGCGCATACCGATGCGCCGCAGCGGCCGCGGGCAATGTTCGCTCATAAATTCGGCAATGGCTCCGCCTAAGCCACCGGCAATCTGGGCTTCTTCGGCCGTCACCACGCCGCGGGTCTTTTGGATGCTCTGCAAAACAGTTGTAGCATCTAGCGGCTTGATAGTTGGGCAGTGAATAACTTCGGCATCAATGCCGTCTTTATATAACATTTCGGCCGCTACTAAGGCCTGGTAGGTCATGGTGCCGGTAGCGATAATCGTCACGTCTTTGCCGGGGCTCAACACGTAGGCTTTGCCGATTTCAAACGGTGTTTTGCTGGTAGTAAAAATTGGCGTGCCTTCGCGGGCCAGGCGCAAGTAGCCGGGGCGCTTGTCGGCTGCCATGGCAATGGTGGCTTTTTCGGCCTCAACACTGTCGCCGGGCGCCACGACAACCATGTTAGGCAACACGCGCATCAGGGCGATATCTTCGAGCATCTGGTGGGTGGCACCGTCCGGCCCGACCGAGATACCGGCGTGGGAGCCGACAATTTTGACCGGTCGATCGTTCAAACAAATGGTGGTACGAATCTGTTCCCAGTTACGGCCCGGGCTAAAGGCTGCGTAGCTGCTGACAAACGGAATTTTGCCCTCATGCGCCAGGCCTGCGCCGACCGTGACCAGGTTTTGTTCGGCCACACCGACTTCGATGTAGCGACTGGGGAACGCTTCTTTAAACAAGCCCATTTGGGTAGACTCGGTCAGGTCGGCGCAGGCCGCGACGACGTTGTCGTCGCGCTTACCGGCCTCTACCAAGCCCCGGCCGAAGCCTTTGCGGATCGGCTCTTTTTCGAGTTCGTGGTTAAGCAGATCGGTGGCTACCAGGTGCATATCACTCATGTTCGCTCCTGATCTTGCCGCCCAACGTGCGCAGTTCGTGCAGGGCCACCTTAACCTGGTCGGCTTTGAGCGGGGCACCTTCGAAATCTTGCAGACCCGGCGGTGTACCGTGCCAGTGGAAGTCATATTCCATAAAGTCCACGCCCTTGCCCGGTACGGTGTGGGCAATAATCATGACCGGTTTTTCGACGATAGCGCGGCCCATAGCGCAAGCATCGATGATAGCCTCCATGTTGTTACCGTCGATCTCGATGACATGCCAACCGAATGCTTCCCATTTGTCGGATAGGTCTTCGAGCGGCATGACGTTTTCGGTTGGCCCGTCGATCTGGATGTTGTTGCGGTCGATAATGCCGATAATATTATTGAGCCGGTATTTGGCGGCCAGCATGGCCGCTTCCCAGATGTTACCCTCATCGAGTTCACCATCGCCCATAACCACATAGACCCAACGGTGGGCGTCTTTGTTCATACGCATGGCCAGCGTCATGCCGGCCGCCTGGCTGAGGCCGCAACCCAACGGGCCGCTGGTGGTTTCCATGCCTGGTAATTTAAGGCGTTCGGGATGGCCTTGCAGACGTGAGCCGAACTGCCGCAGCGTTAGTAATTCTTTTTTGTCGAAGTAGCCGGCTTCGGCCATAGCGGCGTAACGTACCGGCGCGCAATGGCCATTGCTGAGCAGCAGGATGTCGCGCTGGTCCCAGTCGGGTTTTTTGGGGTCATGCTTGAGGATATCGAAGTACAGCGCCGCGAAAATGTCGGCCAGCCCCAAGGGACCAGCGCTATGGCCGGAGCCGGCGGCCTCCAGCATCTTGATGATATCTTCGCGAATATCATTAGCTTTGAGTTCTAGTTCTTTGAGGCTTAATTTTTGCACGTTTCCCACCTATAGTTGTGCTTTCAGTGTAGCATAAGCGGCAACCGGGTTCGAGGCCCTCTGGATAAAACCGCCGACATTAAGTACGTCGACGCCGCCGGCCGCCAGCAGATGAACGTTTTTATCGTTGATGCCGCCGTCCCAGCCAATTTCGAGCGACGGTTTACGGTGTTTAGCGGCTTGGACTTTGGCCAGCAAGCCCAAATCGGCCGTACCGCCGAAATGCCCTAAGTCACCGCTAAAAATCAACAGGTGGTCGATATGCTCCAGTGCCGGTTGTATGCTCTCAACCGTAGTTTCCGGCAGTAATGCTAAACCGACTTTGATGCGATGGCCGTGTAACGCCCGCGCCAGTTCTATAAAATCGCCGCGGGCTTCGGCATGGACAATTACCAGATGAGGTTTAAGGGCCACCACAGCCTTGAGTGATTCCAGCGGATTGCGGTACATCAGATGCAGGTCGGCCCGGGCGTGGGCGGGCCAACGGATAGCAGACAAGCCGACCGTTTTTACCGGCGCGAACACACCATCAGTCAGGTCAATTTGCAGACGGCGGGCAAAGGTCTGCACACGGGCCAGCTGCCGCCGGTAATCATGGGCATCTTTGGCTAGAATAGTCGGACAGATAATCGCCACGATATTCCCCTTATGCTCCGTCGATTTTGCGGACACGCCGGGCGTGGCGTTCTTCGTCCGAAAAGGGCGTTTCGAGCCAGATGGTCACGGCTTTTTCGATGGCCGGCCAATCCAGGAACCGGGCGGCTAAGCTCAACATGTTAGCGTTATTATGCCGGCGCGCCAGGCGTATTATTTCATAATCGTCCCGGGCGGCCGTACCGTCGGCATCGACCGCGCCAACGGCCGGGGCCGGACCGTAATACACGGCGCAGCGTACACCAGCCACGCGGTTAGCGGTTATGGCCTCGCCCTGGCCGCTGCCGCCAAACACAATTCCCGCGTCGCATTGGCCGCCCGCCACGGCTTCGGCCGCCGGGCGGATAAAATCAGGATAATCATCTTGCGGGTCTATGCCGGTTGGCCCGAAATTCAAACATTCGTGTCCGCGCGCTGTCAAAAACTCCTGCAACTTGTGGAGATACTCAAGTCCGGTATGGTCGGTACTGAGGGCAATCTTCATAAGGCGCGTTACGACTTTCCTCTTTTTGCTGCAACAATCACGAACGGAACCCACCCCACAAACGCATACAAGCCGAGCAAAATAGTAAGTATGTTAACGACAAGCATGAGCCCATCGGGGGCCGAATTGCCAAGCAGCAGCCGGGCGGACAGAGAAATGGCAATCGAGGCCGGCAAGGCACTAAGCCAGAGCACAAGCCATATAATGTATGCGTGTGATTTGGTTTTTACTGGCGCGGGAGCCGGGGCTGGCTGTTGGTTACTGGCTACCGGGGCTGGGCTTTGAGGTTCCATGCGTGCTTCCTTTGATTATAGCTTATTTTGACCACATTCTACTTTGCGCGCAACAAACGGCCGACATCAGCAACCATCTCGACCAGGCGGTTGCTGTAGCCCCATTCGTTGTCGTACCAGACGACTACTTTGACCATATTGCCGTCGACCACGTTGGTTAACAGCAGATCGACGATACCCGAGTGGCTGTTGCCGATATAGTCACTGCTAACCAGCGGCTCTTCGCTAACGGTCAGCACCCCCTGGTAGTAGGGTTCTTTAACGGCATCTTTTAGCACGGCATTAATAGCTTCGATAGTGGTGTCTTTTTTAAGCAGAAGCGTTATGTCGCTCAGGGAAACAACTGGTGTTGGTACCCGCACGCTCATGCCGTCGAAACGGCCTTTGAGTTGCGGCAACGTTAAGGTAACGGCTATGGCCGCGCCGGTTGTGGTCGGCACAATGTTTTCGGCGGCAGCGCGGGACTCACGTATATCTTTGGCCGGGCCGTCCTGCAAAGCCTGGCTGGCGGTATAGCTGTGAACAGTAGTCAGCATGGCTTTTTCCACCCCGAATGCCTGGTCCATGATCGACATGACGGCTGCCAGCGAGTTAGTGGTGCAGCTGGCGTTGCTGACAATGTCGCCGGAATGTTCCAGCCTGTCGTCGTTAGCGCCAAATACCACGGTATTAATACTCTCGCTCTTGGTGGGTGCCGACAGAACGACCTTTTTAGCCCCGGCCTTAAGGTGCATACTGGCGTCTTCTTCATTGGTAAAGCGGCCGGTTGACTCGATAACCACATCGACTTTGAGTTTAGCCCACGGCAGTTTTAGGGGGTCTTTTTCGGCGCTGACCGGGATTTTATGCCCGGCTACCACAATGTGGTGCTCGTCAAACGTCACCTTTTTGCCATAGGCTCCATAGTTACTGTCGTGTTGTAATAAATACGCCAATAGTTTGGTGTCGGTCAGGTCGTTAATTGCTACGATTTCCAGGTCTGGCCGGTCAAAGGCAATTTTAAAAGCGTTCCGGCCGATGCGCCCAAATCCGTTTATCGCCACCCGTGTTTTCATGTTGTTACCCTTGTTTTTAACCGTTAGTTATTGCTCATGGTTATTGTATCTGTTTACAGGGTGGCTTGCAATACGCCAAGCCGGCTACACTATTTTTATTTTCTAAAAGGATCCAGGAATGCTTCCCGTAAATCTTTGTAGGTTTGGGGGTCGATACCAAACTGGGCGCCTAAGTAGGTGGGTGAAATGGCAGCGGCCGAATTGTCGTTGCCGTCATCGGTTGGCTGTAATTCGGCTACATCTTTTAGCTCTTGTTCGTACCGGCTCATGTCGTCTTCTAGCTGGGTAAAGTGTTCTAAGACCACCCGGGCGTGTTCGGCATCCTGCTGACAGTGGGCTAGTTCGTTTTGCAGCTTCTCTGCCCGGTCATCGCCGTCAGGACTGGTATTGCTCAATAAATCGGCTACGAAAGTAGCCGCAACCAGGCGCCGGCGCCACTCCGGGGAGTTGTAGTCGCTCTCGGGCACCATAGTTGGACGGGGTTCAGTGTCTATGCTCATAATTAAAAACCAAGGTATATTATATCATACCTGTCAATACCGTGCCAATCTGTGATTTTACTTTTGGGCGCGGGCGATGGAGTTCTGGATGACTTTGTGGGCATCCTCGGGGCCGCCCCAGCCGTGCAGTGTACCGTCGACGCCTT
>CAYWVZ010000004.1:0-36795 GCA_964462215.1 uncultured Candidatus Saccharibacteria bacterium
TGATTTTGTACCTTTCTTTAAAGCTCTTTTGGTTATACCACAGACCGTAGGTGGCGACAAGGGGGTAGTTATTGTCATACCTTGTTGATTACGAACTGGACGATAACTTGGGCCAGGGCGACCACCACCAGGCCGATGATGGCGTAGAGGATGGTGTTCTTGGCACCCGACGTAGCGTTAGAGTCGCCGCCCGACGTAATATAGCGAAAGCCGCCAATAATGATCATGATGACGGCGGCAAACCCGACAATGAAGCTAAAAATATTCACGACCGTTTTAAGGGTATTGTCGACTGTCGGGCTGCCGGCTGGCGCCTGACACTCTGCACCCAAACCAGCTCCCCGGCAAACTTGCTGTTTAGCGGAGCCGCTAACAGATATGGAATTATCGCAATCGGCGGCAGACACACCGGCCTGAGCACAGGCCTGTAGTTCTTCGTCGGTGGCCGCCTGAACTACTGCCGGCCTGAACGCCAACCCTAATCCAGACCCGGCAAGCAGCGTAATCGCAAACAGGGTTGTAATAAGTCGTTTAATCATAGTGTTCCTTTCTTTTTGTTCATTATAGCCGCCTTAGTACAAACGAAACAATAACCTGCGCCAGTAACGCCACCACCAGGCCGATAACGGCATAGAGGATGGCATCTTTGGCACCAGCGGCCCTTTGCGGGTCGCCGGCCGAGGTTACGTATCGGAAGCCCGCGATAATAATGGTCATCACTGCGGCAAAACCGATTACAAAAATCAGCAGCTGGGTAACACGGGTAACAACGCCGTTTGGCCCGTAAATCGGGTTCCTGTCGGGTTCCTGACAGGCTGAGGCTCCGGGGTTCTGGGCACAAACGCTGGCCAGCGGGTCCTCGGCGGCAGACACCGGTGCGGCAACCAGGCCAAGCCCCAGAAAGCCGGCAACAAAGACGGTAAGGGCCAGCAGTAGTTTATTCATGGTTAAAATATCCTCCCTAGTACAAACGACACAATCACTTGTGCCAGAATAGCAACGACCAGGCCGATAACGGCATAGAGGATGGCATCTTTGGCGCGGGCAGTCTTTTGCGGGTCGCCCTGGCTCAATATGTATTGCAGCCCGGCAATAACAATAATCAGTATGGCAACGGCCCCCATGGTGCCGAAGACAACTTGCAACACAATCTTTATACGGTCATCGACAAAAACGGAGTTGCCAGGGTCGGCCTTGTTGGGCAGATCAATCGCATCGGGGTTAATGGTTTGCGCCAAGCGCCAGAAAGTCGATTCCAGGGCGTTCATTTAGGTTAGTCTCCCGGCGATAAAGCGCACAATGGTAGTAGCTAAAATGGCAATAACCAAGCCGATGATGGCGTTAAGAATGGTGTCTTTGGCGGAGCGGGTGCGATCGGGCTCACCCTGGCTCGTTAAGTACTGGAAGCCGCCGTAAATCACGAAGCCGATGGCCACGATACCACCGACCCGTAGCAGAATCTCGATAACTGCCAGACCAATGCCGGTTAGGGATTTTGCGCCCTGGATAGTGAAGTCTTGGGGTAAGACACATTGTACAACTTCTTTACCGTGAGCAACCGACGTTTCTTCATGGCCCCCCAGGTACTTATACCAGGTAGGAAAACCGTACTTTTCTGTACAAGTGCTGGCAAAGGTTTGTAGAAACTGGAACATAGCGCTAGAATAGTCCTCCTGGCAGTAACCAGTTAAGTATCACGAACAAAAACAGGTAGGCTACCAAAGCAATAATAGCATTAAGGATACGTTTTTTGGCAGCACTGGTAGCATTAGGGTTGCCGCCGGCACTGGCGTACTGGATGCCGGCAATAATAATGACGATGACTACGACCACGCCAACTACAGCACCTAAGATATTGATACCAACGGTTATAAGATGTATGAGCGGGTTGTTGTTCACACACGAGGCAGGATCATTACACTCAACCCTGCCAGGCTCTTTGATGGCAGCTTGTAGCTCGTCTTCATTTGTAACCCTTACTGTCCGTTCTGCTATGTTTTCGGCAGCAAATTGACCTTCGGCACAGTTTCGTTCCTCGATGCTCTGTATTTCTTCGGAGGTGTTTTTAACAATCTCATAGCACTTACTTTGGTCTGTAGAGTCATGTCCTGATTCTTGAATTTTTTGGGTATACGACGAGCAGCTGACAAGACTGGTGAAACCATCCTTCCGTGTCAGACATTTACTAGTGGCAGCAAGGGCTTGTTCGGGCAACCACAAGCCAACAGACAAGCTTAAGGCGGTCAATACAATGAGGGGGGTGACTTTTTTCATTAGGGCTTTCACAGCTGTCGTAGTTCCTTTATAGACACTTTAATAATTTGAGGGGTTGGTTGGCTTTTATTGAATTCAAATGTGCTGATAAGCATCTCGTTACTGTCTTTATAGGGGCACGAGACCTCAAGTGCATTATCTGTCGGGGGGGTTGCGTCAGTAACCGTACAGGCCTCTAGCCTAAAGCTACTGGCCAACGCTGGAGCAACCTCACCTACAAACCATCCACTTGATTCGGTGCTCCCTTGAGGTGCTATAGAATCGCCAAAGAGACCATAGGCTTGATCGTACTCCTGGTTTACAAGATGTGTAATAAAGTCCGCTGCCACTTTTTTATTAGGGTTACTATCAGCCAGAGTTTCAGAGTTATCGGTTGGAGTGGTACTTGCTTGATTCTGACCCCCTTCGGGACTCTCTCGCCCAAAAATCAACCACAACACCATTACCACAACGAGTACCGTTGCCAAAATAATAAGAATTATGACTTTTTTGTCGCGCTTTTTTGGTTGCGGAGGCATGCCTGTGGCGGGCTGACCCTGGTTGAGTATAAAATCATAGTCAGGCGGCGGTGTTTGATTTTGTTGAGGTTGTTGATTTTGGTCCATTTTGACCTATTATACCACTTCTTATATATTCGCAAACCAATGTACGGTGAGGGGGCTATTATTTCTTGACAAAACATGCTATAATGTGGCTACAATTCATTAAAAATATGCCTGCAAAAACAAAAAATCCTTAGATAGGAGAAATTATGGCAACAATAGTTAACCCACCCCAACCACCAAGCGAATCACCAGAACCAGAGATTCGAGGCGGTGAATCTGGCCATGCACCAATCATGGATGCGCCTGACGCGGGCACCATGGGCACTTTCCGCGACAATGAGTCTGCCGAGGGTAAGACAATCACCCCGCAAGCTGGTGCCGACAGTGCCGGTACTGGTGGTGGCGACAACTCAGAACCATTACCCGAACCAGCCGACAAACCCCGCAAGCGAGCTGGCAAATTACGCGCGGTTATTTTTGGGACTGCGGCAGGTGTTGCTAGCGCAGCAGCAGCTATCGGTGGCGCTGCCGCAATAAGCGCAAATAATAATGCTCCGACACCTGAGCACATTGAGGAGACAGCACCAAACCCCGATGACACCATCGAGACTCCAAGCCCGACAGAAACCCCCGATAATGTCGCAGAGATAGAATCGGATGCAGGTAATGTTAGGCTTGATTTTATCGTGGAAGGAGAGCCTGTAACTAAGGTTACTTTACCAAACGGTACAGTAGGTGAGGTGCCCCACTTAAGAACAGGGGCAGATCTGGAAACTACTGAAGGACGTTTACTCTTTTTTAATTCTGCGATGGCAAATTGGGCCTGTTCAGTAAGTCCCGGCATCAATTCGCAAGAGTGTAAAGACCAATTTTCCGCTAATCCTGAGGTACAGCGTGTACTGGAGAACGACAGAAAATACTTGTCGGAAGTTGCTGATATGTGGGGAGATATGCCGGTCGACCAGAAAAGTAATTTATTGGTCTCCGGTTATGACGACAAAAATGACCCGGTAGAGGTTGCAATAACCGATAGCTACTCAAACCCCTCTATAGGCTTCAGCGACCCAGGCAATAAAGGCTTTAGGTACTTGCAAATCAAGGGGACTCTGATTGTAAATCCCGGAATAGAAACCCCAGCGGGAGCTACATGGCAAGGTCCTGAGGCTCATATTTTCAACCGTAGTTCTCAGTTCTTGCGCGTATTCGACGACTTGGTAATGCAAGTTAAGACAGGCCGGGGGGGAGAATCACAGATTACGGCCTTTTTACACCACATGTCAAAATACGACAAAATCCACTAGGAAACTATGTCCGCCGTTCATGGCCCTGTGTTATAGTGTATCTATATAGTTGTATTTGATACTATAAAAACACAGATATAATGATTATGGAAAAAATATTCAGTGCTTTCAGGCTTTTCCTCGTCTTTTGCTTAAGTGCATTACTGTTATTTTTTTCTTCAGGAGGATTGTCTCTATTGCTACCCCCCGGGGTAAGTGCTCAATCCGGGTTAACTCGAGAAGAAATAGAGAGACTCAGGCAGGAGGGAGAAAGACTAAGCCAAATACGTAATCAGTCGAACTGGGTTATTGAGACTCACTGGGTAGATAGGGCGAGAATAGAAGTCACAAAATTTGAATACCAGTTCTCGGAAGAACTTCCAGAAGAAGAAAAACAATTCCTAAGAGTTATGAATACGGCTCTTAGAGAGCAAAACCTGGGCATATATTACGACCAGGACATGGACGACACTACTTTCTATTACGCACACGCCGTTAGTGGATGTGATGACTCTGTTATTGAGAGCTCAAGCAATGATATCAACAATAACATAGCTTGGTTTAAGTGGATACGTTTCAACTATAATGACCCTGCTATATCTGGTTGTGGTGGGATAAATCCAGTCTACCCGCCTCAGGGGTCTGGTCTTGAGGTACGGTTTGGAGATAGATTTTATCCAGTAAAATCCCTGTCCGGCTTCAACCCGGGCGACCCAAATAATAGATTGTTATGGTTTAAGTTTGTCGATGCCGATACTATGCAGAAAATTGATGGCGATGCCGCTCTTTTTAGGCGTTCCTCGAGTAACCCCAGCACCTACTTCAACGAAGATGATGGCGATAACTGTGAACGAGTAGAGGTTAGGGGTGAGAGCGGAACTCCGGGACGCCTTACAGGTATGTATGCAACCTGTGATGCAACAAAGGGCAATATTGAGCCAATTACCATACTTAAACTAGACGCCCCAGACAGGGATCAACATGGCGATACGGGGGGATTTGGCAGTTCGGAAGATGCCAATACCTGTGAGGCAGGTTTTCAAAACCCTCTTTCTTGGGCTATTTGTGGGATACTTGGTTTTATTGACGATGGATTAACTTCATTAACAGGCCAGGTTAGTAACTTATTAATCCTCCGCGACTCAGATTACAATAATCCCCAGCTGCGAGAAGCTTGGAGTTACTTCCGTAATATTGCCAGCGCTCTATTGGTAATTATTGGTTTGATTATGGTCATTGGACAGGCGGTGGGGAGAGATTAACTGATGTTTGACGCCTACACCATTAAGAAAGTGTTGCCACGACTTGTGGCTGCCATCATACTTATTCAGCTCTCGTGGTTCCTCTTTACTGGCGCAATTGCAATTACCAATGTTGTTTCTTTTGGGCTAGAGGCTCTAATTGCCGCACCTTTTGGAGGCTTTGAAGCATTAAAAATTGAGAATATACTGACCGGTAATAACATAAACTTTGGCGTAAGCCTTGTGGCTGCTGCTGGCATAGGGGCTGCTGGTGTTATCGGAGCAGGCGGGTTCTTGGCATTGGGCACCTTCATATTAATGGCGCTTCTGGTTGGGTTCTTTGTTCTGATTCTCCGGCGAATTATGCTTATTGCCCTTTTGCTCCTAGCCCCCCTCGCCCTAGTTGCTTGGATATTGCCCGGCACCCAACGCCTCTGGAAGATGTGGTGGGATAACTTCAGCAAATTATTACTAATGTTCCCTATGATACTAGTCATGCTCATTGCCGGCAGGGCTATGGCGGAAGTAGCCGCGTCATCTGAAACCAGCGACGGTTTAAAGGTTGTTTTAATTTATGCCTGTGTTTTTACGCCCTACTTCCTCATACCGCTCACTTACAAAGCTGCTGGCGCCGGGCTCGGTTTTGCAGCCGGGTTTCTGTCTAATGCCACTAATCCTGCCAATGATTACATGCGTAAGCGCGGACGCCAAAATCAGGCCCAGAAAATGGCCAACGCAAAAGCTGGGGAGTACTTTAAGCGTGGACCTTTAAAAAGGCTGAATACGCCTTTGCAGTATGCTGCAACACCAAGCTCTCTTATGCCTGGTTCTCTGGGCAACAAGGGTCGTGGGAAAATTGCTACAAACATGAGCTCATCCATGGCAGAAGGCGTGAAGATATTGCAGGCTGCCAGTCTGCAAGATGATGTCGCGAATAACGAGTTTGCTCAACATGGCCATAGCCTCGGAGCCCTGAACTCTCGAATCAAGCAATTGAAGGCTGAAGGTAATCACGCATTGGCATCAACACTTACCCAGTACACTCCTTATGCCGGTAATCGAGCAGCTATATTGGGCGCCATGAAAATGAATGCTGGTTTTGGTAAATTATCTGATAAATCCCTGAAGGCCCTAGACCGTGTATATGGAGACTCTCAGGCAGATACGGCAGCAAAACAGGCGGCTTTTGGTGACCTCATCTTTACTTCCAAAGGAGCTGGTAACTATATGACCTATGCCTCTCGCATAGGCGATGATAATAGGGTTCACACTTATTCTGACGCTGATTACCGAAGTCAGGCTCAGTCAAACTTAGCAAAATCCATAATGGAGGCGGGTCCGGGTGTCTTATCCCAAATAAAGCCGTATAAGGATCCCGAGAGTGGTATAAGCGTTAAAGATGCCACTGCTGAAGCAATGGCTATGAATGCCATAAATGCACCTGACGCTGGTGGACAACGACCCCTCAGTCTCGAGGAACACGCCCGAGCGATGGAGGGCTTTGTTAGTGCATCAATGGAAGGGGCTTATAATGATCCCAATATGAAAGCCTCTTTTGATCGAGCAATGTCTGCTATTCAGAAAAACCCTGAAGCACTGAAGATGTATAAAGACGCCGAACAAAGCCTTCTGTATCGAGGCATGGATCCGGAAGAGGCTGCGCGAAGAAGGTTGCTTGAGCCCCCGCCAGGAACTTAGGAGTATTTCTGTAGAATAAAAATAGTCTATACTATAGCTAATGGCTAGTTATACCGTTATTCAAGATATCGAAGCCGAAGACAAGCTGCTGGGGCCGCTGAGCCTGCGGCAGTTTATTTACGCCGTTATTGTAGTGGTGTTAGGCTTTATCATGTTCCGGCTGTTTTTGGTGAACCCGCTGTTGGCCGTGCCGTTTTTGCCGCCGGCCATCTTGTTTGGCGTGTTGGCAGCACCGTTCGGCCATGACCAAAGTTCCGAAATTTGGTTGCTGGCCAAAATTCGCTTTTTTTTAAAGCCGCGTCTGCGTATCTGGAACCAGAGCGGTTTGCAGGAGCTGGTTACCGTTACGGCTCCCAAAAAAGTTGAGGAGATACTGACCAATGGCCTGGACGAGACCCAGGTCCGCAGCCGGTTGCAGGCCCTGGCCCAGACCATTGATACCCGCGGCTGGGCGCTGAAGGGGGTTAGTAGCGGTTCTGACCGGCTGGTTGACCCGAACGCCGTGCTGGTACCGACCCAGCTGCTTGACACCGACACAACCGTGGCGGACGACATCCTGGACATGCAGAATAACCCCGTAGCCCAGCAGATGGGGCAGATGGTCCAGGCTAATGACGAAGCACATCGGCGGGCGCTGCTCGACCAGATGCAGCAGATTCGCACTACCCAGCAAGCCCAAGCCGCGGCACCTGCAGCACCGGCGGCAGCACCGGCTCCTCAAACCTATCAGCCAGCCCCGGCTGCGACACCCACGCCGGTTGACGACCAGCAGCTGGCCGCACAGCTGCGCCAGAATCAACAACTGGACACTCAAGCAGCCTACGGCAATACGCACGTCCTGCAGCCGTCTGCGGCCCCAGCCGCAGAGGCAACAAATACGCCGGCGGCGACCGCGACCCCAACACCGGCCGAGCCTCCGATGACAGACGCCGCTAACCCTGATATACTAAAGCTTGCTAATAATGATGATTTATCGGTAGCCACGATTTCACGCCAGGTTAACAAGCGTGATGAACCGACTGATGAAGTGGTTGTGTCGCTCCGATAGTATCATCTGTAATTCGGGTGGGTAACCGATGGATCCTTCATCACTAAACACTAACCAACAGCCGCAAAATTACTATCCGCAACAACCGCAGCCTCCGGCCGCAGCGCCTGCGGCCGGCTTCGCGCAACCCGGACTTCCGCCCCAGCCCGGCGTGGCACCGCAAACGAACCCCTACCAGGCGTATCCCTCTGGAGCCGCTCAGGTCGGTTCGGTTCAACCGCCCGCACCCGGACAGCTGGCAACATCCCAAAGCAACCCCAACAGCACCCAGAACACCCTGCAAATAGCCGAAGTCCGCGACGGCATTGTTATCATGAACGACGGTTCGTTCCGCTCGGTTATTATGGTCAAGTCCATTAACTTCGACCTGATGAGCCTACAGGAACAAGAGGGGGTCGAGTCCGGCTACCAGGCGTTTCTGAACTCCCTGTACTTTCCGGTGCAAATCTTTGTCCGCTCCCAAAAGGTCGACCTGGCACCCTACATCCAGAAACTCGACAAAATCCGTACCGAACACGACAACATGCTGCTAGCTATGCTAATGGAAGATTACATCGCCTTCATGAGCGACCTAAGTTCGCAAACCAACATTATGGATAAGAAGTTTTACGTGGTTATTCCGTATTTTCCGGTAACTACTATCCAAAACGCCATTACCGGCAGCAAGAACTTCTTTACCGGCTTGGCCGGGTTGTTCAGCAAAAAGCAAGAGCATGTGGTTATTAACGAAGCTGAGCTGGAAAAAGCCAAAACCGAGCTGCGCAACCGTGTCCAGGCTGTGCTGGCCGGGTTGTTGCAATGCGGCGTCCAGGGCTTACCGCTCGACACCCAGGAGCTCATCGAGCTATATTACGACACCTACAACCCCGACACCGCTACCCGCCAGCAGCTGAAGAATTTCGACGATCTAAGCGCGCCGGTGGTTACGAAGGGCCAGGGAGCAGCGCCGCAACCGCAACTGGAAAGGAATCTGCAGTAATGGCTTTTGGTAAAAAGAAGGCCGCCCAAACCGACCCTGTTTCGTTGGCCCAAGGCCAACAAATCCGCGAGCAGCAAGAGGTCGAAGAAGCTTTTCGCAAAGGCATTACCGCCCTGCGCGACTTTATCGCGCCCAGTTCCCTGGAGTTTAAGCCCAACTACTTCCACTTAGGCACCCGCTTCGCCCGCACCTATTACGTTTTCGGCTACCCGCGCCAGCTGTATACCGGCTGGCTCAGCAGCATGGTTAACCTCGACGAGGTAATCGACCTGTCGATGTTTATTTATCCGGTCGAGAGCCAGGTGGTGTTAGAGAATTTACGTAAAAAAGTCAGCCAGCTAGAGGCCGGTATCCAGATTGACGCCGAAAAGGGGCGGGTACGCGACCCCGGCAAGCAGGCGGCTATCGTTGACGCCGAGTCCATGCGCGACAAGCTGCAAGTCGGCGAAGAGCGGTTCTTCCGTTTCGGCCTGTATTTTACGGTGTATACCAACAGTTTAGAGGAGTTGGAGTTCGTTTCCCATAAAGTCGAGTCGGTGTTGGGTCAGCAGCTGGTTTACTCCAAGCCGGCTTCATCACAACAGGAGCAGGGGCTCAACAGCACCGTGCCGCAGTTTATGGATCAACTGCAGATTCGACGCAACATGAGCACCGGCGCGCTTTCTACCAGTTTTCCTTTTACTTCGGCCGATTTAAGCCAAGACAATGGCATTTTGTATGGCGTTAACATGCACAACTCCGGCCTGGTTATTTTTGACCGCTTCAGTTTAGAGAACGGCAACTCGGTGGTCTTCGCCAAGTCCGGTGCCGGTAAGTCGTTCGCTGTTAAGTTGGAGGCCCTGCGCAGTATGATGTTCGGTACCGAGATCTTTATTATCGACCCGGAAAACGAATACCAGCGGATGTGTGAGGCTGTCGGCGGCGCCTATATTCGTTTGAGCCTGAACTCGGCTACCCGGATTAACCCGTTCGACTTGCCAAAAGTTGTCGATACCGAAGAAGCCGACAACGCCCTGCGCAGCAACCTGATTACTCTGCACGGCCTGTTGCGCTTGATGATGGGCGGCGCCCAAACGCAAATGCTGGCCAGCGGCGGCTCGGGCGTCATTGCGCCGGCCCTAACGCCGGTAGAAGAAGCTGACCTGGACGCTGCGCTGATCGAGACCTATGCCAAAGCCGGTATTACTAACGACCCGTTGACGCATACCGGCACGCCGCCGACTATCAACGACCTCTATGACACGTTGCTGCATATGGGCGGCACCGGCCCGCAGCTGGGGCAGCGGCTGCGTAAATACACCAGCGGTACCTTTGCCGGTATCTTCTCGCAACAAAGCAATATAGACATCAACAACCCGATGGTGGTGTTTAACGTCCGCGACCTCGAGGATGAATTACGTCCGGTGGCTATGTACATCGTCCTGAACTACATCTGGAACAAAACCAAAACCGACCAAAAACGCCGCATCCTGGTGGTAGACGAAGCCTGGCAACTTATGAAGTATGAAGACTCGGCCAACTTCTTGTTTAGTCTGGCCAAGCGGGCCCGCAAGTACAACCTGGGCATAACCACCATTTCGCAGGACGTCGAAGACTTTATGGGCAGCCGCATGGGCCGGGCGATTGTCGCTAACGCCTCGATGCAAATCTTGCTCAAACAGTCGGCCTCGGCCGTTGACGTATTATCTGATGTGTTCCGGCTGACATCTGAAGAGAAGAAGCGTCTGAGCCAGTTTCCGGTGGGCCAGGGGCTGTTCTTTGCCGGCCAGAACCACGTCCATATCCAGGTAGTCGCCAGCGCCACCGAAACCAGCCTAATCACCACCAATCCCGAACAGATCCAAGCTATGGAAGCGCAAGGCGATATTGTCCAGCCCGAGGGCACGGTTGACCTAGCGAACCGCTTGTATCCTGGGGTATAATGACGCCTGGAATAGGACGGTAAGCCCGTGGCAACCTACGACCCAGAAAAAGAAAAAACCTGGAAGCCCCCAAAAGCCGATGGCTCGCACGACGACCTCGGCACCCACCCCGAACGGCGCGAGGCCGAAGTGGCGGATTTGGAGAAGCAATACGGTGCGCCGAGCGCCGGCGAGGGCGATAAGGCTAGTAGCGGTGAACGCAGCGAGCTGGACAGCCTGGGCGAAGCGAAAGGCGATAGCGACAGCGGCGACTGGGAGACCAACGTCGACGATGAGTCCGGCGGCGGCAAGAAGCGCCGTTTTCGCGTTACCGGCAAACAGGCCGCAGCCGGCGGCGGTGTTGCCGCCTTGCTAATCGGCGGCAGTTTTGGCTTATTCACACTTTTCTCGGGGCCATTCCAGTTCATTCACATCGCCCAGATGCTAAAGGGTTTTCACTTCGGTAACAATGAGCGGTTTATGGATGGGCGGGTACGAAACCTCACCCGCTATATGCGTAATTATGGTGCCGGGGAGCGATACAGAAACAACCTGGGAAGGTTCAGCAACAAGTTGGCTGACCATTACGAGGAAAAGTTAGCCAAAGCAGGTATGCGGGCAAATTATAACGACTCTTTCAATGGTAAACCCCGCGGGACCATCCAATCTTTCGACATAGACCCCGATACGCCGCAAGGGAAAAAGGCTTTGGCGGAACTGGATGCACGGGGTATTAAGCATGAAGTAGCCAATGTTGACGGTAAAGCTATGAGACGCGTCGAGCTCAGGGGCTTTGGCAGCACCAGAGAAAGCAAGGATATTATACGAATTGCGTTTAATGCAACTGATGATGTGGGTGATGTTAGTAGTGCTATGGGCAAACGGTTGCTCAAGAAACGCGCCGGGGTTGACTTCCATCCATTGAGAAATAAGGTACGAGAAGCCAGAGAGAGCTTGGTTGATTATTACAGAGCCCGCAAAGAGGAGCGTGCCGAACGGCGAGCGAAAGGTTCACAGGATGTGGATGTAAAGGCACCAAAGGCAGAGGAAATAACCGACGCCAATGGCAACAAGACAACCGACGCCGCAACAAGGGAGGCCGCGGAGGAAGCTGAAAGAATTGTGGGGGACACCAATAAGGTAAACCCTGTTGGCGAAGAAGCGGTAGGGAAAATTGCGAACATAAAAAAGTTATTGAGTAGCCCCGTTGCTAAAACAGCCGGTTGGGCGGGTGCTGTCGTTGGTGTTATGTGCACCGCTAGATCACTTGGACAGGAAGCAGAGAATGTACAATATGCTCGAGTTATCCTACCGATGATACGCATCGGCATGGAGTTTATAAGTATTGGTTCCCAGATCATGAGCGGGAAGGATGTAAACCTAGAAGAGCTTGGCAGCATGTCTGCCGATCTATACGACACTACCAAAGACTTGCCGGCAAACAAGCGATCTTTCTTTAGTGCCCAGAGTATTCAGGCCGAGCAGGGCAAAAAGCAAACCGGACCAGATATTCCCGAGTCCATAAAACCATCCTCTATTGAGGAGAAGCCTACTTGGCTAGAGGTTCTTGATAAAGTACCCGGGCTCAGCCAGGCTTGTGGTATCTCTGATGTTTTTGGAGACTTGCCTGTTATAAAACAGTTTGGTGAACTTACTACAAGCGCGATCACTACCTTATCTGGCGGGTTACTCGAAAAGGCTGTTGAACTAGCCATCAACACTATTGCTGGCACTACTGAGATTGTGAATGCCAAAGGCGCTGAACTGGGTAACATAGCTAACTACGGCACACTTATGGCGGCCAACGACAGTGCCATTAGTATGGGTGGGCGGCCATTAGATACTGCTGAAGTCGTAGCCCTGGATACCGACCGGCATCAGGCCGAACGGCAAGACCTCCAAGACAAGAGTTTCTTTGCCCGTATGTTTGATCCATACGAGAAAGATTCCCTGGTGGCAAAAACCGCCCTAGAGAACCCGCAGTATGCCGAGCCGAGCATTGCTATGGCCTCTATCTTCCAAGTACCATTAAAGAGCTTTTCGAACCTCGGCAGCCTCATGTCGAACCTATTAGGCCCACGCTTGGGCGCCCAAGAGGCTGTTATCTATGACTATGGCATCCCCGAGTTTGGCTTTAGCCTTGACGAGATAAATAATCCGGCTTACGAAGACCCTTTTGAAAACGCCGATAAAGTAGAGGGACCAAACAAAGAGAACCTCCAGAGGTTGAACGATAAGTATGGTAAATGTTTCAATACCACCATTGATAGTTCGGGAAAAATTGTTACCGGTGAGGCCAAGAAATACGGTGAGATTGCCGCCGACCGAGACTGCAATAGCCCAAGCGAGGAGTTTATCCGTTACCGTTTCTACATTGCCGACACCGTTGCCATGGCAACCATGACCTGTTATGAGCTCAATGAAGGATGTGAGGAGCTCGGGTTTGGTAGCACCGCTTCTACGGCTTTCGCTTCTACGGCTGGGGCGCAGATTGAAGGTGATCCATTTGAAAGCTCAGAAAATATAGCTTGCGCTCCGGGCACCAATGACCTGGGCGTTCACACCGGCTACAACAGTAACAACGCAATACAATACCGGTTGTGCGGTATACCAAACATACCCAGTACTAGTGAAGAAAGCACGCCGGGCAGCGCCTTTTATATAGAGGGTGCGGATGGACATGTTATCGTCAATTCGCGTGTATCGGGTGCCGTGCTTGCCATGGCTCAGGCAGCCCTAGCTGATGGTGTTGAGTTGACTGCTGCCAGCTCGTTCCGGACAATGGAACACCAACAAAGCCTTTACAATGCAAACCCAAACCCTTTGTTGGTTGCTCCACCAGGAAGATCAAACCACCAGGCCGGGACAGCTATAGACTTCAATGCCGGCAATGTAAAAGGGGGTGTTACCTGCAGCACTCGTGCCCGGGCACCCGGCAATGCGCAATGGGATTGGTTATTTGCCAATGCCGGCCGGTTTGGCTATCAGCAGTATGCAAAAGAGTCATGGCACTGGGATCCAAGTACATCAGACAGCAGATGCGGAGCGGATTCATGAAAACAGTAAAAACAATACTCCTCGTGCTTGTTGCTCTTATGCTTCTGGGTGGGAATGGTGTGTCAGCTCTATCTCCCGAACAAAAGAGATTATTTCAGGGGGGAATTCTCTATTTCGATGTAGAGTCTGCTCTCAGCAGTCCTACCAACGGCCAAGGAACCTGTATGGGGCTGGCCCTTATGACCATCAATAACCCGGCCGCTTTAGCACAGACAATCAACGAGTATTTGAACGAAAAGGCTCCAAGCGACTCTCCACTCAAAGGGCTAGGTGATGCTATTGTCGCCGGAGGCACTAAAGCAAAAATCAACCCCCTTGTTGCGCTTGGGCACGCCCAGATGGAGTCTAGTTATGGAACCACAGGTATTGCGACTATAGGCACGCATAATGCGTTCGGGCGGAAAGCGGTTGAGTCACAACCGCACATATCAGATGGTAAAAATATTTGGTATAAATGGAATTCCTGGGAGCAGAGCTTCAATAGCGACAGCACCTGGTTTGACTACATGAATGAGATGTGGATTGAAGGCCAGGGCTACGCAGGGGATACGCTTGACTATATACCTGGAGCAGACGGGAAGCTGGCCTATGCTCCGGAGAGCGATGGGAACAATACCAACACCTACCAGGAAGTTATGAAGCAGGTTATGCAAGAACTTATCGACAAAGCCGGGAACAGTATTAGCTGTGGTGTTGCTGGTTCAGTAAGTGCCGATGGATATTCATTCCCCGTAGCTCCTCAACGAAAAAGCGAAAACGGCGGCGTCCCCGGCATGACAGCCCTACCGTGTACTAGTAATGCCTGTCATCACGACAACACGCCGGCTTTTGACATAAGCCGTCAGCCCGGGGGTGACGAAATTGTCGGTACGCCGGTTTTCGCCATAAGTGATGGGACTATCGCCGGTATTAGTGATAGTTATATGGGTCAAGTCGGCTGCAATACTATTCAATTACTATCATCGAAGGATAATGTGTATTATGCTTATCTACACATTCAAAATCCTGTGGTACAAGAAGGTGACACCGTAAAAGCTGGTCAGCAAATAGCATCCATTGGCGAACGCAGATGTACTGGCAACGGGTCGGACTCCCACCTCCACATAGACAGAGGTTGTATGAAAGACGGTCAACCCCAGCGCGGCGGCGCACCAAGCTGTCGAGATGAGGCGATGGTTGGAATAATTAATGCTTTATGGGAACAGCTGCCGGAGTAGGTTATGAATAGAAGAGTGGTTACATTTATTACCATAACGGGCGCACTTATTGCCATAGTTATATTAGCGGCTACTATCCTTTCGACCCGGAACCGTATTGAGATAATAAAACTCTCACCCAATACAAGCAACTCCCTGACGATGAATACAGCTAATGGGGTGGCTTATTATGAAAGCGATGGCAATATTGTTGGCTATTGGTTTGAGGATAATCAACAGAGGCCACTTCTGGCTTACAACAATTCCCCGTATTCCGTTAGTGTCAACGGTACGTATATTGCCCGGCAAAATAACGGCAAGAGTTTTGACATCTTCAGGTCTGGCCAGAAAGTAGAAACCGTAGACGCGCTCTCCTTGGCCTGGATATCAGATGATACCTATGTGTACTTCAACCCCATCAACCCAAAACCCGAAGGCAATAATACCGGTATTGTAGCTGAAAAAATGGTAGGCGGGGCAGTAATATCCAGAGGATCAAACCAGCTTGTCAATAATCTGCTCGGGTTTACTAGTAAAAATGTTGGTGTGATTATAGAGAACGAGCTAGACGAAACACCTGCTACTAGAGTCATTAGTCCTTCCGGGCAGGATATATTCAAGGATGATTCCTTTTGGGTGGATTTCATCAACCCAATTTATCCACAAAACTCTGTGTTGGGCGTGGAACCGACATTAAATCGCGAGGTTGGCGAGTTATCGATTCTACAAGAGAATGGATCCGTCACTAAGACCGGCTTGTCTGGATCATTGGCTAGTACAACCTCCTTGGGGGATAGGTTGTTGTTCTGTCAAAACACTAATTCCCGTACTTATTTCAAAACCTATGACCCAAGTACCCATAAAACAGAGGCTTTGTTTGATCTACCACAAGTGCATTCCATTTACGCAATCCGTGCTTATAAGAATTGGGTTATTATAAATAGTGCTGACGGGGTACTTGCCGTCAGGTATTAGGGGGCATATGAAGAAGAAAATAACTTTTTTGATCATAATCGTTCTGGTACTGGCGGCAGCGGCTGGTGTGTGGTTTTTTATCGGGCGGCAAAGTTTCCGTATAACCAGTTCTTCACCTAGTAACGGGGGGGTTACTTATGGTGACCAGTCGATTATTCTCTATTTCAACCAGACACTCAAACCAACCAGCGAACAGAACATTAGCTTAACCAGTACGCCGGATATAGGTGGGGTTCTATATATTCAAGGTGACTCTTTGGTGATTGACCATAATCCTCTTTTTGATGAGGATCGTGAATATTCCCTACAGCTAGCCAATATAGTAAGCGCTAACAATAACAAGATCGACCATATTAATTTGAAGTTCAGGGTCAAACTGTCAGAGCAGCAAAAATTTATCGCATCACTACCGTATTATGGCGATGGATACTCTATTGAGTATATACTCGGTGACCGCAGGTTTTTTGTGCAAATCAGCAAGAACCCTATAGAAGACTACAAAGCACGAGCAGCCGAGTATATAAAAAGTAAGGGGTTTGATCTAAGTGTTGTTAATGTGGTGTATGAACCGATTCGATCCCTAGAGGGTCGCGGATCTCCTGCTCTCGACACCTCAACATGGCACAACGACTAGGCTTACAGGGCTATGGCGCTCGTTGAAGTGGGTAAGTGCTCCACGATCATATCCGCATCAGTGGTGGTAATGAACGTTTGGTAGTCTTTCATGAACTCGGTAAGGGATTTGCGGCGGGCGCCGTCCAGCTCGCTGAAAACATCGTCCAGCAGTAGCAGGGGTTTTTGGTCGCGCAGGGCTTCGATCAGTTTTAGTTCAATAATCTTCAGCGCCAGCAGGGTAGTGCGGGCTTCGCCGCGCGAGGCAACCTGGCCGAGCGGCTGGCCGTCAAGCTCACATAGTATGTCCTCGCGGTGCGGACCGGCACCGGTAAAGCCGCGCAACAGGTCCAGTGAGCGGTCTTTTTCGAGTTTTTTGAGCATCAATGAGGCATAGTTGTCGGCGGCCGCCGGGCTGTCGTATATAAGCGTGAGTGTGGTTTTGCGGCGAGCCAGTTCGCTGTAGATGGTAGCGAGGTCCTTATTGATAGCCGCCGCCATTGCCTGGCGAGCCGCTGCGATCTGGGCACCCAGATCGCTTAAACGCAGATCCCAGGCGAACAACTGGCCACCGGCCACACCGGCGCCGGCTTTTAGCAGGCGGTTGCGTTGGGCAAGGGTACGTTTGTATTGCCGCAGCACCGTACCGTAGCCGGGTGTGGTTTGCTCTATCAGGCCGTCTAGGAACTCACGTCGGCGTTCTGGCGAGCCGGTAAGCATCAATAGGTGGTTCGGTTCAAATAATACACTGGGGATAGTTTTAGGCAACGTCAGGCGCTTGAACGGCTTTTGGTCAATTTCAAACTGTTTGATGGTGCCGGTGTTAGCGTGTTCCAGCTTTACCACTCGGTGCACGGCTGCAAAATCGGCGTCAATCCGCGCCCAATCCTGGCCGTGCCTCACCAGCTCACCGTCACTACCTCTGTACGATTTGCCGCGGGTTATTAGTAATATAGATTCTAGTAGGTTGGTTTTGCCGCTGGCGTTAGGGCCGACAATAACATTAACGCCCGGCTCGAACTCGAACGACGTATCCTTGTAAGAACGAAAGTGTTGTAACCGGATATTGGTAATCATCACCTATATTGTAGCGAACCCGACTTCCTAAAGGCCATGGCTAGCTTTTGAGCGGCATGATGATGTGGGTGTAGTCGGCGCTGTCTTTGTCGCGTAATACTACAGCTTCGAGTTTGCCATTGAAACAAAACTCGATCGTCTCGCCCGATAAAACATTTAGTGCGTCAAGCAGATAGCGGGAATTGAGGGTAATATCGCCGCCGCCCGTTACAGCCGCTTCGGCGCTAGCGGTGTTTTCGCCCAGTTGCGAAGCAATCGAGTGGATGCTGACCGTCTTGGCCGCCTCGTCCACCTTGATAGTTACGCTGCCGGCACTTTCGCGGGCAAACAAGCTCGAAACCTTGGTAATATTCACCATTTCGCTGCGCTTGAGCTCGGCGGTAGTAGCAAACTTTGCCGGTATAAGTTTTTTGTAATCAGGGTAATTGCCCTCTATCAGCCGGGTAACTAGTTCGACATCACCAACTTTGAATAACACCTGTTGGTCGTCGTGGGTGATAGCCACGTCGTCGGTGGTATCGGCGATGATTCGTAACAAATCCTGCATGGCGCTAGCCGGTACCAATAAATTAACCGATTGCTTGTTGGGTCCGAGTTCTTTTTCGGCCAGGCGGTAGCTGTCGGTGGCCGCAACATACAGTTTGCCGTCGGCGGTATGGAAGTACACCCCCGTTAGTAGCGGACGGGAGTCATCGTTAGAAGCCGCCAACACCACCTGCTGCAAGGCTTTTTTGAGCTTGTCTGCCGGTAGTTTCCAGCTTGTACCCTTAGCAATAGCCGGCATAACCGGGAAGTCATCGGCCGCCACACCGTTAATGATCGACTGGTATTGGCTGGTGGAAACATGAAGCTTACTATCGTCAAGCTCAATATCTATCGTTCCGGACGGCAAACTGCCCACAAATTCCTGCATCAGGCGGGCGGGAACAGTGGTGGTGCCGGTATCGCTAATCTTGGCACCGATATATTGGGTAATAGCGATGTCTAGGTTGGTGGCGGCAATGCTCAACCGGTTGTTAACTGTTTTAAGCAACAGGTTGGAAAGAATAGGCAGGGTACTGCGGCTATTAGCCACACGAGCTACATTGCCCAGGGCTTTGTTTAGGTTTTCTTGGGTGACTTGCAGCTTCACTACTATTACTCCTTTATATACTTAGTTGTAGTTGTTATAGGGCCTGTGGATAATGCGGAAAACATAGAAAAAACAGGGGTAACAAAACTGTTTTGGGTGGGGACGAGTTGAGTACAAAAGTTGGACAAAACTGGGTACAAACCCCAACTTTTACCCATTTGGGTTTTGGCGCTAGCGTGTTGCTGCGGAAAAACCCGTTTGAACCCACAACCTACCCACAACCTACCCACAACTTGTCCACGGGCCTTACGCATACAGACGCTCCTTAATATCGGCTATGGCCTGCCGTACATCGGCGTCAAAGGCGATTTCTTTGGTGATTTTCTCGACCGAGTGGATGGCGGTGGTATGGTCTTTGCGGCCCAGCTCGCGGGCGATTTTAGGAAAGCTAATTTTTAGCTCCTCACGCAATAAATACATGGCAATCTGTCTGGGTACCACAATGTCTTTATCGCGCTTCGGCCCGATAATATCCTCCATTGATACCTGAAAATGCTTGGCTGTGCGCTCAATAATATGTTTGGCGCTAACGTGCTTGGGGCGGGTTTTATGGGAACCAAGCAGCCCGGTAGCCACTACAAGGGTCGGGTCAAGCCCGCGCATTTCACAAAAAGCCAGTAACTGGTTTAGGGCGCCCTCCAGTTCACGGACGTTGGTCTGGACGTAGGTCGCCAGATATTCAACCAAGTCGACTGGCAAAGTAATGCCGTGAGCCGAGGCTTTGATTTGAACGATAGCGCAACGGGTCTCAAAGTCCGGGTTCTGCATGTCGATCGACATACCCCAGGTAAAGCGCGATCGCAGGCGGTCTTCGAGGGTTGGAATGTCTTTGGGCGGCTTGTCGCTGCTGATAATAATCTGTTTGTTGGCTTGGTGCAGGGCGTTAAAGGTGTGGAAGAACTCCTCTTGGACCCGCTCCTTGCCGGCCAAAAACTGGACGTCGTCCATAATAAGGACGTCGACGTTACGGTAGTGGTTGGCAAAATCGGTATTCTTTTTATAACGCAGGGCGTCAACGAACTCTTGGACGAACTGCTCCGTCGAGGCATAAACGATACGAGCGTTGGGTTTACGCGCCAGAATGGCGTTGCCGGCCGCCTGCATAAGGTGGGTTTTGCCGATGCCTACGCCGCCGTACAAAAATAACGGATTATACTTGGTGCCCGGTTTAGCGGCGATGGCTTGGCAGGCGGCGTAGGCCAACTCGTTACCCGAGCCAACCACGAAGTTGTCAAAAGTATAGCGCTCGTTGATACCCTGGCGGTACGAGTGGCTCAAGCTGCTGGTGCGGTTAGTTCGGGGCTTGCCACCGGTGTTGTCGGCCTGTTCCTGGGCTGGCGCCGGCAGGATCACCATGTTTTCTTCCAGCGGCTTCTTAACAGTGATGCCTGAATGGATTTTAAACTCAAGTTGTTTTGGTTTTATGCCGTTCTTCTCGAGGATTTCCATCAGGAACGCGGTGTGCCGGAGCTCCAATTGCTGCTTCACAAAGACATTCGGCACGCCGACTACCAGCAGACCGTCTTTCATTTTGAGCAGGCGGGTGTTTTTGAACCACGTAATATAGCTGCCACGAGAAACGCTGAGCTCGATTTCGCCCAGAACCGCTTGCCATACGTCCGTTTCCTGTACCAACACCTACACTCCTTTTCGCTAAGTTGCCTCCACGCAGTACACCTACTATACAAAGTTTTCCACACCATACAAACCTTTGTTGATAATTCCACTACCAAACCACCAGCCAGATACGATTTATACACACCATCACAGCTCATCTGATAAAGTGTGGAAAAAACTTGGAGACCAGTGGAAAACTTGCTAGGATTAGTGGGGTAAATATTGTTAATTCTACAGAACGACGCAGTCGCTAGGCGGCGGCGCAAAGACTGTTATACTAGCAGGAGGATATAAATAGTTATGCCAAAACGAACCTACCAACCAAAAAAACGGCACCGTTCGCGCGAACACGGTTTCTTTAAGCGCATGTCCAACAAGGCCGGCCAAGCGGTGCTCAAGCGCCGCCGCCTAAAGGGCCGCCACCAACTGACACACTAGACCGCACGCAGCGGCTACAGAAAGGAGCGGGCATGTTGGGACGTACGCATCGATTCCATGGCTACGGCAGTTTGCGGCCGGTGTACCGGCATGGCAGTACGGTTCGCGGCTCCCTGATGAGCTTGCGCTACCGGCCTAACACCCGCCGGCGTAATTACCGGGTAGCCGTGGTCGTCAGCAAAAAAGTACACAAATCGGCCGTTACCCGCAACCGGATTCGCCGCCGGCTGTACGAATTGTGCCGGCGGCAGCTCGCCGGCCTGCAGGGCGGACACGACATAGTCGTTACTGTTTTCAGCGACACCGTAGCCACTATACCGGCCGGCGAGCTGCAGCGGGAGCTGCATGATTTATTACAACAAAGCGGCCATATAACCGCCCCGTAACGGCGGCCGGCGTGCTATCATAGAGCCAAAGGAGACCTGATGTTCACAACTCTTATTGTCCAACCAATCTTTAACTTGCTGGTGTTTATTTATGCCATTCTGCCGGGCCATGACTTCGGTCTGGCCATTATCATCTTCACGGTTGTTGTCCGCCTGCTGATGTGGCCGCTCATTAAAAAACAACTGCACCACACCAAAAAATTGCGCGAACTGCAGCCGGAACTCAAAAAAATAAAGGCTGCCGCCAAGGGCGACCGCCAAAAAGAATCAAAACTGACCATGGAGCTATATAAAGAGCGAAAAGTCAGCCCTTTCGCAACTATCGGTTTTACGCTGTTACAGTTCCCGATTTTGATCGGTTTGTACCTGGGCTTGCAAAAGCTGATTAACGACCCTCAGCAACTCATCGACTTTTCCTACCCGTTCATCCGTGATTTGTCGTGGATGAAGCAACTGGCCGGTGACATTAGCCTGTTCAACCCCACCTTCTTCGGCTTGATTAATCTTGACCAGGCGGCTTACCGGGACGGAATCTGGTACGTCCCCGCCCTTGTTTTGGTCGTCGGCAGCGCCGTTACGCAGTACCTGCAAAGCAAACAACTAATGCCCACCGAAAAAGACGGCCGCGGTTTGCGGCAAATCCTCAAAGACGCCTCAACCGGCAAAAAAGCCGACCAATCAGAAATGCAGGCCGCCACCGGCCGGTTCACCAGCTTTATGATCCCGGTGCTTATCTTCTTTGTAACCCTTGGCCTGGCCTCGGGCTTGTCACTGTACTGGTTTGTTAGCGGCCTGATTGCCCTGTTGCAGCAATCGCGTGTGCTCAAGCGCGACGAAACCGAACTGGAAGCCGTAGCCGACGCTCCGGCCAAGAAAAAGGTTATCGAGGGCGAAGTTGTCCAAAAGAAGCCAAAAGCCAAAAAAACCGCCGCCAACCGCACCCGAAAGGCTAAACGGAGGAAACGCTAATGGAAGAGTCGATCCAATATGCCAAGAAGTATCTGGAGAACCTCTTGTCGTTCTTTGGCCTCAACACTGATGTGTATGCCACCAGTAGCGATAATGAGATGATTGAGCTGCACGTGCCCTCAACACATCTGAACGGTTTTTTGATCGGTCAGCGCGGCGACACCATGCGGGCGCTGCAGTTTGTAGTGATGAGCGCGCTCAAAAATAACGGCTACGAAATAACGCGGGTCAACGTGGACGTCGCCGATTATAAGAAAAACCACGCCGAACGGGTAGAGCAACAGGCTCAGGCCTGGATAAAACAGGTGCGGGATTCGGGCGAACCGATGGACTTGCGGCCGATGAACGCCGCGGACCGCCGTACCGTGCACAAGGTGGCCGGCGAAGAGGGGTTGCTAACGGAATCGGTCGGCGAGGGGCGTGACCGCCACATCGTCTTAAAGCCCGGTTCGGCGCCAGCAGATGCTTCGGCGGATGACGCCTCGTCCAGTATTCCGGCCGACGAAGCGGCTGACGAAACCGGCGGAACCGACGAAACAAAAGAAACTGATTAAAAACCTCTTAAATTTAATTGGTATTTAATTTTAGGCGGCTACAATTGCTCTCAGCCTGGAGGCTTCGGGTTTTGGGATTTGTGCTCTTGGTGCCCTCGAACCAACCTCAAAACGTATCGGCTCACCGGCCTCCAGGATCCAAGAATCTTGACCGATGATAGTAGCGTGGGTATAATGTACCCACAATGACCATCATCACACGCCTTGTCAAAGACGGGAACAGCGTAGCAGTACGTATTCCCAAAACAGTACTTAAACTGAGTGGGCTCCAAGGGGCTATTACTATGCAGGTAAAGCAAAATCAAATTATTCTTAAACCGGCACCGAGACCGCGGAGCGCCTGGAAGCAACAAATAGAACGGGTTTTAGCGGAGAATCCAGACGCGTTGCAATCCGACAATGAGCTATCCGATTGGGAAGTAACCACGGGCGATGGCATTGATGAAGAGCGTTAAGCAATTTGACGTCCATTGGGTTAGTCTTGATCCGACGCTAGGAAGTGAAATTAGAAAAACCCGTCCATGCATTATTATTTCGCCCGACGAGATGAATGAACTGCTAAAGACGGTTGTTGTCATACCGCTCACAAGCACCATAATTGACTGGCCATTTCGGTGTAACATAAAAATATTAGGAAAACAATCATCGGTAACTTGTGATCAAATCCGGACAGTCAGTACACAACGGCTTCTGAAAAAGGCCGGCAGACTGTCGACGAGGGAACGGGATCAGGTGCTACACATACTACAAGCAATGTTTAGCGTGTGAGCCTGGTCTTAGCGCAGGGCTTTGTCGAAGACTGCTAGGGTTTGTTCGGCGCAGCGCTGCCAACTGTAGGTTTTAACGAGCGCACGGCCTTTCTGAGCCAGTTGCCCAGCCAGCTTAGGCTCATCCAGCACCCGGCCGACAGCCGCCGCCATATCGGCGGTGTCGAGCGGATCAAAGTACAGAGCGGCGTCTTTATAGACTTCCGGCAGGCAAGTGGCGTTGCTGGAAGCCACCGGCAGCCCGTATTGCATGGCCTCCAGGCCCGGCAGCCCAAAGCCCTCGCTAAGGCTTGGGAAGACATAGACGCTGGCGTGCTCGTATAGCCATCGCAACTGCCCATCGCTAACGAAGTCGGTAAAGATGATGCGCGTGCCGTGCTGGCTGCCTCGGGCGTAATCCCGCAGACGGCGGTATTCGTCGTTAAGCTTACCGGCAAAAACCATATGCAGTTGCGGCCGATCGGCAGCCAGCACGTTAAAGGCGTCAACCAGCCGGTACAAATTCTTATTGGCCGCCGGCCGGCCGACAAACAGCAGAAACTCTTTACCCTGGGCAGCCTTAACAACTGCGGCCGGAGCGGTTATTTTGTCGGCAGCGTTATAGATAACCGTAATCTTCTTGGGGTCAACATGGCAAAAACTAACTACGTCCTGCTTTACAAACTCCGAGAGGGTAATGAGCAACCGGGATTTCTTGGCCACATATTTATTAACCCACCTGTATACATACTGTTTGAAACCAAAGACAAACCGGTTTTTAGTGGGGTCCCTGAACCGCGTAGTGGTGAGGTCCAGCATTTCGGTGACCACCCGGCCGCGGTACAGCACCGGCTGCTGAACCATCGGGAAGAAAACTAGGTCGGCTTTTAGCCGCGCGATCTGCCGGCAAAAGCCAATCTGTTCGCCAAAAGTAAATTCCTTATACGTAGTTGTCACTACCCGGAATCGGGGTGCAATGTCTTTATAGAACGCCACCCGGTTCGGTTTGGCTAAGAGCACAATCTGGTGTGCGGGTTGGAGTTTGTGTAAATACTCAACTAACTTGTCGACATACCGGCCGGTGCTGGTACCGGACTCGCGGGCGTCGACAACAATACGCTTCATAAACTCACCACCTCTATGTATGGCCTGGCTGCCTTGGCCAATTGCCTATCATTGGTAAAGAAGCGATCGGCTTGGCAGGTAAGCGCCGTGGCCAGGTGGATGGCGTCACCAATCCGCAGGTCGGTGGTTCGCTGCAAGCGGGCAGCTCTTTCGGCAACCTGTTCGTCAACAGCAGTTAAGCGTAAACGGGGGATGGCTCGAAAAGTGTCTGGAGATATGTCCTTGGTTTGCGCCAAACATTCAACCAACACTAACGTGGAACTAACTAGCTCCTGGTGTTGGTCACCGGACAATAGGTCTGCTACAGCAACCCCGTATGTTGGATGGTTTTCGAAAAGATAGATAAAAATGTTCGAATCGACGTACAGCACAGGGCAGCTACCTCCAGTTATCCCGCAGTTCACGCACTCGTTGTACCGGATCGTCGGTACCCGGCTGGGCTATGCCCAGAAAATCGTGGTAACTTGGCTCCCTCTTCAGAACTACATATTCGTGCGTAAGTTTATGTACGACAAGCCTGTCACCGCCCGCAACGTGCATTTTGGTGCGCACGTCCTTGGGGATAACAACCTGGTTTTTACTGGATATTTTGAGCTTCTGCATAGCTTTACTATAGCAAAAAGTAAAGCGTTAATCAAGTGTAAAGTGCTATTTCTTCACCTTTGGGCGTCCATGGTACAGTAAAGCGTCAATGTAGCTAAGCGGTACGCGCCGCTTGGCCTGAATGCGCTGCCGCTTGGCGAAAGTGCTTGGGCTGAGCCGGGCGGCAGCAAAAAAAGCCTTAGTAAACACACCAAACTGCCTGTCGCGTATGGCGCCCAGCTGTATGCGCGTCAGTTGGGCCAGGAACAGCGGCAGGTATTTCCAGTACAGCCAGCCGGGCATATTTTTGTCATACAGCAGCATGCAGTTCTTGATGCTGTGATAGCGGGCCAACGAACCCATTCTGCTACTGGTTCTACCGACATGATGATAGGCCACAGCCCGCGGTTCATACCATACCTGCCAACCGGCCAATTGCGCCCGGAAACTAATATCTACATCCTCGAAATAGGCAAAGAAATCTTCGTCAAACAAACCAATCTCACGCAGCGTCTTGGCGCGGTATAGGCTGGCGCCACCGGTAGCGCTAAAGACCGGCCCGGCGGTGTTGTATTGCCCGCGGTCTATTTGGTTACGGCCGCGCGGGAACGGCATCCCCCAGGTGCTATAGAAATCACCGGTACTATCGAAGTGTTTTTTGTCCATCTTCATGAATTTACCAGTGACAATACCCGCTTTGGGCTGGGCCTGCGCCGTTTGCACCAAATGTTTGAGCCAATCTTTGCCGGCCACCGCATCGTTATTAAAAAGAGCAATAAACTCATAACCGGCTTCAAGCGCCGGCCGGATACCGCGGTTAACACCGCCGGCGAAGCCGGCGTTGTCGGGGAACTCCAAAAGCTCAACTTCCGGAAAGTCTTTTTTAATACGCTCCACCGAGCTATCGCTCGAGCCGTTATCTACCACGATAATGTGCGGCCGCAGCGACTGCTTTCGCAGCGATGTCAAACACTCGGCGATATAATCTTCGCCGTTCCAGTTGGGGACGATGACGCAGGCGCGAAGAGTACTCATTGCTAGTATTGTACCGTAAAAGCCAATTCTAAAACGGTTTTTGGTACAATTAGGTAGCCCAAAACTAAACCTAGCAACAAAACAGGGGATAAATGAAGTTTACGGTATCGGCAAAACGAACCCTCACAATACTGTTGTGTATTAACGTGTTCATTCTTTCTGTGTTTATGTTTTCTGCGCTGATGACCCAGAACATGGAGATAAGTACCTACAACCAAAACCTACTTGACCGCATCCATGTCGACCGGGAGGTTAGTTTACCGACCTGGTACAACCAAGCGCTGCTCCTGTTGGCGGCAGGTCTGGCGGGCGTCATATACAAGCTGCATAAAAAGAATAAACACCGGAAATACTGGTTGGCTACAGCCATTATTTTCACTATTTTGTCTATTGATGAAGGTGTTAGCCTGCACGAAATGTTAATGGAACCGATGCAGTCCCTCCTACACATAACCGGAGGCTATTTTTATTTTGCCTGGGTAATCCCAATCGGTATCGTGGTACTTTTATTAATGGCTATATTTGTAAGGTTTTTCTTCTCTCTGCCGCGATCCACCAGGCTCCTTATAGCTATAGCGTTTATCTTGTTTATAGGCGGCTCGGTTGGCATGGAAATGCTGGGGGCCAACTACGTTTCACGGATTAATGAGGGGTTTGGGCAGCAAGAACATTGGCAAACTGTCTATACTATCTATACCGGCCTGGAAGAGTTCCTTGAAATGACGGGTATCGTCGTATTCATCTACGCCCTCTTAGAATATATCCGGATAATAATAAAACCGAAGACGAGCTTCCCTATTAGTATCGCCGAGTAATTGTCGACCAGCGGCGATATTTCAACTATAATAGACAAGTACCAAAACCCTATGAGACATATTATTTCCAAGAGAAACCGTGCCTTGTTGGCCGAACTTGTCCGCACTGACTTTAAGTTGCGTTACCAGGGTTCGGCACTGGGCTACGCTTGGTCGTTACTGCGCCCGTTATTTCTGTTCCTGATCCTCTATGTCGTGTTTGTGAAATTCTTGCGCCTGGGTGGCGATATACCCCACTTTCCGGTCTATCTATTGCTTGGCATTGTAATCTGGAACTTCTTCTTAGAAATGACCATGCAGAGCCTGACGTCAATCGTGGGGCGGGGTGACTTAATACGCAAAATTAAAATACCACGATGGATTATTGTGCTTTCAACCAGTCTGTCGGCTCTGATTAACCTGGGGCTGAACCTTATCGTGGTAGCCGTCTTTATGGTAATTAATGGGGTTGAGCTAACCACCAGTATTCTTTGGTTGCCCCTGCTGCTGGTCGAAGTCTATATATTCGGGCTGGGGCTGTCGTTATTCTTGGCCGCGGCTTATGTCAAATACCGCGACATTAGCTATATATGGGAAGTGTTGCTCCAAGCCGGTTTTTATGCGACACCAATTCTATACCCCCTAACCATGATCCCGAACATCACTATCCAAAAACTGTTGTTTATTAATCCCATGACGCAAATCATTCAAGATATCCGCTACAGTGTCGTGAGCCAAAACACTACCACAATCTGGAAGATATTTGATGGCGGTCCCTATATTGTAATTCCATTCATTATTATTGTGTTGTTCGTAGTCCTAGGGGTGGTTTATTTCCGTAAAGAATCTAAGTACTTCGCGGAGAACATATAATGGTTATTAACGATGACATTGCAATTAAAGTAGAGCGACTTTCGAAAACCTTTAAGCTGCCGCATGAGAAGAATAGCTCCATAAAGGGGGCTTTGATTAATTTCCGGAAGCGGAAAAAAGGGTATGAAAAACAGCGCGTACTTAATGACATATCTTTTGAGATTAAAAAAGGCGAGTTTTTCGGCATCGTCGGACGTAACGGCAGCGGTAAGAGCACACTCCTCAAGCTGTTGGCCGGCATCTATACACCAGACAAAGGGTCTATACAGGTCAACGGAACATTAACGCCTTTTATTGAGCTGGGGGTAGGCTTTAACCCGGAACTTACCGGCCGCGAAAACGTGTTTTTGAATGGGGCATTGCTGGGGTTTAGTCGTCGTGAAGTCCGAGCTATATACGACGAGATTGTGGCTTTCGCCGAGCTGGGGCGCTTCATGGACCAAAAGCTCAAAAACTACTCTTCGGGTATGCAGGTACGGTTAGCGTTTTCTATTGCTATCCAGGCAAAAAGCGACATATTAGTACTCGATGAGGTTTTAGCGGTTGGTGACACCGCTTTTCAGAAAAAGTGCTACGAATACTTTATGAAACTAAAGGAAAATAAGCGAACCGTAGTCTTAGTTACACACGATATGGGCGCTGTCGAACGGTTTTGTGACAGGGCGATGGTAATCGACAAAGGCGAATTTAAGGGCTTACTCAAGCCGCGAGAGGCAGCGGCACTCTATGAAAAAATTAACCTTGGCGACACCAATAAACAAGACAGCGGTGAACATACCAGCAACAACGGTAGATGGGGTACGGGCAAAGTACGGATTAAAGAAGTAGCACTTTTACATAACGGAACAAGACATAAAAAGCGTGCCACTATTCACCAAGGTAGTGACGTAAAAATAGAAATACAACTTACTGCCGAGAAACAGAAGTATATCCCGGATGTTGTAGTTGGCTTAGCTTTTTATGACCAATTCGGCGTAAATTTGTCCGGCCCAAATAGTATTGGCAAGGTTATACGGGCAGACGAAACAGCCGAGTTTGGTATTGCCAATATCCCCTTTAACCCGGGGGAATACTATGTGACTGTGGCGATTTTTGACAAGAATACAGTCAATGAGTTTGACCACATCGAGAAAGCTTTCTATATCAATGTTACTGCCGATTCGCACCAATTACACGGCAAAATAAATCTATTCGGCAGATGGGGCGTAAAAAAATAATGACGAAACCCAAAGAGCTAGATCTTCCCTTCGACCAATACAGCAGGCAAATACAAGCACTACGGCTGCTTGATTTTCTCAGAAAAGATAACCAATCATTTACTATCCTTGACGTTGGGGGCTACAAGGGAGCCACTACGGATTTGCACAAAAACGACAAGGTCACCGTACTTGATGTTTTTGACATAAAAGAGAAAGGGTATGTTAAGGGTAGTGGCCTCAACATGCCGTTCGAAGACAGCTCTTTTGATTTTGTTGTAAGCTTTGACGTATTCGAGCATATTAAAGAAAATGACCGAGATACATTTGTGGCCGAACTGTGCCGTGTCTCAAAGATCGGCACTATTATAGCCGCCCCAATAAAAACCCCTCAGACGCAATTAGCCGAAAACGCTCTAAACGATTTATTTACACAACTTCATGGCAAAAAACATCCGTGGTTGGCCGAACATATCGATTACGGGTTACCGGCTATGGGCCAGGTCCGGAAAAGCATGGACACGAGGCAGCTTACTACGTTTACGCTCTACAGCAATGATGTGCGTCTATGGCTTGCTATGCAGGGGATTATCTTCACCGCCTCTAAGTTCCCAGAGATGTCGAAGCTAATAAAGGATCTTAACAGCTTTTATAACCAACAAGGACCATTTGACGGCTCAAAAGAGGCATCTCTCAGCTACCGGCACATCGTGGTTGGCCTAAAAAACGAGCAGGACGCGGAGAAAACTAAACGATGGACTACAGACAATTACCACACCTTACGTGACGAAACCGCGCTAAAAATCGAGAATAAGATTACCGTAACCTATCTCGCGGCACTCACGACTATGCGTACCGATAATGACAAATTGATCAACGAAGTCCGTGGCTACCAGCATGCGTGTAATGAATTGAGTAAAACTATCCACCAACTGCAAGCAGAGGTTAATAGGCATAACTCGTCTGTGGGAAAAAGGGTTGCACGCAAATTTTCAAGAACCAAAAAACGGATCTTACATGGCAGCAAATAGTTTAAAACATGGAGTAAAAAGAACACTCAAACGAGCAGTTCAAAGGAGCAAACGTCTCATAGCGAGCAATAAGCATACGCACCGACTAGCGGTAAAAACAAAACACCTATTACTGCCTTCGACAGGCTCCGGGCAGCGCGAAGTCTATAACCTTTCTTCTTTTTACCCCACAATTACTGAGTACCACCGTCAAACAAGGGACTTTAATGACAAAACAGACCCCCTTATTAGTATTTTGCTACCTACTTTCAATACGCCCGAAGAATACCTCCGGGAGTGTATAGAAAGTATTATAGTGCAGTCATATCCCAAGTGGGAGCTTTGTATCGCTGACGATAGTTCATCGGACCCCAGAGTCAAAGGTGTCATAAAGGAGTACCAGGCAAAAGACACAAGAATAAAATTCACCCAAAGAAAGAAAAACGGACATATTAGCCTTGCCAGTAATAGCGCACTGGAGCTTGCCACCGGAGAATTTGTCGGCCTGATGGATCACGATGATGTACTGTGGCCGAATGCCCTCTACGAAATGGTCAAGGTAATTCGTAAAGATAAAAAGGTAGACCTCATTTATTCTGACGAAGATAAGATTGATGGAAGCGGAAAGATTCATTCATACCCCTTTCTTAAGCCAGATTTTAGCCCCGAGTTTCTGGAAAGCTGTAATTATATAACGCATTTCTCGTGCATACGCACATCGGTCATGAAAGACATCGGAGGCTTTAGAAAAGGGTATGAGGGGGCTCAAGACTGGGATTTATTCATTCGTATATCTGAGGTCACGCAAAATATCGTACACATTCCAAAGCTGCTATACAGCTGGCGTATACACGAAACCTCAACAGCCTCTAATACCGACGCAAAACCCTATGTCTATGAAGCTCAGAAAAAATTATTAACAGATCATATTTTACGGACGGGGCGAAGCGGAGTTGTTATGACCGGCTTAATCCCCCAGCATCGGACAATCAGGTATGATATAGCAAAGGATTCTTTACTGACGGTACTAATTGAGTACACGACACTGGAGGCCACATTGCGTCTGATTAACTCATTAACCACCCATAAAAGTGGTGCGAAATTTGAGATTATCGTCCTTACTGATGCGTTATCACCACCAGATGAAAAAAAGGTTTTATCGGCGGCAAAAGGGGCAAGGTGCCTATGTATGGTAGCGGACAAAAACAAGCTCATGGCCGCCACAAAAGGTAATTACACAATGTTCGTAAAAGACTGCGCAGAAATTATTACCGATGACTGGGCGCATCTTCTTATAGCAGATGCCCAAACACCCGGTGTTGGACTTGTTACACCCGTATTTCTTGATCAAACAAAAAAGATTGTGCTGGGCTCTGGCATCGGGTTAGGATACGGTGCTGCCGGTATTGATAACATGCTTGCCGGCATCTCCTTTGATGACCCCCACTACACTCGCGGCCTATATGTAAAAAGCCGCCGCAATGTTAGTGCGGTAAATAGTACGCTCTTTGCTGTCGAAACAAAACTACTAACCAGGCTACTACAAGGCAAGGCCACTCTTAATGACAGTGTGGCAATGAGCCTAAAGCTTCTAGAGGACGGATTCCGACAGGTGTATACTCCCTATGTTCAAGTTGTGGTGCATGGAGCATTACCCACACCAGCTGCAGCGGGTCCGAAAACTGACAAGTACCTGAACATAAACTTTAATTCGAACAATCCACGCATGGAGGTTCGGGCTTAATACTATGAAACAGCTGCTAAATCCCAAAATCCAAGCTAAACGCGCCCTGAGCGTGGCACGCCGCACCCGGAATAAGCTAAAAGACCGCTTTAGCCTCGCCCGGCATTACTCTTTTAATATTGATAGTCCAAAGAAAAAGCTTCAAGACAACAAGACTCTTTTAGTAGAGGGCTGGATTCTTGCAAAGAAAGGCAATAACTTTAAGTTGAGGGCTATAAATAATGGGAACAGCTACCCTCTTACTGTTAATAAGCGTCGTCCTGATGTTGCAAAATCCCATCCAGAACTAGATGCCGGCAAAACCTTATACAGCGGTTTTAGTGAAGAATTTATCTTTGAAGATGGCACGATACGCATTGAGCTTGATGAGGGCAAAGGCTTTAAGAAATTAGTAGAAAAAGATGTGGTGTTTGGGCTGGAGCGGCTGCCTGATGCTATTTACAACAAAAACCTGTCTAACAACTACCCCGAACACGTAAATCTACTAGAGAATAGGAGGGCTCTTTTTTACGAAGATGCCCTTGAGGGGTCATACGAACGGGTCAAGGAAGATCCTCGCCTAATAGCCATTTACTTACCGCAATTCTATCCGTTTCCGGAAAATGATAAAGCCTGGGGCAAGGGGTTTACGGAATGGAGCAATGTCACAACGGCCGAGCCGAGATTCATTGGACATCAACAGCCAATTCTCCCCAAAGATCTTGGATTTTATGACCTGCGCCTAGAGGAAAAAATAGGTGAACAAATTGAACTTGCCAAGAAGTATGGTATCTATGGTTTCAGCTTCTATTATTACTGGTTTAGCGGTAAAAAGGTTCTGGACCGTCCGCTTGATAGCTTCCTGAGACATAAGGAATGGGACTTTAAGTTCTCCATTTGCTGGGCTAACGAGAACTGGACAAAACGATGGGATGGGCGTGACAGCGAGGTCATTATTGCCCAGGAATATCGCGACGATGATCCACTACATTTCATAAAGGACGTAGAGGCTATTCTGCTTGACGAGCGTTATATTACCGAAGATGGCAAGCCAATACTTACGGTATACCGGGCTCCAGAACTACAGGATCCTAAAAGATATGCTTCTGTCTGGAGGGAGTATTTTCGCAAAAAACACGGCAAAGAGCTGTGGCTTGTTTCTTGTCTCAGTTTTGACGACCAGGACCCCCGGGAGTATGGTTTTGATGCTGCACTGGATTTTGCACCGCTCAGCGCTTTCTTTAAGAATGATGCTTTTGAAGAAAGCCGGTTCCCGCACATAGATGTTAGGCAGAAGCTCTTAGACATTAACTTTGACGGAACGGTCGCAGACTACAGGACCATTGCCCTCAACCAGAGGCTGGATGCAGCGTATGATTTCCCCGTTTATCCGTGTGTCACGCCTTCTTGGGATAATGATGCTCGAAAAAAAGGCAAAGGGTTTATTTATCAGAACTCAAGCCCCGATATATATGCTGCCTGGCTAGAGCGAATTATAGCTGCAGAAACACGGCACACAAAAGCCCCCATCATATATATCAACGCCTGGAATGAATGGGCAGAGGGAGCCATTATGGAGCCCTCGGTCCACTTGGGGCATGCTGTGCTTAATAGAACGATAGAAGTACTTGCCCATACATCTAAGAATAAAGAGAACGCGAAATTATTTCCGGCGTATGGTCTGCGCAGAAGCCCCAAAGCCAAGCTCGCTGTTGTGGTGCACCTTTACTACACGGATCTCTGGGGTGAGATAGAAGAGCATTTACAAAGAATTAGTGAACCGTACGATCTATTCATTACGATTAACGAACGCGACCGGAACTTTACTCCGACAACCAACACGAAAGGAAAGGTTACTACTCTCGTGGTCCCCAATCGCGGCAGGGATGTACTGCCATTCTTATGGATAATGAGGCGTATACAAGCTACAGGCTATGAGTATGTACTGAAGCTGCATAGTAAAAAATCAAAACACCGAGCAGATGGCTCCAATTGGTTTAGTGATGTTTTAGCAAACCTTCTCCCTGACTCGAGGCGTATTAAGGAAACTATAACTTTGTTAAGCAACGAAGAAGTTGGCATGATTGGTCCAGCCGGACACCTCGTTTCACTATATCGTCACATGGGCAGTAATCGGCTTATTTTAACGGATCTTTTGAAACGTGCATATAACCAGAAAGTAGCGACCAAAGTTATTACGTCCCCCCAGAAGTACCCTTACTTTGGTGGTACAATGTTCTGGGTGCGTGTTGATGCCCTAACACCGATCCTTGACCTACATCTCCTACCGGATGATTTCCAGTCAGAACACGGGCAGGTCGACGGAACGACAGCTCATGCGCTTGAACGCATGTTCGGAGTAGTTATACGGCTTGAGGGTAAAAGACTATATGAACTGTCTGCAAAATCAATCCATGAAGTAACCGGACAAAACTTTACCAATAAATATACCCATGCACCATAATGCAGAACTTACAGAAGTATACCGATAAACTACACACCCTTAATAACACTAAGGTCTTTGCTGGGTACTGTATTGTTATTTCTCTGTTATTCTCACTTGCGCCGCGGCTATATACCTTAACTTTCGGCTATCTTGACCCCTCTTTTAATTACGGGGTTAACGCGGCCGGCCTCAGTAAACTGCCCTTTGGCGAGAGCTTTATGGCAACCTATGGCCCGCTCGGTTACCTGGTCTCAAACTACCTACCGGCCAATACCTTAACCGTTAGTCTATGGATCCTTGGGTATGGAATTATTGCAGGTGTTGGTACCTATTTATTCTGTACCTACTACAAAACTCGAAATAAATGGCTCATAGCTCCACTGCTCTTATATGCCATCAACATTAATAACATTGGCGGATTTATAGAATGGAGCTACCTGGGTGTGTTTGCATTGTTCTGTTTTCTCTACCTGAAGTTTGACCTAAAGAAGCGGTATGTGACCCTATGCGGCCTAGCTGCGTTGGTTGCTGTTTTTTCTCTGACAAAGTTTACCCTAGGCTTAAGTTCGGCATTAACACTAGTCGTGTTAATTGTTTTTTCTTCACACAAAGACTCTATCTTGACTCGCGGGAAGCTTGTAGGGGTCACATTAGTAACTGCTGCTGTCTTGTTTCTTGGACTTGGCAGGTACCTGGGAATACATAGTTTTACTGAATATATCAAGACAGCCCTCATTATGAGCAGTAATTTCTCGAGTGCTATGGCGGCCTATACGTCGGGTACAATCACCGCTACGATACTGGTCTTTGTCTCGATAGTGCTGTTTATCATGTGGGTGATAGTGAGAGAGAAAAAACGGTCATTAAACTTCCTATTTCTTACCCCAACTCTGTTTCTGTTATGGCGATATTGTGTCATCCGTCAGGATGCACACATCATAGCCATTGTACAAGTACTGTTTTTACTACCCCTGCTGTATTTACTGACATTAAAACGACGGTCTACAAAAGACATCTACATATATTTGATTATTGTAGTGACGGCAGTATTGTCGCTATGGGCAAACAACATTCCATTCTATGGCAACAACGGTTTTGGGGCGGTGGTCGCGGCACCGGTAAAACATGTTACCAACGGTGACTTTATACGATTCTTTAATATATCTCAACAAAAGCAGCAATGGGCCGAGCAGAGTGGCCTTGGCTTGCAGCAAGCCGCACTACCCGATCGCATGAGGGAACGAATCGGCACTGACAAGGTTGACGTTTTCCCATGGGAAACCAGTATCGTGGCGGCTAACGGGCTTAACTGGGCGGGCCGGCCCTCTCCGTATTCATTCGAGACATATGACCCATATTTTGATAATTTAAACGCCGCTTTCTTCGCTTCAGACAAAGCTCCCGAATATATCGTGTGGCACAATACTGGTGTTTTGAGTATTGATCAGCGGCATATATTGTGGGATGAGCCGGAGACTCTTAGAACTATCCTGGAACAGTACGAGGTAGTAGACGATAACGCGCACTTTATATTGCTACAAAAAAGAGCGACTCCTATCATGCTCCAGTCAATTAATCTAGAGTTAAAGGACACGGTACAACCAGGAGAATATACCAAATTACCACACAATGAAGATAGACTTGTTTTTGCATCCTTTAATACTCCAGAGAGCCTATTGGACAGGCTCCAACAAACCCTTTTACGGGCAAAGCCGTATTACATAACGGCAAAAACTCAAAGCGGCAAAGTTTACACCTATCGTTTTGTCAAAGAGAACAGTACGCAAGGGTTTGTGATCAGTAACTTGCCGACTAGTTGGGAAGAATTGATCTTGTTTTTGAAAACACAGGGCAAGAATAATCCTGATCAGGTTATAGAGTTTCAGGTTGTTAAGTAGATGACTCAACGGCTGAATGCCGGGATGACAGCACCATCAGGGGCTACGGCCGGATAGGCCGTCAGCCGATTGTCCACAATCTGCTGGAACCCGCTGCTGGCACTGTAGGTGACAATCTCTACTTTACCCGAAGGGTGGTTAAGCCGTACGAAACTAAGATCACCGTTGGGGCGAAACAGCGGTATCACCGAACCGTCCACCGGAACTGCCGGATAGGCCGTTAGCCGGTAATTAACGATCTGCTGGAACCCGCTGCTAGCACTGTACGAAACCAGCTCAGTCTTACCGGATGCATGGTTGAGGCGTATAAACACCAGGTCACCATTCGGCCAGAACAGCGGTATCACCGAACCGTCCACCGGAACTGCCGGATAGGCCGTTAGCCGGT
>CAYWVZ010000004.1:36895-76985 GCA_964462215.1 uncultured Candidatus Saccharibacteria bacterium
GCGTATAAACACCAGGTCACCATTCGGCCAGAACAGCGGTATCACCGAACCGTCCGGTACTACTGCGGGGTAGGGTGTCAAAGTATTCTTACTGACGTAACTATAGTTACCTAATGAAGCTAGGCCGATGGCTTCGGTCCGGCCTGAGTAATGGTTGAGTCGAATAAAGTTCAAGGTGTGTGCAGCCTGTGCATCTGTAGTAGAGCCGAACCAATCATTAAACAGTCGCCAAAAGTTGCGGTTGCCATAGGCGCTACAGTCATCACCAAGCCCATATAAATTATTGAGTGCCGCAGCATTAGGCTGGTAAGGAGTGTAGTTATAGAGTCCGGCCGTAGCCTGGTTTTGGATAAATACCCAGCTGTAGCCACAACTTTCGTCATTGGCTTGGTAGTAAATTTTGTTATTTTGGCCAGCTTTGTAGCTGAATAAATTAGCTTCTTTGGCGTATCGCTGATATTGTCTCGCGGCCCAATATAGCTGGTTATCAAAGCCCCCGAAGTTAGGGTCGCAACCGCTAGGGGTGTCTGGACATTCGTAGCCAGTAGCATACGTATACATACTACTGGTGGGCTGGGAGCTGGTAACCAACCCTTGTTCTTTCTGTAGAAGCACCACCAGGACCTTAGGGTTAACCGAACAGGCTCGAGCGACATCTACTATAGCTTGGGCGGCTGATTTCCAGCCGCCGCCAATGTGGCCGCCACAGTACTGGTCCGGAGAACGAGCCGTGGCGTTTACAGTAAAGTCGGGCAGGCAGGCGGGTGAGCTGGAGGAGCAGTGCGGCACCTTGGAGCGTAGCCATTGTTGAAGCTCCCCGGCCGTTACACTATAGCCATCAAAGAAAATGCTGTCATCAATAATGCGGCCGGCATTAAATTCACTCCCCGAAAGAGCTTGCGTAGGTTGTGGAACTATGGCAGCGACAAGTCCCAAACAGAACATAAGAGCTAGAGAGAGTATTCTTAATCTAATAAAAAATGTGCGCATACTTCTATTATAAACTCAGGGAATCTCCTTTAGAACTACCGGTTGCTGTTGGGGAAGAATAAGAGATAACCAAAATCCATTCACCCTTTTCAGGGAATTCGTCCAGAGGGATAGTAACAGGGGGGCAATTAGTGGTGGTGGCATCTTTATAACCTGATGATTCCCTGGTAATACGCCAAGAGTTTTTAGTTAACGTGTAGGTACAGTTTCCGCCGCTTTCGTATATACCTTGGACAAATCCGGCAGCCTCAAACGTATTATCCGATACCGCCCAGCGCGTAAGCGAGGGGGTTATGGGGGTTTTCTCATCGGTCTGTCCTGGAGTAGCCTCACCCCCTCTGTCATTGACCCTATTATTTCTATCAAGCTGTCCTTCCACGCTGTCCTTTTGCGACTGGCTGATTGTGTCTGCCTGGTTATTTTTATTATGAGAGTACCAGTAAGCGCCGCCAACTAAGCCGATTGCGACAACGGCTGCTAGAATGACGGCTATTTTCTTTGGCGATGAGGATATACGCATAATAGTATATTGATTATGTCAAAATTGTTATGCTTTGTCTACCTATGCTGGCCTGGGTATTATTTTTTTGTTATAACAAACTTTCTTTTATATAGTCTAAGCCAGGACGGTTATTGGCGCAAAATCAAGTCAACAATAAAAGTGTGGTTTAATTATAGAAATCCATGGGAATCAATCAAAAACAGTCAAGAACATCTGCCGGAACCGTGCTTAGAAAAGTATGGACATTTTTAGTTACGCACAAAATACAAATCCTTATATTTCTCTTAGCGCTGGTTGTGCTGTTCTTCCGCAGACCAGACATTATAACTAATCCGCAGTTTTGGGCAGAAGACGGAGCCTCTTGGTTTGCAGATGCTGTTAACTCCGGCTATTCTCCCGTCACGTTGCTTATTAACTACACGGGCTACCTAACAGTCATCCAGCGGTTAGTTGGGTTGCTTTCAGGTTTTGTGCCTATGGAGCAGGCTCCGCTCTTTTTCAATATGTGTGCTCTGGGCATACAAGCTTTGGTGCTGGTTTACTTGTGGAGTAAACGCGCCAATTTTATATCGAAGTCCATGAAAATATTCATGACATTTATATACCTTTGCATGCCATTTACCGAAGAGGTACATGGTAACACGACGAACTCGCAATGGTTTTTAGGGCTTCTATTGTTTCTGCTGCTCTTTATCGAGGAATCAAAGTCCCGCACAGTTAGGTATATTGATTGTACTATTATAGTAATTGCCAGTCTTTCGGGGCCATTCTCGATACTTCTCATGCCAATCATAGCGTTTGAAGCCTGGCGCAAGAAGAAGATCGAAACACGATACTATTTCGTTGCGTTTGGTGCTGCCGTACAGGTTCTATTCCTGCTCTTTACCCGTAAGCCGGCCGAAGCAATTGACATGGGATATAGCATCACTAAATTATTTAATATTGTCGGCGGGCAGGTATTTGGTGCCGGGCTTTTTGGCCCTGAATCGTATAGATTTTTCACTAGTAAGACCTGGGTTGCGCCGGTCGTTACGGTGCTGGGCATACAACTGTTGGTGTATGTGTTTATAAAATCAAACTATATATTCAAGTACTTCATTATATTTTCGTCAGCCATATTTATTACTTCGCTCTTTTCTGTGTTAAAAGTAGACCCTGGATACAACTGGTGGTACTACTTTACGACCATAGGTTTCGGCGGCAGATATTACTTTATGCTGCATTTTGCACTTTTCATGTGTCTGGGCTGGTTGGTTCTAACCAAGGTTAAAGTCAATCTAGTACTTCGGGCTGCAGCCGCACTGGTGCTTGCCCTTTCTGTCGTAATAGGTATGCCGAGCGACTTTATCTATAAGCCATACAAGGATCTGGAGTGGGGGGCGTACGTTCATCAATATAAGCAATTGCCGAAAGGTGAGGAATTCGAAATACCCGTTAATCCAGAGGGACCATGGAAGGCGGTTATCGTTAAGCGTTAAAGCAAGCCTGCTTGATGTATCTGAGGGTGTTATTTCTTGGCAACAATAAAGGTCTGCTTGCCAAATATGAACTGTAACGGCGGAACCCTCAAATACAGGCGAATCAAAAACGGCGCTGCAGGAATCTTGGAATTTGCTGTATAAGGCAAAAAGCGAACTTTCTTATACTCAATAGTGAAATCGGTCAGGTGGAGGGCTTCATAAAGGCTCTTTTCGGTCAGGGGTAGTGTGTGGTCAACATAGTCCCAATATTTGGCGCCGACAAGTCGAATGTTCGGCTGCAGGATTATAAGTTTGCCTCCTGGTTTAAGGATGCGGCGGACTTCTTTTAAGGTGTCGATCAGCTCATTTTTGCTATCAAGATGCTCAAAAAAGTTGCTCGTGAACACCACATCAACCTTAGTGGTTAGGGATTTCGGCAAACTGGTGCTGAGGGCCTGATACACCTTAACGTTCTTGTTGGCCATAGCTTTCGTTTTTTTGTTGAGGTCAACGGCGATCTTGGTTTTGCAGGCAATATTGTTGATGAACTCGCAGTAACCGGCAGCCAGGTCAAGTACCGTGTCATTCTTTTTGATGAATTTCTGAAAGTAGTCTTTGCACAAAATACGCCACATTATATTGCGTTTAGTAACGTCTTTATCAAACCTGTCGGCGTAGATGGACAGAACATAGTCTTTCATTTATTTGCTCCCTTGGCTACATAGTAGCATAAAGCTATGCTCCAGAAATGCTATACTAACCGAAAAGATGACACGGCAACTTACCGGCTATAGACTGGCGTTACTCGGAGCTATTGCAATACCGATTGCTATTATCGGTGTGTTAATTGCCGTCTATAGCGTGGATGTGCCGCGGGCAGACCAATATGAACTGGTACCTTTGTTTCAGAAGATTGATACAGGCACACTTGGTTTTGGTGATATTTGGCAACAGCATAACGAACACCGGATTGCCTTCCCTAATAGTATCCTCTTAACACTGGCCAGACTAACCCATTGGAATACCAGGGTTGAGGTTTTGGCTTCGCTTATTATTGCTATTGCCGGTTTTGCGGCCCTCGTCCTGCTGATCCGTCAAACCACCCGGCACCGGACTGTCCAGGTATTTCTGGTCGCAGTGGCTGGGCTCTGGTTTTTCTCGCCAGTGCAATGGGAGAATTGGCTATGGGGCTGGCAACTAGAGTGGTTTCTCTGTGTCTGTATGTCGCTGTACGCCCTGTACCTTTTATCTCGGATTAAAAAAACCAGCCGGGCGGTATCATGGAGCGGCGTTTGGGCTATTCTGCCGGCTCTGGTAGCTACCTTCTCACTAGGCAGCGGACCGTTTATTTGGGCTGCTGGGCTGATAGTCCTGTTACTCAAAAAAGCGCCGTTTCGGAACACCATTTTATGGTTGAGCGCCGCGGCCCTAAGCACTGTTGCGTACCTTGCCGGTTACAAAAGCTCCGGTGATGAAAGTCTTATACATTCTATCGTGGGGCATCCGGTTGGCTTCGGACGTTCGTTCCTGGCCTATGTGGGCCGGCCTATTGCTACCAACGATCCCTATGCGGCGATGTTGGCCGGGGCAATGCTCATACTTGTTTGCGCTCTTCTGGTATGGTTTTTGTCCAGGCGAAAGCTTCTGCAAGACTACGCCGTTTGGTTAGCCCTTATTGCGTACAGTCTTTTAGTTGGCGTCACTATTGGCGCCTCTCGGCTTGATTGGGGGGTTACTAATGCTATGAGCAGCCGTTACATGGCCTTTTCACTCCTGCTTATTATCGCTATAACGGTTATACTGGTGAGCCTGCTGACTAAGCCTGGCTTAATTCTGGCTAAATCATATAAAGCGGCAAGCGTGCTAGTAGTGGCCGGCGTGGTGCTTACGCCCCTCATAGCCTCAAGCTACTATAACGGTATAGTGGTTATGCGCGGGCATTCTGCCTATCTTCGTTCACTGCAGCAGTGCACCAGTCAAGATAACCCCACCGAGGAGTGCTTGTACGAGGCCTATTTCCCCAGCACCCATGAAGCCAGGTCACGGCTTAACTACCTTAAGCAACGACACTACAGCAGCTACTAAACTGGCTACCGTTGGCATACTGTAAAAAACACACAGACACGTTAAAGCAGTCTGTAGTATTATAGGTACAACAATAGTAAAGACGGATAAGGAGTTGAAGGGGTGCCAACTAAAAAGTTTGATGTGTGTATTGTCGGGGGCTGTGGCCATGTCGGGTTGCCGCTGGGATTGGCCTTTGCCGACCAAGGTAAGAATGTAGCGCTGTACGACATTAATAAAAAGAGCATCGACAACGTCAATGCCGGTACAATGCCGTTCCGCGAGAACGGCGCAGGGCCAGTCCTCAAAAAAGTTTTGAAAGCCAAAAAGCTGCAGGCTACCGATGACACCAAAGTCATCGGCCAGTCAAAAGCTATCATCATGGTCATTGGCACGCCCGTTGACGAACACCTCAACCCCAAGGTCAACGAGATTATCAGGGCCGTTAAAGAGATTGAAGAACACCTGCAGGACGACCAGTTGCTGATTATGCGCAGCACCCTCTACCCCGGCGTGACCGACAAAGTTCATGATTATTTGCGCAAGCAGGGCAAAAAGACATTGGTTGCTTTCTGTCCGGAACGCATTGTCGAGGGCCATGCCCTGACCGAACTGTATGAGTTGCCGCAAATTGTGGCTGGCTGCAACGAAGAGGCAACCAAACGTGCCGCCGACCTGTTTGGCGTCCTGACCAAGAAAGTTCTTATCACGGCCCCTATGGAAGCCGAGCTGGCCAAGCTGTTTACCAACACCTGGCGTTATATTAACTTTGCCACCTCTAACCAGTTCTACATGATCGCCAATTCGCATGGCCTGGACTTCTACAAGATATATAACGCCATGACCGAAGATTACCCGCGCCTCAAGGCTTTCGCTAAGGCCGGGTTGGCGGCCGGTCCGTGCTTGTTCAAGGACACTATGCAGCTGTCGTCGTTTAGCGGCAACAACTTTTTCCTGGGCCATTCGGCCATGCTGGTCAACGAAGGATTACCCGACTTTGTGGTAGCCGCCATGAAACAGAAGCATGACCTTAGCCATATGACCGTAGCCGTACTAGGAATGGCTTTTAAAGGTAATAACGACGACCCCCGCGAAAGCCTGTCCTACAAACTCAAAAAGCGTCTGGAGTTTGAGGCCGGAGAAGTATTATGCCATGACCCGTACATCAAAGACCCGCGCTTTGCCTCGATGGAGGACATACATAAAAAGGCAGATATTGTTGTACTGGCAACCCCCCATAGCGTCTATGCCGACGAATCATGGGACGGCAAAGAAGTAGTTGATATGTGGAACTTCTATGGAAAGGGAGGACTTGTGTAATGAAAATATTATTTACCGGATCAGCCGGCTTTATTGCCGGATATACTGTTGAGGAGCTGCTAAACGCCGGTCACGAAGTGGTGGGCATCGACAACTACTCAAAGTACGGCCCGCTTGAAAAAAGCTACCAAAACCACCCCAAATACACGTTTGTTGAGGGTGATGCCAAAGACGTCAAGTTGATGAAAAAGCTGATAGCCGACTGCGACGTAGTCGTGGCGGCCGCTGCCATGATTGGCGGCATTTCGTACTTCCATGAATTTGCCTACGACCTGATTGCCGAAAACGAACGTATTACGGCCGCCACTTTCGACGCCGCTATATGGGCGCACAAAAACAAGAAACTCAAAAAAGTCGTCGTGCTGTCGTCATCTATGGTCTATGAATCGGCTACTAAATACCCGACACCCGAAGGCGCCGAGCTTACCTCGCCGCCGCCACTTTCGACCTATGGTTTCCAAAAACTGTCCACCGAATTCTTCGCCCGCGGCGCGTGGGAGCAGTATAAGCTGCCATACACTATTGTCCGTCCGTTCAACTGTGTTGGCGTCGGCGAAAAACGCGCCCTGACCGACAAAGAAATTTACTCAGGTAATGTTAAATTGGCTATGAGCCACGTGGTACCCGACCTTATCCAAAAGACGCTCAAAGGGCAGGATCCGCTCCATATCTTAGGAGAAGGCAATCAAGTGCGCCACTATACCTATGGCGGCGACCTGGCTCGCGGTATCCGCCTGTGCATCGAGAGTGACGCCGCAAAGAACGAAGATTTCAACATCTCAACCGCTACCTCAACTAACGTACTGGAGTTGGCGGAGATGATTTGGAAGAAAATCAATCCCGACAAACCGTTTGCCTATGTTTCTGATGATCCGTTCGAGTATGACGTCCAAAAACGTGTCCCCGAAACCGCCAAAGCTAAGAAGATACTGGACTACGAAGCGACCACTACGCTCGACACAATGCTTGACGAACTGATTCCATGGATCAAAGAGCAAGTTGAAAATGGCAACATCTAACAGGCCGCTGCTGCACATTGTTACGCCGGTCTATAACGAAGCCGAGAACTTTCCGCGGTTGTATGAGCAAGTTAAAAAACACATCAAAACGCCGCATAAGCTAGTAGTGGTGTACGACTTCGATGAAGATACGACGGTGCCGGTAGTCAAAAAGTACCAAAAGAAAGACAAAGATTTGGTACTGCACAAAAACACGCGTGGCCGCGGACCACTGAATGCTTTGCTAGCCGGCTTTGATTACGTCAAAAAAGGTCCGCTGCTGGTTATTATGGCCGATCTTTCCGACGATTTGGCTGTGGTTGACGATATGTATGCCCAGTATCTTGAGGGAGCTGCTGTGGTCTGCGGCAGCCGCTACATGAAAGGCGGCCGGCAAATCGGCGGCCCATGGGTAAAGCGTACCCTGTCCCGTCTGGCCGGCACCTCTCTTTACTGGCTGGGCCGCAGCTCGACGCACGATATTACCAACAACTTTAAGATGTATGACAAAAAACTGCTCGACAGTATTACTATTGAAAGCTCCGGCGGTTTTGAAGTAGCTATGGAGATTACCGTCAAGGCCGAGAAACAACAGGCTAAAGTAGCCGAACTACCGGCTACCTGGCGCGACCGCACCGCCGGCGAAGCCAACTTTCAACTTTGGAAATGGCTTCCGTCGTACCTTAAGTGGTACCTGTATGCTCTTTTTTAACAAAAATAATGTACTTATAAATAGGGAACGTCCAACTGGCCTGGATAATCACCGCCAGGATTTTAGCGACCCCATAGTTGAAATAGTGACTCACCACACTAACAAAGACAACTGTGAACAGGTAGTTTAACCCCAGCAAGATTGCATACAAGATAGCATGGCGATGCAGACTCTTTTTTTCGGCCGCACTAAATGTCCAGTTACGGTTTAGAGTGAAGTTATAGACAATAGACGTCCAGTAGGCAATACTGGTGGCAACTACCAGATTAATGTTAAGAATGCCATGCAACAATACGAGTAAACTAAAGTCCAGTACAAATGTGGTTCCGCCAACCAACAGATACCGGATAAAATGATGCCGGTAAAGATACCCTAGAAATGTTCTGGCTTTTCTCACATTTTACCTTTCACCTACACCAAAAACTTATGCAGGATCAACCATATCTTAATATACCGCTACTTTGGCAATAAACCGAGTAGATATTTGCCGTACCCGCTTTTGACCAGCGGTTCGGCCAAGGCTCGTAACTGTTCGTCGTTAATAAAACCTTCGCGCCAAGCCACCTCTTCAGGGCAACCAATCTTGAGTCCGGTGCGTTTCTCGATAACCCGAATATATTCCGACGCATCGTTCATTGACCCGAACGTGCCGGTGTCCAGCCAGGCCGAACCGCGGTCCATAATCTGCACCTTGAGCTTGCCTTGTCCTAGATAGGTTTCGTTGACACTGGTTATCTCTAGCTCGCCGCGGTCACTGGGCTTTGTGTTTTTTGCAACTTCTACCACCGTATTATCGTAAAAGTACAAGCCGACAATGGCGTAGTTCGACTTGGGGTTGTCCGGTTTTTCTTCGACCGAAATGGCCCGTAAGTCTTTGTCGAACTCAACCACACCGTAACGTTCCGGATCGGAAACTTGGTAAGCGAACACTGTTCCGCCGTCTGGATTGGTGCATTCTTTGAGGCTGTCGCCGAACCCGTGGCCGTAGAAAATGTTATCGCCAAGAATGAGCGCTACAGAATCATCACCAATGAAGCTTTCGCCAATAACAAAAGCCTGCGCCAGCCCGTCAGGGGATGGTTGTACGGCGTATTGCAAGCTGATGCCCAATTCATGCCCATTGCCCAGGAGCCGCTTAAACTGCTCTTGGTCGTGCGGCGTAGTAATGATCAGAATATCTTTGATCCCCGCCATCATCAGCGTGCTAAGCGGATAATAAACCATCGGTTTGTCGTAAATCGGAATTAACTGCTTGGAAATACCCCGAGTAATGGGGTACAAGCGCGTGCCAGACCCGCCGGCTAAGATAATACCTTTCATGCAGACTCCTTTAAAACCTTCCCATTTTAACAAATTACCAACTGTACGCCCACCTTGATACAATAAGACTATGAAATACTGCCCGGCTTGCGGATCGCCCACTCGGCGCCTCAGCGACATGAAATTTGCCTGCACTAATTGCGAACGCGAACATTATGTAAACCCCAAAGCTTGCATCGGCGCCATATTGTTTATAGATAAGCACCGGGTAGTTCTGGCTAGGCGGGCTCGAGATCCGCATAAGGGCATGCTTGATTGTTTGGGTGGTTTCGTAGATGTGGGCGAAAACTTTGAGCAGGCTTTTTACCGTGAGCTGCAAGAAGAGGCAGGGCTGACACCGGACGATATTATCGACGTAATGTATACCGGCAGCGCCTACGACCTCTATCCATGGCAGGGCGAAGACATACCGTTGGTGTCGGTGTTCTTCTCGGCTCGGCTTAAACCCGGGGTGACTCTCAACCCGGATGATGATGTTGACGAGCTGGTTATCTACAAGCTCAAAGACTTACCGCTGGAAGAAATAGCTTTCGCGAGTGTCCAGCAGATCTACTCGGATCTCTAGTTTGCCGCAAGATACGTTTTGAGGTCATCACGCCAGTCGCGCGAGGTGAAGCCGGTGGCGGTTATTTTGTCCAGCGCTAGCGTACTTTGCAGCGGCCGGGGAGCGATGCCGTCCTTGTCTTTGTAGTATTCTGCCGTCGTAGTGTCGGCCACGGTATTTTTTAGTCCGGCTTCCTGAAAGATTGCGCGGGTGATGTCGGCCCACGACACGCTGTCGCCACTGTTGCTGACGTTGTAGGTGCCAAATGGCGCTTTGGAGTCAAGCAAATGCACAATAGCACGAACCAGTTCGCTGGTGAAGGTTAGCCGCCCGACCTGGTCAGACACCACAGTAGGGTTAACTCCCTTGCGGCCAAGTTCCAGCATGGTGCGGACAAAGTTCTTGCCTTCGCCGATCACCCAGCTGGTGCGCAAAGTGTAGTGTTTTGGCAAAGTGCTGACTACCAAATCACCAGCCGCCTTACTGGCACCATACACACTGAGGGGCGAGAACGGTTCATCTTCGGTATGCGGGTTTTTGGTGCCGTCAAAAACGTAGTCGGTAGAAATATGCACCAAGGTCATACCATACTTTTGAGCTGCGGCTACTAAGTATGCTACAGCCTGGGCATTCACGTTCCAGGCAGCCACACGGCCTTCGGCCGTCTCGGCACTGTCAACATTCGTGAAAGCAGCGGCGTTTAGAATAACCTCAATATTTGACCAGTCGAACGATTCGACCGAAGCCTGGTTGGTAATATCGAGCTCGTCAATGTCGGCAAACCGGGCTTTTGGATATTGTGCCCGCAACGCCGTGCCTAACTGCCCGTTGGCGCCGACTATAAAAATTTTCGCATGGTTCATTATATCTCCATTGGCTTAACGTCTTTGAGAAGCGGATGGGCTGCGTCCTTTTCTGAAATGATGGCAGACTCTTTTGCTATCGGCCAATCAATTGCCAGCGCCGGATCGAACAAATTCACGAATGTGTATTGGGCTTCGGGCGACCAGTGTTCATTAACGAGATATGTGTAGGTAACGTTCGGGTCGAGCGTCTGGTAGCCGTTGGCTACGCCGCGCGGTACGAATACGGCCTTATCCGGCGTAATCTCAAGCGTAAAAGTACGTCCAAAACTCTCACCTTTACGCAAATCGACCCAAGCTCCAAACACTTTGCCGTTGGCTACCGAAATAAACTTTTCCCATGGCTCGGCATGTAAGCCGCGGGTTACACCAACCTCTTCGTTATACGAGAAGTTATTTTGAACCACCGTAAAAGCTGGTAACCCCAGGGCTTCCATTTTAGCTTTCTGGTAATTTTCTTTGAACCAGCCGCGGTTGTCGCCGTTAAGAACAAGGTCAATCTCGTAAAACCCCGGAATAACCGTTTCGGTTACCTTGAGTTCTGACATTAATGCCCCGCCTTTTTGTATGTAGCTTCGGTTTCGGCTTTCTGCGGCTTCCACCAATCTTCGTTTGCGCGGTACCAATCAATAGTAGCCCGCAGGCCGCTGCGGAAGTCGGTGTAAACCGGCTTCCAGCTTAATTCGTTGCGCAACTTGCTGGCATCAATGGCATAGCGCATATCGTGGCCGGCACGGTCTTTGACGTGCTCGTAGTCGCCGGTATCTTTACCCATAAGTTCCAGGATAAGCTCAACTACCCGCTTGTTAGACTCTTCACCGTCGGCGCCGATTAAATACGTTTCGCCGATCGTGCCTTTTTCTAAAACTGCCAGTACACCGGAGGAATGGTCTTCGGCATGGATCCAGTCGCGTACTTGTTCGCCGGTGCCGTACAGCCGCGGTTTGCGGCCTTCCAGCACTTCGGTGATCTGGCGGGGGATAAACTTCTCGACATGTTGGTACGGGCCATAGTTATTGGAACAGTTACTGATGGTAGCTTGTACGCCGAAGCTGCGCACCCAGGCGCGGACCAGCAGGTCGGAAGCGGCCTTGGTGCTGGAGTAGGGGCTGGACGGGTTGTACGGTGTAGTCGGAGTAAATTTGTGCGGGTCATCGAGCTCCAGGTCACCGTAAACTTCGTCGGTCGAGATATGGTGGAAGCGTTTGTTGTGCTTGCGCACGGCCTCGAGCAGGGTGTATGTACCGATGATATTGCTATCCAGAAATGGGCGGGGAGACCGCAAGGAATTATCGTTGTGCGACTCGGCGGCAAAATGAACCACGGCATCGGTGTCGGCTACTAGCCGGTCAACCAGCTCGGCATCACAGATGTTGCCTTCGATAAGTTCAACCCGCTCTGAGTCTAGGCCATCTAGGTTCTTACGGTCACCAGCATAGGTGAGGGCATCGAGCACCGTGATGTGCCAGTCAGGCCGTTCACGGTAGATATAGCGGACAAAATTCGAACCAATAAAGCCGGCTCCGCCCGTAACGATAATCTTTTTCATAGGCCCCTTTAGTATAGCAAGCCGGTAACTTTAGCAACAAGCTGGTCGAGCCGTTCTTTGCTTTTGGCTTCGGCATTAAGGCGCAGAATCGGCTCGGTATTACTGGGCCGGACATTAACCCAGGCGTCATCAAACCACACCGTTAGTCCGTCCAGAGTGTCTTGCTTTTGGTTGGAAAATTCCTTAGCCACCGCATCGATAGCTGCCTGCTTGTCGGCAACCTCAAAATTGGTCTCGTCAATATGATAGTACTTGGTGTATTGCGCAGCCAGCTGCGACAATGTTTTGCCGCTTTCCGACAGAACATATAGCGCCACGATGGCAGCGATCAGGCCGGAGTCAGCCATGAAGTTATCTTTGAAATAATAGTGGCCGCTGCTTTCACCGGCAAAGACGGCCTTATGGGTACGCATGTCAGCCTTGATAAATGAATGGCCAACTTTGGTGCGCACTGATGTGCCGCCGGCTTTTTCGACGGTTTCCGGCACCACCCAGCCGCAGGTGGCATTGTATAGCACGGTTGCGCCCGGATTCTTTTTGAGAAAATAATCGGCCAGCAGCGCCGTCATCACCGTACCGCTGAGGGCATTGCCCTTTTCGTCAATCAGTACTGCCCGGTCACCGTCGCCGTCAAAGGCTACGCCGACGTCAGCCTCTTCGGCTTTGACACGGGCGATAACATCAACCAGGTTTTTGGGCTCGAGCGGGTTAGCGATGTGGTTCGGAAAGGTGCCGTCGAGTTCAAAATACATCTCGGTGACTTCGAACGGTACGTAGGGCTCTAGTTCGGGAAAGATTTTACCAGCCATGCCGTTACCGGCGTCGACCACAATCTTAAATGGCTTGAGCTTATTGGCATCAACAAACGACAGGACGTGCTCAATCCAGTCTTCGGTCACATCTTTTTCGGTGACGGCGCCCAACGTAGCGGTTGGCCATTGGTTCTTAACAGCCAGGTCGCGAATATCTTGTAAACCGGATTCTACACCGATAGGCTTGGCGCCTTCGCCGCAAAACTTAATGCCGTTATAGTCGCCCGGATTATGGCTGGCGGTAATCATGACGCCGCCGGCCAGCTTGTAATGGCCGGTGGTGAAGTAAATCATGTCGCTGGTAACTTCGCCAATGTCCCAGACATCACGGCCCTGCTCCGTTAAGCCTTTGATAAGTGCGGCAGCCAGCTCGGCTGAATCGGGGCGCATGTCCCGGCCAACGGCTACGGTACCCTGGGCCGGCAGCCAGGCGGCTACCGCTCGGCCGATCCGCTCGGTTACGGCTGGGGTTAATTCACTACCGACTTTTCCGCGTACGTCATAGGCTTTGAAAATGTCCTGATTCATTATCCCTCGCTGTATTTAGATGTCTTCATGATTGTAGTATAAGTTGCGCTATCCAGCCACAGGTTGCTATTATCCTGGCATGGTTATTGTGATTATTGCCGGGGGGTCGGGGAGCCGCTTGTGGCCGCTATCCACGCCCGCCTATCCGAAACATCTCTTGAAGATTACTAACGACAGTACATTGCTTCAAAATACCTACCAAAGAGCCGTTCTGCTAACAGACGATATCTACATCATCTCGGAGGCTTCCCACGTTAAGTATGTCTACGAACAATTGCCTGATTTGTCGCGCGACAATATTGTGGTAGAACCAGCCCGGCGCGGAACTGCCTCATGTATCATTGCCGCCTTGGCCAAGATCAAACAGCAGCATCCGGCCGATGAGCCAATTGTTTTTATGCATGCCGACCATCATATACGTGACACTCAGGGGTTTGTTGACACCATAGATATGGCAGCCAGAATGTCAGTGGCTCACCAACAAATTGTGTTGTTGGGGGTAGAACCGACCTACCCGGCAACCGGCTTTGGATACATTGAACGGGGGAAGCATGCCAGTCAAGACGTGCCGCTCTATACAGTGGCAAACTTCAAAGAAAAACCAAAACGCGACGTAGCAAAAGCCTACGTTGCCAGCGGAAAGTATCTCTGGAACATGGGTTATTTTGTAGCGCCGCTTCAGGTTTTTGAGAATAATATTAAAGCCTTTGCGCCGCATCTTTGGAAAAATTACCAGTCACTAATAGCTGCTAAAAACCAGGCTGCTCAAGAAAAACAATACCTGGCATTTAAGAGCGAACCCATTGATACGGCCCTGATTGAACAAGTGCCGCAATTACTCGTAACTCACGGTGCGTTTGACTGGATGGATGTTGGTTCATATCCGGATATCCACTTAATAAATCCGCAAGACGACGAAGGCAACACTATAAAAGGTACAATAGCCCTAGAAGATACCAGCAACAGCCTAATTCATAATGACACGAAACTGCCACTGGCAGTCATTGGCCTTGATAATGTGGCAATCATTGCTACGCCAAACGGTATTTTGGTCACCAACAAGAGTCATGCCCAAAAGGTCGGCGATATCAGCAAGCGCTTTACCGGTTAGTATTTGCCGGAACTGTCAGTCTTCTGTGCGATGAAGGCCGTCATGTGTTTTCTGAATTCTTGAATGGAGAATTTTTGGGCTTCGGCCTGTATGGTTTTGGGTTTGAAGCTTTCGCTTGAGAAGCTCTTCAACACTTTGATTAGCGACCCGGCGGTCTGTTCGTCAAAAAACAGGCCAGTCTTACTCTCAACCACATAATCCAGGGCGCCGCCGCCGCGGTAAGCAATCACCGGCGTGCCGGCAGCCATGGCCTCGACCGGCGTAATGCCAAAATCGTCTAGGCCAGGGAAGATAAGGGCCTCAGCAGTTTGGAGGCGATAGCGTATATCCTGGCGCGAGGCATTGGTTATGAACGTAACAGTCGGTCCGGCCATACGCACCAACCGTTCATGGTCCGGTCCCCGGCCGATCACCGTCAGCGGCAAGTCGAGTTTGGTACAGGCTTCAACCGCCAGGTCAATTCGCTTATACGGCGTCTGTCGGCCGATTGCCACAAAGCCGGCCCGTTTGGTTTTGCCGGCCTGATGGGCAAAAAACTCAGTGTCAACCGGCGGGAAGATAACGGTTGAATCGCGGTCGTAGTAACGCTTAATTTCCTGCTGGATGTGCGTGGAGTTGGCAATCAGGTAGTCTGGGCGTTGGGCGGCGGCATAGTCCCAGCGGCGCAATGGTTTAAGCAAAAATGCCAGGCCTAAGCGAGCAATCGGGTCCAGTGCGCCAAACCCCGGGCGCTGCACATATTCATCGTAACGGCTCCAATAGTAGTGGGTGGGGGCATGGCAGTAGCCGATATGCATGGTACCGGCTGGCACTCGTACGCCTTTAGCTTCGGCGCCGGAACTGCTGATCACCAGGTCATAGCCGGATAGATTTAGGTGCGAAAACCACCAAATACGCAGCACCGGTAAAAATTTGCGCAAGCGCGAAAACGGCCAGCGTTGCAGGTAGCCGGTGACTACTTTACCGTCAAGCTTGCGCCGCCACTCATCATTACAATATGAGGTGTAAATCGGCGCGTCCGGAAATAACCTATGCAACTCCAACACAACTTGTTCGGCACCCCAGCCAACAAACCAGTCATGCACGATCGCTACGCGCAACTTCGTATTAGACCCTGGCATCGATAATCCACGGGTATTTAGGTGCGAGTTCAAGTATCTTGTAGTCGCCGGTCATAAACGAGACTTGTTCGGTGAGTGCACCAGCAATCAGGGCATTATCAAAAGGATCCCGGTTGTGGTCATCGAACATTTGGTACGCGCTCGCTTGCTCGATACTGTAGGGCAAAACAGTCAGCTGATGTTTTTGGATGAGCCGGGGAACATTATCGAGAAGTTTTAATTTCTTTACGGATATCTTAATTTTTATTTCAAGCGCCGTCAGCGGTGAAACTAAAACATCACATTGTCTGAGCAGCCGGCGTGCGCGAGGCCCTAGCAGCTGAGGATCTTGCGTAAGCCAGATAAACGTATTGGTGTCAACGAGTATCGGACTTTTCATCGGGGAATATTGACCCATTGAGCATCATATCAGTTATTTCATCGGGTTCGTCAAAGTCAGGAGCCATCCAGAACTTACCGCTGCCCAGCCCCAGTTTACGCTTTGGCTTGTTGGAATCGGCCACCACGAGCTTAATTTCCGGCTTACCGAAGCTGCCGATGTAAATAGTTTCGCCGCGCTTGGCAGCAGCAATATACTTGCTAAGATTAGTTTTGGCATCATGAATGGTTATTGCTTTCATATAACCATATTAGCTAACTTAGCTAAGTTTGTCAAGCATTAGTTTAGTTGCCACCGAAGATTACCCGCACGGTTTTAAGCAAGATGACAATGTCCATCCAGAACGTCCAGTTCTGGACATAGTAAATATCCAGCTTGCGGCGTTCGTCGAAACTGATGTTCTTGCGGCCGGAGACTTGCGCCAGGCCCGTCAAGCCCGACTTGACGCTCAAAATAGCGTGGCGTTTTTCGTAAGCGTTCAGTTCCTGCGGTACTAACGCCCGGGGGCCAACCAAGCTAATATCACCTTTCAGGACGTTTATAAGCTGCGGCAATTCATCCAGACTGGTGGCCCGCAAAAAGCGCCCCAGTTTGGTTAGGCGCGGATCATTATGCAAAAAGTCACCGTTTTCCCGGAACTCCTGCCCTAGCTCCGGTTTGCCCATTTTAGTGAAGCCCGCTTCCGGCGTCATACCGTTATATTCCTGCCGCAAGGTGCGGAATTTATAAGTAGTAAACTCCCGATTGTAACGTGTCAGGCGGGTTTGTTTGAAGAATACGCCGCCCTTACCGCCAAACAACAATTGGGCAATAGCAACCAGCAAAAAGACCGGACTCAAAAGAACAACTGCGACGGCGCTGACTACCAAGTCAAATAACCGTTTAATAATTCGCCCCCAGCCGATTAAAGCCGTCTGGTGGACAGCCACCATCGGGATGGAAGACTGAAACAACTCGACATCAATATTGCCCACGAATAACTCCGAACTACCCGGTACAAAACGGAAAGCGATGTGGTGGTTTTGAGCATAACTGAGGACTTCGTCGTTGCGGTCGGCATCTGTGAACAGCTCTGTCTGCATAATGCTGTGCACACCTTTTTTGCTCAGGGCCTTCATGGCATCTTCGAAAGTTGCGTAACTCGGTATTCCTGTGACCACCCCTTTGTTCTTACCAACGATACCAACGACCCGATACCCCGATAACGTAGGTTTATTGAGCCAGGCCACCAGCTCTTTAGTGGTACTGGTATTACCAACAATCAGGACATTGCTAATACCTTTGTTATAGGCAAATAGAATGCGCCGCACCACGCGGGCTAAACTGCGGAACACCACGAGCAGCACGAACGTCAGGATAAATCCATATACCGGCACCAGTTTGGCGGGGAAGATCGGGTCGTTGCTAAAGTAGGCGATGCCGACGATAAACAAGGTACCGACGATGGTGCCGACGAACAGGCGGCCGATTTCGCTGAAGCGTTTTTCGTACACCGAGCGGTTGTACAGTCCGAACAATGCAAACAAAACCAGCCACAGCGGCAGCAGGGCCAGCAAGATAAGAAAGTAGGTGCGGGCAGCCACCGGTTGGGCTATCGGCGCGGTGCCATAGGTAACTCGTATAATATATGCCCCTACAAATGCTAGAATTAACGCGGCGGTGTCACATACCAGTAGGAATAATCCGTACAAAAATGAGGCGTTATTTTTCATAGGCGATATACTAGATTGTACCATCTATGCAACAAAACATATTACTAAATCGTCTGAGCCGCTTGGCAAGCTACGGCGTAGCCGCCATCCTGGTTTTACTGCCGTTCCATGCTTTGTTTACCACCTGGGCGGGCAGTAGTTTCGGACATCTCGACCTGTTCCGCATCTGGAAAGAGATCCTTATGGTGCCGCTTGGCCTGTTTGCCGTCTGGTTGTTGTGCCGCAATAAAGAGCTGCGCAGCCAGCTGACTGCCTCGTGGCTCCCCAGACTGGTTATTATCTATACCCTGTTATTCCTGGTGTTTGGCGTCATCGCTTTGTACGTTGGCCGGACCAATACGGATGCCCTGTTGTATAGCTGGATTACCAACCTGCGGTTTATCTGGTTTTTACTGGTGGTGTGGGTGGTTGCCCGCGCCGATCCTTTTTTGACGCAGGAATGGCTGAAGATTCTACTGGTACCGGCCGGCCTGGTGGTGGTGTTCGGCTTGCTGCAACGGTTTTTGCTGCCGGCGGATTTTTTACGCCACTTCGGTTATGGGCCCGACACCATTCCGGCCATTCAGACGATTGACAATAAACTTGAATACCAGCGGATCCAGTCGACACTACGAGGTGCTAATCCGCTGGGGGCCTATCTTATGATGGTTATGACGGCCATTATTGCCAGCCTGCGGCGCAAACGGTGGCTGGCCATCGGTTTAGTAGCTACGGCCGTGGTCTTTTTCTTTAGCTACTCGCGCAGTGCCTGGATCGGGTTGGTTGTATCGCTGGGAGTACTGGGCTTGCTGCAACTGTCGTCTCGCCGCGGGCGCCAGCTGGCCGTAATAAGTTTGGTGGCGGCTTGCTTGGCAGGGGCAAGCACCATTTGGCTGTTCCGTCATAACGATGTACTGCAAAATACCATTTTCCATTCCGACGAAACCTCGCAAGCGACGCAAAGCAGTAACGAAGTCCGTAGCAGCGCCCTAACGACTGCCGTCAGCGAAATAGCCCGGGAACCATTGGGCCGCGGTCCAGGCACGGCCGGCCCGGCCTCCGTACGCAATAACCAACAGCCGCCGCGTATCGCCGAGAACTATTATCTGCAAATCGCTCAAGAGATCGGCCTGGCGGGCCTGGCGCTATTTTTAGGAATCATCATATTACTTGTAAAGGAGTTATGGCACCGCCGCCGCTACGTCTTGGCGCAAGTATTGCTGGCTAGCCTGGCCGGCATTGCTGTTATTAATCTTATTTCCCATGCCTGGACCGACGACACGCTCAGTTTGCTCTGGTGGGGGTTGGCCGGCGCGGCACTGAGCCTACCTGCTATACTATCTAAAGAGTTACCTAAACATCATGGCAGCAAAAAAACACCTCAAAAAAACCCAGCGTCGTGAACTGATTCGTGTCGTTGAATATTTAGTGAGCGGCGGTGCCTGGTTTTGGAGCGGTTACTTTATTATTGTCTTTCTGACGCCGGTTATCGGCCTATGGTGGGCTAACCTGCTGGGTAACGGTGTGGGGCTGACTATTAACTTCTTGCTGGAGCGCAACTGGGTGTTTACCGGCAGCAAAACCCGTGACGTTACCCAAGTGACCGGACGCTACATTGTCTACACTGGCTGTAATTTTATTCTGAACTATTTCATTCTACTGACCTTGCAAAAAGCCGGCATACCAATATATATCGGCCAGTTTATCGCCGGCGGCTTCTTCACCGTCTGGAACTATGTGTGGTACCGGTTGTGGGTCTTTAAGGGGGTAGAACGGGCCCGAAGGACGCGTCACCATGCCTGATGACACCACCAAAGCCGGCAGCGCCGGCGCCAAAACCATTCGGCCCACCAAAAAACAGCGCGAACTACTGGCGTTTATTGAGGCATTCATCGCCGAGCACGGCTACAGCCCCAGTTACCGCGAGATTATGAAGAACCTGAACTACACCTCAGTGGCTACGGTGTCGCTGCACGTTAATAACCTTATTAAGCGCGGGCATCTGCAGAAGCGTGATCATGCCGCCCGTTCGCTGGAGGTAGTAGAAGCTCCAAAGCATGCCCCGCTGACCACCAACCAGATCAAAGCAGCCGACGAAAAATGGCTGGTCGACAAGGTCGAATACTACTTTGCCCAGGCCGAGCGGGGCAGCAGCCTCAGGCCGGCCGACCTCGACGGTTTGTACGTTTTAGTCGGGGCGCTCAAGGTCTTAGGCTTAGAAGGCGCCGCCCAAAGTTTTGTGCCGCGCCTGAGCGCGCTCAAAAAACGGTATACTAAAGATACATGAGTATACTGCAAGCCATTATCCTCGGTCTTATCCAGGGCCTGACCGAATTTATTCCGGTCTCCAGTTCCGGCCACTTAGTGCTGGCGCATTACTTTTTCGGTGCGACTGCAAACGGCCTCAGCTTTGATGTGGCGCTGCACCTGGGAACACTGTTGGCGCTGCTGTTGTACTTCCGCAAAGAACTGTGGATTATGGTGCGGGCCGTATTCAAAAAACAGCCCCAAAGCCGCTTGGCCTGGCTCCTGCTGGCAGCTACCGTTCCGGCCGTCATCATCGGCGTGTTGCTTGAGAGTGTCGCTGAAACGGCTTTCCGCTCGCCGCTCCTGGTAGCTATTAACCTGGCAGCCATAGCCGTGCTGATGTTGTGTGCCGAGCGTTTCTACCACCACCATATCCACAAACCGACCAGTCTTGGTAAAACCTCCGACAAACAGGCGCTTATCATGGGGGCTAGCCAGGCAATAGCCATTATCCCGGGCGTCTCGCGCTCCGGTATTACGATTACCAGCGGCCTGTTTGCGGGCATGGACCGCGTGGCGGCCACCCGCTTCTCATTCCTATTGGGAATCCCAATTATCCTTGGTGCGGTAGTCAAGGTTTTTACCGAACAGCAAGCCTTGCAACAACTGCGTGACGACAAGGCCATTTTTGCCGTCGGCATCATCACTGCTTTCTTAAGCGGCCTGTTCGCCATTCGGTTTATGCTGCGTTATTTGGCTAAACACAGCCTGGTTATCTTTGCCTACTACCGTATCGGCCTGGCTGTTATTGTGCTGTTGGCTCTAGCGTTTGGTTAAACGCAAAAAATACTACATCTAGCGTGGTAGCCGTGTGGTATGCTGAGATTGGTTAACAATAAAAACGCTGGAATTCCGTGCAAATCGGAAACTGTGCCGCAACTGTGATGCCCGCAAAATTGGGCCAAGTCAGATACAGCTAATAAAAGTCTCTCGAGCAAGAGTAACCTTTCTGTAAGGCACTTTTTACCCTCGCTCGAAAGACCGAGGGTTTTTATATGGAACACGTTGGCGCGCTGGCGCGACCAGAAGTTTTTGAAGCTCCCCCGAAGCCGCATCTGCGGCTGGTGGAAGAGACGCCATTGGTTATCGCCGTGCCCGAGACGGCCGAAGACCGCTGGTCGCGCCAGCGCGCCGAACGGATCTTCCGCCAAGCCGGCTCAATTGTGACGGAAAACACGGTAACTGTTGAACCCGTCGAAAAGGCAGCCCGGCCCGTGACGTTGCTTGACGCCATTCGCGGTGCCGGTGAAGATCCTGAAAAACATCAGATGGTCCAGTCGAATGTGCGCACCGAAGCCATTGAGATAGCCTACAAAGCCGGTTTTACATTTGAGGTTGACTTGTCGGTTACCGAAGAGGGCCGGGTGCTGCAATTCGGCCAGACGGCCGAAGACTTCAATATCAACAGTTTACGTCATGCTTCGGACCATTCGATTATCCGCCCGCGCACCAATGCCGAAACCCGCAACAGCATGCGCATTGAAGACCTGCACCGCCGCGGCTCGTTGGACGATTATTACTTCGTAGTTTTCTCGCGTTGCGCGGAAGCTCCGGATGAAGTGCTGCAGAAGTTTGGCTTCTTTGCCGAAACAAAATCTATGGCCATTCAAGCCACCACGGCTAACGGCAAAGGCGGGCTGACACTCGAATCAGCCTTTGTGGCCGGCCTTACCGGCGATGATGCCGAGCGTCATGACCAGGCGGTCGTAGAGCGTTTTGGCGAGCGGCACGGCGTTGACCTGAGCGGCCAAACCGATGCCGAAACTATCGACACACCGTTACTTATACACAAGAGCCTGATGCCGAATGGCGTTATTGACGTTGTTAAGGAGCTTGATCAGGACGTAGCCGACATCACCGGTAAAACCGTGTTTTACGGCCAGCAGCAGCCCATTTTGGATTATACGGCGCACCGGGAGCAGTGCCGGGAGCGCGCCGCGGCGCTTGACGGTCGTGTCGCTAAGGCCACTGACAAACTGATTGCCGAAGCGCCGCGGCTGCGCGACCCCGTGCATGCCACCGAACGTTTACATAAACTGGTCGAAGCTGAAATGGTTGAAGAAGCGGCTGCCGACAAGCGGATTGACGCCCGGGTCTTCGGCCAGGCCGCCGCTTTCCATATTGAAAGCGCCCGTTTGAGCTACCGGCAAGGTGATTATCGCGCCGCCTACCAGACTCTGAATGTCGCCAAACAACTGGCACGATCTTCCTCATGTCCGATGGCCCTGCGCAAATTATTAGAAAACGGTAACCAAACTACGAGCACTAATGAATCAGGAGATGAAATGGGCGGACAACAGGACTGTAAAGAAATCAAGAACGGTGAGCGGGTTAAATGTCCGAGCTGCAAACAGCTGGTTAAAGCTATCGTCCCAAGTAAAGAAGAAATTTATTGCAGTAACAGTAAATGCTCATTGGCCCACGCAAGTGTTAAAGAAAAATAACCAATTGGTATAAGATAGAAGTAAGCATGAAAAAAGTGGGCATATATTCCGGCGTTTTCGATCCCGTGCATCACGGACATATTAGCTTTGCCCGCCGGGCGGCCCGCGAACTGGGGCTTGATATTGTTTATTTTACGCCCGAACCTCGACCGCGCCGTAAACAAAACCCCAGTGATATCCGTCACCGCTTGAACATGCTGTGGCTGGCTCTGCAAGATATACCGGAATTAGAACTATTGCCGCTCGACCACCACCAGTTTACGGTTCGCGAAACTCTGCCGCTACTTCAAGAAAAATTTCCCGGTACCAAACTGCACCTGTTGCTGGGGACCGATCTGTTCAAATATATTCATACCTGGCCTGATTTCGAAACATTGCAACGACAGGTCCGTTTTGTGGTCGGGCAACGGGATGGCAATTCAAGTGCCGACAGTCCGATTGCACACCACGCTATCGGCACACAACTATCGGACCTGACTTCCACTAGCGCGCGTCAGCGCCAAGCCTCACAATTGGCCGGCCTGGTACCTGATCCGGTGGCACAATACATATCTGCCCAGCAACTATACCGCTAATGCTATACTATAAGGGTTAGCACTCTTATTATTTTATTGTATGGCAGAAAATAAACAACTCTATAATCTGGAGATTCACGAAGTTTTGGCGGCTTTTCAAAGCAGCCAAAAGGGTTTGAGCTCCCGCGAAGCCGACCAGCGGCTGCAAATCTACGGGCCCAACACCCAAACGGTCGCCAAAGTTCCGTTGTGGCGCCGGGTTATTGAGCCATTTACCAGCTTATTTGTACTGATTCTGCTATTCGCTCTGGTCATCAGCCTGTTCGAAAGCAAGTGGTTTGAGGCGATCATCATCGGCGTAATTGTTAATGTCAACGCCCTTATCTACTATTTCCAGCAATTTTCGGTTAGCCGGGTGCTCAAAACCCTTCGGCAGCAAGATAATATTAGAGCTTCTGTCATACGTGACGGCACTACATTAGAGACCCATAGCGAAGGGCTGGTGCCAGGTGATGTTGTTCACGTAGGTGAGGGCTCTAAAGTGCCGGCCGACGGTCGTTTGATTCACGCCGAGCACGTCCAAGCCGATGAGGCGCTGCTGACCGGCGAATCTTTGTTGGTGCACAAACAGGCCGGTGCTTTGGGCGGCTCGCGCGAGGTCTATGACCAACGCAACATGCTCTTTAAAGGCACCTATATACGCAGCGGCACCGGCCTGCTGCTGATTACCGCGACCGGTAACCACACCCAATTGGGCGCCATTAACGAACTGGCGGCCGAGGCCGACAACGGCCTGACGCCGATTGAACGCAAGATCAACGATGTCAGTAAAAAAATCATGATCGGCGTCGGCATTATCGGCGTAATCATTTTCGGCCTGGCCGCCATTCGCGGTATCGCTATCGAGGAAGCTTTGCGTTTTAGCCTGACCATGATAGTCTCGGCCGTGCCGGAAGGCCTGCCGGTTGCCCTAACGGTGGTACTGTTATTTAGCGCCCGGCGGATGGCCAAATACAAAGCCCTGGTTAAAAAAATCTCAGCCATGGAAACCCTGGGTGCGGTGACATTCATCATGACCGATAAAACCGGTACCATTACCCAAAACAAACTGTCGGTAGCCGATACGTTCACCACGCACAGCACGCCTCATTCTTTCGAAGAAGTTATCCGCCTGAGCTTAAATGGCGATGGTGACTATACAGATGATCCGCTCGACGGGTTGCTGCTACATGCCGTTAAGGACATTACCGTGCCGCATACCTGGAGTAAGGCCAAAGATTTTCCGTTCGAGCAACAACTGCGCATGAGTGCTACGCTATGGCAGCACAACCACGGCTACACGCTGTATGTTAAAGGCGCGCCGGAACAGGTGCTGCACCACTGCAAAGACCACCCACGGCAATCGGCTATCAAGAACTGGCTGGGGCATTTCACCGGCCGCGGCTACCGTACGATTGCTTTGGCGCATCGGGATTTTAGCGGGCCGCCACAAAAACTGAACCATGAGACCCTGCGGAACCTGACGTTTGACGGTTTCGTCGGCCTCAGCGACCAATTACGGCCCGGTATTGCCCACGCCGTCCAACAGGCCCACGCCGCTGGTATCAAAGTAGCCATGCTCACCGGCGACCATGTACGGACGGCAGCCTATATTGCCGAACAGGTTGGTATTGCCAACGGGCCGGAGCAAGTCAGTGATAGCGGCGTTTTGGTAAACGGCTCGCCCGAAGATATCCAAAAAGCCCTACAAACTACGACCGTCTTCGGCCGGGTCTTACCGGAGCATAAATATGCCTTGCTTAAAGCCACCAAGGGCAGCGAAATCACCGCCATGACCGGCGACGGCGTTAATGACATCCCGGCTTTGGTTGAGGCTGACGCCGGCCTGGCTATGGGCAGCGGCACTGACGCCGCCAAAGACGCCAGCGATATTGTTTTGCTTGACGATAACTTCAACACCATTATGAATGCTATCCGCATGGGGCGCACCGTACTGGCCAACATCCGTAAGATGCTCACCTATTTATTCGCGACTTCTGGCGGCGAAGTACTAACCATGATGGGAGCCCTGTTCTTTAACATGCCGTTGCCGCTGACGCCCGTTCAGATCCTGTGGATTAACCTGGTGACCGACGGCGTGACAGTTATTCCGCTGGGCCTCAGCCCGCCCGAAGAGCATCATATGAAACAACCGCCGCGTGACCCCAAAGCACCGCTGCTGAGCCGTATGTTGCTGAGCCGCACTTTAGTGATGAGCATAATCATGGCCGTCAGTGTCTTGGTGTTGTTTAAGTTGAATCTCGACAAAGGTCTGGCCTACGCTCAGACCATGGCTTTCTTGAGCCTAATCGTTGTGCAATGGGGCAATGCGTTGGCCGTGAACCTCGAGTTCCGTAGTTGGCTGTACAACTTCGCCAGACCTAACGGCAAACTGGCTGCGGCCATTGCCATATCGGTCGGGCTCAACCTGCTGATTTTCTTCACGCCGCTCAGCGAAGCCTTCGGTATTACCAGCCTGGCCTGGGGTGATGCACTGGTTGCTATTCTGGCACCGGCTTTTGTTTCGTTGTTAGTATCGGATATCCATAAAGGCATCAGCCATTTAGTGCGGCGTCCCGAACCGTTGCAGCCCATTCGGACCACCCGCTCTGCTTAGGCGGCTTCTGACTTCAGTACGGTACTGTGATGGGTTTGTAAATACGCCAGGTGCTTTTCGCGGAAAGCCTTGAATTCGGTCTTGTTGAAGCCGTTACGCTTGATAAAGCTGCTGATTTTCTCGCTGCCGATATAGTGGGGCATCATTACATACGCCGCGCCGTCGGCGTACAAGTCGGAGGCCTGCTCAATAGTATCGGCCGAACAAACGAAAACTGCCCGCGGGTTGTGGGTGTTAAGCCAGGTGCCGAGCGAGCGGTTGGTTTCGAAGTCGCTCATGGTCGATACTACCAGCCGGGCCTTGGCGAGGTCCATTTCTTCCAATAGCTCAGGGTCGGTGGCGTCGCCGTATAAAAAGTGTACGTCTTGGCGCTCCAGGCTGTCGATGACTTCGGGGTCATAATCTACCACCACGAACTTCTGCTTCATGCTGCGAAAGGTTTTAAGGAACTCGTGGCCGCCCTTTTGGTAGCCGAACAAAACGATCGGGTAGTGATGGGAGCCGTCTTTTTGCTCAAAACGGGTAACGCGGCGCTCAAACAGCCGTAAGTGGCGCTCCAGGCGGGTGTACAGCCAGGTATCGTACTTGATGAGATAAGTAGAGACAACAAAGGTGATGAGGGCTACCAGAGTGATCGTGGTGGCTGCCTGTTCGCGCACCAGCCCGACCGACAACGCCGAAGCCAGCAATACCAATGAAAACTCGCTAACCTGGCTGAGCGAAATGGCCGACTTGAAGCTGGCGCGTTTGGTGTAGCCGAGGCTGCCGAGGCTGACCATGGCTACCAGCGGCTTGAGCAGCAGCACCAGCAAGCTCAAAACAACGGCTACCCCAAACGCGCCAGCCAGCTTGCCCGGCGTCAGGGCTTGCCCGAGCGTGATAAAGAAGATAATCAGGAAGAAGTCGCGCAGCGGCTTCAGCCGCGAAGCCATTTCGCTGCTGTAGGGCAAGCTGGCCAGACTAACACCGGCGAACAAGGCGCCAATTTCGATCGAAAAGCCGACCCGTTCAAATAATGCCGCAAAACCTAGTCCCCAACCTAGGGCGAAGACCAGCAGCAACTCTTTATTACTCTCTAACGGTTTAGTCAGGCGCGGTACCAAGTAGCGGCTGGCCAGATACAGTAGCAGGGTAATGCCCAACCCCCTTGCCAACAACAGGATAATAGCGATAGTCGAGCCGTCATCATGGGCTTTGGCCGCCAGGCCGATTTTAGCAGCGGTGGCAATAACATCCTGCAGTAACAGCACGCCGATGGTAATCTGGGCATACAGGCGGGTCGTTTCTTTCTTGTCGTTAAACAGCTTGACGATGATAATCGTGCTGCTTAAAGCCAGCCCCAGGCCCATAACTGCCGATTCCACGCGGCCAAAGCCCAGCGCATAACTGGCCGCTGTCCCGAGCACGGTAATAACGCCCACCTGCAAAACGGTGGTCCAAACAATCGTCTTCCCCAGCCGTGCGAACACCCGCACGCTCAGGTCCAGACCAATGATAAATAACAGCAGCGCCACGCCCATAGCACTTAAGCCCGTAAAAGCGGTATCGACATGGATAATGTTCAGCAGCGCCGGCCCGGCAATAATACCGGTGATGATGTGGCCGATAATCAGCGGCTGGCGCAAAGCCTTCATAATCAGCGCTACTCCCGCCGCCAGGGCGATAATCAGGCTGATGTCAAGAAAAAGGCTGCTATGCACGTTTGTTTCGTTACCCCTTGCGACTATTGTACCAAAAAGCGGTTGACAAGCATAAACGGCGTGTGCGAAACTAAGGTGACTTCGTAGCCTATGGCAGCCAAAATAGCTGCCGGCCAGAAGACACAAAAACAACTAAAAATAAAAGCAGGCAGAGCATCTGGAATAGATGGCTTGTGGAGTGCCTGGGGGAAACAAAGATGCCGGTAAAGGTAAAAGTGATGAATTCACCGGAAAAACGAGTTATCGTCAAAGTCCGACGCCCATCGTGGCAGCAGTTCCTGACCTATTAAGTCTAAGCTATATTATATAGTGATAGCGGGGTTACTGGTTTTGGTTTTGCTCGGCGATCGCATCGTCGATTAGCTTCGAGAACTCTTCTACGGTCTTAGGCAAAGGATCGATCTTCTTGCCATTGAGGACAAACACCGGCGTGCCGGTGCCGCCAAGCGCTTGTACGGCGGCCACATCGGCGTTGATAGCGGCGGCTACCACCGGACTGTTCATATCGGTTTTAAACTGTTCAACGTTAAGCCCCAGCTGCGCAGCGTACTGCTCAAAGAAGGCACCCGGGTTAGGGGCACTGGCCCAGCTTTGCTGGTTTTGGAACAGAAGGTCGTGCATTTCCCAGAACTTGTCCTGCAAACTAGCCGCTTCGGCGGCCCGGGCTGCCATCATGGCATTGGGGTGGATCTGGACCAGCGGGAAGTTACGGAACTGGAAAGCAATCTGGTCGTTGTATTTCTCTTGAACTTGTTTGACGAGCGGCCAGTATTGGTAACAGGCCGGACACTGAAAGTCACCGAACTCCACCAAAGTAACACCGGTGGTATTGTTGCCGATAACGTGGTTGGTACCGCCGGTTGAAGAATCGCCGCCGTTAGCTCCCGGAGCCGACGATCGGGATTTAGTAAACCAGAAAATACCGCCGAAAACCACCACCAGGACCGCTATGATTATCAAGAAACGTTTATCCATGCTATTAATTGCCTCCTATTGCCGTACCATCATACCAAGAAGCCGCGGGCTTTTAAAATGCTGCCGCTAATCGTACTATGAGTGTATGCTCAACTTTATTCTGATTGTGTTTTTTGGCCTGTTGACCCTGCTGGGCCTGATGATGAAGAAAACCTACAACCAGACGCCGCCCCGCGAACTAAGGCGCCGCGCCCAAAAAGGCGACACTTTGGCCCAAGTCCTGTACCGGGCTGTCGCCTACGGCAGCAGTTTACAGGTCTTGCTGTGGATTATGATTGGTGTCGGTGCCACCGGCCTGTTCTTTTTGGTAGCCCGCGACCTGCCGTGGCCGCTGGCGTTGCTAGGGATTGTGGTACTACTGGCTGTCGGGCTGATTTGGTTGCCGCATATCCGTGCCGGCGGCATAAGCCAGCGGCTAACCGCTTGGCTGACGCCGGCTATCGCCTGGAAGCTCAGCTTCCTCCACCCTTTCTTCAGTCGGGTAGGTGATACTATTCACCGCAGCCACCATCATACCCGCCTCTACGAAAAAGATGACCTGATCGAACTGCTCGAACAGCAAGCCAAACAAACCGACAACCGTATTGCCAAAGGCCAGCTTGATATGTCGGTACATGCCTTAACTTTTGGCGACAAGCTGGTGCGCGACACGCTGACGCCGTTCAGCCAGGTTAAAACCGTCAACAGCGCCGACAGCTTAGGGCCGGTGCTCATGGGCGAACTGCACGACGACGGCCACTCGCGTTTTCCGGTGTACGACGGCAAAAAAGCCAACCTCGTCGGCATCTTATACCTCCGTGATTTACTCCAAGAGCACCAGGGCGGCCTGGTTAAAAACATCATGCATCGCCACGTTACCTATGTACACGAAGAGCAAACCCTGTACCAAACCCTGCAAGCGTTCCTCAAAACCAAACGGCACCTGTTCATTGTCGTTAACCGCTTCGAAGAAGTAGTGGGGATTATCACGATCGAGGACGTGCTGGAGCAGATCATTGGCAAACCGATTATGGACGAGTTCGACCAGTACGAAGACCTGCGGGCCGTGGCCGCCCGCATGGCCGCCAAGGTCCACAAGGAACAAAAACACGAAACGCCGGAACCGGCCGAGGCTGACCACGCCGCAACGCCTGAACCAAATGAACCGACTCCGGCCAAAAAACCGCAGTAGCTTTTCGCGAACACCTCTGTTAAAATGACGCTTATGGAACGAACTTTATCGAGCGATGTGGCCGCCCATGTCGGCAAAACCGTTGCGATTGAGGGTTGGCTGCACAAAAAACGGGCTTTGGGCGGTATCAACTTTATCAACATCCGCGACCGCCGCGGCTTGGTGCAAGTAGTAGTTCAAGACAAAGACGAAGTCGAGAAACTGCGCGGCATGCAGATTGGCACGGTGTTGCGCGTAGAGGGCACAGTTACGGCCGAACCGCGGGCTCCCGGCGGTGCCGAATTGCATGATCCTACGGTCACAGTGTTGGTACCCGTCACCGACGAACCGCCGATCGAAATCGACAAGCCCATCAGCCACAAACCCGAACACCTCGACACATTATTCGAGCACCGCGTCCTAAGCTTGCGCAATCTGCAGGAACAGAAGATTTTCAAAGTCCGGGCCGGTATTCTTCGCTACATTCGCGACTATCTGCACGATCAGGATTTTGTCGAGATCCAAACGCCTAAGCTACTGGGTGCTTCGCCGGAGGGCGGCGCCGAAGTCTTCAAGTTAGACTACTTCGGTAAAGAAGCTACGCTGGCTCAAAGTCCGCAGCTCTTCAAACAAATTATGGTCGGCGTCTACGAGCGCGTCTTCGAGATCGGCCAAGCCTACCGGGCCGAACTGTCGGCTACTACCCGGCACCTGACCGAGCTGACTATGCTGGATATCGAAATGGGCTTTGTTAAAAGTTACGACGAAGTCCTGGACCTGGTCGCCGACATGACCATGGCGGTATTGCGTCGGGTGTACGAAGTGCACGGCGATGACCTTAAAAGCCTTAATGCCCCCGAACTGGTGCTGCCGGCCGACGGCAAAGTACCGCACCTAACCATGACCCAGATCCACGAGCTGTATACCAAGGGCACCAAAACCGACACCACGGCCGAAAAAGACCTAACCCCCGATGAGGAACGATGGATTTGCGACTATGCCCGCAAACAACTGGGCAGCGATCTGGTGTACGTGCGTGACTTCCCGCTGGCTACCCACAAGTTCTACCAGAAGAAGCATGACAACGGCGAGAGTGTACTGGCAGCCGACTTGCTGTTCCGCGGCGTCGAAATCGCCACCGTGCCGCTGCGCGAACACAGCTACGAAACGCTCCTGCAACAGATGAAAGACGCCGGCATTGACCCCACCGACCCGGGCTTTGAATATTACCTGCAGGCGTTCAAATACGGCCTGCCGCACCACGGCGGCTGTGGCTTTGGCATCGACCGGTTCGTCCAAAAAGTCGTCGGCCTAGCCAACATCAAAGAAGCTACCCTGTTCCCCCGCGACATTAATCGCCTAACACCGTAAATCGTGAAACAAGCCTTCGGAATTATTGCCCTAACCCTGTCGCTTGGCGGCAATGTGCCGTATATAATTGAGATACTTCAGCGAAAAGTGAAGCCGGAGCGAATATCTTGGTTACTATGGACCATATTAGGTGCAGTGTACTTCTTTTCAACTATCGTGGATACAGGGGCCACGCTTTTTACGCTCGGCGAGGTATTGGCACCGGTAATAATCTTTACGCTGGCCTTAAAGTACGGAGTAGGAGGACGAAGCTGGTTTGACCTAATCTGTCTGGCAGTTGCGGCTATTGCCCTGGCGCTTTTGTTCGTTACCGAGTCGGCGTTAGTGAGTTTGCTGCTGTCATTGTTTGTTGACGCAATCGGTATAACCCTAACTATCCGGAAACTACTGGTTGACCCGTCTTCTGAATCCCGTTTAGTATGGGGAATCTGGGCCGTATCGGCAGTATTCGCCCTCTTGTCCTTACGGGATTACACACTAACCGCCATTCTATTCCCCGTCTATGTCCTGATAGTTACCAGTATCATTGTCATACTTTCTAAGCCCGCCAAGCCTGAACACCCTAAAGCAATCGAGAAGCTATAGTCCATGAAGCTGACCATTGTCCGCCACGGTCAAACCGAAGAAAACCTCAATCAGATTGTCCACTACGAAACCGTAAAACCCCAGCTGGACAAACTGCTCAAGCCCAAACGCTAGGAGGGCTGCTACAATACTCTCATGGAGAGCAAGCTGATTGAGCACGTGGTTGAAGAGAAACTAGACCGTGATAGGCGCATTACGTTTGATGATGCGTACCGTTTTCTGACGCAGGTTATGCCCTCTTCTCCCAAAGAGATATTTCAACAAGGAAAAGGTATTGAGCGATCTCGATACTTTCTTGACACGCTCGACAACCCCCAAGACGCTTTTCCTGCGATACACATTGCGGGTACTTCGGGCAAAGGTTCAACCTCCCATATCCTGACCGATTTACTGGCAGCGCATGGCATGAATGTGGGCACGCATACGTCGCCGCACGTCTATAACATTCGCGAGAGATGCCAAATAAACGGCAAACTCTGCTCCAAGCGGCAGTTTACGGATAACGTAGAATTGATACTGCCAGCCATTTTCCAGATGACTACATCACCCTATGGCCGGCCCACCTATTTTGAAACCACCAACGCCATTGCCTTTACGGCCTTTCGGGACGCGGCGGTTAATTACGGTGTTATAGAAACTGGATTAGGCGGGCTCTATGACTCGACCAATACGATTAACCGCGAGGACAAATTGGCGGTCATTACTTCTCTGGGCTTCGATCATACCGAGATACTGGGTAACACTCTGGCAGATATTGCCGCCCAGAAGGCCGGCATCTTGCCCAGAAACGGCCAGTCAGTCGTATTGCTACCGCAAGATACTGACGCCAAACACACCATTCAACGGATTGCAGAAGAAAGAAACACGAACATTACATGGGTTGACCCTTCCTGGATGACGATCCATAAAGCCGATTTATCCGGCAGTACTTTTACGTATGACGATGGGAGTCGTCAGTTTGAAGGCATGCATCTTTCGCTTGTCGGGAAACATCAGGTCGAAAACGCCACCGTAGCTATAAAGACGTTCCTGGTTTTGGCAGACCGGGACGGTATACCGGTCGATTCTATCAAGGTTCAAGCTGCTCTTGATTCGATTAAAGTACCGGGCAGATTCGAGGCGATTCAAGCCTTTGACAAGACCGTACTGCTCGACGGCGCCCATAATTCGCAAAAACTTCAAGCTCTCATCGATTCATTCTCGGATATGGAGCTCGATTGTTCAACATGGGTACTGGCGCTCAAGAAGACCAAAGACGTCAGGGCTATCATGGAGACCTTAAAACCGGTAGTAAAGCATCTTGTGATTACACAATTTTTTGCTTCGCAAGACGGGTTGCCGACACACCTTACCATGCCGCCGGAGGAAATTGCCCGGTCTGCCCATACTGCCGGCATACGGGACGTACATGTCCTACATGATAACCTCGAAGCCCTACAAGTAGCCTGCGGGCTAGCCGAAGCGGACGATCCTGTAGTTGTTAGCGGTTCATTTTATTTGATTGGCGAGCTTCATAGCCGTTTAGTAAACCACGGCATCATATAAGCAGTAAGTCTGTTCAAACTAAGCACGAGCAGGTACACTAAAACCAACATGAGGAGAATCCTTGGACTATAGCCAGCAATCTTCGTCCAGCCAGCCTTTGACCGGCAACCCCCAAGCCATTCCGGCGGCTAACCTGCAGCCATTGGCGCCGCAGAGTGGTTTTCTGCAAAATGCCGGTAACCAATCGGTAGAGGCTGTCAATATGCTTGACCAAGGCAGCAAAGCCCTGCAAACCAGCGTAGCTAATAATGCCGTGGCACTGTCGAACAACAGCCCCTCGGCAACCGTGCCGCTCGACAGTCCGGTAACGACTCCGTTTCCTACGAGAGACGTGGTGTTGTACGGCGGTATCGCGGTAGCGGTGATACTGTGCATGGTGGTCTTGGGCTACGGCTTGCTACGTCCGCAGCACAGCCGCAAGCCCCGCCGGTCAAAACGCTCATAGCCCTTTTGGCCGGTTTTTGCTACACTAAAAGCGGATAAAAGCAACATAAACATGGCCGAGCCGCAAAAACCAGTACCGGATAATTCCAGCCTTGAATCACCCGAGATCGACAAGGCCGTTGACGATGTTGCCGCTAAAGAGTCCGACGAAGTACTGGCTGCCCAAGACGCCGCAGTCGCGGCAGCTTTCAAACCCGCCGACAAACCACATGGCATTATTGCCAAATGCAAACATGCCCTCAAAACCTGGTGGAACAATCCTAAAGCCCGCTGGGGAACCATTGCCGGTGTAGCCGCGGCGTTGCTGATTATCGGTATTGTCCCGCCCAGCCGCTATTTTGTTCTTAATACTGTTGGAGTGCGCAGCGGTGCTTCGGTGTTAGTGCTCGATACCAGTACCCGTCAGCCGCTCAAAAACGTCCAGGTTAGCCTGGCCAACCAGACGGCCAAGACGGATAGTGACGGCATGGCTCGGCTGTCGGATGTTAAGCTTGGTGCTACCGAACTGAAGATCGAGCGTTACGCTTTCGCGCCGCACGGCCGCCGGGTTACCGTCGGCTGGGGCAGCAATCCTTTGGGTGACGTCCAGTTAACACCGACCGGCGCCCAGTATACGTTCAAAGTGACCGACTTTTTGTCGGGCAAGCCGGTTGCCAAAGCCGAAGCCACCAGCGGCGAGGCCGAAGCCATTGCCAATGACGAAGGGGAAATCGTGCTGACGCTAGAGGGCAGCGATGCTGAGACTATACCGGTGGTAATTACGGCCTCAACCTACCGTGATGAAATAGTCGGCCTCAACCCGGCCGATAAAGCGACGCGTGACGTACAAATGGTACCAGCCCGCAAGCATGCTTTTGTATCGAAGCGCTCCGGTAAGTTCGACGTCTATGCCGTCGACGTCGACGGCCGCAACGAAAGGCTGCTGCTGGCCGGCAGCGGCTTCGAGCGCGACGATATCGTGGTGGCGCCGCAGCCCGAAGGCGACCTGGTAGCCGTAGTTTCGACCCGAGACAATCTGCGCAACCGAGAAGGCTATCTGTTGAGCGGCCTTGGTATCGTTAATTCCCAAACCGGTGAAATGGTCAACGTGGCCCAGTCCGAAAAAATCCAGTTGGTCAACTGGCAGGGCGACCGGCTGGTGTACGTCCAAATAGCTGCCGGCGCCAGTGCCAGCGACCCCAAGCGCCAGCGCTTAATGAGCTATAACTACGAAACCGGCCAAGCCCAGGAATTAGCCGCCAGCAATTACTTCAACGATGTTTTGTCCGCCAAGGGCGCAATTTATTATGCTCCCTCTGATGCCCATCAAGCTGCCCAGCCGGCATTGTACAAGGTCAATCCCGACGGCAGCGGCTACCAAACGCTGCTCAACCGATCGGTGTGGAATATCTTCCGAACCGACTATAACAACCTGAGCCTATCTGTCGGCCAGGATTGGTATGCCTACCGCTTGGGCGAGCCTCAGGCCGGCCGTGTTAGCGGGCCACCGGCCGATCTGAAGAACCGGCTATACCGTGATAACCGCGACGGTCAGCACAGTCTGTGGGTAGACAACCGCGACGGCAAGGGCGTGCTGCTGGAATACAATGTGACCGCCGGCAGTGATGCCATTTTGCGCAGCCAAAGCGGCTTGAGCAACCCTGTTTCCTGGCTCAACGACCGGTACGTGGTCTACCGCATCCATACCGACCAAGAAACCGCCGACTACGTCCTTAATTTGAACGGCGGCGAACCGCGCAAAATCGGCGACGTTACCAATAGCCGCGGCATCGACCAGTGGTATTACTACCAGTAGTTATCCGCAGCTAGGGTACAATAGGAAAATGTCGCCGAGCACCAGAGTACTTACTGATTTTCAAGAAACGGTCTGGGAATATTACCGCCACCATGCCCGAACTATGCCGTGGCGCCAGCCGCGGGCTGACGGCAGCTTCGATCCGTATGCAATCATGGTGTCGGAGGTGATGTTGCAGCAAACCCAAGTCAGCCGGGTAACTCCCAAGTTCAAGGAGTTTATCCGGCAGTTTCCGGATGTTCAAACACTAGCCCAAGCTTCACTAGGGGAGGTGCTGCGGGTTTGGAGCGGTCTGGGTTACAACCGCCGCGCCAAGTTTCTGCAGCAAGCCGCCAGGACAATAACAGAGTTACCTGACAGCCAGTTTCCACAAACACTTAACATGTTAACTAAGTTACCCGGTATCGGTGTCCATACGGCAGCGGCGATCTTGGTATATGCCTACAGCCAGCCGGTACCGTTCCTCGAAACTAATATCCGCACCGTCTATATCCATCATTTTTTCGCCGACAGCCTGGAGCCAGTGGCCGACAAGGAACTGTTGCCTATTGTGGCTAAGACCATGGACCGTGAGCATCCGCGGCAGTGGTGCTGGGCACTCATGGATTACGGTGCGCACCTCAAGGCGACGGTCGGCAACCTGGCTCGCCGCAGCAAGCATTACACGAAACAAAGTACTTTTGAAGGCTCACGCCGGCAGCTGCGCGCCCACGTGCTGCGGCTGCTCATAAACCAACCGCTAACCAATACGCAGCTAGCCAGCCAGGTTGCCGACCGTCGCCGGCCCGAAGTCCTAAAGGCCCTAGAAAAAGAAGGCTTTATCACCGTCACCGACGGTCAATACCGCCTGGCCTGAAAATCTAAAAGAAAGTATGCTACGCTGGCTATACATTTATGACTCAAGAGCTGATAGTCTATGTTACCGAAGACGGTGTGCCAACCGGCGAAACGGCGCCCAAGCTGACGGCGCATAACACCAAAACCAAGCGCCACCTGGCTTTTTCGTGCTACATCTTTGACGGCAAAGGCCGGTTTTTAGTAACACAACGGGCATTCAGTAAGAAGGTGTGGCCAGGCGTGTGGAGTAATAGCGTCTGCGGCCATCCGGCACCCGGCGAAGACATGATCGACGCCATAAAGCGGCGCTTGCATGACGAACTGGGCATGACAGCTACGGATTTTCAGGTGGTGCTGCCAAAGTATCGCTATACCACTCCGCCGTTCAAAGGGGTTATCGAGAATGAATTTTGTCCGGTATTCGTAGCTCGTGCTACCAGTCAGCCTAAGCCTAACCCTGAAGAAGTTGAAGCTTTTGAATGGCTGCCGTGGGGCGAGTTTGTGCGTGTTGCCGAAAACGACCAGGCGGGTACGTATTCGTGGTGGTGCAAAGACCAGCTCAAACAACTCAAAAACAACCGATACATCAAGGAGTACGCCAAACATGTCTAAACCGACAGTCATTTCGCTCAACAATGCCATTAACCAGCTGCAAAGCGGTCATATTGGCGTTATACCCACCGATACTCAGTATGGCTTGGCCGCCCAAGCGGCCAACCAGGCTGCAGTTGGGCGTCTGTACGCCCTGAAACACCGTCAAGCTAAGCCGGGCACCATTATTGCCGCCAACATCGCCCAGTTAGCCGAGCTTGGCCTCAAAGCCCGTTACCTTAAAGCAGTCGAAGGCTTTTGGCCCAATCCGATTAGCGTTGTTATACCGACCGGCCATGAACTGGCCTATTTACACCTTGGCAAGCAATCACTGGCCGTACGAATACCGGACGATACAGCCTTGCAGGGCTTTTTACTCCAGACCGGACCACTGCTAACCACTAGTGCTAACGCTTCGGGCCAAAAGCCGGCCGGCACCATAGGCGAAGCTATTGAATACTTTGGTACCGGTGTGGACTTTTATGTTGACGGCGGCGACCTGAACAGCCGCCAGCCTTCTACCGTTATCCGCATGGTTGACGACGCCGTGGAGGTCCTGCGCGCAGGGGCGGTAACTGTCGATGAAGCAACCGGCCGGGTTACACCCCGATAGCTCTTTTTATACGGTGAACTCCTTTCGGAGCCATTCATCCAGGGAGTCGCCGCCGCCGCCGGCCATGCCGACGACCATGTCGCCGCCATCCAGGTGTTTTTGAATAGTTTGTTTCAGCTTGTCGTCGCGTTCCATGGGCGAGGCGATTGACGGGTCGCTCAGGTGGGTAATCATCTCGCTGGGCGGAATAACGGGCTGAGCCGGGTCTTCGCGCGCCAAGTAGCTAGGGATCCAGTAGACATGCTTGGCGCCGTCGAAACAGTCTTTGTAATCGTCAATCATGTAGTGTTGGCGGCGGTTAGTCAGCGGTTCGTACACAACCACCAATGGCTTGCCTTGAGCCTCGGCCATCTCTAGCGCCACGCTCATAGCACCGCGGATTTTTTCGGGTGTGTGGGCGTAATCGCTGTATAACCCAGGGATGATTTCCTCCATGCGGCGCTGCAAGCCGGGGAAGCCGTTCATGTGCGTAATAAGCTCATCTACAGGTTTTTTGGTGATACCGTGTACAGCCTGGATAACCAGCCAGGCGTCCAGCCGGTTAAACCGTCCGGCCAACGTCAGGCTTTGGATGGCTGGATCATCTGAATTCAACACCAAACAGCCGTCAGCGGTCGGCAACTGTAGATAGTCCACGTCTTCTTGCCAGATAACGGTGCTGCGGCTCTGGCCGATAAACTCGCGAAAAGCCTGTTGGTAATCTTCACGGGTCGGGAAAATCTCGTGATGGTCCCAGCTGACACCGGTGATTAGGCTAATAACCGGTTCGTAGGCCAAGAAGTTGCGGTCAAATTCGTCGGCTTCGTACACAAAATAGTGTGACCCCGGTTCGTAGTGGCCCATGTCGCCAAAACTGATCTTGGCGCCAACCGAATAACTAACAGGCACGTCCAGTTGTTTGAACAGCCAAATGGCCATAGCCGTGGTGGTGGTTTTACCATGTGTGCCGGCTATGGCTATCATTTGCAGTTGCTTTTCGGGCACGATCAGGTTGATCAGCTCGTCGCGCTTGCTAACCCTGATACCGTGTTCGTGGGCAAAGGCCAGCTCTGGGTGGTCGGCGTTCTCTTTTTCGACAGCCGAAGAATAAACATACCAGTCAATCGGCTGCTTGGCGTGTACGGCCGCCAATTGTTCGGCGGTTTGGCCGATGTGGATATCGGTCAAACCGTGCTGGCGCAAGTAGTCGATGTACTGCGAATCCTGCTTGTCGGAGCCGGAAACGGTGTAGCCGGCCTGCTGGGCAATCAGCGCCAGCGGCCCAATAGCCGTACCGCCAATACCCGAAAAGAAGATATGCATAGCTCTAGTCTAGCAAATGTTGCGCTATAATCATGCGTATGGATAAAAAGCATCTGCATCATATATGGCGTCGGCTGCGTCCCATCAAACCGTGGTATTTTTTGGTGCTGGCACTGGTGTTCGGGGTAATCAGTATCTGGGCGTTGCGCCAGAATAACCTCAACATGATTCAGCTGCGCGACACTGTCTACCAGGCCGACCAAAACAACGGTGATGTCGAGGGCGCTTTGCGCGAACTGCGCGAATATATCTACAGCCACATGAACACCGACCTGGCCAGCGGCACCAACGGTATCCGGCCGCCGATCCAGCTTAAATACCGTTACGAACGGCTGGTAACGGACCAGGCCCAAAGCGCTTCGGCCGAGAACGCCAAAATCTATTCGGACGCCCAAGCCGAGTGCGAACGCCAATTCCCGCAAGGACTGTCCGGCAGCGGCCGTATTCCTTGCATTCAGGAGTATGTTGCCAGCCGCGGCATCCAAACGCCAGAGATTCCGGCCGCCCTGTACCAGTTTGACTTTATATCACCGCGCTGGACGCCTGATGTAGCTGGCTGGAGCCTGGTGGCCGCTGTTGTCTGCGGGCTGCTCTTTGTTGCCAGCTTTATCTCTAACCGTTGGCTTACGTACCAGCTGCGCGATTAACGGCGGCAAAAAAACAACCCTCCGCTGACGGGAGGGTTGTTGATGCGAGCCGCTAACTTGTATTAGTTAGTGTTTTGGCCCTGCTGGACGTCACAGTTCTGACCGTTCGGGTTCTGCTTGACGTACTCTTGAACGGCTTGGGCCACCTGGCCGTTGCCCTTGAGGTTTTCCCAGAAAACGACTTGGTCGGCGTTGATGACCATCTCGTCTTGCGGACCGTGCAACTCACAGCCCAGCTTAACTAACGACACGTCGTTTTGGGCGTTAGATTCCTGGCCCGGCTGCACCTGTTGGTTTACCCGCAGGTAATAGATGTTGCTCAAGGCAATGTACTGGCTGTTGAGCCGGGTAATGTTACCGAAGTACACTTGGCCACCGTTAAGGAAGACCGCCTGCATTTCATTCTCGTTAACATATTTGGACTGACTCTTGTTGTCGGTCACCATAATCTTGGCTACCACCAGGACAATCAGGATTCCTATTAGGAACAGCAGGATAATAGAGCTGATCGTAAGGATCTTTGTCCATTTCCTGTTACTTTTTTGTTTAGATCCATTGCTAGCTGCGGCTGGGCGAGCAGGAGCAGGACTGCCTGATTGGTGAGGCGTATCACTGCGGGGCGTAAAATCCATAATAGTATCTCCACCTA
>CAYWVZ010000005.1:0-72261 GCA_964462215.1 uncultured Candidatus Saccharibacteria bacterium
ATGCTTGTACCTCTGCCGGTGACATCCTGCAGGGGGGTAACACCTTTGGGGCTGACGTCGTGATTGGCTCCCAAGACGCCTTTAACCTTACCTTCATCACCGACGACACCCCGCAAGTCACCATCGACACCAGCGGTAACCTGGACATCTTAAACGGCACCCTGATGACAGGCGGCACCACTCGCCTGACTGCCGCCGGTGTTCTGCAAAACGTCACCAATGCCGACGCCGGTACGTTCTTCACCGGCGGCACCTTGCCTAACGCCCGACTGGTTAACTCCGGCGCTCTAACCGTTACCGCCGGTACCGGCCTATCCGGCGGCGGCAGCGTCGCCCTGGGCGGTACTACCACCATTGATCTGGCTAACACGGCCGTTACTCCCGGCACCTACGGCAGTGCCAGCTCAGTTGCTACCTTTACGGTTGACCAGCAGGGCAGACTAACCGCTGCCGCCGACACTCCCATCGCCATTGATGCCAGCCAAATTACCAGCGGTGTCTTAACCGCCGCCCAAGGCGGTACCGGCTTAAGCGCTGCCGGCCCGGCCGGCAGTATTGCCTACAGTGACGGTACCAGCTTTGCCTTTACGGCCGCCGGCAGCGCCGGCCAGTGTCTGGTCAGTGACGGCAGTAACGCTCCGGTCTGGGATGCTTGTACCTCTGCCGGTGACATCCTGCAGGGGGGTAACACCTTTGGGGCTGACGTCGTGATTGGCTCCCAAGACGCCTTTAACCTTACCTTCATCACCGACGACACCCCGCAAGTCACCATCGACACCAGCGGTAACCTGGACATCTTAAACGGCACCCTGATGACAGGCGGCACCACTCGCCTGACTGCCGCCGGTGTTCTGCAAAACGTCACCAATGCCGACGCCGGTACGTTCTTCACCGGCGGCACCTTGCCTAACGCCCGACTGGTTAACTCCGGCGCTCTAACCGTTACCGCCGGTACCGGCCTATCCGGCGGCGGCAGCGTCGCCCTGGGCGGTACTACCACCATTGATCTGGCTAACACGGCCGTTACTCCCGGCACCTACGGCAGTGCCAGCTCAGTTGCTACCTTTACGGTTGACCAGCAGGGCAGACTAACCGCTGCCGCCGACACTCCCATCGCCATTGATGCCAGCCAAATTACCAGCGGTGTCTTAACCGCCGCCCAAGGCGGTACCGGCTTAAGCGCTGCCGGCCCGGCCGGCAGTATTGCCTACAGTGACGGTACCAGCTTTGCCTTTACGGCCGCCGGCAGCGCCGGCCAGTGTCTGGTCAGTGACGGCAGTAACGCTCCGGTCTGGGATGCTTGTACCTCTGCCGGTGACATCCTGCAGGGGGGTAACACCTTTGGGGCTGATATGACGATCGGTACCAACGATAACTTCGCCTTGAACTTCGAAACCAACGGAACGACCAAGATGACTATACTGCCCAACGGCAACGTCGGAATAGGCAACACCAACCCAAGTGACCTGCTGTATATTCAGGGATCGGGCGACACTAACATCACCTTTGACAGCGGTACTGCCGGCGGCGATAGTGACCTGTACCTTAACCTACGCACCCATGCGGGTGATGACGCGTTGTTCCGGTTCTATGAATCAGGTTCGTTCAAGTGGTCAATGGGTCATATTGGTTCTAGCGACAACTTTGTTATAGGCGAAAACAGCACCGGCAGTGGCAGTGAACGGCTGGTAATTAACCCCGGCGGCAACGTCGGCATTGGCACCACTGGCCCTGGTCAGAAGCTTGATGTGCAGGGCGGCAACATTAACACGTCCGGCAGCATTATGACGGGCGGTACTGCTCGCTTGACCAACGCCGGTGTCTTGCAGAATGTAACGAACGCCGATGCGGGCACGTTCTTTACAGGCGGTACTTTAACGGTAGCAAGAGGCGGTACGGGTATCGGCACGGTCGGATCGGCTGGCAGCTTGGCCTACAGTGATGGCTCCACCTACGCCTTTACGGGTGTTGGCACGGCGGGGCAATGTCTGGTTAGCGACGGCGCAAACGCCCCTGTTTGGGATACGTGTATTGCCGGCGCCGGGGACATCTTGCAGGGCGGCAACAGCTTCGGTACTGACATGACGATCGGTACTAACGACAACTTTGACCTCAACCTTAAAACCAACGGTGTCACCCGTCTGATCATAAGAGCTAACGGTAACATCAACATACCCTCTAGCGCCCTGCAAACCGGCGGCACCACCCGCTTAACCAGCGCCGGTGTCTTACAAAACGTCACCAATGCCGACGCCGGTACGTTCTTCACGGGCGGGGTATTACCCGTGGCCCGCGGCGGTACCAACACCGGCACACTTGGCACGGCCGGCAGCCTGGCATTCAGTGACGGCACCGGCTACGCCTTTACGGCTGCGGGTACGACAGGCCAGTTGCTGACCAGCGGCGGCACCGGCACGCCGACATTCAGCGATATTGCCTCGCTGTTAACGGCCGGCACCAACATTGCTATTACCGGCACCACCAACGCCACGGTCGCCACAGTCAACAACCCGACGTTCAGCACCAGCGTGACTACGCCGCTGCTTACCAGCAGCGGCCCGCTAACAATTACGCCGGGCGGGGCGTTAACGGTGGGCGCAACCGGCCAAACGTTCACCCTGCAGGGTGATGCCGCCAGTACCCTTACGGCCACTGGCGGCGGCTTTACAACCACTATTGGTTTTAACGGTACGCCAACTGGCAATGTAGCGTACAATTTTGACCGCTCGGTAACGGCCGGAACGTATACTATTTGTACAACCTATGGCAACTGTTCCGGTACCGGCGGCGGGGTAACCACACCCGGCGGTACAACCGGCCGGATTGCTAAATTCACCGGCAGCTCAGTTATTGGCGACTCCATTTTGAGTGAAGCCGGCAGCGTCATAACGGTGCTGGGCGACGCAGTTGTCCAGGGTGGCAGCCTGAGCGTGGGCGAGGCCAGCACCACCACCGGCGGCATAACGCTGTACAACGACACCAACGGCAACACGATCACGCTGCAAGCCGGGGCTACCGGCGGCAACCTGACCTTTACCTTGCCGACGGCCGACGGCACCAGCGGGCAATGTATCAAGACCGATGGCTTTGGTAACTTTAGCTTTGGCGACTGTCTGGGCGGCGGAGGCGGCGGAGTCGCTTCGCTGAACGGTTTGACCGGTACGCTAAACATTTTGGGTGCGGCCGGCCAGATTACGGTTACCCCGGGCGGTTCGGACATTACTATTGCGCTTGACGATACGGCGGTAACACCAGGCAGTTATGGCAGCGCCAGCGCGGTAGCCACCTTCACGGTTGACCAGCAAGGCCGCCTAACCGCCGCTACCACCACCAGCATAGCCATTGACGCCAACCAGATTACGACAGGGACGCTGACGGTAGAGCGGGGCGGCACGGGCGCCGGCACCTTTACCAGCGGCGGTATCCTCTACGGCAATGGCACCGGCGCCATCCAGGCTATGCCAGTACTGACCAACGGACAATTGCTGATAGGCGACGGCAGCGGCGCACCCACCGCCGCAACTCTGACCCAAGGTACCGGCATAGACATCACCAACGGGGCAGGCAGTATCACGGTAGCCGTAGATACCACCTACTTTGGCAGTAATTACTTCGCCCAAGACGGCAACAGCTTCGGCGCGGCGGCCATACTTGGCACTAACGACAACTTCGACCTGAACTTTGAAACGAACGGCACGACCAAGATGACTGTGCTAGCCAACGGGAACGTGGGGATAGGAAATGCAAGCCCGCAGGCCAAGTTGCATGTTAGCGGCACAGGTCGGTTCGTAAGTGTAGGTACGGACGACTTTGCTGGCACCACCGGGTTATTTGTCCAAGCCGGCAACAGCAATACTGCTGTAAGCGCACTAACCTTAAGAAACAGGAATGCTGGTTCTGGGGCAGGGACAGATATAGATTTCAACCTGGGTGGAACCAACATGGTAATAGGGAGAATACGATATCAGCGTGATTCAGGAGGAGCATTTACAGCATTTTATGGCTACAATGGCTCCACGGTCGCAGAACGGTTGCGAATAACCTCTAACGGAGACCTCAATATTACTGCTGGTGCCGGTACTTTACAAACTGCCGGCGTCACCCGTCTGACTAATTCCGGTGTCTTGCAAAACGTCACCAACGCTGACGCCAGCACGTTCTTTACGGGCGGCACTTTGACCGTGGCAAGAGGCGGCACCGGCATCGGCAGCGTCGGTTCAGCTGGCAGCTTGGCTTACAGCAACGGCACCACCTACGCGTTCACTGGTGTGGGCAGTGCCGGCGAATGTCTGATCAGCGACGGCGCAAACACGCCGCAATGGGGCAACTGTATCGCCGGGGCAGGCGACATACTGCAGGGTGGCAACTCCTTCGGCACCGACATGACGATTGGTACCAATGACAACTTCGCCCTGAACTTTGAGACGAACGGCACGACTAGAATGATCGTAACCAACGCCGGGGATGTTGGTATAGGCACCAGTAGCGTTAATCCCTCCGGGTTTGGAACTCGTAGTTTGGCCGTTGCCGACACCAATACCAATGGAAGGGTACAACTGGACCTGATAGGCAATCGCTCTAGTTCGGGCAACGTGGTCGGCCAGCTGGCTGGTTATCAAACAGCGAGTAACAGAATTGGCGCAGTTTCGTTTGTGCGCGGCACCAGTGCAAATTCGGGATACCTGCTATTTGCTACGGCGAACAGCGGCACTCTAACGGACCGTTTGTCGATTGGGCAAACGGGCAACGTCGATATATTAGGTGGTGACTTACAAACTGCCGGCGTCACTCGCCTGACTAATGCCGGTGTGCTGCAGAACGTTACGAACGCCGACGCCGGTACGTTCTTCACGGGTGGCACACTGACGGTGGCACGAGGCGGCACGGGTATTGGCAGTGTTGGCAGCGCTGGATCCGTGGCGTTCAGCAACGGCTCAACCTACGGTTTCACCGGCGTTGGCACCTCTGGCCAATGTCTGGTTAGTGCCGGCACTGGCACACCTACCTGGGGCGCATGTACCGGCCCGGGCGACATTTTGCAGAATGGTAACAGCTTTGGTGCTGACATGACTATTGGTACTAACGATAACTTCGCTTTGAACTTCGAGACCAACGGCACCACCAAGCTAACCGTACTGGCTAACGGCAATGTGGGTATCAACAACACTAACCCACAGACTGTCCTAGATGTTGAGGGTGTCATAACGGCGCGAGGTAACTCTGGTCAATTTGAAGCCTACAATGGTTCGGGTAACAGATACTTCAGGGTGAATACATCCGGCAACCAGGGCTACCTGGAGATTGCTAATGGTGCGGGTGCTTCACGGGTTCTACTAGATAGTAATGGTGTCTCATATTTGAATGGCGGTAGTGTAGGTATCGGCACCACTAATCCGGCTGGTGGTAAATTAGAGGTGCGCACAAACCGTGATGTAGCCCAAGCCTTTGCAGTTACGGGGAACACGTCGTCCGAAGGTGTACGCATATTTACAACTGATTCCTCAGCCGTAATTCATAGTTTTCAAGATGAGAGCAGTGGGTCTGCGGGTAATCTCGTAATCAGGCTGGGTGACAAGGTTGGACAAACACCATTCTTTAGTGTCAACAACTACACCACAGGCTCAGACGTTAATCTTTTCCAGGTTGCCAGTAACGGTGACACCAACCTAGTCTCTGGTGCCCTCCAGACGGGCGGCACAACGCGCCTGACTAACGCCGGTGTTCTGCAAAACGTCACCAATGCCGACGCCGGTACGTTCTTCACGGGCGGTACCCTGACGGTGGCCCGTGGCGGCACGGGTATTGGTACAGTCGGCTCCGCCGGTAGCGTAGCATTTAGTAATGGCACCACCTACGGCTTCACGGCCGCTGGCACCTCCGGCCAGTGTCTGGTGAGCGCTGGCACTGGCACACCAACCTGGGGTGCCTGTACCGGCCCGGGTGACATCTTGCAGAACGGCAACAGCTTTGGTGCCGACATGACGATTGGTACCAACGACAACTTTGCGCTGAACTTCGAGACCAACGGCACCACCAAGATGACTATAGACGCCGGTGGTAACGTTGGCATAGGCGGCAGTGCATCAAACAAGCTGACAGTGACAGGGAACACTAACATAACTGGTAACTTGGGTATTGGGCTTGCAACCTCTCCGACCGTAAAACTTTCCATAGAGGATGACATTGCTACTGCTTTTAACTCCAGCGACATTGCAGCCAGCGGCCTGCTGGCAGCAATTCGTAATGGCCAAAACAGCGTTGGTAATGCCTCTACAATACAACTTTCATCCTTTAACGCGAGAAGTACGATTAGCTCTGTCTACACCAGCACCAATAGTGCGGCCTTGGTGTTTGGTACCAATAATGGCAGTACCGCTGTGGTGGAGCGACTACGCATTACGCCTGCCGGTAATGTAAATATCGTTAGCGGCGTGTTACAGACCGCCGGCGTCACTCGCCTGACTAGCGCTGGCGTTTTGCAGAACGTCACCAATGCCGATGCCGGGACTTTCTTCACCGGTGGCACTTTGACGGTTGCCCGTGGTGGTACCGGTATTGGCACTATAGGCAGTGCCGGTTCCGTAGCGTTTAGTAATGGCACGACTTACGGTTTCACCGGCGTCGGCACATCTGGCCAGTGTCTGGTCAGTGCCGGTGCCGGCACGCCAACCTGGGGCGCGTGTACTGGCCCGGGTGACATCTTGCAGAACGGCAACAGCTTTGGTGCTGACATGACCATCGGTACCAACGACAATTTCGCCCTTAATCTGGAAACCAATGGTACTACTAAACTGACCGTAGGCACCAACGGTGACGTCAATATCGTGAGCGGTGTTCTGCAAACGGCCGGAACAACTCGCTTAACCAGCGCCGGCGTATTGCAAAACGTCACCAATGCCAATGCCGCTACATTCTTTACGGGTGGTGCGCTAACTGTGCCGCGCGGCGGTACCGGCGTCGCCAGTATGACGGTAGGTGGCATCCTTTTCGGGAATGGCAGCAGTCCCATAACTAATTCCGGAGTCTTGACTAATGGTCAACTACTGATCGGTGACGGCAGCGGCGCACCAACTGTCGGTACGCTGACAGGCGGTACCGGTATCGGCGTGGTCAATGGGGCAGGGACGATTACCCTCAATCTAGCCAATACTGCAGTTACGCCCGCTTCCTACGGTTCGGCCAGCCAAGTTGCTACCTTCACCGTTGACCAGCAGGGCAGGCTGACGGCCGCCAGCAGCGTACCGATTGCCATCAATGCCAACCAAGTTACGGCCGGAACCCTAGCTATCGCTCGCGGTGGCACCAACAGTACGGCTACACCCACTGCTGGGGCTATCGCCTATGGCACCGGTTCGGCCTTTGCTTTCACTGCCGCCGGCACCAGCGGCCAGTGTCTGCTCAGTGCTGGCATTGGCGCTCCAACGTGGGGCAGTTGTAGCGGAGTCGGCGACATTGTCCAGGGCGGCAACAGCTTTGGCACAGCCATGATAATTGGTACCAACGATAACCAAGCGTTGCAGCTCGAAACCAACGGCACCACCAAGATGACCGTGCTGCAGGGTGGGAACGTAGGAATAGGCACAACGAACCCAACCAGGAAGCTAGAAGTAGTTGGTGGTCAAATCTACACCGAGAGCACTGGAGGCCCCAGCGCCTTTATTGCTAACCGAACAGATGGAAGGGCCACTGCACTTTTGGCTGGCAGTAGCAACTCAGCTTTCTTGTTTGATAGCAGTGGTCAGTTCCAGATACAGGCTCGTTCAAAAACGAATATTCTGGCTGGTTCGGGCAGCTCCTCGGCGGGGCTATTCACGATACTAGCTAACGGTAATGTCGGTATCGGCCCCAATATTACGCCGACGCAGCTGCTCGATGTGCAGGGCGGGAATATTAACACTTCCGGTAATATCCTGACTGGCGGCACTACACGTTTGACCAACGCCGGTGTTCTGCAGAACGTTACCAATGCCGATGCCAGTACCTTCTTCACTGGTGGCCTGCTAGGCATAGCTCGTGGTGGTACGGGCATTGGCACTGTCGGCTCGGCCGGCAGCTTGGCCTTCAGCAATGGTAGTACCTATGCCTTTACGGCTGCTGGTTCCTCTGGCCAATGTCTGCTCAGTGCTGGTGCCGGCACCCCAACTTGGGGTAGCTGTAGCGGAGTGGGTGACATTGTCCAAGGTGGTAACTCATTTGGTACGGTCATGACTATTGGTACCAACGACAACTTTGCCCTCAATCTAGAGACTAATGGCACGACCAAGCTTACAATTCTACCCGACGCAAGTAATTATGTCGGCATAGGCACAACATCACCAACTGCCGGACTTCATATACTTCGTAGTGACACGCAGTTCTTGCTGATTGATAGATCTAGCAGTAACAATGCACCCGTACAATATAGGAACACAATAGCTTCAATGTTCGCTGGTCTAGACGCTGCCGGCCACTTTGCAATTGGTCCGACTAATAACTTAAGCTCTGCTGGCCAGCTCCGAGTCCATCGTACTAGCGGAGATGTTGATGTAACCGGCGGTGCCCTGCAAACAGCCGGTACTACTCGCCTGACCAACGCTGGCGTATTACAAAATGTTACCAATGCCGATATCAGTACCTTCTTTACCGGTGGTACGTTGCCGGTGGTTCGCGGTGGTACCGGTGTAACGAGCGTTGGCTCGGCTGGCAGCATTGCCTACAGTAACGGCTCTACCTACGCCTTCAGCTCGGCTGGCAGCACTGGCCAATGTCTGCTTTCGGGCGGTACCGGTTCGCCAACTTGGTCGACTTGTGCGCCGTCACCTGGCACCAGCCTTATGACTCTGCAAGGTACCAGCGGCACGCCGCAGTCTATCTTGGTGGGTGATACCGTCACAATTGCCGCCGGCACCAACATTACTACTACGGCCGGAGCCACCGACACCGTTACAGTGGCAGTGGTCGACAACCCGACCTTCGCGACCAGTGTTACTACCCCAGTTTTGAATGTCAGCAGCCGTATCAACGGTAATGCTTCCGACACCACTGCCGCACCAACCTACACCTGGACTGGCGACACCGCCACTGGTATCTACCGCCCAGGCGCCGGCCAGGTAGGCATAACCAGTGGTGGCACAACCATAGCGACTTTCAGTAGTACGGAAGTTAATTTATCATCCAGTGTTCGGCTTAATCTAGCAGGGGTGCCAGTGGTTGAGGGTAGTGCGGGTAGTGCTAACCCTAAGGTTTTCCGTAACCTTGCTTCATATTACTCAACGGCTAGTCCGGACACTGGTGCTATCGTTATAAAGACCAACATACCGCGCGGTAACTTACTGAATCGTGTACGCCTGCTCGGATATGTATACGACTCTGGAAATCAATCACCTGTACTCGATGTTACTATATCGGGATACTGGTACGATAGCGGCTACAGTTGGCCTAACCGGGGCTATGTTTATGAAGGTCGGCAGCCAAGCAACGTGCGCTTTGGTGTGGATGCCGGTGACAACGTGGTCATTATCGTAGGTGACGTGGCAGATACTTGGCACGATCCAAGCTTCCATATTACTGAATGGCTGGTGTCTAGAAACAATAGCACAGTTCCCGATTCTTATGGTGACAATTGGGAGGTTGGTATAGAGAATGACCTTAGTGCTTACAGTAATATGTCATCTGTACCTGATACCACTAAGGGCTCCACAGCCAATCCATTCACGGCATTTAACGTAAGCGGCACCACTACATCGGGTTCGTTTATCCAAGGCGTGAACCAGGTCTGTGACGTCAGTAACAACTGTAACTACGCCACCGCCGGCCAGTTTGCCACGGCCATAGTTCAGGGCGGCAACAGCTTCGGTACTGACATGACGATCGGTACTAACGACAACTTTGACCTCAACCTTAAAACCAACGGTGTCACCCGTCTGATCATAAGAGCTAACGGTAACATCAACATACCCTCTAGCGCCCTGCAAACCGGCGGTACCACCCGCTTAACCAGCGCCGGTGTTCTGCAAAACGTCACCAACGCCAACGCTGGCACCTTCTTCACGGGCGGTACGTTGCCAAATGCCCAACTGGTCAACAGCGGTGCTTTGACGGTTACGGCTGGTACCGGTTTGAGTGGTGGCGGGTCAGTGGCGCTAGGCGGCACCACCACGATTGACCTAGCTAACACCACGGTAGCCGCCGGTTCTTATGGTTCGGCCAGCCAGGTCGCCACCTTTACGGTTGACGCCCAAGGCCGCTTGACTGCTGCTGCGGACACCAGTATCGCCATAGATGCTACGCAAATTACCGGCGGTACGTTACCGGTTGCCCGCGGCGGTACCGGTGCCGCCACCTTTACCAGCGGCGGCATATTGTATGGCAACGGCACGGGCGCGGTGCAAGCCACACCGGTGCTGACCAACGGCCAGTTACTCATTGGCGACGGCAGCGGCGCACCAACCGTTGGCACACTGACGCAAGGCACCGGCATAGACATTGCCAACGGCGCCGGCACTATCACCGTAGGCCTAGACACTACCTACCTTGGCAGCAACTACTTTGCCCAGGGCGGCAACAGCTTTGGCGGGGCAGCTACGCTGGGCACCAACGACAGCAACGTCTTAAACCTGGAAACTGCCGGCACCACCAAGGTAACCATAGACACCAGTGGCAACACCAATATAGTCAGCGGCGCCCTGCAAACCAACGGCACCACCCGGCTGACTAACGGCGGCGCCCTGCAGAACATCTCTACCATTACGGCTTCCAGCACAGTTACCGCCGCGCTGTTCTCCGGCTCCGGCGCTAGCTTGACCAGCCTTAACGCTTCTAACTTGTCATCTGGCACGGTAGCTAACGCCCGGATCAGCGGCGCCTACACTAACTTCAGCAACATTACCGGTTCCGGCAATGTAGACTTCGCCCGATTTTTGGGCAACACGGCAGACTCAGCCGGCGCCCCGAGCTTCTCGTGGACGGGCGATCCCAACACCGGCATGTACTGGATTGGCGCCGACCAGATTGGCTTCAGCACCGGCAGCGCCCTGCGCGTAGGTATAAGCAGTTCCGGTCTTGATGTAGCCAGCGGCAACCTACTAACCGGCGGCACTATCCGTGTTACGAGCGCTGGCGCTCTGCAGAACATTACCACCGTAACCACCTCCGGTGCGATTAACGGCCAAACCATCTCGTCGGCGGCAAACTTCACCGGCACCCTGAACGTGGTAACCAGCGTGACCAGCCCGACCTACAATGTCGGTACGCGCATCCAAGGTACCAATGTGGGTAGTCCTAGTGTACCGACGTACACTTGGAGCGCAAACCCTGACACCGGTATATATTACGTTGGTATTGCTTCTGCTATCGGCTTTTCCATTGACGGCTCGCTCAAAGCGACCATTAGCACCGGCGGCTTCGGGGTTAGTGGTTCTATAAGCTTTGATCAGGCTTTAGGTCAGGGCTCATCGGGCGCGCCAACATATAGTTTTTTTAACGATACCAACACCGGTATGTACCGGGCTGGCGCCGACCAAATCGGCTTTAGTGCCGGTGGTACCACAGGAATGAGGGTCGACACCGGGGGGGTTGACGTGATTGGCGCCCTGGCAGTCACCGGTACCCAGATAACAGCTGTTCCTGGCACCGGTGTGGCGAATTACGCAGCGTCATTCTACAATGGTGATGGTTCGTTTGCAACTCGGTACGGTCTGCTGGTGCAAGGTGGTCTGTCGGCCGGGACGGGAACAACCTATTATTTGACCGCTCGAGACGGGGATGGCAGCAGTGTCGGGTATCTGGCCAATATTAACGGCACCTTTGCCGTAACTGACGTATCGGATGTCCGTACTAAGACTAATATCGAGGATACCGAAGAGAACGGACTTGATGTAATAAACGGCCTGCGCGTAGTGGACTTTAACCGTATCGACAGCCCTGGCGGCCCGCGTATCACCGGTTTCATCGCCCAAGAGGTCCAGGGTGTCTACAGCAAGGCTGTCACCGTTGGTGATGACGGTATGCTCGGCCTACAAAAAGACGCCTTTATACCGGTGCTGGTCAAAGCCGTCCAGGAGCAACAGGGTATGATAACCGCCTTGCAAGGTGATAACATCCAGCAGACCGGTACCATCGGCCAATTGGACACTCGGGTTGCCAGCCTTGAACAGCAGGTGAATAACCCGGTCTTGCCGCAGAGTGCCAACTTTGCCGACATCAACATCAGTAACTTGGCGACCATCAATACCCTGAGCGTTACCGGTTCGGCCACCATTGCTACCTTGACCGTGAGCGGTAACGCCAACGTTGGCGGCAACCTGATTGTTAGCGGCGACACCACCGTAGCCAACCTGTTCGTGCAGGGTAAGATCATCAGCCGCGGCGCCAAGCCGACGGCCGATCGCGGTACCGCCCTACAAAACGCCGACGCCACAGCCGAGGTAGAAGTCAGCGGCACCGACAGTGCCGGTACACTGGTTATTACCACCGGCGCACTGGCCAACCCGGCTCAGCCGTTGACCAGCGGCATCCTGGCCGAAGTCACGTTCTCGTCACCGTTCCCGGTCATGCCGCGGGTTGTCATCACGCCGACCACCGCCGACGCCGTCGGCCTGCCGGTCTTTATCGAAAAGACCGCCACCGGCTTCAAGCTAATAACCACCGGTGACCCGGTTCCGGGCATGACATATTCCTTCGATTACATAATTGTCGGCGGCGAGACCGTCAGCTCCACAAATTAAGGTGTATATGACAAGCCGACTACTATATACTACATACAAAAGCATGAGCATTATGACACATCTAGTATATATTTTGCGACGTTGCAGTTTGGCTTCCGTGACGGCTTGTATAGTGGCTGTGCTGGCCGTGCCATTTGTTGCCGGAGTGGCCTTTGCCGGTAATCATCCTGCAGGCGCCCAGGTCGCCAACGCCGCCGCGTCATTATCGTATGGCTTCCCGACGCAAGATGCCGAACTGGTGGTAGGCATGGCTGCTGCCTCAATCAACGGCAGCACGCCCGATAGCAGCCAGCAACCGCCCTTGGTGGAGCGGGCCAGCAGCGACCAAGCCGATCGTTACATTGGTATCGTAACCAGCATTAAGCCGATGGCCGCCCGCCCGGGTGTCAGCGAAGTGTTTGTTACCCAATCCGGGCAGACCGAAGCCTACGCCACAGACCTAAATGGTGAGGTCCAAAAAGGGGACAGTCTTGCCTTATCGCCGTTGCGCGGAGTACTCATGAAAGCCTCTGACGCCACTCGGACAGTTGTCGGTACTGCCCAATCTGACTTTAACGTGGCCGCCGGTGAGCGGGTAGAGATAGCGACCGGACAGAACGGCGCCCAAACGGCGCGGATCGGCTCCGTTTCGATCAACGTAAACTTGCAAACCAGGCCCGAAATCACCGGCAATGCATTCCTTATTAATCTGGGTTCTGCTATTGCCGGCAAACCCGTTAGCCAGGGAAGGGTTATTGCCGCTGCCTTTATCCTTGCCTTGCTATTGGTTATTGAGGGGGCAATTATCTACAGTGCCGTTCATAGCAGTGTCACTGCTATTGGCCGGAACCCGCTGGCCCGCGGGGCAATCTTTAAAGAACTTATTAATGTTTCGTTGCTGATACTGCTTGTAATGACGGCCGGCCTAGGGGTCGCGTATCTTGTTGTATGGTTTTAAAACAGTACCGGTTATATTATAATGACAACAGAGTGAGAAGCCTAATCACCACAACTAAAACAAAACTATGGCCAACATAAACCCACTTCCAGCTCGTCCATCGACCGACCCCATGCAAACAGGGAGTCTTTTTAATGCCCCGGGCTCTGAGGTTGTGACCGATGTACGGTCCCCGACAGAAGGGGTAGACAGTCTGGCCGATAGTCTGGAAGAACCTACCACCGCTGACCCGCCAAGCGGTTTTTCGGCTGCTCGTAACTCCTCAGGTGGTGGTGCCGTGAGTCCGCCGCCCCAACAACCGCTTAGTACCACTCGGCGCGTCCAGTTGGCGGTCGCCGTTATAGCGTTACTGCTGCTAGGCGGCTTTGCCTTTGTTATTACACGCGGAGCCCGGAATTTCTCGAACCAGAACGATATCATCGCCAATACTACCCCAACCCAAGCAGTCATGCCGACATTGAACTCCTTAGAGGTTTCGGCCAAACAACCGTTGTTATTGCAGGGTGCGGCCAGCTCCGAGCTACAATTTATTGGCGCGCAAGGCTCCACTACACTGTTATTTGCCGAACCGACACTTGTCAATTCGATTACGTTTCCTAATGCCAGCGGCCTGGTCTGCGTAAACAGTAATAACTGCGGTTATGCTACCCAAGCCGAGCTAACCCAGCTGGCCGGTACGGTGCAACAGGTACAGCCCGGTCAGCCGGCAGTACCCGGAGCCACCGGTGTAACTTCGCTGAACGGAGCGGTGGGTACTATAGTTGTTCAAGGTAGCCCCAATCAGATAATTGTAAGCGGCAGCAATGTTATAACTATAGCCACGCCCCAAGACATCGCCTTTAGCAGTTCGCCGCAGTTTGCGGGGCTAACGCTCACTGGCACCGGCACTCAAAACGGTTCGGCTATCTGTGATGCCAGTAATAATTGTAATTATGCGCCGGCCTCTGGATCAGGCAACTATATTTGGAACGGCACTGGTTTGCAGTCCAATGCCAACTTTAATATTCGCGGCGCTGCTGCCGGCAACGTGGTTGGTGCCATCCGCGGCGCCGCCGGCCAAACGGCCAACATCTTTGAGGTCCAAGAAGAAAGCGGCTCGACGGTTATCAGTGTAGATAGCGGCGGCAACCTTGGCGTTGGCAGTGCCGCGCCCAATGCCCGCCTCGAAGTAGCGGGCGGCCGCACGTTCCTGGGCACCGGCACTCTTACCGCCCACGACCAGAACAACGTCATCCTCTTTAGTAATGCCGCCGGTACTGCTGCCCAGGCCGGTAACTTCCAAAACGCGCTAATCCTCTATGGCGGCGGCGGGCAAACCCGCACCCTGCGCCTAAGCCAGAACTACAACGGCGCTGCCTACATCGACACTAATTTTTCTGAACTGCGTTTGCGCACCCTAGCCAATAATGCCAACATAGTGCTGGAGGCTGACGGCGCCGGGCAGATCATACTAAACAATATTACACAGGTAGCTGCGCTGGGTGCAGCTACCGGCAACAGCCTGGTGTGCCGTAATAACCTCAACCAGCTGGCCGCTTGTACAGCCATACCGGGCACCGGCGATATTAACCAGGACGGCAACATGTTCGGCGAGAACGTTGTCATCGGCGCTCAAGACGACTTCGGCATGGACTTCATTACCCACAACACCGTGGTGCAGAGCCTATCGAACACCGGTCAGGCTACATTCCAAAACGCCGTCGATTCGGCCACCGCCTTTCAGATCCAAAACGCCGCCGGCACAGCCGTCTTTAATTACGATACTACCGACCAAACGCTGACTCTGCGGGCCGGCACTGACCAGGGTGTCACCGGCAGCGAGCTGGCCAACAACGATTTCAGCGGCGACTGGACAGGCAGCGGCTGGACACTCGGCGCCAGCGATGCCACTCACAACACCGGCAATACCGACACGCTGGAGCCGACTACGCCGCTAACTATAACCGGCGGCAACTACTACATTGTTTCCTATCAGGTAAGCAACCGTAATGCCGGCAGCGTCAACTTTACTCTGGGCAATACTGCCGGTACGGCGGTCATTAATAATGCGACCACTGCTCAGGTTGTCCGGGCCGGCAACGTCGACAACCTGATACTCACGCCCACTAGCGATTTTGACGGTACCATCTCGAATGTCTCGGTTAAGCAAGTTACACCGTTCAACTCTGTCCTGACAGGGCAAAAAACCGACGGAGAGACTCGCCTGGAAGTCAGGGTCGCTGCCGAAAACGGTACGCTACTGATAGGCCGAAACGTCGGTATGCTCAACCAAGGCGGTAACAACGTTGCCCTGGGCTACGACACGTTTGCGCACAACACTACCGGCAACGGCAACACTGCGCTTGGGGCGAATGCATTGCAGCATAATGTCACTGGCAGTGTTAACACTGCTCTGGGCTACCTGGCTCTACAGTTTAATACTACCGGTTCTAACAATGTGGCTGTCGGCTGGCTAGCGCTCGGACATAATACATCGGGTGGTGATAATGTCGCCGTAGGGCGTTCCGCTCTGGAATTAAACCTAACCGGCGAGGGCAATGTGGCCCTGGGCCAAAGCGCTTTACACAATAATACCACTGGTAGCCGCAACATTGCCATTGGCCAAAATACGATGGGGGACAACACCAGCGGCGAGCTTAACGTAGCAATCGGCGGGTCTAGTCTCAACCGCAATACCACAGGGCAACTAAACGTGGTGCTTGGTCATGATGCCGGCCGGAGTATAACCACTGGTGATGGAAACCTGGTTTTGCAAGGCATGCGCGATACGGGCGTTTCGACAACCGGTACCCAAAACGTAGCATTGGGCTGGGATACGCTTAATCGTGTAACCAGCGGCCAACGCAACGTGGCAGTGGGTAGCGGAGCGGGCCAGGGCATAACCACCGGCGAATGGAATCTGGCAATCTTCGGTATGAGCAACACCGGTGCTTCAACCACCGGCAGCAACAACATCGCCATCGGCCGTGAAACCGGTAACCAGCTGACCAGCGGCGAACTCAACACTATCGTCGGCCACACGGCGCTTAACCGGGCTAGCACCGGCAGCCGCAATATTGTATTAGGCGAAGGTGCGGGCAACAGCATCACTACCGGCACCTTTAATATCGCCCTGGGTGGCTTGAGGAACGCCGGTGTCTCGACCACCGGCAGCAACAACATCGCCTTAGGCGACGCCAGTTTGCATCAGCTGACCAGCGGCAGCAACAACATTGCCGTCGGGTCATTATCTTTAGGATCCACAACGGGGGACAACAACGTTGCTATCGGACTATCGAGCGGCAGGTCTAATACCACCGGTTCCAACAACACCTATTTGGGTACCAGTGCCGGCGAACAAGACGGGAACTGGGTAACTGTTGCTGCCCTGGAAAGAAGTACGGCCATAGGCTATGCCGCCCAAGTACAACAGAATGACAGTATGGTACTTGGCAAGGTACAGACGGACGGTTCGCAAACTAAGGTGGGTATTGGCACGACTATGCCGACCAACTTATTGAGTGTAGCACCGGTATTCTATAACACCGGCCAGGCCAGCCAGAGCGGTACAACTATCAGCGGATCGGGCACCACCTGGACGGCCGATATGGTTGGCAAAGAGATTGTCTTCGCCGAAGGTATTAAGGCCATGATTACCGGCTTTACCAATGCCACTACGCTGACGGCAGGCACCAGTCAGAGCGTATCGCAACAGGATTATCGCATTCACTACGCTGGCTTGCAGGTAACAACTGCCGGCAAAATTGGTGCCAACACCATGACTATCAATAACTACTTCTCGCTCAATACGGCCGAAACCGCCGACAACGACGCGCAAGGCCTGGTGTCGACCGGCGGGGCAGGCAACAAGGGAATGGTCATCCAGGGCGTATCCGGCCAGACAGCCAACCTGCAGGAATGGCAGGACAACACCGGTGCCGTGCTGGCGTTCGTTAGTGCAGCGGGTGATCTGGAGGTAGTCAATGCTACCGTTACCGGCACCCTTACCGTTACCGGAGCGGCTACCTTCAATAACACCCTGACCGTTAATGGCCACATTATTACCGGCAACACCAGCGGTTCAACCACGGTGGCTGCCGAGGCCGGTGCCGGGGCAGGTGCCAGTGCCTCTGTGAGCGGTAACGATACCAGCGGTACCATTACGCTTAACACCGGTACCGGGGCTGCCGCGGGCGACCTGGCTACCGTAACCTTTGCCAACGCCTACGGCGCTGCTCCGCAAGTGGTCATCACACCCAAGGCCGTACCCGGCGGCGGCACATTCCCGCAGTACCACTATGACTCCAGCACCGGCACTTTCACGCTCAAAAGCTTCAACGCACTAACTGACAGCGCCACCTACACCTTTACCTACTTCATCACCCAATAGACCATTGTCAAATCGTTGCCGTAACAGGGTTAAGGTGGTAAGCTTATGGTTATGCAGACCATCGCGGTGCTCAACCAAAAAGGGGGGGTGGGCAAAACCACCACGGCCATAAACCTGGCGGCCTATCTGAATAAGATGGGTAAGTCAGTATTGCTGGTAGATTTAGATCCCCAGGGTAACGCCACCAGCGGTTTGGGTCTGGATAAAACCGTTATCGATGCCGGTACGTACGAACTATTGCTCGGTACGGCAGATTTAAGCCAGGTAACCCAGACCATTAGCGACGGGTTTTATCTGCTACCGACTAACGCTGACCTGGCCGCTGTTGAGGTCGAGCTGGTCAACCGCCCCAAACGCGAAGAAGCCCTGCGCCAGGCGCTCAAGCCAGCCAGTTACGACTACGTTATCATCGACTGCCCGCCGGCACTCGGTTTGCTAACGGTTAATGCCCTGACTGCCGCCAACCGCATCATCATCCCTGTGCAAGCCGAATATTACGCGCTGGAAGGCCTGGGCCAACTCCTGCAAGTGTTCCAAGGTGTACGCCGCAACCTTAATCCGCAGCTCGAAATTATGGGGGTAGTCATTACCATGTACGATAGCCGTACCAGTCTGTCCAATCAGGTTATAACAGAGGTCAAGAAGCATTTTACCAACAAGGTTTTCAAAACCATGATACCGCGCAACGTGCGCCTGGCCGAAGCGCCCAGCTACGGCAAGCCGATTTCCGACCACGACAAATGGTCCAAAGGCGCTCGTGCCTATAAACAACTAGCCAAGGAGGTTACAGAACGTGGCAACTAATAACAAACAAACCGGATTGGGCAGGGGTTTTGACAGCCTTATTCCCCAAAATTTCGACGACACATTACTAATGGATGAGCAAGAACGAATACAAAAGTTACTCATTTCTGACATCAAACCCGGCAGCAGTCAGCCGCGGAGTACATTTGATAACCAACTGCTGCAGGAACTGGCGGCCTCTATTAAACAACATGGTATTTTGCAGCCGGTTATTGTGCGTATCAGTGGTGATGACGGGTATACCCTAGTGGCCGGTGAACGCCGCTGGCGAGCCGCCCAAATAGCCGGCCTAACCCATATACCGGCTATCGTCCGCAGCCTGGAAGAGCTGGAGCAGCTGCAAATCGCCTTGGTCGAGAACGTCCAGCGTGTCGACCTGTCACCCCTGGAGCAGGCTGCTTCGATTAAGCGTTTGGCCGACCAGTTCAGTATGAGTTACGAAGATATTGCCCGCAAACTCGGCAAGGCTACGTCAACCGTACACAACACCGCCCGCTTGGTCAGGTTGCCGCTGGCCGCCCAAGAGGCCTTGCGCGACAACCTCATCAACGAAGGCCATGCTCGCGCCCTTCTAGCCCTAAATAAAGACCCCGAAAGACAAGCTGAAATGCTGCGGCTTATTATTAAGAACCGCTGGACGGTCCGCCAGGCCGAGCAATTCGCCGCGGCTACCAAAGAAGGAGTCAAGGACGTCCAAGCCGCCCGGCAGCGTACCACTACCACCACGCCGGCTACCGAAAAGCTCAGCGAAAAGCTCGGGACCCCTGTTAGTATTCGCCGTTTAGCTCGCGGCGGTAAGCTCCAAATTAGTTTTACCAGTGACGAAGAACTTGACGAGCTGATTAGCTTGCTAGCCAAACTCCGGAAATCTTAAAACAATCTTAAAACAGCTTGGCGTCGGTGAAAGGGAAGACACGCAGGCCCAGCTTGCCAATGATGTCATTGGCCGGCACGGTGCCAAAGTAGCGTGAATCAAGTGAATTAGTGCGGTTGTCACCGGCAACAAACACTTCGCCTTCCGGTACCACCAGGTCAACATCGCCAGGGGTACTTTTGATAACCGAACCGTACGGCAAGGCTTTGTCGGGAACAAAACCGTCGGGGTATTCTTCGTTAAATATGGTTAGCGTGCCGTCTTCGATAACAACCCGGTCGCCGGGCAGTCCAATCACCCGTTTAATCAATTGTTTGTTCGGATTGCCCTCCAACGCGGCGCCATCGGCGTGGTTGAACACAATTACGTCGCCGCGGTTGGGGATAAAGTCGTGCCGGGTAATCCGTGCCCAGGTGCGGGGCAGTTTCATAACGATCAAACGGTCGTTGTTATGCAGGGTTGACTCCATGCTGGGGCCGTCAACCTGATACGACTGGAACACGAACATCGTCAAAAAAATAGCAATCAGCGGCGCCAATAACAGCAGCGCTATGGTCGAGACGATACTTTTGACGCCTTCTGTATGTTCCGGGCGTCCCGGGGCCGGTTGTAGCACGGGTTCTGTCATTCCGCATCCACTATACGCTATTTTCGTCATGCTGCACATGTTTACGTGGACCACCCAAGCCGCTATACTAGTCTGCGCGTATATGGATAATTTTCGAAGACCACAAAAACCAAAACGCCGCGGCACTCTTGATGGTGTCATACGTAGAACCAGAACTCCGGACACTCAGCGGATAGGGGACAGTCTATCGAGCCGTCCCGAAGGTTTTAGTTCCCGGCAGGGGCAACCAATAGGCAATGCCGGCGGCCGCAGCACCATCGGTCAGCCGCTAGCGTCTGTGCCGGAAACAGAGGCCGTTGCCGCGGCGGAACCTGACGGCAAACCTCCTAAAAAAACCAAAAGACCGCGCAGCTGGCGAACTGTGACCAAACGGGCTGGTTTGGCCGTAATGGCGCTAGTGTTAATTGGCGGCAGCTACATAGGCGTCAAGGCATTTTTGAATGCCCGCAAAGTTCTGCAGGGCGGCGGCGAGGCGGCAGCGCTGCAGGCCAACGCCGACCCGTCTTTATTAAAGGGCGAAGGCGACGGCCGCATTAATATCTTGCTGTTGGGCCGCGGCGGCGGTGACCACGAAGGCCCCGACCTGACCGATACTATGCTTATCGCCAGTATCGACCCTATCCACAAAGAGGCTGCCCTGGTCAGTATTCCGCGCGATTTATGGGTTAAACCGCCAGGCAGCGGCGGCTACGCCAAAATTAATTCCGTCTATGCCAACACCAAATACCAGGGCGACCAAAAAGCTCAAGAAGCCGTCGAACAAACAGTAGAGCAAGTGTTTGGGATCCCCATCCATTATCACGGCATGATTGATTTCGAAGGTTTTCGCAAGGCTATCGATACCGTTGGCGGCGTTAACGTCGACGTTAAAGAGCAGCTATATGACCCCAGTGTAGCCTGGGAAAATAACTGGGATCCGTTGATCGCGGCACCCGGCTCGCAGCATTTTGACGGCTCAAAAGCCTTGTTGTACGTACGGTCGCGCCACGGCAGCGCCGGCGGGGATTTCAGCCGCGGCGAACGGCAGCGCGAAGTCGTGGTTGCCCTCAAAGACAAAATCTTATCGGCCGGCACCTACAGCAATCCCCTTAAGGTGTCGCAGCTGCTTGATGCTTTTGGCGGCCATATCCAAACCAACTTCAGCCAGCAGGAACTGCTGCGGCTCTATGCGATTGCCAAAGACATTTCTTCGGATAAAGTTTCATCCATTGGCTTGACCGATCCGCCGCACGACTACTTTACTACCGACATGATCGGCGGCCAGTCGGTTGTTTTGCCCAAAGCCGGTATCGGCAACTATGCCGAGCTGCAAAATTATATCCGCAACACCTTACGCGACGCCTATCTGCGCGAGGAAAACGCCAGCCTTACCGTGCTAAATGGCACCGAAACCGACGGATTGGCAGGCACTACCGCTGCCGAACTAAAGTCCTACGGCTATAACGTAGGTACGGTTGGTGATGCGCCAACCAAAAACTATGGCCGCACAGTACTGGTAGACCTGCGTGGCGGTGCTAAAAAATACACCAAACATTACCTGGAAAAACGGCTGAACACCACTGCTGTTACCAGTTTGCCGGCCGGAATTGATGCCGGCAGCGCCGACTTTGTTATAATAGTAGGTCGAGATGCAGACCAAACTACGCAAAATTAAACCCAAGAACGGGATTGCCAACGTTTTCCACTTGGTTTTTTTAGTTTCGCTGCCGCTGCTGGTGTATATCACGGTCCGCATACATTTCCCGCAGATCGGCCTGGCGCTCATATTCCTTAGTAAGTGGCGCATGTTCGCCGTTAAACCGCGGCATTGGCCGGCTAATATCCGGGCTAACGCCATCGATATTATCGTTGGCGTATCATTGCTGATTTTTATGGTCGAGAGCGGTTCGCAGTTGTTCCAGCTGGTCTGGGCGTTATCGTACGCGGTATGGCTGCTGGTTATCCGGCCCAGCTCCCGGGTATGGGTGGTGGCGGTCCAGGCTATTATCGGCCAGTTCCTGGGCTTGACGGCGCTGTTTTTGCGGTTTGGCGATGCCAACGCCGCGGCGCTGATTGTGGCTACCTGGGGCATCTGTTATCTGGCTGCCCGGCACTTTCTGGCGAGTTTTGATGAGCCGCACACCCGGCTATTCGCATATTTATGGGGCTACTTCGCGGCAGCACTAGTGTGGATTTTGAGCCACTGGCTATTGTTTTACGGGCCGATTGCCCAGCCGACGCTACTTATCAATGTCATCGGCTTTGGCTTGGCCACGTTATACTACCTGGACGAAACCGACCGTTTGTCTAAATTCTTCCAGCGTCAAATTGTCTTTATTATGCTGGCGGTTGTGGTGATTTTGATTGTCTTTTCGGACTGGGGCGATAAGACTATTTAGCCTTTTGCGGCGCCCGGCCGGCGCGGTGAACCATTTGTTTTGAACAGCTGGATGAAATCTTCGGTTCGTTGCAGGCCGTAGCCATAGTTTTTGGCTAGCTTGGCTAGGCCGTGGTGCTGGAAGGGCAGGGATTCGGTTAGAACGTAGGCCGGTTGATTGTGCTGCTGCCGAAGTTGGTTGAACAGCTGGTGGTACAGGTTGAGGCCGTCCTCGCCGCCGAAGATGGCCAGGCGCGGCTCCATCATGGCGGCGTCATTAAGTTGGTAACCGTCGGGTACGTAGGGGAGGTTGGCCAGGATGGTGGTACTGGCCGGCAGGGTCAGGCCCTCCAGCAGGTCGGTGTGGTGCAGGTCAACAGTGGCTTTATGTTTGACGCAATTTTGACGGGCCACCTCCAGGCAGTTCGCGTCGATGTCGGTGGCGAGGACCTGGACGGTGCCTAGCTCCAAGGCGGCAGTAATAGCCAGGGCGCCGGAGCCGGTGCCGACGTCAATGACAGTTTTACGGTCTTTGGCGGGTAATTGCTTGAGCAGGTCGATCATAGTTTCGCTTTCGGGGCGCGGTTCCAAAACTTCAGGGGTGATGACGAAATCGCGGCCGTAAAACTCGGTCTTGCCGCGGATGTAGGCCAGCGGTTCGTGGTGGGCACGGCGCGCCAGTTGGGCGCGCAGGTGCTTTTGTTGTTCGGCGGTCAGCGTGGCTTCGGGGTGCGCCAGCAGTTGAGCACGATCAGTGCGCACACAGTCTTCCAAAAGCACCAGCGCATCCAGCCGCGCCGTGCCCACCCCGGCTTTCTCTAGTTGCTTAACAGTTCTTTCGAGCCAGTTACCGACTGTCATGCAGCAATTGCCGTTCATAGTTATGCAATGCTTCGATGATGTCGTCGATGTCGCCGGCCAGGGCGCCGGGAATGTTGCTGCGGCTGTAGCCGATCCGGTGGTCGGTGATGCGGTCCTGCGGAAAGTTATAGGTGCGGATTTTTTCAGAGCGGTCGCCGCTGCCGATGAGTTTGCGCCGAGCGTCTGATAATTCTTTTTGTTCTTCTTCCAGTTTCATAGCCAGCAGGCGCGAGCGCAAGACTCCCATGGCCTTGGCTTTATTTTTGATCTGGGATTTTTCATCCTGATTAGAAACGACCAGGCCGGTGGGCAAATGGGTGATACGCACCGCCGAATCGGTGGTATTAACAGATTGGCCGCCGTGCCCGCCGCTGCGGTACACGTCAATGCGCAGGTCGGCCGGGTTGATTTCAACATCGGTTTCTTCGGCTTCGGGCAATACGGCGACCGTGACGGTAGAGGTGTGGACGCGGCCCTGGCTTTCGGTGGCCGGTACCCGTTGGACACGGTGCACGCCGGCTTCGAACTTAAAGGCACGGTAAGCTTCGTCGCCGCGGATAGCAAAAATAATTTCTTTAAAACCGCCGACTTCGTTAGGGCTTTCGCTCAACAACTCCAGTTTGTAGCCGCGGCGTTCGCTCAAACGGGCATACATGCGGTACAGTTCGGCCGCGAACAAGCTGGCCTCGTCACCGCCGGCGGCTGCCCGAATCTCGATGATACAATCGCGTTCGTCGTTGGGGTCTTTGGGGGTCAGAGCTTCTTCCAGCTGGGCTTCAACTTCGGTCAAACGGCTGGCCAGTTCTCCCAGTTCGGTTGCTGCCAGCTCGGCTAACTCGGCATCGTTGCCGCTTGCCATGGCTTGAGTCTCGGCTTGGGCTTGCCGAGCGGCGGCGCGGGCATCAAACAGTGCCAGCACTTCCTCAAGCTGGCTCTGGCGCTTGGCCAGCCGCGGATATTCGGGCGAACTGAAGACGCCGGGATCCTGCAATTTGGTTTGCAGGGCTTCCAGTTCTTTACGTAGCGCGGCTTCTTTTTGTTCCATAATTTAATCCTGTGGCGCCCTTTCAATGATAGCCGATACATATCGTTCAAGGGTATCAACGGTGGTGGCCGGAGCCTTTTCTATGAACTGTATTTTTCGCGCCGCGACATCCACGCTGCGAAGATGAATCGGCAGGATAGAGCCGGTTGTGCGGGTACCGCGCAGCGGTATTTCGAAGGGCAGACCTTTGGGGTTGGTGGTGATAGGGCAGACAAAAGCCAGTGAGACGCGTTCAGTAAACAGCTGCGGCGACAAAACGATAGCTGGACGGCGGCCGGCTTGTTCATGGCCTTTGCGTGGGTCGAAGACAAGCCACACAATGTCACCTCGGTCAGGGATATATACGGTGCGGGTTTTGACTACCAACGCTCTGCTCCACGAGCTTGGCCCCAATCAATTTCGCCGCCGATGTCAGATGGGGTAACACCGTCAACCAGGTCGTGTAGACTGATTTTTGCCGGTTTTTTTACTGGGGTCAGCACCACCGAATCACCGCGTAGAGTAACTTCCAGTTGCTGATTGAGCTGTAGATGAGCTGCTTCAACTACTTTCTTGGGCAACCGTATGCCGGTGCCATTACCCCATTTTTGTAGTGCTTGGATATAGTTCATGAACCATAGTATATACAAGTATATACACGCGTCAAGCAGTTACTTGGCGGCGGCTTCAGCTGGCTTGTCTTCGGCCTTTTTGTCTTCTTCGGCTTTGTCTTTCTTGACGCGGGTTTTGGCGGCGCTCTTTTGGCGGGCTTCGCGGGCTTTTTCGGCAGCGTCGCGGCGGGCCTTGAACTTGTCGACGCGGCCTTCGATGTCAACAATGCGCTCTTCGCCGGTAAAGAAGGGGTGCGAGGCGCTAGAAATATGCACCTTAACCAACGGATATTCTTTACCGTCTTCCCACTTAGTGGTTTCTTCGGCATCTACGGTGGAGCGTGTCAAAAACCGGGTGCCGTTGTTGAGGTCTTCAAACACGACCAAGCGGTAGTTTGTAGGGTGCAAGTCTTTTTTCATGGTAATCCTGGCTCATTAGTTACCCGGTTAGCGGTGAGCGTCGCCGCAGTCGGGGTACTCCGGACGGAGCACAAAACTCCACGCAGTATACACCCCTGTTACTAAACCGTCAACCAGTAGTTGTAATCATCCGTCCAATCTGTTACAATACTGGGGTCATAAACCAAGCAGTTCGGGGAATTATCCTCCTGCGCCCAGCCCGTGTAGGGCCGCGTTGGTACCCGGATGAAGAACAAGGATAAAGGAGACACTATGGCTACGAAAGACGTAGACATCAAACAACTTTTAGAAGCCGGAGCGCATTTTGGCCACAAGTCAAGCCGCTGGCACCCGAAGATGGCGCCGTACATTCACAGCAAACGTGACGGCACACACATTATCGACCTGACTAAAACCGTCGAGCAGCTCGAAAAAGCCCTCAAGTTTATTGAGCAAACTGCTGCTGACGGCAAACAAGTGCTGCTGGTCGGTACCAAGCGCCAGGCGCAGCCGATTATCAAGGCTGCCGCTGTCGAAACAGGCATGCCCTATGTCACCGAGCGTTGGCTGGGCGGTATGCTGACCAACCGCAATACCATTGGCGGACGCATCAAGCACCTCAAAGATCTCGAAGCCAAGATGGAATCCGGCGCCCTGGCTGCCAAATACAACAAGCTGGAGCTGCAGCGCTACCAAGAAGAAATCGACGAAATGAACCACAATTACGGCGGCATCAAGGACATCGCCGCCAAACCCGGCGCTTTGTTTATCGTTGATATTCTCAACGAAGACAACGCCGTGCGCGAGGCCCGCAAACTGGGCGTGCCAATCGTGGCTATCGTCGATACCAACGCCGACCCCAGCCAGGTAGACTACCCGATCCCGGCCAACGACGACGCTACTAAGACCATTCAACTAATCACAGACTACGTAAAAGCTGCCATCAATACCGGCAAGGCCAAGGTCAAACAGGCGCCCGCCGACAAAACCGACAAAACCGACAAAGCAGATAAAGACGAAAAGACGGAGGCACAATAATGGCCGTAAACATTGAAGACGTAAAACGACTAAAGAACCTGACCGGTGTCGGCCTGACCGACGCTAAGGCCGCCCTGGAAGAGTCCGGCGGCGACTTCGACAAAGCCCTGGAAGCTATGCGCAAAAAAGGCCTCACCAAAGCCGAAAAGCGCGGTGAACGCGAAGCCCGCGCCGGCCTGGTAGGCGACTACAACCACGACGGCCGCATCGGCGTCATCGTCGAAGTAAACTGCGAGACCGACTTCGTAGCCCGTAACGAAATTTTCGTTAACCTGGTTAAAGACATTGCTATGCACATTGCCGCCTCGGCGCCGCAATATGTCAGCACCGACGATATTCCCGCCGAAGACCAAAAGAAAGTCCGGGCCGAGTTCGCCGAAAAAGCCAAGGCCGAGGGCAAGCCGGCTGACATGATCGACAAAATCGTCGACGGTATGGTTAAGAAGCACTTTGCCGAACGCTGCCTGCTCGACCAACCGTATGTCAAAAACCCCGACATCACCGTGGGTGACTACGTTAAAGAGCACAACGCCAAGTTGGGCGAGAACATCGTCGTCCGCCGCTTCAACCGCATTGCTCTGGGCGAAGTTGCCTAACAACACAGCGCGATCTTGAACGTATCGCGATTTCTAATGTCAGGTTATACTGAGTGCAGTAATTAAGGAGCTCCGATGGAACCCAGCCAAGTCGTTGAAAACGCTAAAGCCAAACTGAATACCGCCTTAGAGCACTTTAAAGATGAGCTAAAGAAGTTGCGTACCGGCCGCGCGCACGCCAGTATGCTGGACGGCGTAACGGTGGATGCTTATGGTACCGAAATGCCGCTCAATCAGGTTGGCAACGTCAGCGCACCCGAGGCTCAGCTGCTGCAAATTACGCCCTTTGACCCCAACAACATGGCCGCTATCTCGGCGGCAATTCGCGATAACCAAAGTCTGGGGCTTAACCCCAGTGACGACGGCCGGGTGATCCGCATCCCGATTCCACCGCTCACCGAAGAACGCCGCCGCGATATCACCAAGCAAGTAGGTGCCAAGCTCGAAGACTGCATGATTAGCATGCGCACTGTTCGCCATGAGGCGATGGACGCTATTGACCAGGCTAAAAAAGCCAAGACCGTTGGCGAAGACGACGCCAAGCGGCTCAGCGGCCAGGTAGAAGAGGTGATGACCAAAGCCAAGACCGACGCCGAAGCGGCCGCCAAAGCCAAAGAAACCGAAATCATGACGGTGTAGCCGACATTTAGGCTATAATAGGACGGACATGTCAGATACTACCGCACCAGTACCGGCTCATGTGGGCATAATTTTAGACGGCAATCGAAGATGGGCTAAGGCCAAAGGGCTACCGACACTGGAGGGTCACCGCCAGGGGGCCGAGATGTTTGAAAAAGTATCAATGGCAGCTTTCGAGCGCGGCGTTCGCTACGTTTCGGCCTATGTTTTTTCGACCGAGAACTGGCAACGCACCCAAGAAGAAGTATCCTACTTAATGAGTTTGGTTATCAGGGCCGTCGAAAGACAGCTCAAGACGTATCAAAAAGCGGGAATTAAGTTAGTTATTTTAGGTTCGCGCGAAAAGCTGGAAGAAAAGGTCATCCAGGCAATCGATAAAGCCCAAGCGGCAACCCGCGACAATACCAACGGTACATTGGCGCTTTGCTTCAACTATGGGGGACACCAAGAAATTGCTGACGCCGCCCAACAGCTGGTTGACCAGGGTGTTAAAACCGTGACGCCCGAGGCTTTGGCGGGCGCGCTGTACGCACCGGAGATACCGCCGCTAGACCTGGTTATTCGTACTTCCGGCGAACAGCGGTTGAGCGGTTTTATGTTATGGCGAGCTGCCTATGCCGAACTATATTTTAGCTCGAGAATGTGGCCTGATTTTTCTGTCGCCAGCCTCGATGAGGCCTTAGCCGACTATGCCCGCCGCCAACGGAGATTTGGAGTCTAGATGTCACTGTTCTTGATTATTGTGGGCCTGGTTTTATTTGTGGGCCTGGTGATAGTGCATGAGATCGGGCACTTTATCGCTGCCCGGCGCAACGGTATCGAAGTAGAAGAATTCGGTGTCGGGTTTCCGCCCCGCGCCAAAATCCTAACCAAAAAACACGGTACAATTTTTAGTTTGAACTGGTTGCCGCTGGGCGGCTTCGTTAAGCTCAAGGGCGAGCACGATGCCGATACCACGCCGGGCAGCTTCGGTGCCGCCAGTTTTGCTGCCAAAGTGCAGGTCATGGTAGCCGGCGTGCTAATGAACTTGCTGACGGCGTTTGTATTATTTACCATCTTGGCGCTACTAGGTGTGCCTAAAGTCATTGAACACCAATTTACGGTTGCCAGCGACAGCAAGGTAATCAAACAACAGGTGCTGGTGGGCTATGTTGAGCCCGATTCACCGGCGGCTTCGACCGGCCTGGAGCCGCGCGACCAGTTAGTATCAATGGGCTTGCCCGGCCAAGCTCCGGTGGGCATTACCAGCCAGGAACAACTACCCGAAGTGACGCGGCAATTTGCCGGCCAAACGGTAGACGTGACAATCGAAAAAAATGGCCAGAGCGAACAAAAAACCATAACGCTGCGTTCGGCCGAAACAGTTGAACAGAGCAGGCAAACGGATGAGCCAAAAGGCTACTTGGGCGTAGCGCCCACCGAATATACGTTAACGCGCTCGACGTGGTCGGCGCCGATTGTGGCGGCCGGTTTGATCAAGCAGCTGACGTGGGCTACGCTGCAGGGTTTGGGCTCAGCACTAGCCGGCCTGTTTAGCGGCAATACCTCGCAAGCTGCCTCACAGGTAGCGGGGCCGGTCGGCATCTTCGTACTCATCAAAGACGGCAGCTTGCTCGGCTACCAATTTATTTTGCTCATTATTGCCGTTATCTCGCTAACCCTGGCAATTATGAACATTTTACCGATTCCGGCGCTGGACGGCGGCCGGCTGTTTATCATGCTGTTCTTTAGGGCTATTCGGAAACCGCTAACCCCTAAAATGGAGGAGCGTATCAATGGCACCGGCTTCGCGCTATTGCTGCTCTTGTTCGTAGTGATAACGTTTGTTGATATCGGACGGTTTTTCTGATGAGCGCCGCCGTGCCCGCAGCGCCAAAAGCAGCCGTACCGGCGGTTCCGCCCGCTAAACGGCTGCGCACCAAAGTCACCTGGGGGCCAGTGGCCGCCGTGGTCGGCACCGTCAGCCTGTATTTCGGCTCACAAGTAGTCGGCAGTATCGTTGTCATCGGCATTGCGGCTTTGCTGGGCTTTTCGGGTGAACAGATGACAGAATGGTTCGAACAAACCGGCCCGCACTTCTTCTATATTGTTCTTATCGAGGCCTTACTCTTGGGCGGCCTGTGGTGGTTTTTGCGTCACCGCAAAGCCGGTTTTTACACGCTTGGCCTGATCAGGCCTAAGTGGCGCGACCTCGGTTACAGCCTGATCGGCTTCGCTATCTACTTTCCGGTGCTGCTGCTGACCACCCTGGCCGTGCGGGTGTGGTTTCCGGGCATTAACCTCGACCAACCGCAACAAACCGGTTTTGAGTCGGCCCACGGTTTTTGGCCGCTGGCACTCGTGTTTTTGGCCCTGGTTGTCCTGGTGCCGCTGACCGAAGAAATCCTCAGCCGCGGTTTTTTGTATTTGGGGCTAAAGTCCCGTTTGCCGCGCTACGCCGCCGTTATTCTGACCAGCCTGATCTTTGCGGCCGCACATTTGCAGTTCGGCAGTAATGCGCCGCTGCTGTGGTCGGCGGCCATCGACACCTTTATTTTGTCGCTGGCACTTATTTATGTGCGTGAAGCAACCGGGGCATTGTGGGCATCCATCGGCTTGCATATGATTAAGAATGGTATCGCTTTCGCGGTTCTATTTATTTTTGTGACGTAATGTTGTAGCATAGGGGCATGAGTTATTTTGTATGCGTCAAGCTCATCGCACTCATCCCACCGTACCCGGGGGCTGATGTATAGGCTGTCGTCATACACCGACCATCACCCCTCGACACACCGAAGGGGTTTTTTAATGAAAGGAAGAACTCATGCGCATCTCACAACTGTTCACTAAGACCCGTAAAGAAGTACCGGCCGACGAAGTATCCAAAAACGCCCGGTTATTAATTCGAGCTGGTTTTATCCATAAAGAAATGGCCGGCGTGTACAGCTTTTTACCACTTGGCTTACGGGTTTTGAATAACGTTGCCGACATTGTCCGCGATGAGATGAACAAAGTCGGCGGCCAGGAACTGTTTATGACGGCCCTGCAGGTTAAAGAGCGCTACGAATTAACCGGTCGCTGGGACGACAAAGTCGTCGATGACTGGTTCAAAACTACGCTAGCCAACGGCACCGATGCCGGACTGGGCTTTACGCACGAAGAAAACATCACGCCCATTGTCCAAGAGTACGTGACTTCTTACAAAGATTTACCGCTAGCCGCCTACCAGATACAAACCAAGTTCCGCAACGAGCTACGCAGTAAAAGTGGCCTTATGCGCGGCCGCGAATTCCTGATGAAAGACATGTACAGTTTTGCGCTGGACCAAAAACAGCACGATGAGTATTACGAAAAGATCAAGCAGGCTTACGGCCGCGTATACGAGCGCCTCGGTATCGGCGACCAAACATTTCTGGCCTTTGCCAGCGGCGGCAGCTTCAGTAAATTCAGCCACGAATTCCAAACTCTATCAGAGGCAGGGGAGGACACGCTGTACCTCGACCGCAGCAAAAAAATCGCCGTCAACAAAGAGGTTTTTAACGAAGCTGTCCTTAAAGAGTTGGGCCTCAACAAAAACGACCTGGAAGAAGTCAGGGCAATCGAAGTAGGGAACATCTTTAGCTTGGACACCAAGTTTAGTGCGCCGTTCGGCTTTACCGTTGATGACGAAAACGGTAACAGCGTGACGCCAATAATGGGTTGTTACGGCATCGGCATCAGCCGGGTCATGGGCACTATTGCCGAGCTACTGAGCGACGAGCGCGGCCTGGTCTGGCCGGCTGCCATTGCGCCGGCGCAGGTGTATCTGGCGCGGCTCGGCGACGATAAAGCGATCGTCAAAGCTGCCGACGAGCTGTACCGCCTCTTGCAAGATGCAAATATTGAAGTACTATATGATGACCGAGACACTCGGCCGGGCGAGAAGTTTGCCGATGCCGACCTCATGGGGATTCCGTACCGTATCGTGGTGAGCGCCAAAACGGTCGCCGAGGGCAAAGTCGAGCTCAAGGCCAGGACCGCATCAGAGACTACGATACTAGAGGCGCCAGAAGCCCTAAAAACAGTGACCGCCAGCATAATAAAGGAGACAACAGCATGAAAAAAGCATTCCACTTAACCAAAGACGGCATAGCCGAACTGCAAACCGAACTTGACGAGTTAGTTGCCCAGCGCGGCCCGATTGCCGAGCGCATTAAATCGGCCCGCGAATTCGGTGATTTGGCCGAAAATGCCGAATACACGTCGGCTCTGCAGGAGCAGGAACGGGTCGAAAGCCGTATCGTCGAAATTGAACATATCCTGCAAAACGCCGAAATCATCACCAAGCCGCGCGGCGACAGCAAAGTCCAGCTGGGCTCCAAGGTCGTGCTCAAAGGCGGCGAAAGCGGCGGCAAAACCAAAGAGTTCCAGGTTGTCGGCACCGTAGAAGCCGATCCGATGAACGGTAAAATATCCGACGAGTCACCAATCGGCCAGGCTTTGCTTGGTAAAAAAGTCGGCGACGCTGTCGAGATCAAGACGCCCATCGAAACCGCCACCTACAAAGTGGTCGACATCAGCTAGGCTAGTGTTAGCACCAAAAATCTTATATCCTTACATCGTGACACAACAAGAAGAAAAAAAGTATTGGTTAGACAGTGTAACCGATCAAATTATTGAGCAGTACCCCGAGGGCGAGATTATTGTTTCCAGCGGTATTTCTCCGTCGGCGAGCTACCATATCGGGCATTTCCGTGAAGTATTAACTGCCGACGGTTTGGCATGGGCGATCCGGCAGCGGGGACGCAAAGCCCGCCATCTTCATTTTGTTGATAATTTTGACCCGTTGCGTAAGCGCTACAGTTTTCTGCCCGAAACATACGAACAATACGTCGGTTGGCCGATTTGCCTAGTGCCCGCACCGGATGGCAGCGACAAAAGTTATGCCACCTACTTTAGTGAGGAATTCCAAAAGCAGGCCGCTAAAATGGGTGTGGACATGGAGGTTATCTACAGCTACGAAGACCAGTACCAAAACGGCAAAATGGCGCCCATGATCGAAGCCGCCGTCGAACATGGCGCAGAAATCCGAAAGATTTTTGACACGGTAGCCAACCGTCAGCTGCCCGCAGATTGGATGCCGATCCAGATTCTTTCCGACGACAACAGTTTTAATGAGTGGCGCTACAAGAGCATTGATAAAAAAGCCAAGACCATCACTTGTATCAACCAGGCCGGCACAGAGAATAAGGTTAGCTACACCGACGGTCGGGTCAAACTTAATTGGCGTCTGGACTGGCCGGCCCGCTGGGCATTGTGGGGCGTGCAAGTTGAGCCTTACGGTAAAGAACACGCTACCAAGGGCGGCAGCTATGATACCGGCGCAGAGTTTGTAAGAGTAGTCTACGGCGCCCAACCGCCATTTCCGTTGCCATACGACACCATTAACCTGATTGGCGATACCAAAAAAATGAGCAGCTCGCTCGGCAACTTGGTAACACCGGCCGAAGCCCTCGAGATTATGCCGCCGGAGATTTTGCGTTATTTCGTCTATCGTAATTTACCAAAGCGGGTGCTGTATTTTGACAGCGGACTGGGCCTCTATAACTTAATCGATGAATACAGTAAGACTGAAGAAGCGGTTATGAACGGCCAGCCGCATGAGTTCGCCGGTGCCTACAAGGTCGCCAGCGCCATAAGCCAAGACCGCACCATTACTTCAATTCCGTTTAACCACCTGGTAAGTGTGTACCAAGCTGCCCAGGGCGATACGGCAGGTATCATCGACATCCTCAACCGTACCGGCTACGAAAAAGTGGTCAGCGGGCAAAAGGCGATCTTGGAGCGTGAAATTCCGTACGCAGCCAACTGGCTCAAAAAATATGCACCCGAATCAGTAAAATTCAGTGTCCAGAAACAACTGCCGGACGTTGTCTTAAGTGAAGAGCAAATAATTTTTGCGGATACCCTAGCCGATAAACTTGGCGCCGCCGGTGACTTAAACGGGCAAGCCATGCACGAAACAATTTACGCCGCCAAAGAGGTTGCCGATATCCAGCCAGCCCAGGCATTCAAAGCGCTCTATCTGCTCATTTTAGGTAAGGAATCCGGGCCCAAAGCCGGCTGGTTCCTGAGCTCGTTACCGCGAGAATGGTTAGTAAAACGACTCAAGCGGGAAGAATAACCTTGACGGTACCAACAGACGACGAGTTTGACGTAATTATCAGCAAAGCGCTCGACACGCTGCCGCAAAAATACACCTCACGCATGACTAACGTGGCGATCGTTTACGCCGACGAACCGAGCGCGGCTCAGAGGGAGCAGCTCAAGCTGCGCGACAACCAGAGTCTGTTCGGCCTCTACCAAGGTGTACCGTTGCCGGCCCGCGGCGGCCACGAACCGCTGTTGCCAGATAAAATCACTATTTTCAAAGTACCGCTCACCATGGCCAGCCAAACACCCGAGCAGCTGCAAGAGAACGTCCGCCACACCTTGTGGCACGAGATGGCGCACTACTTCGGACTCAACCACAAACGTATCCACGAACTCGAATAAAACGCTTATGCTTGCACAGGCAACCGGAGGCGGGTATGCTGGCCTATCATGAGTACCGGCGAATTACCATTTTCAGCCAATGATTTTTATGAACACGCTGCCAGGTTCCTGGACATGCTTGACCTAGTCGAAGAGGGCTATGCGCAGCCAATGGAACTGCTGCAGGATTTGAATAATCGATGTGGCTTCAGGGGTGCGGAAATCAAGGTCGAGTCCACGGAGCATCGCCTTGACTGGTCGGATGGGCGTGATCTTATTGCCAGAATCACCGATCTGCAAAAGACAGGCGGAACATTCCACGGTTACTTCATCGGCTACCTTGCCCTCGTGCTGGAAACAGACCTCGGGCATGAACGGCCTTTTCTGACTACCGTCCTTCAAACCACTTACTACGACTTTGACAACAAAGTATACCAGCCCCTCCTGGTAGCTACCCCGATAGCTCGCGCATCTATCGACTTTTGTTTATAATGGTGGCAGTTAGGGGGTGATATGAAAGCAATATGGAACAAACAGGTGATAGCCGAGGCCGGCAAAGAGGAACTCATTTATATAGAGGGGAACTGGTACTTTCCGCCGTCCGCGGTCAAGCAGGACTTCTTGCGCAAAAGCGACACGCCCTACACCTGCCCATGGAAGGGCAAGTGTCAGTACTATGATATCGGGCAGGGCGACAACTGGAGCCGTGACAACGCCTGGAGCTACCCTAAGCCCAAACCATCGGCCATTGAAATCGTCAAGCAAAGTTCCGGCAAGGATTTTAGCGGCTACATTGCTTTCTGGCGCGACGTCACCGTAGAAGACTAACGGCAAAACTAACAGTTTAGAAACACGCCGGGTCTTGCTTTTGCTTAGACTTTAGGGCATTATTAGGCCATAGAGACCTAAAAGGAGGGAACTTTATGGCAAAAAGAGCACAAGAACTCGCCGTTCACTGGTGGGCGCTCACACTGCGCGGTGTCGCCGCAATTTTATTCGGTATCGCCGCAGTTTTTTGGCCAGGCTTAACCCTGGTAACACTAGTATATCTGCTGAGTGCATTTATCCTGGTAATAGGTGTTATTAACGTGGTACAGTCTGCTATCGCTATCGGCAAGCACCGTGCATGGGCCTTAACGCTCGTGATGGGTCTGGCCGAGGTAGCGGTTGGTCTATACCTCGTGCGTCACCCAAACATAACCTTCGACGTCTTCATTTTGGTCGCCGGCTTGCTGTTCGTAGCTCGCGGTGTGATCGAAGTGGTCGCCTCTCTGGCCGAAAGTGCCGGCAGCGCGACATCCCGGACTTTGTCGGTTATCGTTGGTATCGCCGCTTTCCTGATCGGTATCATCCTGCTCTTCCAACCGGAAGCAGGCGGTGTCGCCTTCGTCTGGATTCTCGGCCTATACGCCTTGATTACCGGACCGCTCATGATTGCCTTGTCGCTTGACGTCAAGTCATCACTCGACCAATAGTAAGAGTTAACAATAATAGCCATCCCGGTCTCTAAAACCAAAAACCCTAAAAGACCAGCCGCCAAAACCGCGGCTGGTTTTACTTTTTAGCCGCCTCGGACTTGTCTGGGCATTATAATTTTGTTATAATACTTTTATGATTAAAAGCACCCAAACAATTATCAAAATCGGCTCTAGCGCCGGTGTAACTATTCCGGCCAAGGAGCTTAAGCGCGAAAATATCAATTTTGGTGATGAGGTTACTATTACCGTAAAGCCGGCGCCCAAAAAAGACTCCCAAACCAATCTGGTAGCTGATTACGAAACCTTTAAAAAGACGTACCACGAGACGCTAAAAAACCTGGCCGATAGGTAATGAAGTACCTGACTCTCGAAGATATACTTCGTTTACATTTCGAGTTGATCGAAGATTTTGGCGGTTCACATGGCGTGCGCGAAGGAGAACGCTTAAAATCGGTTATCGAAGCACCACGACAGCAGATTTTCGGCCAAGAGCAGTACGCAACGGTCTTTGAAAAAGCTGCCGTCTATGCGCGCAATATTATTGCCGACCATCCGTTTGTCGACGGCAACAAGCGCAGCGGTATTACCTGCATGGCGGTGTTTTTGTTGGGTAACGGTTATATGTTGACGGCCAAGCCTAAAGACCTAGAAGATTTCGCTGTGCAGATTGCAGTAGAACACCTGGACGTAGAAGCGATTGCCCAATGGCTGCAGAAGCATACCAAGGCCAAGAAGGCCAAGAAGGCCAAGAGAGGGAAGTCATAACCATGGCCGCAAAAACAGAAAAAGCCCTCTTCGCCGGCGGTTGCTTCTGGGGTGTGCAGTACTACTTCGACCAAATTCCAGGGGTAGTGCAAACCAAAGTTGGCTATACCGGCGGCCATACGGCCAACCCTACTTACGAGGACGTGTGTAGCCACACTACCGGCCATGCCGAAGCGGTGCTGGTAGAATATGACCCAGTTACAGTTAACTACCGAACTCTGCTAAAGCATTTTTTCCGGCTCCATGACCCGACGCAGCTGAACCGGCAAGGTCCGGATATAGGCGATAATTACCGCAGCGCTGTTTTCTACTTTAATGACGCACAAAAGCAAACGGCCCAACAAACCAAGACGAAGGCCCAAGCAAACCATGTGGTGCCGGTTGTCACTGAAATTACCAAAGCCGGTACTTTTTATCCGGCCGAAAGTTATCATCAAAAATATACTGAACGTACCGGCCGCGGCATGTGCCACGTACCGTACAAGCCACTATGAACCCGCTGCTGCCATATCGGACTGTTTCCTGTAAAATAGGAACCAGATGAGGCATATCATTTTTGACTTTGACGGCACGCTGGCAGATAGCCTGCCGGTAGTCGTCGGTATTGCCAAAGAGTTAGTGCCGGAGTTCGACCTCAGTGACAAAGAGGTCGCCCGGCTGCGCAACATGTCGGCCCGGGATATTCTGAAGCACAGCGGCCTTCCGTACTGGAAGCTACTTAAATTGCTGCTTCGGGGCAAGCGGCTGTTCTCGCAGCGCCTGGACCAGCTAAAGATATTCCCCGGAATTCCAGAAACCCTAAAGCAACTGCACAAAGAGGGCTATCAAATAGCGGTGGTCAGCTCTAACACCGAAGATAATATCCGCAAGGTGCTGGAGCATGAAAAAATCGACCAGTATGTAAGTAGCGTCTACGGCAACCTCGGCCTGTTTAATAAGGCGCGGGCCTTTAAAACGGTGCTGCGCGACCAGCAAACGGATGTTAGTGATGCCATCTACATTGGCGATGAGGTACGCGACATCGAGGCCGCCAAACGCGGCCACATACCGGTGATTTCGGTGACCTGGGGATATAACGGTGAACGGATTCTGCGCGAGCACCACCCGACATACGTTGCCCACACGCCCCAAGAATTGCTGACCATAATTGCTCGTCACGGTTAAACCTATGCGGCTGCATCGCTTTTATGTTGGCTCTGTCGTGGCGCTTGACCACTATGTTGAATTAACCGACGTACGGATCATCGGCCAATGGAACAAGGTACTGCGCTACCGGCCGGGGCAGGAAGTAGTGCTGTTTGATGGCATTGCCAAAGAACGGCTGTATGTAATCAGCGAACTGACCGCCCGCCAAGCCCGCCTAGAACTGGTGACCGATCTTGACCGCACAACGCCGGAACGCGAAGTGTATCTGTTCTGGAGCCTGCTCAAAAAAGATAAAAATGACTGGGTGTTGCAAAAATGCACCGAACTCGGCGTCAGCCGCTTTGTGCCGTTGCTGGCCGAACGGTCCGAAAAGACTGGCTTTAACCTGGAGCGGGCCGAGAAGATTGTGGTTGAGGCCGCCGAACAGTGCGGCCGCAGTGATATCCCACGCGTCCATGAGCCGCTGCTGGTACAGACCGCATTGCATACATACGGCGCCGAAATGCCGCTGTTCGTTTGCGAACAGCATGAAGCCGCGCCGCAGAAACCTCATTACAAAACAGCCGGTGTGCTAGTAGGGCCGGAGGGTGGCTGGAGCGACAGCGAAAAGCGCCTATTTGCCACCCAAGAGCTGGGCAAACTGCGCCTCGGCGACTTCACGCTGCGCGCCGAAACTGCCAGTATCGTGGCTGCCGCCCGACTTGCAGGGTTGTGATATAGTTAAGTCCAAGAGTTGTCCTGATGAAAACACCCCCTAACCGCACCAAACAAACAGCCAAGCCCGTCTCTTCGGAGCCAACCGGCAACTATGTCACAATGAGTCCCGAAGGCTACGTCGAGATCGTCGCCATCGGTGACCAGACGCCGCAAACCATTGAAAAAGTCTCCCAAGAAGGCGCGGCACTGGTTAGGAAAGTCACCAAGGGCGATCCCGAACACAGCCGGCAATTGGTGGATATCTCGCGTTCCGGCAGCTATTCGTCGGAGTCCAACAAAGCGGCCATGAAAGTCATCGAATTTCTGGAATACGAACGGGTGGCGATCTTCGGCGGCAGCCACCTGCTCAACGATGTTATCAATATGGTAATTATGCTGATGGGCAAGGGCGGCAAGATCAAAACCTTTGATACCCGGGACGAGGCAGTAGCTTGGCTGTCCGAGCCGCGCAAGCCGCTTGGCGCGTAAGCCGGCGCAAAAACCCGGCCGGCGGCGCAGCCAACATACGGTATAATACCTACTCACATGGCAGATACTTCTTATTCGCGGCGGCGTTCGCAACCTTACAAACCGGGCCAGACCGATCCGTTTAAAGTCAGCCGCAGTAAAATCGAGCTGTTTAAGCAGTGTCCGCGCTGTTTTTGGCTGGATACACGGCTCAAGATTACCCGCCCCAGCAGCCCGCCGTTTAACATCAACAAAGCCATCGACGAATTACTCAAAAAAGAATTCGATAGCTACCGCGCCCAGGCTAAACCACACCCCTTAATGGTCAAAAACAGTATCCAGGCCGTACCGTACCAGCACGACGACCTTGATACGTGGCGCTACAATTTCACCGGCGTATTTACGCTGCATGAACCGACCAACCTGCACGTTTTTGGCGCGGTCGACGATATCTGGGTTAACGACAATCACGAGTTAATCGTGGTCGACTACAAAGCAACCGCCAAAAACAAAGAAGTCGATATCGAATCAGACTGGCAGATCAGCTACAAACGCCAAATGGAAGTCTACCAGTGGCTGCTGCGCCAAAACGCCTTCGCGGTCAGCGACACCGCCTACTTTGTATATACCAACGGCCGCATCGACCTGGATGGGTTTAACGACCGTGTCGAGTTCCGTACCAAAGTTATTCCGTACACCGGCAACGCTGATTGGGTGGAACCGACCCTGCTTCAGATGAAAGAATGTATGGAAGGCGACATGCCGGCTATCGGCACGGCCGCCATGGGCGGCGAATGCGAATTTTGCGCCTACGCCCGCGAGCGCACCACATTGACCTTAAATCATATCCAAAATAAGCAGAAATAGACGTATAATACAATTATGCTAGATATTCAGTTTATCCGCGACAATCCCGAACTGGTCGCCGAAAAGTCTAAACAAAAAGGTAACAAAGTCGATATCAACACGTTGCTCAAGCTTGACGCCAAAATCCGCAAGCTACAACCCGAACTCGAGATTGCCCAGCAAGAGCGCAACACCCTGGCGGCACAATCTAAGGGTCAAAAACCGACTGCCCAGCAGATTGCCGCTGGCAAAACTCTGCGCCAGAAAATTACCAAACTCGAAGACCAGCTCAACGATGTGCGTAAAGATTATACGACGCTTCTCAAGGCCGTTCCGAACATGCCGTTTGATGATGTGCCGGTTGGTACCAGCGAGGACGACAATCAAGTTGTCAAAACGGTCGGTGAGCCAACCGCGTTTGATTTTAAACCCAAAACGCACGCCGAACTGGGCATAGCTAAAGATTGGCTCGACAAAGAGCGGGCCGCTAAAGTCACCGGTAGCCGTTTTGCGTATCTTAAGGGCGACCTGGTTAAGATACAGTTTGCCATCGTCCAATTTGTATTGCGTACTCTGACCGACGAGAAAGTTATTCAGAAGCGTATCATCGACAACGGGCTTAAAGTGGCAGCCAAACCGTTCGTACCAATATTGCCGCCATACATGCTGCGCACTGATGTCTACGATGCTATGGATCGGCTGGAGCCGCGCGACGACCGCTATAAAGTTGGCGAAACCAAAGACGACCTATGGTTGCAGGGCAGTGCCGAACATGTCATCGGGTCTATGTATATGAACGAGATTATCCCAGAGGCCGAACTGCCGCTGCGGTTTATCGGCTATGCCACCAGTTTCCGGCGTGAGGCAGGGACGTATGGCAAAGATACCGAAGGCCTGATCCGCATGCACCAGTTTGATAAACTCGAAATGGAAGTACTCAGTACGCCCGAAACCGGTGCCGACGAGCACACATTACTGGTCGCTATCCAGGAGTATCTTATGCAACAACTGCAGCTTCCGTACCAGCTTATCCAGAAATGTACGGCCGACATCGGCAAACCGAACGCCCGCGGCGTTGATATCGACGCCTGGATGCCGGGGCAGGGCAAGTACCGCGAAACCCACACTGCCGACTACATGACCGACTACCAGGCTCGCCGGCTCAAAACCAGGGTCCGCAAAGCCGATGGTTCCGTTGAACTTGTCCATAGCAATGACGCCACCGCTTTTGCGCTGGGGCGTACCATGGCGGTTATCATGGAGAATTACCAAACCGCAGCCGGGAATATCTTGATACCCGAAGTCCTCAAACCGTATATGTAAAGCCAAAGGAGCTCCAAGCCCATGATCCAAAAAATCGAAATCAACGGCGTACATGCCGACGTCAACGAAGACTTGCGTAAATACGTACTCAAGAAGATCGGCAACCTCGACAAATATATGTCCAAGCATACCCGTACGTCAGCACATGCCGAGGTCAGACTTAAAGAATCTAAAGCCAAAGATAAACGCGAACACACCTGCGAGGTCGTGCTATACCTGCCGCACGAAGTGCTGACGACGCACGAGACAACCATGAACATCTACGCGGCCGTCGATATCGTCGAAGCTAAACTGCGCAACCAGCTCAAAAAATACAAAGAAACACACGAGTCGGTGCGCTTGCGCCAGCGGGTGATCGCCCGTTTTAAGCGCCAAACGCCGTAAAATTGTCTTTTTAGACTGAATTTCAAGCTTTTTTAGGCTACAATAGGTACGATACCAATCCGGAGGGAATGACAGTTTAGTAATGAAAAAAATCTTGAAGAAGTTTTTGGGTGACCCGCAAGCGAAAACATTAAAACGTTTGCGTAAGCGCGTGGCTGAGGTTAATGCCCTGGCGCCAACCTACAAAAAAATGACCGACGCGCAGCTACGCGCCCAAACCGACAAGCTCAAAAAACGTCTCGACAAAGACTCGCTCGAGAAGCTCTTGCCTGATGCGTTCGCGTTGGTGCGCGAGGCGGCCGACCGCACGCTCGGCATGCGCCACTTCGATGTACAGCTGATCGGCGGCATGGTCCTGCACGAGGGCAACGTTGCCGAAATGAAAACCGGTGAAGGCAAGACCTTAGTAGCCACGCTGCCGGTCTATCTCAACGCGTTAACCGGCAAAGGCGTCCATGTGGTCACCGTCAACGATTACCTGGCCCAGCGCGACGTCGGCTGGATGGGGCCGGTGTATCATTTCTTAGGGCTGAGTACCGGTGTTATCATCGCCGAAGAATCATTCTTATACGATCCGGAATTCATTAACACCAAGCATGAAGATAAGCGTCTGCAGCACTTGCGTCCCTGCACCCGCCAAGAGGCCTATAACGCCGACGTTACCTATGGTACCAACAACGAGTTCGGTTTCGACTACCTGCGCGACAACATGGTGCGCGAGGTCGACCAGTTGCGCCAACGTGACCTGCACTTTGCCATTGTCGACGAAGTCGACTCTATCTTGATTGACGAAGCCCGCACACCGTTGATTATTTCGGCGCCGTCGATGACCAGCGCCGAAGCCTACGAGCAATTTACCAAAGTCGTACGCCAGTTGCGCAAAGACGACCACTACGAAGTCGATGAAAAACGCAAAGCCGTGGTACTAACTGACGACGGCGTAGAAAAGGTCGAGAAAGTCCTGGGCATCGACAACCTCTACGGCACCGATAATATCCGTACCATTTACCATTTAGAACAAGCTCTGCGCGCCCAGGCGCTGTTTAAGCGCGACAAAGACTACGTTGTCAGCGGCGACGGCGAAGTGGTCATCGTCGATGAATTCACCGGCCGGTTGCTGCGCGGCCGCCGCTATAACGAGGGTCTGCACCAGGCTATCGAAGCCAAAGAAGCCGTCGCCGTACAAGAAGAGTCGATGACGTTGGCTACCATTTCGTTTCAGAACTACTTCCGTCTGTACGAAAAGCTGGCCGGTATGACCGGCACCGCCCAAACCGAAAGCGAAGAATTCCACCAGATCTACAAGCTTGAAGTGGTTGAAGTGCCGGCCAACAAGCCGCTGCGCCGCGTGGACTTGCCCGACCGCATCTATAAGACCGAAACCGGCAAGTTTAGCGCCGTTATTAAAGAAATCAGGGTGCTGCACCAGAAGGGCCAGCCTATCCTAATTGGTACGGCTTCGATTGAAAAGAATGAGGTAATGAGCCGTTTGCTCAAAAAGGCTGGCATACCGCACCAAATCTTAAACGCCAAAAATAATGAAAAAGAAGCTTCGATTGTCGCCCAAGCCGGCCAAAAAGGCGCGGTGACGCTCGCTACCAACATCGCCGGGCGCGGTACCGACATCTTGCTGGGCGATGGCGTCAAAGAGCTAGGCGGCTTGTTTATCCTGGGTAGCGAGCGTCACGAATCCCGCCGTATCGACAACCAGCTGCGCGGCCGCGCCGGCCGGCAGGGCGACAAGGGTACCACCCAATTCTTTGTCAGTACCGAAGACGACCTGATGCGTGTATTCGGCGGCGATCGTATCGGCGGCATGATGGCTCGCATGAATGTGCCCGAAGACATGCCTATCGAGAACCGCATTATTTCGCGCAGCCTCGAAGCCGCCCAGAAAAAGGTAGAAGGCCATAACTTTGATATGCGTAAAAATGTTGTTCAATATGACGATGTTATGAACCGGCACCGTAAAGCCACCTACGCCATGCGCAAAGAGATTCTGCACCAGGTCAACATCCAGAAACGCATTAAAATCTTTATCGAACAAGAGGTCGAGGCGCTGGCCAACTCGCCGCTGGCCACAACCGACCTGTACGAGGAGCTGATTACCGAAGTATTGCCGTTCGATGATGCCACGCTGGACCGGCTGTTCGACACCGCGGCCAGCGGCTTTGAAAAAGTTCTGCTCAGCGAAGCCCAGGACTTGTACGAAGCGCGCGAAGCGGCCTTTGGCGCCGAAACCATGCGCAAAGTGGAGCGCGATATTTATCTGCAAATCTTGGACAATCTGTGGATGCAGCACCTGGAAAACATGGCTCACTTGCGCGAGGGCATCGGCTGGATCAGCGTTGGCCAGCGCGACCCGCTGGTGGAATATCGCAGGCAAGGCCAACACCTCTTTGAAGAAATGCAGGCAACGCTGCGTCATGACGTGGTTCGGACATTGTTCCACGCCGAACCGGTGGCCGACCTCGACCGGCCGGTCGAGACCGACCTAACCCGCGCCGCCCGCCAGTCGGTCGATAACGCCGACAAAATTATCGACGTTGAAGAATTCGAAGAGTCAGACTTCCAACTGCCAGTCACGCCGGTGCCAGTTGCCGCCTCCAGTACCAAAAAAGTCGTCAGTCACCGCAACCGCAAGAAAGCCCGCAAAGCCGAACGCAAACGCCGCGCCAAAGGAAAGCGCAAAAAGTGAAACACACCGTCAGTGAACTGAAGCTGAAAAACGGGGTGAGGGGCTTGCTGGTACACATACCGGACGCGAGTGTCATGACGTTCGACCTGAATTTCAGGGCCGGTGAATGTCTGGTCGAAAAAAGGTTGTGGGAAACGCCGCACCTGATGGAACATGTATTGCTCGGTGCTAATCAGCTGATCCCGAGGGCGCGGGCGTTCCAGGCGGAATTCGAAAAAAACGGCGCTTATTCTAACGCTTCGACCGGCAGCTACGATATCACCTATGAAGCCGAGTGTGCCGATTTTGAATGGGAACGTATCCTTGACTTGTTGCTCGTGGCTATCACTAAGCCGTTATTTTTGGCCGACGAGTTCGCGGCCGAGTTCGGCAACGTGCGCGAGGAGCTGACGGCCCGTTCCAATAATCATTTTCGGCATTTAAGCCTGGCGTTGCGCGAAGCCTACGGCTTTAAGGCTTTGACCGACCAGGAGCGGTTGCGCCTTATGAAAAACGTCACCCTGCAAGACGTGCAAGACCATTACCGAGCGACACATACCAGCAGTAACGTGCGTTTCGTTATTGCCGGCAACCTGAACCCGGAGCGCCGGGCCATTATCAAAAAGGTTTTTGGCTCAATCGAACTGCCGGAAGGCGGGGGGCGTATCGAATTGCCGGTTGAAGTACCGCATAGTCTGACTAAACCGTTATATATTCCCAACAATACCGTCGATAACGTCTATTTCTATATAGATACCTTTAAACAGCGGCGCCTGACCGACCCGGAAGCGGACGCCCTGGGCCTACTCAACACTATGCTGACCGAGACGTTATACTCGCGCATTTTGGGTACTGCCCGGGAGCGCGGCCTGCTGTATGACATGACCTCCGGCTACACCCAAACCCGCGACAGCAGCAATTGGTGGTTTGGTGCCCAGGTTATGCCGCGTAACGCCAAGGCCCTGTTCGACATTATTATCGGCGAATTAAGAATGCTGTGCGAGGGCGGCTTGGCCGACGAAGACGTCCAGGCTGCCAAGCAGTACGTTATCGGCCGCTACCAGCGCAGCGCCCAGACCGTAGGCGGTACCGCCAACGGCTATGCCCATCGTTACTTCTTTGATGAACATATCGAAGATTATTACCAGTTGTCGCAGCGCGTCAAAGCCATTACCAAAAATCGGGTCATTAAAGTTGCCAACACCATGTTCGAAGATAAAGTTTGGGGCTTTGGCTGTCTAAGTAACATCGGTGACGCCCGGACCGACAAACTCTATAAACAAATTAGTACCCTTTGGTAGCCGCTATATAATCCGCTTATGGTATGATACATTTATACGTAATAATAAGTGAGATTAACCATGCCTCCACAAGACCCAACCAACCCTAATCCGAGTCCTATGCCGGATACACCGGTGCAGCCGGCCGTCGATCCGTTAAGCCCGTTGCCGCCAAACCCGGCTGGCGGGTTCGCAGCCAACCAGCCGCCCGCGGATGCCGCGGTGCCGCCGCAGCCCGTTGCCGCACCAGCACCTGATCCAGCGCCAAGCCCGGTACCCGATTTTACCGTGCCGCCGCAGCCGCCGGCCGGCCCGACTACGTCCGACCCGGCCGCTACGCCGCTGCCGATTACAGCCCAGCCCGCACCAACTAAAGGCGGTAAAAAAGGCCTTCTAATCGCTATCATTGTCGGTGCCGTGTTCATTGTGCTACTGCTGTTGGTGGTCATATTATTTGCCAAACCCTCTAATTCGGGCGGCAATACTATCAACCAAGACACCACGATACCGCAGTAGTACGGTATAATCTGCCGTAGATGCAGGAACTGGTTACCCAACTTAAACAATTACAAACCGCCGTGGCTGACGCCCTGGAGCGGCTGCAGCTTGATGCCCTGGAGGCGGAGCTACAGACGTTGCAAGTCCAGAGCCAGGCGCCCGACTTTTGGTCAAACCAAACCAAAGCCCAAGCTGTTATGCAGCGCCAGGCCAAACTGCAGGCCCGGATTGAGCCGTGGCGCCAGCTGCAGAAGCAGGTAGGCGAGGCCTTAGAGCTGGCCGGGCTGGAGGATGCCAGCGTCCAAAAAGAGCTGGAACAGCAACGGGCAGATCTGTCCACGACCTTTAGTAATCTCAAGCAAGAACTGCAATTTAGCGGGCCGTACGACGACAATGACGTTATTATAAGTATCCACGCCGGTGCCGGCGGTACCGATGCCCAGGATTGGGCGCAGATGCTGCTGCGGATGTACGTTCGTTGGGCCGAACAGCACGGCTACACGGTTACGACCATTGACCAGTCTGCCGGCGAAGAAGCCGGTATCAAAAGCGCCACGCTGGAAGTCAGCGGCCCTTTTGCTTACGGTAAGCTACAGGGTGAGCACGGCGTCCACCGTCTGGTCCGCCTAAGCCCCTTTAACTCCGACAACTTGCGCCAGACCAGTTTCGCCAAAATCGAAATATTGCCCAAAATCGAGAGCCCCGAGGCCCTGGAAATCGACGACAAAGACCTCAAAATCGACGTCTACCGCAGCGGCGGCCACGGCGGCCAATCGGTCAACACCACCGATTCGGCAGTACGGGTAACACATCTGCCCACTGGCATTACCGTGGCTATCCAAAACGAGCGTTCCCAGCTGCAAAACAAAGAAACAGCTCTAACCATTGTGCGCTCACGCCTGGCCCAACTCCAGGCCGAACAGCACCTCGAAAAATTAAGCGAACTTAAAGGTCCGAACCAGTCGGCCGAGTGGGGAAACCAAATCCGCAGCTATGTGCTGCATCCGTACAAACAAGTCAAAGATTTACGCACCCGCTACGAAACCAGTGATGTCACGGGCGTTTTAGGCGGCAAGCTTGACCCGCTTATCGAAGCCTACTTGGAATATAGTTTGTCTGATAAGCACTAGCGTCCTATAATAGATACGATGATTCTGCTGGACAGAGTAACAAAAGTATATGGAAAAGGTGCGGCGCCGGCGCTCGACCGGGTTAGTCTGCATGTTGAGGCGCGTGAGTTCGTGATCGTCGTCGGTCCCAGCGGTGCCGGTAAATCGACCCTGCTTAAATTATTGACCCGTGAAGAGAAGCCTAGCAGCGGCAAGATTATCGTCGGCGGCATCGACTACGACAAACTCAAAGACAAAGAAATCCCATATTTACGGCGGCGCATCGGTACGGTTTTCCAGGACTTTAAACTTCTGCCCAATAAGACCGTTTTCGAGAACGTCGCCTTTGCCCTGGAAATCGTTGGCACCGGCAACAAAGAAATCCGCCATACGGTGCCGCGGGTGTTGGATATTGTCGGCCTGAAGGGTAAAGAGAAGCGCATGCCGCTGGAGCTGTCGGGCGGCGAACGCCAGCGCGTAGCTATTGCCCGGGCCATTGCCCGCCAGCCCAAGATCTTAATCGCCGACGAACCTACCGGTAACCTCGACCCCAAACATGCGTGGGACGTGGTAAAAGTGCTCGAAAAAATTAACCAGTATGGCACCACCGTACTGCTAACTACTCACAACCAAGATATTGTCAACAAATTGAAGCGGCGAGTCATTACCATCAAAGACGGTAAAATTGCCAGCGACCGGGCCGGCGGGGGGTATAAGAACTCATGAAACGCCGAATGATCGTTTTGGGCCGGGTTATCAAGGCCGGCGGCGTTAACTTCATCCGTAACGCCTGGCTGGCTATTGCTGCTATTGCCGTCATGGTGATTACGCTTAGTATTGTATTGTTTTCGGTTATCGCCAGCGCTACGTTCAACAACACCATTACCCAAATTACCGATCGCATCGATGTGTCGGTGTATCTGCAGGACGATATCACCAACCAGCAGCGCGATCAGCTGGTGACGCAAATCAACCAACTTAACACCGTTAAATCGGTGGCGTATGTTTCCAAAGACGAAGCTCTGGAAGTATATAAAGCCGCTAACCAGGATAACCCCGACTTGTTGGTGGCGATCTCGCAAACCGACAACCCGCTGCCGGCCAGCCTGCGCATCCAACCTGTTGACCCGGATAACCTCAACGAACTGAAAACCTTTTTGGAACAACCCGACATTCTGGCCTTGCAATCGGACGAAACCTCGTACTCCGGCGACCGCAAAGAGGCTATCGATAAGATTGCCAGCGCTACCAGCTTCTTCCAAACGGCGGGCCTGGTAGGGATTATTGTCTTTACGGTTATTTCTATGCTGATTATCTTTAATACCATCCGTATGGCTATTTTCAACCGGCGCGACGAACTCAATATTATGCGCTTGCTGGGTGCCAGTACCTGGTATATCCGCGGGCCGTTCATCGTCGAGACTATTCTGTACGGCTTTATTGCGGCGGCTATTTCGGTATTGCTCTGCAACCTGTTGTTCGCGGTTTCTTCGACGGCCTTTGAGGCCAGCAGCCTGGGGCTGCTGGACATCAGCTACGCCAACACCTACTTCACCGGCCACTACTGGCTGATATTGACCGGGCAAATCGCTATTGGTATAATTATCGGAGCCGTATCGTCCTACTTTGCCACGCGGCGCTACCTCAAATTTAAAACCAGTAAATAACAACACAATAAACAGTACGAAACACTATAATCTAATTATTGCAACGCGTTGCAGGGTGTGGTATGATCAAAGTGTTCATGCTAAAACAAAAACTCAAACATATTAAAACACTCCCGCGTAAAACTGCCCTGATTAGTCTGGCAGTAGCGGCTGTTTTTGGTTTGAGCCTGCTGGGCGGCGCCTTAGTGTCTTCACAGTCGCTGCAGGAGCAGATTAATAATTTACGTTCCGAAAACAACCAAAAACGCGAAGCCCAGTACAGCCTGGGGCAAGAAGCGCTCGACCTTAATGACAAAATCAGCAAACTGCAAGCCCAGATCGACAGTTTGCAAGCCAAGATCAACGACAACCAAAGCCGCAGCGAAGATTTACAGAAACAGATCGAAACCGCCGAAGCCGAACTAGCCAAGCAGAAGAAAGTCCTGGGCAACAATATCCGGCAAATGTACCTAGAAGGCCAAATCAGTACGCTGGAGATGCTGGCGTCCAGCAAAAACATTAGTGAATTCGTTGACAAGCAGCAGTACCGAAACGCCGTCAAAGATAAAATCAAGGCAACGCTCGATAAAATCACTGAGCTTAAACACCAGCTGCGCAGCCAGCGCGACGAAGTCGAAAAATTACTGGCCGAACAAAAACTGGCCCAGAGCGAACTGGGAGCCCAGCGGGGCGAGCAAAACAACCTATTGTCACTAAACGAAGGCCAACGCAGCCAGCTGGATAGCGAAATCAAACAAAACGCCGGTCGGATCGCCGAACTGCAACGCCAGCAGGTGCTGGAAAACGCCCGTTTGTTTGGCGGCAGCGTACCGTCGGGCATACCGGGCGGCGGCGGTTACCCATGGGGCGATGCCGGCTGTCTGCACGCCGGTTACCCCGATGCCCAATGTCCTAATTATGACTGGGGCTATCCGGGCTATGGCATGTGGGACAGCTGGGGGTACGGGTACCGTAACTGTACCAGTTGGGTAGCCTTCAAGGTTGCTTCATCCGGCCGCTATATGCCCTCCGGCCTTGGCAACGCCAATAACTGGCCCGGCAACGCCGCGGCCCGCGGTTATAGCGTTAGTTATGGCGAAGGCGCTCGTGTCGGAGACGCCGCCGTTAATCCCAATGGTTTTTATGGCCACGTCATGTATGTGGAGGCCGTCGAAGGCAATACCGTCTACGTCAGCGACTACAACGCCGGCGGCGACGGCTACTACCGCGGCCCGCGGCCCGTTTCGGCCAGCGGCCTGGTCTTCATTCATTTCTAGAATAAAACCCGCCAGTGTGCGATAATAGGCAGGTCAATTGCTAAAACCTGGAGGGTAGGGGATTGCAAACCCGCGTTGAGCCACCGGCTCACAAAACAAAACGTTTCAAGTTAAAACCGTGGCTCAAAATTACGCTGAGCGTGGTGGTGGCTGTTGGTATCTTTGTTGCCGGCTGGGGCGTAGGCAGCGGCCGTATCGGTGTAGCTGCTTTTGGCGGCCCGCAGTCATTGAATAAACAATTACCTAACTCGCTCGACTTTAGCTCGGTTAACATGGTTTACCAGGCGCTCAAAGGTAATTTTGACGGCGAACTGAGCGAGCAGGAACTGCTCGACGGCCTAAAATCCGGCCTGGTCAAAGCCGCCGGTGACCCGTACACCGAATATCTCAACGAAGATCGATATGATGAGTTCAGTGACGCGCTGAACGGGTCTTTTGAGGGAATCGGGGCGGAGTTGGGCCAAGACGACGACGGTAATATAGAAGTTGTCGCCCCGATTTCGGGGTATCCGGCCGAAAAAGCCGGCTTGCGGGGCGGTGATATCATCATCAAAGTCGACGACACCTTTACGACCGGCATGACCGTAACTGAGGCTGTTGAAAAAATCCGCGGACCCAAAGACACTACTGTAACGTTAACAGTTATCCGCGGCGGCCAGCAACTGGAGCTGGCTATTACGCGCGACACCATTGTCACTCCCAGCGTCCATTGGGAAGTAGAGGGCGGCATCGGTTACATGCAGATAAGCCGCTTTAACGCCGAAACGGGGCGCTTGGCGCGCCAGGCCGCCGAAGACTTTAAGCAACAGAACGTTACGGGCGTAGTGGTCGACCTGCGCAATAATATCGGCGGCCTGACTACCGGCGCCGTCGACATATCCAGCCTATGGCTGCCGAAGGGCACTGTCGTCCTGACGGAGCGCCGCGGCGGCGATATTATTGCGACTATGCGGGCCACCGGGGATCCTGTTCTGCAAGGCATTCCGGCAGTTGTCTTAATTAACGGCGGCACCGCCAGCTCGGCCGAAATTGTCGCCGGCGCTCTGCATGACAACGGCGCAGCTACTCTGGTCGGAACCAAGACCTACGGCAAAGGCAGCGTCCAAAAGCTGGTCAACGTAGGCAGCGGCGGGGTGCTTAAAGTTACCGTAGCCCGTTGGTACACACCGGATGGCAAAAACATCGACAAAGAAGGTATAACCCCCGACAAAGAAGTTACTATCAGCGAAGAAGATATCCAAAACGGCCGCGACCCGCAAGAAGCCGCCGCGCTGGAAAATCTCTGACGACTGTGTTATTCTCGAGATTGAAAAACAGGAGAGGTGTATAAGCGGTGGCAAAACGACCGACTAAGTTCATTTTTGTAACAGGTGGTGTGCTTTCCGGACTCGGCAAGGGCATTACCGCCGCCTCCATCGGTAACCTCTTAAAAGCCCGCGGCCTCAAAGTCAACCTGCAAAAGTGCGACCCCTACCTTAACACCGATGCCGGTACGCTGAACCCGGCCGAACATGGCGAATGCTTTGTTACCCGCGACGGTGCCGAAACTGATCTCGACCTCGGCCACTATGAACGATTCTTAGACCAGGAGTTAACCCAAGCCAGCTCCCTAATGAGCGGCCGGGTGCTCAGCAGGGTTATTAAAGACGAACGCGACGGCAAGTACCTCGGCCAGACCGTCCAATTTATTCCGCACGTGACCACAGCCAGCCAGGCAGAGATCATGAAGGCTGCCGAGGGCTTCGACGTGCAAATTGTCGAAATCGGCGGTACCGTCGGCGACTACGAGGGCCTTAGCTTCCTGGAAGCCATCCGCGAACTGTCGCTTAAAATCGGCCGCGACAACTGTATGTTTGTGCACGTTGTTTATATGCCGTACTTGGGCGCCAGCCACGAGTTCAAGACCAAGCCGGCCCAGAACGCCGTGCGCGAGTTACGGGGCCTGGGCATCGTCCCCGACGTACTGGTGGTGCGCAGCGAAGAGCCGGCTCTGCCCTCGGTCGTCAACAAACTGAGCCTGTTTTCCGGGATTTCGGCCGAAGCCATTGCTTTGCTGCCCAACGCCAACAGTATTTACGAGGTGCCGCTGACGCTCGAGGATACCGGTATCGCCAACGTTATCTGCCGGCGTTTGGGGCTAAAAGTCCGCAAGCCCAACCTCAAAGCGTGGCGCGACGTTGTGCAGCGGGCCACCAGGCGTCAGCCGCACAAGGTCAAGGTAGGCGTGGTCGCCAAATACCTCGACAATCAAGACACCTACATGTCGGTATTCGAGGCATTGCGGGCCGCCGGCTGGTGGAATGATACAGAAGTCGTTTTACAGTGGATTGATGCCGAAAAAATCGAAAAGAAAGGTGCTGCGGCAACTCTGGCTAAACTGGATGGGGTAGTCGTGCCCGGCGGGTTCGGTACGCGCGGTTTGGAAGGTAAAATTCAGGCGGCCCAATATTGCCTGAAGCACAAGAAGCCGTATCTGGGGCTGTGTTTGGGCCTGCAAATGGCCGTTATCGCTGCCGCCCGCAATGCCGGCCTGGCCGATGCCACCACCGTTGAGCTCGACTCCGCCAGCCCGGCCCAGGTTATCAATATCATGAACGGTCAAGAGGGCAAACAAAACACCGGCGGCACCATGCGGCTGGGCGACTATCCATGTTTGCTGGCCAAAGGCAGCAAAGTTGCCAAGCTTTACGGTACTACTAAAATCGTCGAACGCCACCGCCACCGCTACGAATGCAACAATGATTACCGCGATGAGTACGAAGAATGGGGTATCCGCGCCGTCGGTTTGTCGCCGGACCACCATTTGGTCGAAATCATCGAAGCCACCGACCACCCCTTTATGGTCGCCAGCCAGTTCCATCCGGAATTCAAGTCCCGGCCCAACCGGCCGCACCCTATGTTCGACGGCTTTATTAAAGCACTGTTGCAGAAATAGGCGGAGTCTTGTAGCATGAGCATTATGACCGACCAACCCACAGCCGCACCGCCAGCCGATACTTCCAAGCACAAAATCCTGCTTGTCGAAGATGATGATGCCCTGGCCAGCGTGTACCAGACCCGCCTTCAGGCCGAAGGCTTTGAAATTAAGCGGGTACCCAACGGGGAAGACGCCTTATCGACCGCTTTGCAGTTCCGCCCGGACCTTATTCTGCTTGACGTTATGATGCCTAAAGTCAGCGGTTTTGACGTGCTGGACATCCTGCGCAACACGCCCGAAACCGCCAAAATCAAGGTCATCATGTTAACCGCCCTGAGCCAAGAAAGCGACAAAGAGCGCGCCAGCAAACTGGGCGCCGACGATTACCTGGTTAAGTCGCAAGTAGTCATCGCCGACGTAATCGACCGTATCAACCACCATCTTGGTATCCAATAACCCCTGTAGCGTTGACATATGTAAGCATAAGTGCTACTATGTTCTTTGTTATCACAAAACACATAAAAAAAGGAAACAGTATGCAACCAACTGACCCGACCGACCCAACAACTAACCCAGCTCCGGCTGACGATGTAGCTCCGGCCGCACCGGCTGCCGACAGCACACCGCAAGACACTCCCGCCGAGCCAGTCGCTCCGGAAGTATCTGAGCCTACCGTCGAAACACCGGTAGTTGGAGACGCAGCTCCGGTTGAGCCTGCCGCCGGTTCCGACGAACCGCAGCAACCCCTTGGCAATAGTGTCCCCGGCGAAGCTACTGCTCCGGCAGCCGAACCGGCCGCTCCGGCCACTGAAGCTCCGGCGCCTGTCGCCGAAGAGCCTGCCGCCGGTTCCGACGAACCGCAGCAATCAGCTCTCTAAGGTATTACGAGACGCGCGCAAAAGACCCTCTACGTAGAGGGTCTTTTGCTATACTATTCACATTATGGAATTGCATGGTCAGACACCCGAAACAGCGGCCTCGCGCGAGCCCAATGATGATAAATCGGTGCCGGTCATTAAGCCGATATAATCAGACAAACATTTTATTGACTTTTTATAAAACTTATGCTAATATGAGAGACGTTAAGGAAAGATAAAAACCATGTCCGAACAAGCAAATCCTGATTCCATCGAACACAGCGCCAGCGGCGAGTGGCAAAAATTGCCGCAAGGTGCTACCAGTCAGTACATTGAAGGCTTGCTAGCCAACCATGCCGATACTATTACCCCCGGCGTTGTTATGGACCGTCTGGTCGGTTCAATATTTCGAGCAGAAGGTGTTCAGCGGGCGGGGCAGGACGTAGCTCATTTACAGGAAGTTATCAAAGGCACCGAGGGCCAAAAGATTCCGGCAATGTTCCTGTCGGCATTTACCCGTACCGAAGGAGTTCGCCGGGCGCTAGCGGCCGTGGGGGCTAATTCGTTGGTTGGCGGCCAGAGCGCTTTGGATAGTTTTCAGCCGCCCATTGCCGACCCGGCCAGTGGCGAATTACTACTTGGTTCGCTGGACCAGGTTGCCGGCTATGTCGAAACCGCTGCTCCGGCCGAAGCAGGTCTGGGCATGGAAGGCGCTACGCCCTGGAAGCAAACTCTCTTACAGGAAATAACTGATTATGTGAACCACCCCAGCACCGATGTGCAGGGTGCCTGGAAAACCCGCGACCACGTAGGTTCGAGTGCAGCTTCGGTTAAAGCCCGCCAGCAGGCTTGGGATCGAGCCGAGGTAACTGCCCGCCAGGCCGGCCTGGATATGGATTTCTTGACTCGTTCAGCCGATATGCTGCGGGATAAACACCTTAGCGGTGCCCGCATGGCTAATCTGCCGGTCGGCAGCCCGGAACTTGTGCAGCAGCCATTTCAAACTGAGCCAGTTACAGACTACGGACACTTGTTAGAGCCGTAAATTATTCGACGGTGACTTCGGTGCGGCGGACGGTTTTGCCGGTGAAACGGCGGACTTTGCGGGTTTTGTAGGTGACAACGCCGTCTTTCTCGGCGTGGACGGTGTAATTGCGACTAAGTGTAGTGCCTTTGCCGGCGCGCTTGCTGAGGCCGACCTGACGGACGATAACCTGGCCGGTTTTGACTTTTTGGCCGCCAAACAGCTTAACACCGAGCCGCTGGCCGGGGCTGTCATGAACGTTTTTACTGGAACCACCTGCTTTGACGTGTGACATATTACTTCCTTATTAGTACTACCAGTTCACGGCCGACAATTTGGCCTTCACGGTGATAGACCAAGTCTGTATCGCGAGCGTGAACAAAACTCTTGCGAGTATACCCCAAATCTTCCAGAGAAGCAAGCGTTTTAAGGTGTTTTAGGCCGTCACGCGTGAACCAGGCCGGCACGGCGATGCACATACGAAAACCGGGTTTGGTCTGGCGGGTGACATTTTGCAGGAATGTGCGGTGGATGGCATCGGTTTCGTCCATGGCAGCTTTTAGTTCGGCGGGGCGGGGCGGGTGAGCGAACGGCGTACCCAAGTAGGTTTCGGTGGCGATAAGGTCAATGGGCTGCTCCCACTGGAAAGAGGTAGCGTCGCCAACAGATACCTTAAACGAGCCGGCGGCTGGGTGCTTTTCGAGCAACCAGTCGAGATTAGCCTGAGAATATTCGACCATACGCGGTTCCAGGTCGGTACCGTATGCGTCGTAACCCATCAGCAGTGCTTCTTGTAGTACGACGCCGGTGCCGCAAAACGGATCAAGCAAACGGGACAGACGTTCACTGTGTGTAATGGTAGTTTGTTCCTCGGGAGTCATAGCTGAAACATGCAGTCCGGCCAGGTTGATGATAATTTGAGCCAGTTTGGGTGGCAGCATGCCGACTTTGGCGTCGCGCTTGGGACGTTTTTGGTCGCGGGCGGCGTAGGCGTTGATGTCTTGGGCGGCTACGACCTGGGCCAGCAGGGTGGTACGACCATCGCGGATGATCAGGATCTCTAAGCCCGTCGGGCCGGTGAGTTGGTTGTGGAATGTTTGGGCGCTGCTGAGTGTTTGAGCGGTGTTGGGCACGACCCGGACTGAACGGCCGGTGTTCTTGATGACTTTTTTAATCTGCAAGCCGGCACGGTTTATGTCGTTTACCGATACGTCGAAGCCGTAATTATTGAGCCCTAGCCGCAGCTTGCCTTCGGGAAAGTAGCCCAGGTGTTCCGGCACGTTCTGGCAGAGGTGGGCTATGGCCTCTTTCCAGCTGGCTGATTCGAGGCGGGTGAGTATTTTAGCCAGCTTGACGCTGCCACCCAGGCGGCCGAAGGCAACTTCGGAATGGTGTTTGTCGAGTAGGGTAAGGCCGCCGGGCAGAGGGTGTAGGGCATCGGCGCCGTACAGGCTTTCCAGTTCGGCCAGGCCCAAGGCTGGTTGCCGGCCCAGGATTGCAATGGTTTGATTCATCGGCTTCATTATACCGCAGAACAGGTGTGCGCGGCACCGCAAGTCCTCGCAGTCGCAAAAATGAACGACTGCCGCGGAAGGCTCTCCGCGCACACCTGTTCTGCTATAATGAGTGGCGATGAGCGAACAAGAGAAGACTAAGCGTTGGAAGCTAATTCTTAACATCGTAACCGTGGGTGCTTTGTTGCTGTTATGTTACTTCTTGCGCGACCAGATCATGGAGACTATCGACAACCTCAGCCGGGTTAACGCCTACGCGCTATTGTTGATTCTGCCGATTCAATTCTTTAATTATGATTCGTACGCGAGAATGTACGTGTACTTGTTCGCTATTTTGGGGAACAAAACTAAGTATTGGGACATGTTCAAGGTGTCGCTGGAGCTTAATTTGGTTAATCACGTGTTTCCGAGCGGTGGCGTGTCGGGCTTTTCATATTTCGGTATCCGGATGAAAGATTTTGATGTCTCTACCGGTAAATCGACACTGGTGCAGACTATGAAGTTCGTGTTGTTATTCGTATCGTTCGAGGTTTTGATTATTTTAGGGCTGTTCTTTTTGGCGGTTGGCAACCAGGCTAACAACGTTACTATTTTAGTGGCCAGTTCACTAGCAACCTTCTTGCTGGTTGGCACTTTTGGCGCGGCTTTTCTGATTGGCAGCCAGAAGCGCATCAATAGCTTTTTTACCTACGCGACGAAGTTTTTTAATAAAACGGTCCACCTGGTGCGGCGTAAACATCCGGAGACTATCGACGTTGGGCGTGTGCAGCGGATGTTTAAGGAGCTACACGAAAATTACATGGTCCTAAAAAGTGATTACCGTAAACTGGTAAGGCCGGTGGTCTGTGCTTTGATTGCTAACACCAGCGAGATTTTAACGATTTACGTGGTATACGTCGCTTTTGGCCATTGGGTCAACCCCGGAGCGATTATTTTGGCTTACGCCATTGCTAACTTTGCCGGCTTAATTTCGGTATTGCCGGGCGGCATCGGTATTTACGAGGCTATCATGACGGCAGTGCTGGCTACTGCCGGTATTCCGCCGGCCGTCAGTATCCCGGTGACGGTAATGTACCGGGTGCTCAACGCAGTAATACAGATTACACCAGGCTACTATTTTTACCACAAAGCGTTGCGCGGCAAGCCTAAACCTTCGGCGGCGTGAACGACGTTGTTTTAAGTGTTTCGGATTTTGTTGGTTCGCTGAACCAAACACTGGAATATGCCTATCCGAACGTGGTAATTGTTGGAGAGCTAGCCAACTTTCGCGTTAGCAAGAACCGTTGGGTGTACTTTGACCTGAAAGATGAATATGCCAGCGTGAAGTTCTTTGGTTCGGTGTATCAGCTGCCGGGGCCGTTGGAAGACGGGCTGATGCTGCACGTCCGCGGCAACCCGCGCTTGCACCCGCTATATGGCTTTAGCGTGACGGTGCAGTCGATTCAGCCGGTGGGCGAGGGGTCGCTACGCAAAGCGGCTGCCTTGTTGGAGGCCAAACTGCGGGCCGAGGGGTTGTTCGAGCCGAGCCGCAAGCGCGGGTTGCCGTACCCGCCGGCCAGTGTCGGCTTGGTGACCTCGGGCGAGTCGGCGGCTTACGCGGACTTTATGAAAATTCTGAACCGGCGCTGGGGCGGCCTGGGCGTGGAACTGGCGGACGTGCAGGTGCAGGGCGAGGCGGCAATAGAGCAAATCGTGCGGGCTATTGAATATTTCAACGCCCAGGCCGCCCCGCCGGAGGTCCTAGTGCTGACGCGCGGCGGCGGCAGTGCCGAAGACTTGGCGGCCTTCAACACCGAGCAGGTCACCCGTGCCGTGGCGGCCAGCCGCATCCCGACATTGGTTGCCATCGGCCACGAAGTCGACCTCAGCCTAGCCGAGCTGGCCGCCGACCAGCGCGCCAGCACGCCCAGCAACGCCGCCGAACTGCTGACTCCCGACAAGCGGCAGGTTCAGTCGCAACTGGCTTCATACCAGGCTCGCTTAGGCCAGTTCCTGCATGGTCAGGTTACTGCCGCCAAACAGCAGCTTCAGACACAAAACTTGCATCTCCAAGACCGTTTTGACCGGTTTTTCCGCTATCAGCACGAAGCTGTGGAGCGTAAACACCAGCTGCTCGAAGCTCTCAACCCGGCTCGGGTGCTAGAACGAGGTTACGCTGTTGTTAGTGCGCCGAGCGGCTCTATTCATTCTGTTACACAACTTCAGCCTGGTACCGAGGTGCGTATTCGTTTTAGCGATGGCCAAGCCCAAGCCAAGGTAACTAAGGTACAATAAGGCCATGGCAAAAGAAACTGTTAATTACCGAAAACTGCACGAGGAGCTGGAGGCAATCTTGGCCCGGCTTGAAACCAACGAACTGGAAGTCGAGGAGGCTATCAAGCAATACCAGCGGGGCAGCGAGATCGTTAAGCAACTGCAACAGTACCTCAAGACGGCCGAGAACAAAGTCAAGAAAGTGACCACCGAGCGCTCGGCATGATTTTCCTTATCCTCGGCGGGGTAGTGCTGTTATTCGGTTTTGTCATACTATTTGGCGCGCCGTACGTGCCGACCCTGAAACCGCAGACCAAACAAGCCCTGGACTTGTTGAACCTCAAAAAAGGCCAAACGCTGCTGGAGCTGGGTTGCGGCGACGGGCGGGTAATGCGCGCGGCGGCTGCCCGCGGGCTCACAGTGGTTGGCTACGAGCTCAATCCTATATTAGTTATAATCGCCAAAGCCGTAACCTGGAAGTACCGTACAACTACCACAGTTATTTGGGGTAATTTCTGGCGCGCTACCTGGCCGCCAGCCGACGGCATCTTCGTCTTCCTGCTAGACAAATACATGGAAAAATTGGATAAAAAAATTGCACACAAGCACAAGCATGACGCGCGGCCAATCCGGCTGGTTAGCTTCACTTTTCAGATTCCCGGCCGTAAGCCTGCCAAAAAGCGCGGCGGCCTCTTTCGCTATGATTACACCTAAACACTTGCCTCGAGCGTCGAAGTCGTTTACCATGAGCGGTATGAAGAAGCTGAATGCCCACGGGGCTATCAACGGCTTGTTGATTCCACTGATTATGGTTGTCATCCTCCTGTTGGCCGCCGGCGCGTTTGGCGTTTGGGCCTACATGGAGCGCCAGGATTACAAAAACAACGTCGACCAAAAGATTGCCGCCGCCGTCGAGGTAGCCAAACGGCAACTGTCTTCCGAAAAAGACAACGAGTTTTTGGAAAGAGAAAAGGAACCGCTGAAAGAGTACAAAGGTCCGGCCGCTTACGGCAGCCTGGTCATAAAATACCCCAAGACGTGGGGTGCCTATGTTAGCGAGAATGCCAGCGGCAATACTCCCGTCGACGGTTACTTTAATCCGGTGTTCGTACCGGGCGTAACCGGAGAAAACTCCTACGCCCTGCGGGCCCAAATCGCAAACAGCGCCTATGCCCAAGAGATTAAAAGGTTTGATTCGCAGGTCAAGACCGGAAAAGTTTCTGCCACGCCGTACATACCGGCTAATGTGCCCGGTGTGACGGGCATGCGTTTTGACGGCGAGATTATGCCCAACAAAGTCGGCAGTATGGTGGTAGTACCAATGCGCGACAAGACACTCAAACTGTGGACCGAATCAAACAACTATCTTGGCGATTTCAACAACATTATTTTGCCCAATTACACGTTCGAACAATAGACAAGTGATATACTAAAGGCATAAATACGGGGGTCGAGGGTCTTATGCCTGTTCTATCATCGCCGGTGGCTACAGAGCGACTATTGCGGGCTATGGCCGAAGAACTCAAACTGCCTTTGCTGCAGATTGCCCGCCAGGCCGAACTGGCGCAGACCGTACCGGACGAGTCGCTGCTAGAGGGGATTGAAACTTCGGCCACCCAGGCATTGTGGTTTGTTGACAGCTACCTGTTGAGCCAGCGATTGGCCCAACAAACTAGCTTAGACCTGGAGCCGGTAGCGGTGTCGGCAGCCTTGCATGACGCTGCGCACCAGTTGGCCGGCCTGGCCAAACAGTACGATTACGAACTTGAGCTGCGCCTAAGCGGCCGTTACGAGCCGGTGATGGCCCACGCCCGCGGCTTACGGACGGCATTAGTGGGCTTGGGGAACACGCTGATTGGCGCGGCTGATGCCGCTGCCGGAGCCGCCGCCCCGCGGCGTCTGGTTTTGGCTGCCCACAGGAGCCGGGGCGGCGTGGTAGCCGGCGTATTCTCACAAACCGAGGGCTTAAGCCAGGCAGTGTACCGCCAAGGCAAGGCGCTGTACGGCCGTACCCGCCAGCCGCTGACTGGCTTTTCGGTCCAGGGCGGCGCCGGCGTATTTATGGCCGACATTCTGTTTGCCTCGATGCAGTCACGTTTGCGGGTGGCCCGCCATCACAACTTAACCGGCCTGGCCGCCACGCTGCCGCCTAGCCGTCAGCTGGTACTTGTGTAATGGCCGACATCCTACTGCTCGAGCCCGACCGTTTACTGGCCCGCAGTTACTGCCAGGCTCTGGCGGCAGCGGGGCACCGGCCGCACTGGCAAACCGACGCCCAGGCAGCCCTCGGCGTACTGGATGAACATGACATCGGCTTGATCGTGCTGGAATTGGAACTGGCCGGACACAACGGTGTGGAATTTTTGTACGAACTGCGCTCGTATCCGGATTGGAACCACATCCCGATTATCTTGCACACCATGGTTGCCGCGTCACACCCCGGCTTGGGTCGAGCTTTCTGGAAAGAACTGGGGATCGCGGGCTATCAGTACAAACCCCAGACTTCGCTAGAGCAGTTGGTTACCCGCGCAAACCGCCAGTTAAACCTGCAGACCGTATGAACCAAGTCGTCACCAAAGGCATTGTTTTGACGCGCACTAACTTCGGTGAAGCCGACCGCATCTTAACTATACTAACCCCGGACCACGGCAAAATCCGGGTCATGGCCAAGGGCGTCCGTAAGGTCAAAAGCAAACTGGCTGGCGGCATCGAGCTGTTTAGCATCAGCAACATTACCTATATTCCGGGTAAAAAAGATATTCACACACTGGTGTCAACACGATTGGACAGGCACTTTGGCAACCTGGTTCACGACCTTACGCGGACAATGTCCGGGTATGATTTGCTCAAACAAACCAATCGGGCCACCGAAGAAGTATCCGAGCCGGAATACTTTACGGTCCTGGCAGTGGCCCTCCAGGCGTTGGACGACGGTGTTAGTCAGGCACTGGTTGAGCTGTGGTTCAACGCCCAATTACTCAAGTTGGCCGGCCACCAGCCTAATCTGACAACCGATACCACCGGCACAAAACTCGAGGCTAACAAGCTCTACACGTTCGACTTCGACAGTATGAGCTTTGCCCAAGCCGGGCAGGGGCTACTAACGCCAGCGCATATTACGTTCCTGCGCCTGATCTTCGGTGTAGCTAATCCATCTCAACTGCAGCAAGTCCAAGACGCCGCCCGAGTCCTCGGCCCCTGCGTGCAACTTCTACTATCTTTACGTGCACAATCTGCAAATACGTGATATAACTAACACATCTATGAACGAAAGAGTGCAAAAAATTGCTGCCGTAGGTGCTGGGTTAGCAGTTGCCGGCGGCACCTATATGGGCGTAGAGGCTTTGAGCGACGAACTGGCAGCCCACCATGAAACGGTTCTGGCCGTAGCGGGGATAGGCTTAATCGGCTATGGCTTAAGTATAGAAAAACCGTTTGTATGGGCCTACCGCGGCATCCGAAACAGAACACAACAGCGCCTTGGCAACCTGGCCGTCCCCGAACAAACTGAAGAAACACCCTAAGTTTTATCCGGCACAGATACATATACCCTACAGATGGCGTCTGTTATAATACGGCGTAATGAGCGCTAACGACCAAAAAGTATCCATGGAAGATATTGTATCGCTGTGCAAACGCCGCGGGTTTGTATTTCAGGCCTCAGAGATTTACGGTGGTTTAGCTGGTTTTTGGGACTACGGCCCGTTAGGGGTGGAGCTAGCTACTAAAATAAAGGCTGAATGGTGGAAAGCTACGGTCACTGAAAATGATAATATCTTTGGCGTGGACGGAGCGATTATCCAGAACCCCAAGCTTTGGGAGGCCAGCGGCCACATTGCCGGCTTTACCGACCCGATGGTCGAAGACCCGGTAACACACAAGCGCTACCGTGCTGATCATATGGCTGGTGTTGATTCGACCAATCTCGAGGAATTGTCCAAGCTATTGAAAGACAAAAAATCACCAGATGGTAATCCACTCAGCGAGCCGCGCTACTTTAACATGATGCTTAAAACCTGGGTCGGGGCGGTAGAAGATGAATCATCGGTAGCTTACTTGCGGCCGGAGACCGCTGGCTCCATCTTTACTAATTATGAAAATGTGCGTGAGACTATGCGCGCCAAAATACCATTTGGTATCGCCCAGATAGGTAAGGCCTTTCGTAACGAAATTAGTCCCCGTGATTTCATCTTCCGGGTTCGCGAATTGGAACAGATGGAGATGCAATATTTTATCAAGCCGGACACGCAAGCCGAGACATACGAGCAGTGGCGCCAGTTTGCGTGGAAGTTTTTAATCGAGAACCTCGGTGTGGCCGAGAAGAACCTGCAGTGGCATGAACACAACGAAGACGAACGGGCACATTATGCCGCCGCGGCGCACGATATCTACTTCAATTTCCCGCAAGGTTTTAAAGAATTGTGGGGCACGCATAACCGCACTGATTTCGACCTCAGCAACCATGCCCGCGTTAGCGGCAAAGACCTGTCATACTTTGATGAAACCACGCGCGAGCGTTTTACGCCCTATGTGATTGAATCATCAGTCGGTGTGGGCCGTATGTTCCTGGCTGTTTTGACCGACGCGTATCATGAAGAAGAGGTTAACGGCGAGAAGCGGGTGGTACTTAAACTCAAGCCGGAGCTGGCGCCGTACCGGTTTGCCGTCAGCCCATTGCTTAAAAATAAACCCGAACTGGTTGCAAAAGCCCGCGAAGTTTACCAGGTGCTTAAAGCCAAATACGGCAACGTCATGTGGGACGACAACGGCAACATCGGCAAACGCTACCGCCGCCAAGACGAGATCGGTACGCCGCAATGCGTGGTCATCGACTTCGATACGTTAGAGGACGGCACCGTCACCGTCCGCGACCGCGACACCACCAAACAAAAACGCGTCGACATCACAAGCTTGTTTAGGGATTAACCCCTCAGCCAGTATTTCTAAGTACTTTTTAATAAGTCGTTGCTAGGCTTGGTGTATGCGGCGCACACGGAACGTTGTCTATTATACGAGCGCCAGGAGCGAAAAATACGCCTGGGAATTTGAACGTTTGCTTGAAACCGGGCTGTATGAGCTACGCATACGCAGCCGCAACGAAACCCGGGTCTTCTTTACTGTCGAGGCACCTATTGCCAAAATGCGCCGGGCTTACCGCGCGCTAGATGAAGAATTTGCCATGATCGAGATGCTGCTTAAGGCTCGGTCAGAACGTCACATGACCCAAGCTGAACTAGCCCAAGCAGCGGGCATGAAACAAGAAGTCATTGCTCGGCTGGAAAGTGGTCGCGGCAACCCAACCTATCATACGCTTAGCCGTATCGCCAAAGCCCTTAACAAAAAAGTTACGCTGGCGTAACGTCCCGAAGGGCTTATGCTTGCGTTGCTACCTCTGTCGCACTACACTGTAACCATGCTTGAGATGCCACAATTAAAGAGTATGTATGAAAAGCTGCAGGTTTACGATGTTGACCAGCGGGGTTGGGCGCATGAGCATAACGGCGTCGGCTTCAACCTGAAGCACGTAGTACTGCATATAGTCGATGTCCTTGACCGTAAGGATTTTTCTGATTCCAAGGCTGTAGAAAGTAACATTGCCCCCGATTCGCTGCAATACGCCTTGCGTCTGGCCCGGTGGGGCGGGCTAGCGACGAGGATGATACCCGGCTCGGTATCCGAAGAAGAGGCCACCACAGGGCCCAATTATAAAGCCATGGAACCTGATTATGCGGCCCTACTTAAGGCTAATGGTGAGGTGGGCAGGCTTGCCCACGACTTCGACCATGCCGACAGGGAAGTAAAGCTGACGCCAGACGTAAGTGCCCGCTTTTACCGGCCGGCCGGCTTTTTAATCTATAGCGCCGAACACCAGGCCAACTCCTATGGATTCGACCTTGAGGCGGCCTTTGACGAGCGTCTTGCTAATCTGCGCGAACGCAAGCATCTGCTATTATAGGGAGAGGATGAGAAGATTCCGCAGTAAATCAAAACCGGACACCTATGCCTTTATTGACAGCCAAAACCTTAATCTGGGCGTCCAAAAAGCCGGCTGGAAGCTCGACTGGAAGAAATTCCGGCAGTATTTGGCCGACGAATACAATGTCACCCAGGCCTACCTGTTTATCGGCTACATTGCCGAAAACGAGGCGATGTATAACCAGCTGCACGAAGCCGGCTACCGGATCGTGCTAAAGCCGACAATCGAAACCAGCATCGCCAAAAAGCCCGACGCTAAAAGCTCGGGCGGCCAAGACCAACCTGAGCATAAACCGGTTATCAAGGGTAACATCGACGCCGAGCTGGTGCTCTACGCCATGAAAGAGATGCCAAACTACCAAAAGGCGATTATCGTATCCGGTGATGGCGACTTTTATTGTCTGGCCGAATACCTGGCCGAAAAGAAGCGTCTGCTGCACCTGATGACGCCCAACTGGCAATATTCTTCGCTGCTTAAGCCCTACGAACCGTATATCGTGCGTATCGACACGTTGCGCCGCCAGCTTGAGCACAAAAGCTACCGCCGCAAACCCAAAACCGCCCGGCCAGCGGCCTAGACTTTTTACGCCGGCGGGCGCATACTACACCCTATACTATAAGCATTCTTACGGAGGGTAACGGTATGCTAGCGTACGTAGAAGTCAATATCTGGGCGGTTTTACTGGCTACGGCCAGCAGTATGGTGCTGGGCGTTATCTGGTACGCCAAGGGCGTCTTTGGCGCCACATGGCAAAAACTTGTTAAACTTGACGATAAACAGATGAAAGAAGGCAGTGCCAAGGCCATTATTATTACCGTGGTCGCCAGTTTTATCACGGCCTATATTTTGGCGCATCTGGCGTTTATCGTACATATGTTCTTTGGCGACTCATTTTTCAAAGACTCGCTGCTGACGGCCTTTTGGCTGTGGTTCGGCCTGAGCGCCGCCCGCTTCATTGCGCACGACGCGTTTGAACGCCGCCCGCTGCAACTAACACTTATGAACATCTCCTATGAATTTGTAACGTTGATGGTAATGGGCGCGATTATCGGTTGGCTACAACCGGCCGTCGGCGTGCTTTAAGCAGCGGAATCCGTAGTACAATACAGTGATGGTAACGGCCGAACAACTGCAGACCGAGCTGGACAGCTTGGGCAACCCGACCGATGCGGAGTTCTTGCAGCGGTTTTTCAAGACTGGGCCGGGGCAGTATGGTGAGGGCGATATCTTTTTGGGCGTGCGGGTGCCGGTGACGCGCAAAGTGGCTGCCCGCTACCGTGATATGCCGCTGGCTGGGATCGAAAAGCTGCTGGACAGCCCTATCCACGAACATCGCCTGGCGGCAGTCATTATTATGACGGAGCAAGCCAAACGCGCCGACCAGGCCGGCAAAAAGGCTCTGTTTGACCTGTATCTGCGCCGCACCGACCGCGTTAACAACTGGGATATCGTCGACCTGAGTTGCCGCGAAATAGTCGGCGGCTACCTGATTGATAAGCCGCGCGACATCTTGTACACGCTGGCCCGGTCGCCGGATATCTGGGAGCGCCGGATTGCTATGGTCAGCACCTGGCAGTTCATCCGCGCCGCCCAGCTTAACGACACCTTCCAGATTGCCGAGTTATTGCTGTCTGATACCCACGACCTGATCCACAAAGCCGTCGGCTGGATGCTGCGCGAGGCCGGCAAGAAGGATGAAGCTGCCCTTCGGCGGTTTTTGGACAAGTATGCCGCCGTTATGCCGCGCACCGCCCTGCGTTACGCCGTGGAACGGCTGCATACTACCGATAAGACCCACTACATGACCCGAAAAAACTCAACCCGAAAGGCGGCTGCCTGACATGTCCAAAACTACACCTAAAACACCGTTTCCCGACGATTTTTTCTGGGGCGCCAGCACCGCCAGCCATCAGGTAGAGGGCGGTAATCACAACCAATGGTCGGTGTGGGAGCTAGGCCATGCCGCCGAGCTGGCCCGCAGCGCCCAGAGCCGGCTGGACTGGCTGCCGGTGTGGCCGGATATCGCCGCCCAAGCCCAGGATCCGCACAACTATGTGTCGGGCAAGGGCGTCGAACATTACACGCGCTTCCGCGAAGATTTCGACATCGTCAAACAGCTCAACCTGAACGCCTTCCGTTTTAGTGTCGAGTGGTCGCGGATCGAGCCGCGCGAGGGCCACTGGGACCAGGCGGCCATCGAACATTACCGGACGTATATTAGCGAGTTGCGCACGCGCGGCATCGAGCCGTTTCTGAACCTGTGGCACTGGACCAATCCGGTCTGGTTCGAAGAGAAAGGCGGTTTTACCCGCGCCCGCAACCTGGAGTATTTTTACCGCTTTGCCGAGAAAGTGGCCAAAGAGCTGGGCGACGAAGTCACGTACATCATCATTATTAACGAATCCAATAACTATGCCTGGTTCTCGTATCTGGAGGGCGTCTGGCCGCCGGGCGAACGGTCGCTGGTGAAGTTCCTGTGGGTTGTGCGTAATCTGGCCAAAGCGCACCGCGGTGTATACCGGCGGCTCAAACGTATCAAACCGGCGTTTCAAATTTCTTCGGCACCCCAACTGGTTAGTAACCACGCTAAAAATCCGGCTAATTTGTGGCACCGTTTTGGTGCCTGGACGTCGGATATTGCCAACAACTGGGCGTGGTTGTGGCTGTGCCGGCGCACCTATGACTTCATCGGCTTCAATAACTATTTTAAGAATTATGTCACCGGGCCGGGGATGTCAGGCATTGCCAATCCCAGTAAGCCTCTTAACGACATGGGGTGGTACATGGAGCCGGGCGCGATTGCCGACATTGCCCGTAAAGTCCACAAAAAATACCCAGCGATGCCGCTGATGATCATCGAAAACGGCGTAGCTGACCACCGTGACCAACACCGCCAGTGGTGGATCGAAGAGACCACTAAAGCTATGGCTGAGCTGCTACGCGAGGGCATACCCCTGAAGGGCTATTTCCACTGGAGTTTACTGGATAACTTCGAATGGGCGCACGGCTGGTGGCCCAAGTTCGGCCTGGTAGCTGTTGACCGTGCCAACGGCATGAAACGAACCCCGCGCCCCAGCGCCCGCTGGTGGGGCAAGCACCTGGCCCACCGCACACCCCACGACAGATAGCCAGGCGATAGAGTTGACACAGTACAAAGCTTATGCTATAATGACGCTATGAGTAAAAAATTCATATCATCCGAACAACCAACCGAACATGAACCATGGCTAACCGCCAAAAATAGTGAATTGCCGTCGTTGTCAACAATTCCCGAGGAGTTTGCTCCCAGAGACCGGGATGAACGTGACCGCCAGGCTGTAGAGCGCCACGCCCAACGCCAGGCACGTAAGACCGAAGCTGAACAGAAAACCGAACGGAAGAAGGGTGTGGCAAGAAAAGCCATAGCTAGTGTGGCCCTGCTGGGCGCTGGTGCTGCCGGGGCGCTCCTTATCGGCCGCGGAATGGACCAACTGCCGGTGCACGAGCCAACCGAGCAACAGCAGGAAGTACTCGAACACGGCCAACCGGGTTCGGAAGCTCCGCGCCCTGTTACGGAAGGGCTGTTTGAGCAAAGCAACGGCAACTCTGAGTAACGTGCAGAAAATCCAGCCGACACACCACATATGTGGTGTGTTTTTTATTTGACACACAACTGTGGATAACTCAAGGCATTTTCTCTTGAAAACACTTGCTTGTGGGTAGTTGTGGGTAGTATATTCAAGTCAGTGGGTAAAAGTGGGTAGCCAAAAGCGGTTACACACACCACAAAACAAAAAATACAATTACAGCTAAAACTGTAGGGAACCATGGTGGACTACTTCGAGCGAAAACTTGACAGCAAGCGGAGGCTGACTATACCAGCCGAGCTTCGTGGCGAGTTAGCGAACGGAGTGGTAATAACTCGTGGTTTCCAGAAGTACTTGCACCTGTATCCCAAGTCTGTTTGGGACCAGCAGGTCGAGTCGCAGCTGCAGGGGAATATCCTCGACGAGCGGACGGCCGACCTTAACGTGCAGTTCAGGATGGGAAAGTGTGATAGCGAGCTGGACCACAAACAAGGCCGTATCACGCTTGAACAGCACTTGCTGGATTACGCCGGTATCACCTCAAAGGTGGTGGCGGTGCGGGCAGGGCAGTACTGGCGCCTGATGGCCGCCTGAACAGAGAGCCAGAGCTGTAATTGCGTTCCTTAACAAACAGTCAGCCCGAGTATACGGCTCGAGGTTAGCTAATTGGCAGTCAACAAGTGTTCTAGGAACCACTCAAAAAGTCCTCGCACTTTAGTCAAAACACCTCCCAAAACTCCACCTCACACATAAGTCTCTCAAACTGCTGCAGTGGAAGTAAGGAGTTCTAGGATTTTTCAAATCCTCATTCGTACCTCCTTTACATACGGCCACTACGGCAACACAAAAACAAAAACACCAAAAAAACAAACAGTTGGCTGCTGATTAGGTGACCTTGCATTAGCAAGGGGGATCTATCGCGAGTTCCGCAGGAACGAGCCTTAGGTGACCTTGCATTAGCAAGGGGGATCTATCGCGAGTTCCGCAGGAACGAGCCTTAGGTGACCTTGCACTGGGCAGGGGTTCAAAACGACCCTTGTTACCAAAACAAACACCAAAACAAACACAAAAAAACGATGCCACAAGTCAACCAAAACGAAGCTCATGTTCCGGTGCTTCTGCAGGAAGTTCTACGCGTCTTGGCACCCCAGCCCAACCAACGTTACCTCGATGTAACGGCTGGTTACGGCGGGCATGCCCGGGCGGTCGTTGAACAGACGCAGAACCCGCGCGGCATGTGCCTGGTCGACCGCGATCCGGCCACCCAAGCGGCCTTACAGCCGTTGGTTGCAGAAGGCGCCCAACTAATCCAAACGGATTTTTTGGCCGCCAGCCAGCAACTGGTCCAGACCGGTACGCATTTCGATATAATTTTGGCTGATCTTGGCGTGTCATCGCCGCACCTTGACAACGCGAGTCGTGGTTTTACCTTTCGGGAAGAAGGGCCGCTCGACATGCGCATGGATACCAACCAGAGCCTGACTGCCGCTGACATTGTCAACAGCTATGATGAGGCAGAACTGGCGGATATCCTGTGGCACCTCGGTGAAGAGCCGAAGAGCCGGCAAATTGCCCGCATGATCGTGCAGAACCGTCCTTTTAAGACTACGAAAGAACTCGCTGCAACCGTTGCCAAAGCTTGGCCGGGCCACAGTAAGGTTCATCCGGCAACCCGCACCTTCCAGGCGTTGAGGATTGTCACGAACCGCGAACTGGAGCTGCTGGAACAGGCTTTGCCGTTATGGATTGACCTGCTCAATCCGGGCGGGAGACTGGCTGTAATCAGTTTCCATAGCCTGGAAGACCGGATCGTCAAGCGTTTGTTTGCAGAGTACAGCAATGGCTACGAGGCTGTTGTTGAGCTGCTGACCAAACGTCCCATAACTGCCGGCAACGATGAAATTGTTTTCAACCCGCGTGCCCGTAGCGCCAAGCTGCGAGCCGTAGCAAAAATAAACAAAGAAAGGGAAGCCTAAATGCCTATTAGGGTAAAAAGTAGCTCCCGTGCTTACAAGGTGCGTGTCAGAGTAGTCTGACAGCCCCGGTAAGAAAAAGGCGGATGCCTCCGGTTTGTCCCTCGGGCATCCGCCACCAAAAACCAAAAACAAACATAAACAAGAAGTACGCATGACATATTCAAGCACTTTAGCCATGAACCGACAGCGCTTTGGCCAGCGCAACCAAAACACCACCAGCTTTACAAAACCCGCCCGCGTAATGGGGCCGGTTAGCAACACCATCATTTTGATCATTCTGGCTTGTATTTTGGGCTTGCTGTATCTGACACAGGTCACTAAAACCAACGCCTACGGCTACCGTATCAGCGAATTGCAGACCCAGCAGACCGAATTACAAGCACAACACGACGACCTGGAAGTATCCGCCGCCCGCTTGCAGGCTTTGGAACGGGTCCAAAACAGTGAAACGGCCAAGAGCCTCGTATCGGTGGCTCCCAGTGGTACCATTCAAGACTAAGGAGTCTAACGCCGCTTTATGCAACCTCGTGCTATGCAACCCGAGTCAACAGCCCCGGCTTTGCGCCGGCTTCGCTGGTGGTACGCCGCTTTAGTCGTTATAGCGGCGATTTTCGTAGTTCGAGCCTTTTATCTACAAGTGTTGCGGCACGACCATTACCGCAAAGCGGCCCTGAGCAGCCAACTTAAAGAGTATGAAGTTCCGGCCGAGCGGGGAGTTATTGAGGCTCATGACGGTGACCACTTGATACCGCTGGTGCTCAACCAAAAGCTCTATACCCTTTTTGCCGACCCTGCGTTTATCCAAAATCCTGACGAAGTAGCCAGTAAAGTGGTTGGAGTTATCGGCGGTGATGCGGCCGAATACGCCAAACAGATGCGGGCCGACAGCCGTTACGCCATATTGGCCAAAAAATTGTCCCCGGAACAAAAAGATCAGTTGGATGGACTGGAAATTAAGGGCCTGGGTACCCGCGAAACCAGCTACCGGACCTATCCGCAAGGCCAGTTAGCGGCGTCGGTGCTGGGGTTTGTGAATGACGAGGGCGAAGGTAAATACGGGCTGGAACAAGCGCTTAACCAGGAGCTGCAGGGCAAGCCGGGGCAGTTGAAAGCTATTACCGACGCCCGCGGCGTACCGCTGGTGGCAAACAAAGATAACGTGGTCATTGAACCGGAGGCCGGTAAGCGGGTGGTGACGACGTTGGACGTGTCAATGCAAAAGCAGTTGGAAGATATTCTAAAGGCCGGCCTGGAACGGGCTCAGTCTACATCCGGCGATGCTCTGATTATGGACCCGAACACCGGTGCCATCAAGGCCATGGCGACGTTCCCAACTTATAATCCGGGCGAGTTTTTCAAGGTATCTGACGCCAGTGTGTTTACCAACAGCGCCGTTAGCGCGCCGCTGGAAATTGGCTCAACCATGAAGCCGTTGACGGCCGCGGCGGCGCTTGATTTGGGTGCTGTCAATAAAGACACCACCTATTATGACCCCAGCCAATACCGGCTGGACGGCTATACTATTACTAATATCGAAGAAGATGGCGGGCCCGGGACGCGCAGCGTGGCAGATATTCTGCAGCTGTCGCTGAACACCGGCGCCACGTGGTTGCTGATGCAGATGGGTGGCGGCCAGGTCAACCAACAGGCCCGCGAGCGCTGGCATGATTATATGGTGAACCGCTATCAGTTTAGTAAAGATACCGGTATCGAGCAGGGGTATGAGTCGCCGGGCACGGTGCCTGACCCTAATGACGGCTATGGGTTGAACCTGCAGTACGCTAACACTGCGTTCGGCCAGGGGATGACGGCCACGCCACTGCAGTTGGGGGCGGCGCTGTCCAGTGTTATTAACGGCGGTACATATTATCAGCCACATCTGGTAGACGGCTATCGGACAACGAGCGGTACTTTCGAGGCCCAGGCGCCGCATGCCGTCCGTCAGGATGTGGTCAAGCCAAGCGTCAGCCAGACGATTGTCGAGCTCATGGAGTACACCTTCAGCAAGAACCATATCACGTACGGCATGCGGCAGGTGCCGCCCGGCTACGGTATCGGCGGCAAGACTGGCACGGCCCAGATCGCTATGCCGGGCGGCAGCTACTACGAAGACCGTTTCAATGGTACCTTCATGGGCTTTGTCGGCGGCGACAAGCCCCAGTACGTCATCGTGGTGCGGGTTAACGAACCCAAGATTCCCGGCTACGCCGGCTCCCAGGCCGCCGCCCCGATATTCTCTGATACCGCCCTGA
>CAYWVZ010000006.1:0-55416 GCA_964462215.1 uncultured Candidatus Saccharibacteria bacterium
ACTGAAGAGGCCGCCGACACTGATGTCGTTGCCGTAGGTCCGGAGGTAGGGTTTGTTTGTAATATGATAATCTGTGGAACACAAACTAGACTGTTCGGCAGAACTTACCTCGGTATCAGGTATATTGTTCCATCGCACCCGCCACCTTGCCTCATAAGTCCCTTGTGTGCCGAGCTGGAAACCGCTAAATGTCCTGGTGTACGTGCTGGGCGCTATGGCGTCCGGGCTTGTCTGTTCCGCATTAGTCGCGCTAACCATGTTGGCGACTATATCGTAGCGCAGCGACCTGCCCTGTGCCCCCGGACTATAGTTAACCCCAAAGGTGGCGCCAAAAGACTGGCCAGGCTCGGGGTTTTCCGGATTTAAACTAAAACTAGTATTGCATGTAGGCGGCGCGCAAGCCGGTATATTTCTGGGACTGCTATTGAGTTCAATATTCGAGGCGCCGGGAAGCGCCAACGCATACACATACACGTTCGTGCCATACGCATCATAGAACGGCTCTATGGCCGAGCGGGGAATCTCGAAGCCGTAATCGGTATACGAATCACCCGGGAAATAGGCATTGCGCACGTCAGGCCTGGAAACCACTTTGTAGTAATAAAATCCGCCTGACTGCTTGCCTGCTGGCGGGTTGCCTGAACCGGTCCAAGGCCGGAACTGGCCGATCTTCCTGTTTGTCCCGTTCCAGGGTGCATCCAGAAAAACATCCAGCCACGGCTTATTCTGACGATCGCTCGGATGAAGCGCCCACCCCCAAATACTGCTGCAACTCGCACCATCAAGCGTGCCTTTCGGTGACTGGTAGCAAGTTGGTGCCGCAGTGTTTATATCATCAAACGGAAACCACAACTGTAACCCATTATTGGCACGTACGTTCTGCCAGGTCCATGTAAAAATATCTCCCGGCTGCACACCTGTTATTGAACGGGAGCCGTATTCGCCGTCACCCCCAAGTGCAGCCCCGCTCACCATTATATTCTGTATTGTCTGGCCATCGCGTACCTGGCTAAGTGTAAAGTAGAGGTTCGGGTTCCACCAGTTAGGGTTAAAGACCGCATCGGCATCATACCATTGCAGATTAAAGGAGCTATTGGCCGCTATATTGCAGTTAGCCTTAAATTGAAATGCCATACTGTCGGTGTGGGTTGTACCACCACCTATGTTCTGGGAGGGATTGCGGTTTTGGATAGCTACAGGGAGACTATTATTAATCCTGGCATGCGCAATAAAGCCCGCTTTTCCGTAAGATGCTTCCACCCGAAAGCCATTAATATTCCCCGGCGTTATGTATGCATCATAAGGAGCATCGTAGAGACCCATGCCTATTTCTATATAATAATTATACTTTTGGTTCAGGTCTGACTGCTCTACCGTAGCGGAATTTATAGAGATAGGGATATAGTCACTCCAACCGCCCGATGCCCCTCCTTCGATCCAGTGGGCGTAAATAGGACCTATACAATTGGTGGTTGGACGTTCCTGTCTGTCTAAAGCACAAACCTTTGCGTACGCCATATTCTGCAGGGCACTGCAGCTGCCAACCGGCTTGCCAGTAGCCGACCCGTAGTCTATCGGCGAGTTTTGGTGCATACAGAAATCGTAAACCCGAAAAGATCTATCATTAGGGGTGTCGTATGTTAATTTGGCATAAGATTTGAGAGCATTAAGGGTGTTATCCGGCGGGTTTTGCTTGGATGTTTCCATATAGATGCTGGACCAATTTGGGCCAATTGCTGTAGACGGGAACTCATCGGGCCACCCATAAATAGCACTTGCACTGCCGCCCATTCCCACAATCACCCCCGCAGTAAGTGCTACCAGGATACTAGGCCAAACAGCCCTACGCCATTTCATTGCCGTTCAACTCCGATTGGCGTGCCGGTGGTAACGATAGTTTCTAGTTTAGCGGCAGTTTCTTGATCGCGCGGCAGAGGACTGTCTTTCAACACAACAATGGCGCGTTCATAAAAAGCATTGCCAGGTTCTTTTCTACCAAGGTCATATTCATAGCCGCCATTCATGACCAGGGCATTGATGTTTTGGGGGTCTAATAATAAGATCTGGTTATTGCTGGCTATGGCACACTCATAATCCTTTTCCGTCGCACACAGGTTTGACCGTGCCATGTATAAATTAACTTTCTTTTCAGTCTCCGGTGTTTGGGCGATTATAGCGTCTATGTTGGCAAGGGCTCCCGCTAAGTCATTATTTTCGAGGGGTCTGGCGGCATTCTGTAATTCAATGGCTTCTGCCGATAAGGCACTGTAATCCGGCACCTTGGATTGCTGATGTTTACGATATACCATCCAGCCACCCCAGATAACGGCAGCTACTAGGCCCGCAGCTATAATAACGATAACAATAATTAGGAAAGGCTTTCTCGCCGGCGGATTTACAGGTTTGGCCATCTTGAGCCCATTATAACATTGCTTATGCTTTTGTGAATGGCGCAGCGACTTTCTGCCGCCAGCAAGACTACTGGAGCTTGGCTGCTAACAGGGTAGTGGCCGGCCGGGTACGCGGTACAGCCGGAGCTTCTGCCCCTTCAAATGCTTTAATAGAACCACAGCGCCGGCACTTTATTTCTATGCGACCGGTAAAAAACGGGCTCTTAAACAGTAGTTTGCCGCAATCACAACGATACTCATTTGGCTGGCCTGCCGCTGTCATAGGTTCCCTTTCTTGAATAATCAAGTGCTGAGGACGAGCCAAACGGTCCGCCCTCAGGCAGCATTATTTTCGCAACCTATTCTTAAAAAGTTCTTAATTATTAAATTTTCTATGGTGTTGTGTATAAAAAGTTAATAAGTTTTTAAGAATTGTATTATTAAATAAAGCCAGTAATGAGTAAACTTCTCGTCGTTGAAGACAATGAACCATTGGCCGCTAGTCTGCAGAACTGGTTAAGTAAGCAGCACCAGGTTTCGGTTGTCTCCACCGGCCAAGAGGCGTTGTCTCACCTAAAGGAAGATGAGTACGACCTGATTATCCTTGACCTGGGCCTGCCGGATATGTCTGGCCAGGACGTTTGTACCGAACTGCGCTTAAACGGAGTTAAGACACCTTTGCTCATCCTAACGGCCACCGACGAAGTTAACATGAAGGTTACCCTGCTCGACCTGGGTGCCGACGACTACCTGCTCAAACCGTTTTATATCGGCGAGCTGCAAGCCCGTCTGCGGGCTCTGCTGCGCCGCAGTAAGAACCCCAGCGAGGCCACCAGCGTACTAACGGTGGGCGACCTGGTGCTTGATCCGGCCCGGCGCCAGGTTACCCGCGGCGACAAAGTCATCCGTTTGCGGCGCAAGGAGTTCGATATTCTGGAATACCTGATGCACAATCGCGGTACGGTAGTAACACGCGCCATGATTATCAACAATGCCTGGGATGCCGGTAGCGACCGCTGGAATAATACGGTTGACGTACACGTCAAATATTTACGCGACAAGGTGGACAAGCCTTTTAAGCGTAAGCTTATCAAAACTGCATACGGGGTGGGCTATATGATTGATGACACCATGTAGCTAGTAGCGTAATATACAAGAAAGGAGAGGCCATGAAAGACGTAATTGCCAGCATCTTAACTGATGCCAGCGCGCGCGACAGCAATACCGTTGAAGATACGTTAATGCAACAAGCAGTTGCGACGCCTTGGGCCAACTAAGATCTGTGACTGATCTTGGCCCATAAATACTGGGCGTTCTACTAAGGAACGCCCAGTTTTGTTAGGAGCTACTATGCTAGAAAGACCGTACCGACAACTTATTGAACCGAAGTCATCCACCCCAGATAGCCGTAACCGCGAGTTAGTGCTCAATTGTTTACTCCTCGGGACTATACTACTAGCCACGCTAGCCTTGCTTAACACTATTATCAGCCTGGTGTTTTTTGATTATCAGTTTCTGGCGACGCGCATCATAGCAATTATAGCCGTACTCGTTTTTCTTATATCTTTATATGGTATCGTTCGCAAAGGCTTTCGAGCGGTCGGAGCCGTTATTCTAATAGGGGTGTTTTTCTTGATCGCCGCATATCTAGCTTATTATTGGGGCACCGTCACTCCTACTGCCGTCCTGATGTTTGGCTTTAGCATTATCATGGCTGGCGTATTATTGAGCGCTCGCTATTCCCTCTATGTGGCGGGGGCTTCGATTGTGGCACTCGTGAGTCTCCAGTATTTGCAGGCCGGGATGCGTATCCAGGCCGACCTCTCCTGGATGCAGCGACCAGCTACCATGGGTGATATTATTGGTTTTTGCGCCATCTACGGCGTACTGGCTTTGAGCAGCTGGCTCTTCAATCATCAGATGGAGCGGTCATTGCAGCGGGCTCAGCGGTCAGAGGCGGCCTTGTCGCAGCAAAAAGCCCTGTTAGAGGTCAAAGTCGAGGAACGTACCCGTCAGCTGGAGGCCGCGCAACTGGAAAAGATCCAGCACGTCTACCGCTTCGCCGAATTAGGGCGTACCAGCAGTGCCCTATTCCATGATCTGGCCAACCATTTGACCAGCATGTCATTAGATATCGAAGGCCTGAAGTCGCGCGGGCGCTCCGATATCATGCAGCGCATCAAAAATGACGTTCAGTACATTGATGATGTCGTGCAGCGGGTTCGTTTCCAGCTGCGCGGCCAAACCAAAACCGAGGAATTCAATGTCGCCAAAGAAATCACTCAGGTTATTAAGATTCTTAAGTACAAAACCGGCCAGGCCCGCACTACCATTAAAGTCACTAAAGTCTCCCGCAAGCCAATTATGTATGTTGGTGATGTAACCCGCTTCCGGCAGTTGATCATCAACCTGCTCAGCAATGCTATCGAAGCCTACCCGCCGCCCACGGGACGGCCCACTGAGCAGCGGTTGGTGGATGTCAAAATTGAACAATTATTTGATGCAATCGTTTGTATCACTGTAACAGATTGGGGCGTGGGCATTAAGCCGGCCCAAAAGCGCAAAGTCTTTGAGCCTTTTTACAGCAAAAAACCCGAAGGAACGGGCATCGGATTATTCATCGTCAAGCAAATCATCGAGCAGGATATGCACGGTACCATCAAGCTCACTAGCAGCCCTAAACGCGGCACGGTCTTTACGGTGCATCTGCCGACTTCGTCATGAGAGATGCGGCCTTGACTGTTTCGATTAATCGAGCAACGGTCTGCGGCCTGAAATATATCCGGGCCCAGCAACAAGCCAACGGCGGATTCATTAGCCAGTCAAGCCCGCGGCAAACACCGTGGCAACCGGCCTATCACTATCGAACGGTTTTCGTGCCAGCCCTGATGCTGGCTAGCTTAGCGGGCCAAACAAGTAGGGCTGCTCTGGAGATACGGCAAAAATTAGCCGGTTTTTTACTGACCCAAAAAGGCCCGCACTGGTCGTTTAACTACTGGGCTAAACGGACGCCGGAACGCCGTACCATGCCCTATCCGGACGATTTGGACGATACGTTTTGCGCTTTAATCGGCCTGCACCTTCATGATCCGTCCCTGGTAGGTGAGTCGGCGCTGGCCCAGGTCGTCAAATTACTGGTGGCTACCGAAACAGCCGTCGGCGGGCCATACCGTACCTGGCTGGTAGCGCCCAAGGCCGATCCTAAAGACGTCTGGCAAGACATCGACTTGGCTGTTAATGCCAATATTGCCTACTTCATAGCTTCGGTTGGCAGCCGTTTGCCGCAACTTGACGCGTTGTTCCAAACCGCTATCCGGCAACAGCAATACCGTTCACCCTACTACCCTTCCGCCTATCCTATTTGGTACTACCTGGCTCGCGCCAGCTCTGTGCAGATGCGGCCGGCCCTGCGCCAGACCATCAAGCAAGCCTGGCGGCAGAACAAACAACCAACTCCTCTGGAGACGGCGTTGGTGTTAACCAGTTTATGCCGGCTGGGCGCACCGGCCGGGCAGCCGCAGCGTTTGGCCAAGCAGTTGCTGGCCGCCCAGCTGCCAGACGGCTCGTGGCCGGCCGCCGCGTTCTGTATCGACCCGGCCCGGCAGCAACGCCATCACTATCACGGCAGTAGCGCCCTCACAACAGCCTTCGCTCTGGAGGCCCTGGAACGATACCGGCAGTCAAACCAAGCCGAGGCAACCGCACCAGCTCGTAAACCAGCCGCCAAAGCCGATCCGCGGGCCGGGCGTTTACAGCAGCGCATCCTAACCCAAGCCAGCCGCCAGGCTGACCAGCTGCAGCCTGACCTCCGGCGGCAATTAAACACGTTCTTGCAGCGAGTTGTCAAAGGTGACACTAAACACGAAATTACCCTACTGCCCTACCTGTTCACAAGGTCTTTGGCGCGTCCGGCCAAACTGCCTGATTCTTTGTTCATTAACTTTGGTTTGGCCAATCTGTACGGCTGGGTGGCCTATACCATTTATGATGACTTTTTAGACGATGAGGGCGACCCGCGTTTGCTGTCGGCAGCCAACGTTGCTCTGCGTAATTCTGTGCTCAGTTTTCAGCGGGCCTTGCCCGGTAAGACCGCCTTCCAAAAGCTGGTCGAACAAACCTTTAACACTATAGATAACGCCAATACCTGGGAAGTTACCCATTGCCGTTTCGCGGTAGACGGCCAATCGATCAAAATCGGCGCGCTGCCGCGTTACGGCGGGCGGCAAAAACTGGCCGAACGTTCGCTGGGGCACGGCTTGACGCCGCTAGGTATTCTGGTGGCCCGGGGAGCCAGCCTTAACAGCCCGGGTGTACAGGCCATTGAACAAGCCTTTCGGCATTATTTGATTGCCCGGCAGCTCAACGACGATGCGCACGACTGGAAAGAGGATGTCCAAAAGGGTCATATCACCTACGTAGTGGTTTGCATCCTGCAAGAGATGGGCTTGAGCGGGCAACAATCGTTTGCGGATTTATTGCCAACCATGGAACGGCAGTTCTGGCACCATACTTTGCCGCGGGTCTGCCGCGATATCCAGCGTCATATAGCCCGGGCGAGGCGATTGCTGGCTAAAAACTCGTATCTGTACCCTGTTAATGCGCTGACAGTTTTGCTTGATGGGATTGAAGCTTCGACCCAAGAAGCCATAGATAGCCAGCGGCAAACCGTACAATTCCTGCAAAGTTACCGGGGTCAAAAAACAAATTCTTAAATAGTTATTAATTTTTGCGGGGTTAGCAGCGGACTTTAGTATAATAAGCCATATGTCCACCGCCACACTCGCCACTAACCCGTATGCCTTAACCGACAATGCTTTTTTGATGGGCGAAAACACCGACCAGCCATACGTGTTGCGGGTCCGCGACTTGCCCAGCGACGAAAAACCGCGCGAAAAACTACTCCAGTTAGGCGCCGACAACCTTAGTCTGCCGGAGTTAGTGGCCGTATTATGGGGCGTCGGTACCAAAAAAGAAGACGTATTACTAATGGCTCAGCGCATGGTCAAAGAATACGGCCAACGGGCTTTGGGAACCGAAACCAACCCGCAAAAACTGGCCGACAGCCTGGATATTCCTTTGGTTAAAGCCTGTCAACTGGTAGCATGCTTCGAAATCGGGCGGCGGTTCCACAGCAGCAGCGGCGGCCGGCCGGTGTACGTCCGCAACGCCAAGCAAGCCCATCAGTATCTGCGCACCATCGCTTTCAGCAGCAAAGAACAGTTACGCGGCCTCTACGTCAACAGCCGCTACCAAGTGGTCCACGACGAGGTAATCTCGGTCGGCACACTCACATCCAACCTAGTCCACGCCCGTGAGGTCTTTCAGCCGGCCATCGAACACGGTGCCATCGCCGTTATTATCGGCCACAACCACCCGTCGGGGGTTATCGAGCCAACCGAAGCCGACTTTATTGTCACCCGCCAGCTTATCAAGGCCGGTAAAATCCTCGGCATTGACCTAATCGACCACCTGATTGTTACCGAAAATAACTTTGTTAGTATTCTGGATTACCTCGATGAGCAGCGCTGATACCTACCCTTCGCCGTCTCCCGCGCAATTTACCCACCCCGGTCCGTTGAACCGGCAACCAATGGTGCTAAACGACAACCAAACCAACCGGCGTGACGAACTGCTGGCGCAAATTGCCTCCAACGATTACTTCGCCATGTTAGCTACCCACCTCGACCAAATCAGCGAAAACCTCGAAGAACACCACAACAACAGTTATATTGAGCTCGAAAAACTCATCAGCGACCTACTCTACCTGCACCACAACTACAAAATTGTCAAACGCTAGGTTAGGATTCCTTAGTCACCTCTGTTAAAATAGTCAGTATGAGTTTATCTATCGGCATCGTCGGGTTGCCCAACGTGGGCAAAAGTACCCTGTTTAATGCCCTGACCGACAATACTATCTTGGCGGCTAACTATCCGTTTGCCACGATTGAGCCGAACACCGGTATCGTGCCGATCCCCGACCCGCGACTCAATAAGCTGGCCGATTTGTACAAAAGCCAAAAAATCGTGCCGGCCACGGTGACGTTCGTGGATATCGCCGGTTTGGTGGCCGGTGCCAGCGAGGGCGAAGGCCTGGGTAACCAGTTTTTGGCGCACATCCGCAGCACCAATGCTATCTGCCAAGTGGTGCGGGCTTTTCATGACGATAACGTCGTCCATGTCGATAACCAGATCGACCCGCTGCATGACATTGACATCATTAACACCGAATTGGTGCTGGCCGACCTGCAGACCGTCCAGAAACGCCTGCCCAAAACCGAAAAAGAGGCCAAGGCCAACCCTAAGCTAAAGCCGGTGGTCGATACGCTCAAGCGTGTTGAAACGTTGCTGAACGACGGCACACCCCTGTCGCGGGCGGCTGACATCGACCCCGAACATATTGCCGACCTGCAGCTGCTAACTGCCAAGCCAGTAATCTACCTCTTTAATGTTGATGAGCAAACGCTAAACGACCAAACTAAACAGCAAGAACTTGCCGCCCTGGTAGCGCCGGCTCAAGCTCTGTTTGTGTGTGCACAGCTGGAAGCCGAGCTAAACGGCCTGGACGCCGATGACCGCGCCGAAATGCTGGAAAGCTACGGCCAAACCGAGTCCGGCCTAGTGCAACTAATTCATGCCGCCTACGACACATTAGGCCTGCAAAGTTACCTGACAGCCGGCGAAAAAGAAGTCCGCGCTTGGACCATTCCCAAGGGTGCTACCGCCCCGCAAGCCGCCGGCGTTATCCACGGTGATTTCGAAAAAGGTTTTATCGCGGCGCAAATTATCGATTACCACGATCTTATCGCCGCCGGTTCGGAAACCGCGGCTAAAGCTGGCGGCAAAGTCCGCACCGAGGGCAAAACCTACGTTATGCAGCCCAATGACATCGTCGAATTCCGCTTCAACGTTTAAGGCTTGCTGTTGAGATTACCGGGTCAAAGCGTCCAACGCGCCGGCGCGTCATAAATGGCAGGCTGGCGTACGGGTTGCGTCTGCGAATCGGCTCCGTAAAAGACGTTGGTGTCGCCGCGGCTTGCCGTTGAAGCACCTGCTGCTCCGGCGTTATAGCCGTGGCCTGCGGCCATTCTTGGGCCGCTATGGCCGTTGGGTCAATAAACGGCGCCTGCGGCGTATTGAGCCTGACATATTGTACCGGCTGGGCATTCTGCTGTTCCCAGGTCTGGGACTCTTGTGATTGGCGCTGCCCGTTATGCTGTTGCCTGATTTCGATCAAACGCTGCTGAATAAAGCTCACCAGGTCGCGTAGGATTTTCGGCCGTAACGCCGTAAACGTCAACGTCTTACCAGGGGTACGAATCCGCACTGTGCCACTAATTAGCTGGGCTCCATAGTCGACCTCGGAGATCATGTCGTATTGCAGGTCTTCAACGGTCAGATGGAAGACCTTTTTGTCGATTAACAGAATCCTCTGGTCGGTGGCGCATAACATGGCCAGGCCGCCCTCGTAATAGCCGTTCAGACAGGCCATTATCTTTTCGCCGGGCACCAGAATGCGAGGGAGTTCTTCCACTTCGGGACGTCCCCAAAAGTGTACTTTTGCATCGATGGCCCGGAGTTGTTGTTCAACTGCTTCGCGTGTCACCATCTCGGCTCCTCCCCTTAATTGTACTTTCAGTATGAGCCCTTCTACCACTTATTGCAGTCAGTTAACTCACACTCCAGCTGTGATAAATATCACGGCTTGCAGATAGCACCCTGGTAGTTCATACTACATATATGTTGGCCTCCCCCAAACAGCAAGCTGCGTTCTTACGTATCTTCACGCAGGGCACCAAGCTAACCTACAAAAAGGGTTCATTTATCATTCACCCCGGAGAAACGCCAAGCGGCGTTTTTTATATTGAATCGGGCCTGGTCAAAGCGTACGACATTTCTAAATACGGCGAAGAAAACCTGCTGAGCATCCGGCGGCCCAAGGAAATGTTCCCCCTGATCTGGTCGTTAACCGGCCAGGGGCACAACATTATCTATGAAGCGCTGGGCCCGACCACTGTCTGGCGGGTTAGCCGCGAGCAATACCTGGAAAGGCTGCGCCGCGACAATGAGACCTTTGCTCCCCTGCTAGACGTTATTATCGAGATGTACCGCGGCCACTCCGAACGTATTTTGGGGCTGGAGTACCGGACAGTACGCGAGCGGCTGATTGCTTTTTTGCTGACTACTGCCCAGCGGTTCGGCAAGCAACGGGTGAATGGCAGTATTTTGTTGAATGTCCCCTTAAAACAGCAGGATATCGCCAGCTCCATCAGCGCCACTCGCGAAACCACCAGCCGCGAACTAATGCGCCTGGAGCGCTTGGGGCTGATTTCTAACCACCAGGCTAAAATAACGTTAGTCGACCCGGCCAAGCTGCGCGCTATGCTATAAATTTGCAGCTACCGCCGCGCTAGTTTATTGCCATTTTAGGACGATGTCTTTGATTGTGCCGACAATCTGCTCGTGGGGCGGCAGCGTGTTGTCTTCGTAATAATGGTCGGTGTTAATGTAGTTTTCCAGCACGTTCAAACAGTAGATTTCGTCGGCCAGCAAGTGCATTCGGTCGACGGCCGCCACGCTGGCCAGCGGTGTGGCTACAATCAGTTTCTCGAGCTTATAGGGCTTGAGGTAGGCAGCGGCGGCGTCCAGCGACAGGCCGTTGCTGAGGCCGTCGGACACCAAAATGACGTTATGGTAGCGCAGCATGGCCGGTTCGATCAGGCCGCCGCTGCCCAGCAGCCGGTTCATCTCGTGCAATTTCTCAAGCTTCTTCTCTTCGATATAGGTACGGTATTCACTGGTAAACTCCTCCAGTTGACCGGTCGAAAACATGCCGTTATAGGTAAATATACCACTTTGGTCGATAGTGCCCACCGGCGTTGTTTCGCCCGGCAATACAATCGGCTCGGTCAGCAACATCATAACTACGCAGTGCAGTTGTGCCGCCAGGTGACTGGCAATAATTACGCCGCCGTCACTTAGGGCCACTACGGCACAGTTTTCGTAACGATATTTTGGCACGATTTTCTGCGCTAACACGTCAGCCGCTTGAGCGCGATCTTTAAAATACATACCGCCAGTTTAGCACAACCGTTGCCAACCTAACCCACTTTGGTGAGTAAGTAGAACCGTTCGCGGTTGCCGCGGGCGCCCGACACCTGGCTGTCGGCCTTGTTATGGACAATAAATAATTTTTGTACCCACGCTTCAAAATCTTTTAATATCGACCGGCGGATCGTATCATTTTTGATCACACCCTTGTGTTTGAATGTGTCGCCAGCCTCAAATTGCGGCTTGACCATAACAACGTAGCGCGTCTGGGCATTGCCTAACTCACCAGCCCGCGGCAAAATCTGGCGTAAGCTGATAAACGATACGTCTGCCAACACTATGTCCGGCGTGGCCGGCAGTTTCTTCAGGTCACGGAAATCAGTTTGTTCAAATAAATCGATCCGCGGATCGTCGCGTAAACTGGGGTGTAGTTGATTGGTGCCGACATCAACGGCAATCACCCGCTTGGCTCCATGCTGGAGGGCATACTGCGTGAACCCCCCTGTTGAGGAGCCGATATCCAGCACCGTTTTGCCGGTAAAATCCAGTTCCAATGCCTCAGCCACCGAGGCCAGCTTGAGCGCTGCCCGCGACACGTATTGCTCGGAAGTTAATAATTCAACTTGGTCGCTGTCTTGCACCGGCGTGCCGGATTTGGTAACCACCGCCCCGTTTACCGTGACCTGGCCCAGCTTAATATAGCTTTCGGCCTGGCTGCGCGAAGCTACCAGCCCGCGCTGCATCATGGCCACGTCCAATCGCTGTTTGCCGCCCATAGCTTTAGTCCTTGACACGTTCGCGATACGCGCCGGTGACTGTGTCAACGCTGATGATATCATCCTGTTTAATGAAGGCTGGGACCTTGATAGTGATACCGGTTTCCAGCTCGGCATTTTTGAGTACGCTGCTGGTGGTATCGCCCTTGACGACGTTCTCGGTATAGGTCACCTTGAGCGGCACGTTTTTGGGCAGCTCAATGTTGATAACCCGGTCGTCAAACAATTGCGCCTGGACACTGTCGCCCTCTTTCAGGTAGCCAACCTGTTCGGTCATATCGGCCACCGGCAGCTCGAACTGCTCGTAACTGTCCTGATCCATGAAATGCAGCATGGTACCGTCGGCATACAGATACTGCACGTTACGGTTGGTGACTTCGGCCGGCTCGATTGATTCGCTGCCCTTGAAGGTTTTATCAAGTACTTTGCCGTCAATTAGGCTCTTGATTTTGACGTTGACAATCGAGCCGCCGCGGCCCATGACTTTTTGGGCATACTCCACCACCCGGTACGGTACGCCGTCCAGTTGAAAAATCTGCCCTTTTTTAAGGTCGGTTACGCCTAATGCCATATCTACAGACCCTTAGTTAGTTGCTACGAACGGTAACAGCGCCAAGTGACGGGCCCGCTTAATAGCACGCGCCAAATGCCGTTGCTGGCTCTCGGTTAAACCGGTCTTTTTGCGGCTTTCAATTTGCCCGTAGGTGTTTACGTAACGCTGCAGGGTTTTGAAATCTTTGTAGTCAAAATAGGCTACATCGGTTCTGTGCTTAAAAATCTTTGCCATAATCTGTCCTTTCTTGATTAGCAAGAATCCGTATCGAGGGATGAGCTGCGCGGAAGAAGCGAGCATTGGAGCGAGCCGTACTACTGGTACGGTGAGCGAAACGCACAGCTTCTGACACTGCAGATCGCCCTCGATACGGATTGTTAAAATGGAATATCGTCTAGGTTGATCGGGTCGTCACCAATATCTTCGATGACAACGTCTTCTTTTTTCTTCTTACTGGGTTTGGGTTTGCTGTCGGCGGCACCGGAATCACCAGAATTGCTGGAACTAGTACTGTCACCCGCGGGAGCGCCGCCGTAATCACCGCCGCCTTCGCCGCGGCTGCCCAGGAATGTTACGTCTTGGGCGACTACTTCGACTTTGCTGCGCTTTTGGCCGTCCTGTTCCCAGGAACGGCTTTGGATACGGCCGTTGACCAGTACCGGGCGACCCTTGGTGACATATTGCGCCACACGTTCGCCTAACGGCCCCCAGGCGACGATATCGATGTAATCGGTGGCTTCTTGCCAGTTGCCGTCCGCACCTTTGTAGCTGCGGTTGAGCGCCAGGCTAAAGCCGCAGACACTTTGGCCGTTGGGTGTTTGGCGCAACTCCGGGTCGCGCGTCAGGTTGCCCATTAAAATTACTTGGTTAAAACTTCGTGCCATGATGGCCTCCTCTTGTTATAAGACATATGTCTTGTTTAGTTGTACCTATACCCTAACTCCTGGTGTATAAAACCGTCAAGAAAAATGAAATTGTACTTAATTTTCCTCTGATGCTTCATCGCTGCTGTCGGCTTTGTCACCGCGAGCGGCAGCCTTTTCGGCTTTTTCGGCCTTGGCGGCTTCGGCTTTGGCGATCGCCTTGAGGTCCGGACGCACGATCAAATAACGAATCACCTCGTCGGTGATATTCAACGCCGTCTCGATCTTTTTGACTGATTCACCGGGTATGTCGAGCGTATAGAACACGTACACGGCGTGTTCGTTACGGGCAATCGGGTAGGCCAGTTTGCGCTTACCCCAATTGTCGGTCGCCGTCACCTTCGCCTTGTTGTCGGTGAAAATTTTGGTGACCCGCTCTTCGGCCTTGGTCAGATCTACTTCCAGATCCGGGTGATACAGTACTGCAATCTCGTACTGAGCCATGAGAACTCCTTCCTTTGGTCTTTACGGCCCGCTGGCCCTAGTGGCAGCGAGCTGAAGTTAATAACCCCGCTATTATAGCGCACTCACCTCTGTTAGTCAATTAGCGGGCTAGATATTCGTCTTTGGGGTCTTCTTCGGGAGGTTCGGCAGTAGCGTCGGCCGGGCCGCCGAAAACATCATCCAAAGAAGTGATCAGCACCTCGCGCGGCCGGGCGCCGTCAGCCGGGCCGACAATGCCCTGCTCTTCCATGGCTTCAATCATGCGGGCGGCCCGGGCGTATCCAACCCGCAAACGCCGTTGCAATAAGCTGGTACTGGCCTTTTTACCTTCGACAACCACCCGTACAGCGTCTTTCCACATATCGTCGTCGGCATCGCTGCCAAAGTCGGCGACCACGCCGCCGCGGCCGTTTAATTGCACCGGTTGGCTGACAACTTCGTCATCATACTGCGGCGGCCGTTGCATACGGATAAAATCGGCAACTTTGACTGTTTCGGCGTCTTCAATCAGGGCGGCTTGGACACGTTTGGGTTTGGGCATATCGGCGGTCAAGAGCAGCATGTCACCCCGCCCGAGTAGCTTTTCGGCACCAATCTGGTCAATGATTGTCCGTGAGTCGACCTGGCTAGCCGTTGTAAAGGCGATTCGGGCCGGCACGTTGGCTTTAATCAAGCCGGTAATAACATCGACTGAGGGGCGCTGAGTGGCCAACACCAGGTGGATACCGGCCGCCCGGGCCTTCTGGGCCAAACGGACTATCAGGGCCTCGACATCACGGGCGGCCATCATCATCAGGTCGGCCAATTCATCGATAACTATAACGATATAGGGCATGCCCTCTTCTTTTTTGAGGTTGTTATACTCAACGATATTACGGCGGCCGACTTCGGCCATGGTCTTAAGCCGGCGGTCCATTTCGGCCACGGCCCACTTGAGCGCGCTAATACATTTTTCGGGGTCATGGATGACCGGGGCTAGCAGGTGCGGAATGTCATTATACGGTGTTAATTCCACCTGTTTGGGGTCAACCAGAATCAGTTTAAGGTCGGCCGGGCTGTTGCGGTATAGTAAGCTGGTCAAAATATCGTTTATCATTACCGATTTACCGGAACCGGTCTGGCCGGCTACCAGCAGGTGGGGCATCTTTGCCAGGTCGCCGATTATCGGCGTGCCGGCAATGTCCTTACCAATGACAAAACCAAGCGGCCCTTTGGTGTCTTGCCACTCGCGCGATTGCAATAAACTGCTGATACGGACAGTGGCCGGTTTGACGTTCGGCACCTCGATACCAACCGCCCGTTTGCCCGGAATCGGCGCTTCGATACGAATCGAATGTGCCGCCAAATCCAGAGCCAGGTTATTCTCCAGGGCCGTAATCTTAGTTAGTTTCACCCCTGTTGGCGGTTTCATAGTGTACTGCGTGACGCGCGGCCCGATGTTGGCCCCTTCCATATCTACGTCGATATTAAAGTGCGCGAACGACTCCTCAATGGCTTTGGCGTTGCCCTCAACATCGCCGGCATCGGCCTTGTCTTGCTTCTGGTTCAGCAGGTCCATGCCCGGGAACTTCCAGTTTGGGTCACTGGCCGTCGTCAAAGCCTGATGGTCATCAGCCGGCGCCAATTTTTGAGCCGAGTTACGGAAACTGCTCAGACGAGCCGGCGTCTTACCGCCGTGGTGTTCCACCGGCACCCCTTCGTTAAGCGTAAAATTAGTACCTTCGGCTTTTTGCTTGAGAGAGTCCAGCTCGCCCTCTTCTTGAGGCTGCCGCTTAAACAGGTTGCCCAGGCTCAGGATGACCTTAGGAGAGATACCAAAGACAAAGAAACAGGCCAGCACCGCGAAAACAAAGAATAAGAGGCTGGCCGGAACTTTGTCGAGCACCGTTAGCGCGGCGTTGCCGAGCACGCGGCCGATCTCGCCGCCGTGGCCGCCGACGTATTCGTTGAACGCGTCTTTGCTCACAAAGGCCACGTGCAGCCAGGCGGCTGACAATATTAAAAATGCCACCATGCCGGCGAATTTACCCAAAGGAATCTGACGGTCTTCGCTGGTAAACTTAAGGATGCCGAAGAAAACCAGGGCTACCGGCGCCAGCCAGGCCCCCCAGCCCAAGGCCCAGTAGGCTCCGTAAAACAGGCGTTCCGGCAACACACCACCGGCGCCAAAGCCGCCAATCAGCAAAAAGACGGCCAGGACTATCATAATGATGGCGCCGGCCAGCGGCCAGAACGGCGAGCGCTCGACGGTTTCTTCAACCTTCTTGCGGCTCTTGCTGGTTGTTCTACGGGTTTGTTTTTTCTTTTTTGCCATAATCGTTTTATTATACCCCTCTCTTATCTGGTGTGCTAGCGGATTATAGTTTGCCTCCGAAGGCCAGAGCGTGCAGGACCTGGCCTTTGGTCCAGGTATCAAGCTGCTGCATATCCTCAAAGGCTTCTTTGCGCCGGTGTATAGCGGCGGCGATCATATTCAGCTCAGTAAGATTAGCCCGATTAAAGTCATCCGCAGAAAGGTTGCATCTGGCAATAAGCTGTTCCCGGGCAAAAATCAAATCGAGCAGCTCCGGGTCGTATGAAGCTTCTTGGACCATTTCGGGTGTGTAGTCGCCTGGTTGGCCGAGGAACTCTGTTTCCATGACGTTATTATAGCAAAATTTACATCATTTGTCAATCAGGCGGGCGCAGTCACGGCGGGCGTCTAGTCGGGCTGGTCTTGGCCGAGCAGGCGGGCGCGCATTTCCTGGAAGCGTTTTTGCTGGTCTTGCACCAGATCTTCGCTGGACTTAGGCTTTTTATTGGTGCCGTTATTGGTATGCCCGGCCTTGGCTTCTACCTTGCCGCCGACCACATTAACCACCGGAATCACAATCGGCGCCCGGCCGGTGTGTTCGAATAAGAAATGGGTAACGTGCTCTTTGAGTTCCTGCTTAAAGCGGTCCAGGTCAACCCGTTTGAAGCGCTGGGCCACGGCCCGCCGCAGTTCGGTGCGGAAGTTGTTCATCAGCTCTTCGGAGTCGCGCATATAAATGAAGCCGCGGCTAATGATATCGGGGCTGGTGAGCAGCGCGCCGGTCTTGCGGTCGATAGTCAACACCACGGCCACCAGGCCCTCTTCGGCCAGCATCAGACGATCTTTTACGACCACGTTGTTAACAATCGCGCCGGTTTGGTCTACTAAAATCACGCCGGATGGTACTTTGCCGATAATCTCCATTTTGTCGGGCGTCAACGCTACGACGTCACCGTTATCGCAGTTAAGGGTGTTTTTGCGCGGAATCCCCTCTTGGACGGCAATCTCGATATGCTGCCGCTTGGCCGTAAAGTCGCCGTAAATCGGGATGAAGAACTTGGGTTTGGTCATGTCAATCATATCGCGGTATTCTTCGATGCTGGCATGCCCTGAGACGTGCAGCGGGCCGCAGCCGTCAACTTCGCGGGTTTCGTGCCGGAAGACATGTACGCCTTTACGGAACAGGTCGTCCACCATCGACCGGACCAAGGCGTCGTTACCGGTATATGGAATCGGTGAGCTCGACAGCACCACAGTATCTTCTTCTTTGAGCTTGATGTGTCGGTGTTCGCCGTTGCTCATTCGCTGCAGCGCTGAGTTCGGCTCGCCTTGTGAGCCGGTACAAATGACCACGACTTCATCGTCTTTCATGTTGCCGACGCCGGCGATTGGCACAAATGTGCCCTTGGGAATCTTCACGAATCCGTGGCGCACGGCCATTTCAAGCGTACTGACCATGCTGCGGCCGTCCATAGCGACCTTGCGGCCGTTGTGGACAGCGGCGTTGATGATCATCTGGACGCGGTTCATGTTAGTCGAAAACAGACCGACAAAAATACGGCCCGGCGCCTGCGCCATAATGTCCATAAAGCTTTGTTCGATGGTACTTTCGCTGGGCGTGCGGCCCGGCCGTTCGGTGGTGGTACTTTCGCTCAGCAGGGCTAAAACGCCTTCTTTGCCAAGCTCCAACAGCCGTTGCGTATCGGTCCGTTCGTGGTCAAGCGGGTTGGGGTCAAGCCGGAAGTCACCGGTGTTAATGATGCGGCCGACCGGTGTGTCGACAACAACACAGGTACTACCCGGAATGGAGTGCGTAACTCGCACCAGCTCCACAAAAAACTGGCCGATCTTAAGCCGTTCGTGGTTGTTTTCGTTCATAATGACGGTTTTGAGCTCAAAGCCCGCAGGCATCGGTAGCCCGAAGTTGTGGAAAATCTCTTCGACGCGGCCGATGGTGAAACGACTGCCGTAAACCGGTGCCGGAAACTTCGGCAGAATATGGGGCAAGCCGCCGATGTGGTCCAGGTGGCCGTGCGTAATAATATAGCCTTTAAGTTTAGGCCGGATAGTTTCGAGATACGAAGTGTCGGCAATACCGTAATTAATGCCCGGCAGGTCAACTCCCAGGTCATTACCGCAATCTAAAATGATAGCGTCGTTGAGATATTCCAGCACCAGCATGTTTTTCGAGCCACCGCTGTCCTGGCCGCCGAGCGGAATGAGCTTGAGGCGCGGGCTATCATCTATGAAGTTGGCTCGTTTGGGGTGCTCGGCACTCGCCGCGGCGCCTGGCAAATACTGGTTGGCGATGCGCTGGGCGTCATCCTGATTGCGCCGCTGGGCGCGAATAGCCGCGCCGCGGCTGGCACCCCGTCCGAGACTGCTGTTACCGTCTTTTTTAGGCGGCCGGCCCTGGCCCTTGCCGCGCGGTTTGGCGGCCGGTTTGTTGGCCGGCTTATCAGCTCGCGGCTGGCGCGGCGGATGGTGATTTTTTGGTGTATCTTTTTCCATATAGGTTAGTTCTCCTTTTCGTTAATAAGTTCGAGGATGGCCGGAATAGTCATAAAGTCATCAATTACTGTCTGGCGCATACCTCCGTTGTATAGTGCAGCGGCCGGGTGGAACAGCGGCAAATAGACCTGCCCGTCTTTGCGTTTGGGCTGACCGTGCACTTGGCTGATTTTCAGCCCGGGCAGAAAGCATTCCATGCTGTGCCTGCCTAGGGTGACAATCACTTTTGGCCGCATAATCGCCATCTGCTCTTGCAGATACGGCAAAAAGGCGGCTTTTTCTTCGGGATACGGGTCGCGGTTGTTCGGCGGCCGGTATTTAACGATGTTGGTGATATAAACATCTTCCCGCTTGAGCCCGATCATCTCTAACATCTCATTCAAAAACTTGCCGGCGGCACCGACGAACGGTTTGCCCTGAATATCTTCGTTCTTGCCTGGTGCCTCGCCGATAAACACCACCTTGGCATCGGCGCTGCCGTCGCCAAAGACCAGCTGGGTGGCCTGCCCGGCCAGTTCCGGACAGATGTTGTCAGCCAGAATCTTAGCTTTTAGTGTGTCGAGTTTTGCCTGTTTTTGACTGGCCATGTATAAGCGCCTTGATTAGAAATATAAAGTTTTTGACAGTACCAATAAAGAAAAGGGCGGTGACCAGATACAACAGCAGGCTGCCCGAATCGATGGACCAAGAGGCGAAGCCATAGGTCAATAGCGCTTCGACCAGCGTAAATGTTGCTAGGCCAGCCACGGTGTGCTGCTTCCATTGGCTGAACCTGTCTAGTTTATGTTTGCCCATACCACCCTTCCTTTCCTTATTGCTTGGCGTCTTTTTGTTCGCGGGCAGCAGCCTTCATACTAAGCTGCAAGCGGCCGCGGTCATCAATCGCCACTAACTTAACGGTTACTTTGTCGCCCTCTTTTAGGACGTCGCTGGGTTTTTCGACCCGCTCTTCCTTGATTTCGCTGACGTGCACCAGGCCGTCTTTGCCCGGCATAATCTGCACGAAGGCACCGAAGTCCATCACGCTGACCACCGGTGCACCGACGTAAATCTTGCCGACTTCCGGCTCGGCCGTGATGCTTTCAATGTACTGTTTGGCGGCGTCAATCGACTTCTTGTCGGGGCTGGCAATAAATACCAAGCCGTCGTCCTTGATGTCGATCTCGGCGCCGGTTTCGGCGATAATCTTGTTGATGGTTTCACCGCCCTTGCCAATTACTTCGCGGATTTTATCGGGATTAATCTTGATAGACTCCACGCGCGGCGCGTAGGCGCTCATCTCGCCCGGTTCTTTAATGGTGGCGAGCATGTGCTCCAAAATAAACGCCCGGCCGTCTTTGCCTTGCAACAAGGCTTGTTTGAGCACTTTGACCGGCAACCCGTGGACTTTCATGTCCATCTGCAGAGCCGTAATGCCTTTGGTGGTACCGGTTACCTTAAAGTCCATGTCACCGGCGAAATCTTCGGCGTCGGCGATGTCGCTGAGGATGTATGGTGTGTCACCGTCCATCATCAGGCCCATGGCAATACCGCTAACCGGCCGCTTCAGCGGCACACCGGCGTTCATTAGCGCCAAACAGCTGGAACAGGTAGCAGCCATAGAGGTGGAGCCGTTTTGGCTCATAATTTCGGTGACTGAGCGCATGGTGTACGGGAACTCTTCTTCGCTCGGCAAAACAGCTGTTAGGGCGCGTTCCGCCAGGTAGCCGTGGCCGATTTCCCGCCGTCCGGGCGAACCCAGGCGTTTGACTTCGCCAACCGTCCAGCCGGGGGCGTTATAGTGGTGCAGATAGCGGCGTTCGCCTTCTTTTTCCATGGTGTCAACCAGTTGCACATAGCTCAGCGGCGCCAAGGTCACGATGTTCATGGCCTGCGTCAGGCCGCGCGTAAAGATACTGGAACCGTGAGCCCGCGGCAAAATACCGATTTCGCTGCTCAAAGGACGGATTTCGGTCAGGCTGCGGCCGTCAGGACGCACTTGCTCTTTGACGATGCCCTCGCGGACGTCTTTGTGCAGGGCCATGGTAAAGGCATCGTCGTATTCGCGCTTTTGTTCGGCGAAAGCCTCTTCGCCGATTTCGGCGATAAAGTGCTCGTACATCTGGTTACGGACTTTTTTAACGAGGTCGTTACGCTCCGGATACGGCTGGCGCAAACCGGTGCCCAATTTACCGGCCACCCAGGTGTCTACCCGCTGTTGAATATCGCTGTCGGGCAGCGTTAAGCTGTATTCCTGCGGTGTTACGCCGACTTTTTCTACCAGTTCCTTTTGCAGGGCAATAGCCGGCTGAATAGCATCGTGGCCAAACTGCAACGCGCCGGCGATTTCTTCTTCGGTAACTTCGTTGGCGCCGGCTTCGACCATCATAATGGCGTCGCCTGTACCGGCCACAACCAGGTCAAGCTTGCCGGTGTTAAGCTCTTCGGCGGTGGCAAAGGTCGTGTAATTACCCTGTCCGTCCATGCCGACGCGTACGCCGGCCACCGGCCCTTCAAACGGCGCGCCGGTCAGCATAAAGGCGGCGCTCATGGCGACCATGGCGACCATGTCGGGGCGAAACGCCGGATCCATGCTCAGAACCGTAGCAATGCCCTGGACTTCGTGACGGTAGCCTTTTGGCCATAACGGCCGGATCGGCCGGTCAATCAGGCGGCCAATCAGTACGGCGTCATCGCTGGGACGACCTTCGCGCTTAATAAAGCGGCTGCCGCTGATCTTACCGGCGGCGTACATCTTTTCTTCGTAATCGATACTGAGCGGAAAGTAGTCAAAGCCGTGCAGCGGGCTGTTGCCCACCATCGCGGTACCCAATACAACGGTGTCGCCATAGCGGGCGACCACTGTGGCTGTGCTGCGGAAGCCGACGCGGCCGACTTCGAGCGTCAGCGTCCGGCCGCAAAACTCAGTTTCGACGGAAATTATTTTTTTACCCAAAGGGTTTAGTGTGTGTCCCATGGTTGGTCCTTTCTGGGATAGGGTTCGTTGCATAGTTCAAATATACGGCCGGCGCTTGTGCAAAATTGAGGTGCCGAGCATATATCTGTTACCCTACAACGAACCGTACGTTTAGGCGTTAATGTGCACAAGCTTGCGGCCCTTTTGCGGAGCCGGTCGAGTCTGGGCAGATTAGCGGCGAATGCCGAGTTTTTCTGTCAGTTCCAGATAGGTGTTACTGTCTTGCTTAGCCAAGTAGCGCAGCAAGCGCTTGCGTTGCCCCACCATTTGCAACAACCCGCGGCGCGCCGCGAAGTCTTTCTTGTTGGCTTTGAGATGGCCGGTTAGCTCGTTGATGCGGGCGGTCAAAATACCAATCTGCACCTCTGGTGAGCCGGTATCCTTTTTGTTGGTTTGCAGGTCGCTAATAATCTTCTGTTTCTTATCGGTCGAAATCATCTGGTTCCTTATGGTTACTGATAGAGATTGATGGCGTTACCGATGATTATAGCAAACTCGTATCTGTTTTACAAGTTTTGTACTCACTTTGCGGTCCGCAGATTTTGGTAGATAGCTTCTGAACTCAAATTGTCGGCAGGCAGCGCGTTATCCAGAGTAGAATCACCTACCGTCAGGCGGCGCAAACCGGTGGTATAAGCGCCGGTTTTGAGATGTTTGCCGATGTCTTCAACCAGGGTGCGGATGTAGGTGCCGCTGGAAACGTCGACGGTGAAGTTGAGCGTGGGATAGGCGTACCCAACGTCCGTGTAGCCATGAACGGTTACGCTGCGCGGGTCAATTTTGACGGCTTTGCCTTGGCGCGCCAATTTGTAGGCCCGCTGGCCGCCGACCTTAACGGCTGAGTAGACCGGCGGTACCTGGCTTAGAGTGCCGGTAAACCGTTCCAGAGCTGTCCGTACCTCTGTTAGACTTGGTTGGACGTCCGAAACAAGGCTTTTCTCCCCTTCCTCGTCGCCAGTGGTACTAATTTGGCCCAAACGAGCTGTTACGGCGTAGGTTTTGTCGAGTTTACTGAATTCCTGGGCGCGTTTGCAGTAGGAGCCGATCAGAATCACCATTAGGCCGGTGGCCAGCGGGTCAAGGGTACCGGCATGACCGACTTTGGGTTTGGCTACACCGCTGACACGCGCAATGCCGCGTACTTTGGCCACCACGTCAAACGATGTCCAGCCGCTAGGCTTATCGACTAATACTATCCCGTCCATACCGGTAGAGTGTAGCATGCCCTATGGGGCGGGCGGTGGCATCATCGGCGGCGGCACCGGCGGAGGCGGGGCCGGCGCGCTAGCGGCAGCCGTAGTGTCAGTCAGCGGCGTGGTCGGCATAAGTTGCGAAGGGATATTGGGGTTTACGCCGTTGGCAGGCGGTGCTTGGGGAGCTGGCATTGGTACGGCCGGCGGCATAAACGCCGGCGGCGTACCGGCTACCGGCGGACTGCCGGCAGGCATAGGCGGTGCAGTTTGTCCGGTGTGCAAGTCAAGGTTAACCGGCTGGGCGCCGAGCGCCTCAATCGGTTCCAGAGGTTGGTCGACAGGGTCAATACCACCGATGGCCGCATCTACAGCCTCACGGGCTTCTTCAAGGTGATTCTTAGGGTTGTCAGTCACCGCGGCTGACGCGCCGGCCTCTTCAGAGACATGCGGGCTATCAACCGATTCTTCGATCTTATTGAGTGTCGCCGGGCTGCCGTCGGCCATAGTGGCCGGCGCCGCCGCTTCCAGCGGCAGCCTATTCAACAGTGGTTGGTCAGCGGCAGGATTGGTGCTCAACGGATCGGTCGAAGGTTCTACTTGCGCGTGTTCAGGTTCGCTATTGGCAGTAAGTTTACTGCCTAAGGCGGGTGGTTCCAGTACCATGTTAGAATCGCCGCTTAGCTTGGGCGGTGCCGCGTCTTCGGGCTGAGTCGGCGGTTTAGACGATTGTTCATCATTGCGCAGTTTCGATATCTTAGGTCCGGCCGGCGCGCTGTTTTCTTCTTCATTGTCCTCTACTACTGGCGGCAAACTGGCTGGCGGCGCGGTTTCGGCATCGTCATGCGAGATACGCAGCGAACCGTCGTCATCAGCATCATCTTCAGTAGTGTCTGTGTCGGCTGGCTTTACCTTTGGGATCGGTTTAGTACCTTCGAGCTTTGAGGCGATCAGCTGCTGGTTGGCGCCGGCACTCATCAGTTCTGAGGCCAGGGTCATGGTAGCCGGGCTGGTCCGGTCGTTGCTAAAGCGATCGGTTTCGGCCACGATACCAGTCATAAAGGCCGTAGCCATTTGGGCATCCATCGGCTCGGTAGTCAGCCCCTTACTCAGGTCAACCAGCATCTCGGATAAGCTGCTGGCGTTTAAATCAACCCAGTTAATGGCGCCGACGTTGCCTTGGTCGCGGTTGTTGACCGAGATAACCGTAGCGTCATGCAGAATCCGGCCGTGAGCCATAATAGCTTTATCGAGGTCAGTGCGCTCATGCACGCCCAGCCCCATCACTACGTCGACGTTAAAGTCGCCCTGGCTGAAATCCAGATCTTTTTCGCTTAAGCTGGTCCGGTATGGTGTAATAAAGATTTTGACAATCTTGTCTTCGACCTTGTAGCGCAGTTTATCGGCCTTGGACTTATCCAGAGCGATAATGAAATCGCGCAAGCTGTCGGTATTCTTTTCGATGGTCTCTTCGGGTTTGAGGAACTCAATAGTCGATGGAATATCACCGCTGAACACCGCCGTGCCGTGTTTGCCGAGCTTATTGAGCAGCAGCGTCAGACCGATACAGGCCGACAGCTGGTCTACCGACGGATTGGCACTCACCGTTACCAGCACATTATTGGCCTGCTGTAAGCGCTCAAGGATCTGCTGTTTGGCGTTTGGGTCCATTTTTTTGTTTTTTTGTTAAGAAACCTTGGTTGGATAGTATCATGAATGCTTATGTTTGTCCAGAGTTTTCTTTACAAACCCCGCCCCTGTAGGGTATAGTGTGCTCCGAAGTCTACAATTATAGTAAGTTCAAAGGATATACATGCCGATTATCAAATCAGCCAAGAAGCGTGTCCGTACGGCACGCAAAGCAACCGTACGCAACAGTAAGACCAAGCGGTCATTGAAAGAGGCCGTTAAGGCGTTTAGTGCTACCGTAGCCGGCGGTAAGGATAGCAAAAAAGCTCAGGCCGCAGCCCAGGGCGCTATCGACACAGCCGTTAAAAAGGGTGTCATGCATAAGAACAAGGCCGCCCGCAAGAAAGCTCAATTAGCCAAGCAGGCCAAGGCCGCTGCCGGCACCAAGAAGACTGTTACTAAGAAAACTGCGGCTAAAAAGACCGTGGCCAAGAAAACTCCGGCCAAGAAGCCGGCTGCCAAAAAAGCAGCCGCTAAAAAATAATTAGGAACTGAGTTGTAATAGGTAGTGCTGCAGGGCGTTATCGGCGTCGATGGGTTCGCTTTTGAGGCGGACGTCCAGGCGGGCGGCGTCGGCTATCCACTGTTTGAGTTGGTGTAGCGTGCATTTTTGGGCGGCACGTTGGCTTTTACGAATGACGAAGGGGCTGACTTTGGCCTCGCGCGCGATGTCTTCCGGGCGGCGCTGGCCGGCGGTTTTGAGCAGCGCCAACACGTGCAGCTGCCAGGCCATCATGGCCATGATGGCCAGCGGTTCGACTTTTTGTTGGCGCTGCTCATGGTACAGCCGCAGCACCTGCCGGCGGTCGCCGGCCAGCGCCGCATCCAACAAGTCGAAGACACTGCTCTGTGGTGTCGGTTCGGTTAATTCGTCGATGTGCGCCCGAGTAATGGCAGGTTGGTAGCTGAGTAATTTTTGTAGCTCGTTGCTGAGTAATAGTTGGTTGGCGCCAACCCGCTGCACTATATAATTCGCATCACTCAAACTTATACTGCCGCCGCGGTTCTTGGCCTCTGTTACCAGCCATTGTGCCAAACCCCGTTCGTCCAGTTCTGCATACTCCCGAAAGTCGGTTTGTTTTTGCAGCGTCTTATAGTAGCTGGTGCGTTTGTCGGGGCGTTGTTCAACAATCACCAGGTCGGTGGTTTCCGGTACGTCAGCCAGCAGTTGTTCCAGTGCCTCCTGCACGGCTTTTTGGGCCGACGGGTTCCTTATAATGACCATCCGGTGGGCAGCCAAAAACGGCGAGGCCTGAACGATAGACGGCAGGCGTACCGGGTCAAGTTCGGCGCCGTCATATTGTTCCAGGCCGATGTCGCCATGGGTTTTGACGAAAGCCTGGCGCAACTCGGCCAGGCCTGCCCGCAGGGCGAAATCGTTGGTGCCGGTGAGCGTTAGTATCATGCGTAGCCTCTCGGTAATTTCTGCTCGCGCGGGCAGATGTGCGTCCCCCGCCCGGCCACCCGAATCTTAACAATTTCGTGGCCGCAGCGCGGGCAGGCCTGGCCTTCGCGCCTGAATACTCGGGCAAACGTCAGATAGCTGCCGCGCTTGCCCTTAGCATCAACGTAATTGCGGTCGGACGAGCCGCCTTTGGCAATACTTAACTCCAGTACTGCCCGTAAGTCAGCAAACAATTTGTTGAGCTTGGCAGTCGATACGTCACGCACCCGCATAGCCGGATGAATTTTGGCGCCGAACAGTGCTTCGTCGGCGTAGATGTTCCCTACTCCGGCAATAACCGTCTGGTCCAGCAGAGCCGCCTTAATGGTTGTGTTGGGCCGGCATAGCAGCCGCGCCCGAAAGTCTTTAGCCGTAAAGTCGGCGGCCAGCGGCTCCGGGCCGACCTTTTTGAAAAAATCAATAGAAGGGATCTCGGCCGTCGGCAGTAAACGGACCCAGCCGAACCGGCGCTGGTCGTTAAAAAACAGCTTGGCCCCGTCCAACTCCAATATTACGCGAGTCGATGTATCCGGCAGCTCGCCAATCAGGCTGCGGTTAGGGTGGCCGGCGCCAAACCGCTCGCCATTATCGGCTCGGTATACCAGTTGGCCGGTCATTTTAAGATGCACCAGCAGGCTGTAAGCGCTGCTTAGGTCAATTATTAAAACTTTGGCGCGGCGCCTAACGGCACCAACCTTGGCACTAACCAAAAACCGCTGCACGTCGGCCGGCGCATTTGGAAACGACTTACTATAGTCCGTCACAACCCCTGTCACAACGTGACGGGGCAGTAGTTCGGCCAAACCCTGACGAACGGTCTCTACCTCTGGTAACTCGGGCATGCAACTATTGTACCAGGCTTTGGGCGGCTCAGGCGGCGTGTTGTTCGCAGATGACTATCTGCCGGCCCAGCCGCCGGATACGGGCACTGGATGCAAAATTTTCGGCCACGGCCGCCAACTCCTGCACCACCACGGCCTGTTTGCCTTCGAATACAACGTTCGGGTCACGACACGGGTCGCGGGCTAAATCATCAAGTTTAGCTCCGGTTACCATTTCTACAACTTCAACCGGAAGACGGTCTCTGGGGTTATCGGCGTCTTCTATAACTATGCCCTTTTCAACACACGAAACAGCCAGCGCGTGAATGACTTCCAGCTCCCCTTGGGTAGCTAATGCGACGCTGGATATAGCTTCGTGGTTGGGCATAGGCATCTCTTTTACGTTTTATTACTAGGAGCTCTGCTGCCTTATTTCACTATAACCTCCTGATTATAAAACGCAAGCGTTTTGTCGGAGTATAATACCCGTATGACACACGCTTTACGGGATTTGCTGGCCGGACGCTTCGACGAAGAGCCGCCCGAAATTAGCGGTATCAAAGACTACGTCAAAGAGCATTTCAACGAGCCGGTGGCAGTAGCGCTACGCGACAATCAGATTATTATAACCACGCGCGGGGCGGCACTGGCCGGAGCTTTGCGGCCGCACCTGCACACACTGGCTAAGCTAAGCGGCACCAAGCGGCGGCTGGTCATACGTATCGGCTAGGGCAGCCGCGCCAAGCATGTGGGCTTCTTGTTGGATTACTTCTTCGAGCGCACGGTCGGCCCGTTCCTGAGCCTCAGCCGCCAATCTGTCCGGCTCGACCGGCTGCCATCCGTCAGAAGGGGGCATAGTGTTAACAGGACAATACACAAACTCCGGAGACCCTTCCATAGCAGGCGTTTGATACATTGTCATTGTCGGGCTTTCTCCTTGGTGTGTATGTTGGTAACTACCCTTTTGGTATAAGCCTTTGCACAGAAAAAGTCAACGCCGGCTACAGTACCAAACCGGTATTACGGTTGCCGGTACCGGTAATACTAACGTTCCTGGTGATTGCGTCGTAGTCGGGGATCTGTGCCTGGAAAAGTATTACCGTCAACTGGATGTTGCCGGCAAAAGAGCCGTCCGTGCAAGCAGCCGACCATAGGTTTTGTACATCGCTGCCGTTTTCGACAATTTGGTAGAAGCTGCGGTTAGCCAGCGGGCAAATCGATTCGGAGGTAATGCCCTCTCTGAGGCGGCGTTCCTTGGTAAAGCCGGCGCGATTCAGCGCCTCTAAAAACTCGCCGTAGGCATCGGTGTTGTTATCGTAGGTCTTGCGATCCAAAATTTCGCCCTGATAGCCCTTAAACACGTCAATCTGGCGGCTGCGCGGGCTAATGGTAATACGGATAGCCCGATGATTTTCGGATGCATTAATCGGCCCGTCAATGGTGTACTGCACCGAGGCATTGGTGTTTTCGGTGTAGTCAGTCAGTGCGCTGCCGCTACCGGGCACTACATTGGTATTATTCGAAGAACCGCTGCGGACAATAACTACAATGCCCACGAGCAGCAACACGATAATCGTCAGCGTCGCCAAAAAGTATCTGATACCACTGTTCACAATGGTTAAATAATACCATATTTCTTTCTATTTACAAACTTCGGTGGGGCTGCCTTATAGTTCGCCCCAGTTTTTGCCGCTGTCAGTGTCGACTTTAAGGTTGACGGCCAGTTGACAGACACCTTCCATGGTGGTTTTGAGTAATTTTGCTACTCGCTCGCCATCGGCTTTGGGGCATTCCACCAAAATTGAGTCATGGATCTGCAGCAGTATGTTGGCCTCTGGCGGCAAGATGTTTTGGACAGCTATCATGGCCAGCTTCATAATATCGGCAGCCGTGCCCTGGAACGGCATATTAACAGCAGCGCGCATGGCGGCTTCGCGGACGGCGAAGTTACTGGAACGGACGTCCGGCGTCGGCCGGCGTCGGCCGAACATGGTTTCGACGTAACCGTCCTCTTTGGCCTTCTCTTTAACCGACTCAATGTAAGCCAGCAAGCCGGTGCGGATTTCGAAATAGCGTTTTATAAAGTCAGCCGCCTGCTCGCGCGTCAGGCCGGTGGCCACACTTAGGCCATGGGGGCTTAAACCGTACATCACGCCGAAGTTAACGACCTTGGCGTCACGCCGCATGTTCTTAGTGACCTCCGCGGGCTTGATACCGTGTACCAGTGCTGCGGTTTGGGTATGGATGTCGGTGTCGTCGTCTTTGAAGGCGTTGATCATGGTTTTGTCGCCGGAAAGCACGGCCGCCAGGCGCAGTTCGAACTGCGAGTAATCGGCGCCGACCAGAACCTTGCCCTTGCCGGCCACAAAGGCCGTGCGGATACGCTTGCCTAAGTCCGTACGGATGGGAATGTTTTGTAGGTTCGGGTCGGTGCTGCTGAGCCGGCCGGTTTGGGCAACGGTTAAGTTAAAGGTGGTATGGATGCGGGAATGCTCGTCAACCTGCCGCGGCAAAGTATCGACGTAGGTATTCTTAAGTTTGGTTACTTCGCGGTACTGGGTTATCAGGTCAATAATGGGATGTATCGCGCGCAGTTTGTCCAGCTCGCTGGCAGCCGTTGAGTAACCGGTTTTGCCCTTTTTTATACCGTTGGTTGGTAGTTTTAAGGTAGTAAACAGTACGTCCGCCAGCTGGCCGGGCGAACCGATATTAAACTCTGCGTCAGCGTAACCGTAAATCTGCTGTTCAAGGTCGCTGATAGCATCATCAATCTCGACCTGAAAATGTTTGAGGTAATCGGTGTCCAGCTCAATCCCCTCGTACTCCATGCGGGCCAGCACCGGAATGACCGGCCACTCAATATCTTTGGCTAGTGTAGGTAGTTTCGGATATTTTTTAAGCTCTTTAATTTGCTGTTCGTACAGGCCGCGGATAACGGCGATTAGTTCTGGTGCCCGGGCGCGCAATTCTTCTGTATCCAGGTCATCAAGCGAAGAAGCTGTGTAGCCCAGGCCGCGGTCAGCCAGTTCACTGAGTGATTGCACCCGTTGCAGACTGTTGATCAGAAAGGCGCCGACCAAAATGTCGTGTTCTACCGCCGGCAACTCGGTCAGGCCCAGTTCCAGCAATACTTTAAGGGTGGCTTTGACATCATAGCCGACCAGCGAGCCCAGTTTTTGTAGTGTAGCAGCTGTTTTAGTACGGTCGAGCTTGGTTAGGTCGAGTTCGTAGATAACGTCGGGCTTAGGGCTTAGTATGAGCAGTTGCGGCTCCCGCCCGTGTTTGCCGCGGCTGCGGCTGTAGACTACGGCCGGGGCGGCGGTGCTGCCAACGCCGAGTTCCAGCTTAGCCAGCGCGGCGTCAGTATCAACCCGCGTGACCTTACCCAACTTCAGCCCCGCCGGCACATGGGCGGGAGCCGCGTCAGCCACCTGCATAACCTCCGGCAATTGCCGTACCAGGCTGCGGAACTCCAGCCGCTGTAATAGTTCCTGTACTTTCTCAGGATGACATAAGCTGCCGTCCATCTTCTTCAAATCCAGTTTGAGCGGCGCGTCCGTCCAAATAGCCGCCAGCTGTTTGCTCAAGTAAGCCAGGTCTTTGCCGGCCTCTAATTTCTTTCGGACGCTATCTTTGGTAAGTGCCAGGTTCTCATAAATACCGTCCAGCGTGTGGTACTGCTTGAGCAGCTCGATAGCTGTTTTCTCGCCAATGCCCGGCACACCGGGAATATTGTCGGACGAATCCCCTTTCAGGGCTTTCAAGTCCAAAAACTGCACTGGCAGCAAGCCGTATTTTTCGGTAAAGCTCTCTGGGTGGAACAGTTCGATGTTGCTTAAGCCCTTTTTCAGCGCATAGACGCTGACGTGCAGGTCAACCAGCTGCAGCATGTCGAGGTCGCTGGTTACGAGCATGGTTTCGATATCTTGAGCTGTGGCCTGTACCGCCAGGGTGCCCATAATATCGTCAGCTTCGTAGTCATCCAACTCGTACAACGGCCAACCAAAATCTTTCAGCAGTTCCTGTAGCAATGGAATTTGTTCATAAAAATCCGGCGGTGCCGGTTTGCGGCCGGCTTTGTATTCCGGATACATTTGTACGCGCTTGCGGATATTGGTTTTAGGCTTGTCCCAGGCCACACACACGTAGTCGGGCTGGAGCTTGCGGATCACTTCCAGTGCCATGGTAGCAAAGCCGAATACGCCGCCGGTTGGCGCTCCCTCTTTGGTGGCCAAGTTGGGCATGGCGTAGTAACCGCGATAAAACACGCTCTTACCGTCAATAATCGCCAGTCTCTTCCGCTTCGTCACCTTCTCACTCATAGCTACCAGTATACGCCATGCATACCGCCTCTTTACTTACGCCTGATTCTGCGAGATTATAGGGCAATGAAAAAACACGTTATCGCATTGGTTGGCATGCCGGGGTCTGGCAAAGGTACCTGCACCGACTACTTGGCCGAAAAGTACGGCTGGCCGGTGATTCACTTTGGCAACATGGTCTACGAGGAAGTTCAGCGCCGGGGTCTGGATAACGTCAAAGACGAGATTTTTGTACGCGAAGACATGCGTAAACAGGAAGGTGCCGCGGTACTGGCTAAGCATGTCGCCCGCAAAGCCAAAAACTATTTTAAGGCCGGCAAAGAGGCGGTGGTATTGGATGGGCTGTATAGTTGGAGCGAGTACAAGTTTTTAGAGCAGACCTTTGGTAACCAACTGACTGTGATTGCCGTGGTGGCACCGAAAAAAGTCCGTCGGCAACGCGTCCTTGACCGCAAAGACAGCCACCGTAAATACACGCTCGAACAGCTTGTAGCACGCGAGATTGCCGAGATCGAAAACCTAGAAAAAGGCAGTCCAATCGCGTATGCCGACCACACGATTGCCAACGACTATACCCCTCAAGATATGCTTGCCAGGCTCGACGCCCTCGTACAAGAAACCGTTACATAAATACTACTTGATATAGTCGTGTAATTTGCGAGCGTCTTTGTGCTTGCGCAGTTTAGCTAGGGCTTTGGCCTCAATTTGGCGAATACGTTCGCGGGTGACGCTGAACTCCTGCCCGACTTCTTCTAAAGTGTGTGATTTACCGTCTTCCAGGCCGAAGCGCAGCTTGAGGATTTTCTGCTCGCGTTCTGTCAGGGCGCTTAACATGACATTAACGTGCTCTTTGAGCAGTTGGCCGGTGGCCGCTTCTTCGGGGCTGACGGACTCTTCATCTTCGATAAAGTCACCTAAGACCGAGTCTTCTTCGTCATCGCGCACGCTGGCGTCTAAGCTCGAGATGTCCTGTTTGATCTTCATGATGTGTTCCACCTTGTCGACATCGATTTCCATTTCTTTGGCGATTTCTTCGTTGGTTGGTTCGCGGTTGAATTCTTGGGTTAAGCGCCGCTGGGTACGCAGCAACTTGTTAATGGTCTCGACCATGTGCACCGGAATACGGATGGTACGAGCTTGGTCAGCGATGGCGCGGGTAATAGCCTGGCGGATCCACCAGGTAGCGTAGGTACTAAACTTGAAGCCCTTGTCGGGGTCGAATTTTTCGACGGCACGCAGCAGGCCGGTGTTCCCCTCTTGGATAAGGTCCAGTAGGTCCAGGCCGCGGCCGACGTATCGCTTGGCGATACTGACTACCAAGCGCATGTTGGCTTCAGCCATTTTGTCTTTGGCTCGTTTGTCGCCAGATACCACTTTTTGAGCCAGAGCCAGTTCTTCTTCGGCGTTGAGCAGCGGGATTTTACCGATTTCGCGCAGGTACAGGCGCACCGAGTCGTCGGCGATGTCATCCAGGTAGGTTTGGTCACTGAGGACGATTTCTTCCTCTTCTTCGACCCATTCGTCGCTAAAGTCGGCGGCATTCGGTTCGGTGGCACTAATAATGCTCAGGTTGAGTTCGGCCAGCTTGCCATACAGGCCGTCGAGCACGTCGATATTAGCCGGTACGTCGGGGATCAAGGCGAAAATATCGCGCTGGTCGATCTTGCCGTCTTTTTTGGCTTTGGCTAGCAATTTGGCCTTGGCGTCGTCAAAACTATGGGTTGGTACAGGTGTAGATTTAGGCTTAGATGCGGATTTAGGGGTGGGCTTGGGTTTTGCCGTCTTGGGTTTTGCCATTTAAGCATCTCCTTGTTTGGTTACGTTGAGTAGGGCGTCGAGCGCCTTAGCTTTGGTGAGTAGCGTTTTGGTTTGGGCGTCGTCGGCCTCGTGCAAGGCACTGGTCAGCTCGGCTTTTTGGGTTTTTACATAGTGTTCTATCAGGCGAGTCTGCAATCGAGCGGCTTCGTAGCGAAGCTCCACGGCCTCGAGACTTTGATAGAGTTCCTCAAATATGACTCCTAATATTGTAGCGTATTCCGCAACGTTTTTCAATTGTTTGGGCGGCTTGCTTTGCTTGCCGCGGCCCTTGCCCGAGCCTTTGCCCGGGGCGGCAAAATCGGGGTGCTCGCGCAAAAACGTAAATAGTTCGCGAGCCGGTTCTTCGGGCAGCATGTCGGTGGTTAACGGCTGCAGGTAGCCGCGCAGGTTGGGCACCATGAACGCCAGTGCCAGCAGTTGGTTCTGGGCTTTGATAATCTCGGCAACGTGCGGGTCAACTTTGGGCGGTTCAGCCCGTTTTTTACGGGCCGGGCTGGCGGGGTTAGCTTTGAGTTTGTTCTTGAGCGCCTCGCGGCTGACACCCAACGTTTTGCCAAGTTTTTCCAGATAGTGCTCCTGCTCCACCGCGTCGTCGAGCGCCCGGACGGTGGCCAGCATGACATCACTGTACTGGCGCTTGCCCTGGGCACTGGCTAAGTCCAGCCGCTCGGCATAGACCCGCATCAGCCAGTCCAGCGCGTATTCCGGCTGCGTAATGGTTTGCTCCCAGGCTCCCGGGTCTTTTTGGATAAGTTCGTCCGGGTCTTTGGCGTCTTTGACGGTGATGATGCTCAGATCAACGCCGGTTTTGCCAGCCAGCGGAATAATCCGTTCGGCGGCAGCAATACCGGCCTTGTCCTGGTCGAACGCCAAGCGTACGTCCGGCACGAACCGCTCCAGCGCCTTAAGGTGATATTCGGTCATAGCCGTACCGGCGGTAGCTACCACATTATTGACGTGCACTTGGTGGCTGGCGACAACATCCATATTACCCTCTACCACCACGGCAAATTTGGCCTGGCGAATGGCTTGCTTGGCCAGGTGCAGCCCGAACACATGTCGGCTTTTGTCGTAGAGTATCGTCTGCGGCGTATTGAGGTACTTGGGCGCGTTTGGTTCGTCATTCAAGAGCCGGCCGGTGAAGCCGATCACCTGCCCGCCCGGGTCCATTAGCGGAATCATAATCCGGCCACGGAACATGTCGCCGGGCCGGCCGGCGCGCTGGGTGCTGAGGCCGGCTTTTTTGAGTTCGTCGGCCGTAAAACCCTTTTTTAGTAAAAAGTCCGTCAGCGCCGCGCCGTTGTTGGGCGCGTAACCAAGCTGGAACGACAACGCTGTTTCTTTGTTAATTGTGCGTTTTTTGAACACATAATCGACCGCTTCGCCGCTTTTGCTCAGATGTACCTGATAGAACTTAGCCGCCAGCTCGTTGGCCTCATGCAGCCGCTGTTTCAGTTTGGCGTTGCCCTGGCCACCGCCGCCGCGGAACTGGCTCAAATCCACGCCGGCCTTACGCGCCAGCAAGTCCAGTGCCCCCTTAAAGTCCTGCCCTTCCATCTCCATCACAAAGGTGAAGATGTCGCCGCCCTTGCCGCTGCTAAAGTCATGCCAAATCTGTTTTTCGGGGCTGACCATCAGGCTGGCCGTCTTTTCGTTGCTAAATGGGCTGAGCGCCTTAAAGTTACGGCCGGCACGTTTGAGCTCGACGTACTCGCCCACTACGTCTTCGACGTTCAACCGCTGCTTAACCTCATCAACCGCATCCATACCCCTATTGTACGCTATGCCAACTTCTTAAACATAAGCAAACAAAAGAGCCTGAACGGTTTGGTATATTTAATTATCTTCATCAGAGAGCAGGTCCTTCATGAGGTCACCGACATCAGTGTACCCCCTGACTTTGCCCTGGCTCTCGAGCTTTTTATGTTCAGCAAGTTCGCGATCAAAACGGTCGGCGACCTCTTGGGGAGGTTCCGGCCATGGTTCGGCGTCAAAATCAATGGTTCGGCCGTCGGCCTGGGCTTTGGCCCAAACGCGGATCATGGCCTGGATGGAATCAAAGCCCAGCGCCTTAGAACGCGCTGCTAAAGCGTCGCGCAGTGACTTTTCCATCGGTACTTGGATTTTAACAGTCGTGCTACTCATACCAAAATGGTATCAAAATAGTCTTTTGATGTCAAGCCAAGCCGGGCGGGATGTTAACGTATCGGGCAAGCGATGTGACCGGGCCGGTTGTGGCGCTGGTCAGGCATGTACCGCATATGCTTAAATACATGTATGCCTCCAAACCAACCCGTACCGCCGCCCGTTGGCGGCTCGAACCAGTACGACTTCATCATGCAGGACCCGCAAAAGCCCAAGCGCTCCCTGCTGCCTAGTGGTGCTTCGCGCAAGCAGCGCCTGATTGTCGGCGGCCTGGGGTTGGGCGGCGTGCTTACCTTGTTTATTATCATCCTGGTTGTCATTTTTAGCATCGGCGGCAGCAACGCTCAACCGATGATCGAACTTGCCCAGACTCAAAACGAGATTGCCCGCATCAGTAATGCCGGCACCACCAAAGCCCGTTCGCCTGCCACGCTAAACTTTGCCCAGAATGCCTACCTTACTACTACCACCGGCCAGCAGCAAACGCTCGCCTATCTACAGAAAGAGATGGACCAAAAGATCAATACCAAACAACTGGCGGCAACTCAAAGCGCCTCCACCGACGAAACGCTCAAGAACGCCGAGCAGGCCGGCACCTACGATACCGTTCTTTATACCATCCTCTATCAGCAATTGACCGCTTATCGAGACCGGCTGACTACAACCTATCAAGGTGCCAGCGGCGCCAAGCAAAAAGAGTTGCTAAAAAAGCTCTACGACAGCGTGGTGACGTTGCTCAAGAATCAGCCGGCACCCGCGACCAGCTCGTAGGAGTGGCGAATCAGGTCCTGGACTTCCGGCCAACTGAGCTGGCCGGTCAGCACAATAGTGTTCCAATGCTTTTTGTTCAGGTGGTAGCCGGGTAATACCGTTTCATACTTTTCGCGTAGCACTTCGGCCAATTTGGGGTCGCACTTCAGGCTGATGCGCACCGGGTCTTTGCCCTCGGCGATTAAGGCGAACATCTTGTCGTTCACTTTATACACCGCCACTTCTTCGCCGAACGGATAATCCAGTCGGGCGTTCGGCATGCTTAAGACGTAGGTTTCAACGGTCTTGTGGTCCATCGCTATTTTGATTACGGTTTTTGAACCAGTCCAGGTAGTATTGCAGCTCGGCAATCGAGGCCTGGATGTCATCAAAGGCCCGGTGGGTAGCGTTCTTTTCGTAGACGACGCCATATTTGCCCTGCATCAGGATTTTGAAGCTGCTGACGTCCAACATACGGTAGTGCAGCTTGAGGTCCAGCGACGGCAGCCAGCGCTTAATAAACAACCGGTCGTTGTAGATAGAGTTGCCGCCCAGCACGGCCAGCTCGCTGCCAAACTGCCGCTCAACCAGGGCGATAAGTTCTTGTTCGATGTCGCCCAGAGCCTTACCTTTGTCGAGGTTTTTGACGAAGGTGTCGCGGTTTTCAGGGAAATCTTTCCACCAGGTGTTGGCCTGCATGCGCTTGACCACACGGTCGCGCGGCTGTTTGACGGCCGCTTCGTAGCTGGCCAGGGTCTTAAAGTCAAAGTCGGTGATTTCGGCGGCCACTTCAAGGATAACGTCCTGTTGCGGATCCAGGCCGGTCATTTCTAAATCAACCCATAAAATCTTGGTCGGGATGGTGTCCGTATCGCTCATTGCTGGGTATTATACCCCGTTACCGGCCGCACTCGAAATGTTACTTCTGGGGTTTAAAATCTAACGCCGCCGAGTTGATACAAAACCGCATGCCGGTCGGTGTTTGCGGTGCATCGTTGAAGACGTGGCCCAAGTGGCTGCCGCAGTTGGCACAAGTCACCTCTACGCGCGGTTCGCCCAGCGACCTGTCTTCCGCTAGTTTGATGGCTTTGGTGGTTTTCGGATCCCAAAAGCTGGGCCAGCCGCTGCCCGAGTCAAACTTTTGCTCAGAAGCGAAGAGTTCCTGGCCGCAGGCGGCGCATGAATACATACCGGTCTCTTCGTTGTGTAACAGCTTACCGCTAAAAGCCGGTTCGGTGCTCTTCTGGCGCAGTACGGCGTATTGTTCCGGCGTTAACTTTTTCCTGAGCTCGTCATCGGTCGGTCCACTCATAGTTTTTAGTATACGTGATCGGGCAAGCACCTGCTAAGGAGGTAGTTTGCCAAGTTAATTCTTCTTTTTGTCGAGCTTATCCAACCGTAGCCAACGGAACGTAAAGTAAATGATAGCGGCGATAATCACAAAGTTTATGATCACGTACAAAAACGCGCCCCACTCGAACGTGGCCGGACGGCCGGCGATCTCTATGTAAAACGTTTTGTCGCTCAAGCCCTCAGGCGAACCGACGATTAAACCTAAGATAGGGTTGATGAAACTGGCGCTGAGCTGGTCAACCAATATCCGAGCCTGCGTACCGATGATAAAACCGATAGCCAGCCCAATCACCCCTTGGGTACGAACGAATTCCACAAAGCCAAGGGCGTGGTCTTTGGTTTTGGCTTTGACGTGTTTAGCAGCCACCTGGTGTTTGGCCGGCGGCGCCACTTCACTGCCCTGACGGGTAACTTTTTTTGCCATGGCTCTATTCTACCGCGAACTTCTGCAGAATGCAGCCATAAGCATGTTAGATTTTTTGGGGCGTTGGAATATTGAGCAAAGTCAGGCCGCTGTGCAAGGTGCTTGCGTAGGCATCTACCAGGCTCAGGCGGATCGCTTCGCGCTCGTCGCCGATGACGCGGTTGTTTTCGTAAAAACGGTTGAAGGTTTGAGCCAGTTCGTATAAGTAGGTGCAGATGTGGTGCGGCATCAGTTCAGTGGCGGCCTGCTCAACAACGCTGGCGTATTCGCCCAGTTTGCGCACCAGGCTGCGTTCGCCTTCGGTAAATTCGGGTGCGGGCAGTTCGCCGGCCGAGGCTTTGGCCAAAATGGAGCGGGCGCGGGCGTAGGCATATTGCAAATACGGGCCGCTGTTGCCCTGCAAACTGACGGACTCCTGTACGTCAAAGGCGATATCGCCGCCTAAGCGCTGCTTCAAAAACGCATATTTGACTGCTCCAAGCGCAATGTCTTCGCGCAGCTGATCATTATCTGCTTCGACGGCTTTTCGCACCGTGTCGAGCACTTCAACCGCCCGGGTGACGTTGCCCAGCCGCGAACTCATCTTTCGGCCGTCGCCAAAACGTACCGTGCCGTGGGTCAAATGGGTTTGCTTGGCCGCTAGTGCTTCGTTAATTTCGTTTAAGGCGGCAAATACCACTTTCATGTACTCGGCCTGGTCGTTGCCGGTCATGACAATACGTTTGTCGTATGGAAAATCCTCGACTTCGCTGACAACCACGCCCAAGTCTTTGGTTTCGTAGGTCGGCAAGCCGGCTGAAGTTATGAACACGCGGGTGTGCACACCGTACTCTTCGCCCTTAAAGACGATGGCGCCGTCGCTTTCGCGGAACACCGTGCCGATGTTGGCTTGCACCAGGGCAACACCGGGCGGCGTGGCGGCCGATTCGGGATAATACTTGTCGAACGGTGCTACCTGCAGCTGCTCATAAAAACGCTTGAAGTAGTCGTAGCTCCAGTCGCGGCAGGTCCAGTAGAGTTGTGCTAGCGGGCTGTCATGGTCGTCGTCGGTATGGAAAGCATAAATGGTGTTGTTAAGTTCCTTGATTGCTGCGGCCGCTTTGGGGTCGTCCTCGTAGGCTTTGGCGCCGGCTACGTAGGCTTTGCTAATCCAGCCGGCCTGTTCGCCTACCGGTACGTCGGCCAGTTTTTCGGGCTTGTCGCCGCCTAAAGCCTGGCGAATACCGTACAAACACTTGGCCACGTGCAGGCCGACGTCGCCGCCAAAGTTGGCCCGAAACACCTGTGCCCCACCCTGCTCGACTATATGACTTAAGGTGTCACCGACAATCGTTTGGTAGAGGTGGCCGGTGTGCAGTTCCTTGAAAGCGTTGGGGTTGGAATATTCCATTAGCACCCGCTGGCCGTCAAACAGTTTGCCAGGTTGGGCGGTAGCCGCTGCCCACAGCGCTTCGTCACTCAAAAAGAAGTTTAAAAAGCCCGGGCCGGCAATTTCGATCTTGGTAATTGAACCGTCGTGGTTGGCCTCCAGATAGCTTTTGAGTTGCTCGGCCAGGTGACGCGGCTGCTGTTTGAGAGGCTTGGCTAACTGCAGGGCCGCGTTGCTGGCATAGTCGCCGAACTGCTCGTCCGGCCGCGTCAGGTCGGGCTGCAGGCTGACGCCAAACAGTTCGTCGGCGGCAGTTGTCAGTAGCTCCACGAGATAGGTCATAACAGATGCCAGTATAGCAGATTAGCGGCGAATCTTAGCGGGTTCGGTAGTGCGGAGAATAGTAATTAGTTGGTAGCCAACGATGTAGATGCTGCCCAGCAGCACGAAAAACATCAGCGTGGTCGTAAAGGCCTGCGGGTTAGATGCCGGATTAATGAACGGTTCGGAAACGTCAAAGATTACACCGGCCGGATTAACCAGCACGTCCCAGCTATTCCAGCGCAAATACCGGCCCAGATAAATCGCAAAACTGCACAGCAGCAAGGCCAGTGCCACCAAGCCGTCGGCCTGGATTGGCGCCAAGCGCCGGCGTAACTGCCGGTGCACCAGGTACAGGCTCAGGTAGCCCAAGACAAAACCGTTCCAGATGAACGACACCATCATCACCACATCAAACAAGATACTGATATCCCCCGTCGCCTGCACATGGATCAGGTCGCTGACGATATAAAAGGCGTTGGGCAAAAAACCCAGCCACAAAACAGTCAATAGAAGATTAGGCCAAGCCAGCCAGGCAGTCGTTTTCAGCCGCAGCACCAGCCAGCAGCTGAAGCCCAGCGGAATCCAGGCCAGTAGCAGGTTCCAAGCCAAAAACCAGTAGTCAGACGTGCCGGTGCTGAACATGCGAACCAGCAGCAAAGCGACGCTTACGCTGGTAGAAAGCAGCAATACTACCAAGAGCCGATGTTGCTGTGACCGGGACACCTCACGTGTAGCCATAGTCTTACTAGTATACCAAGAAGCAGCAAATCACCTCTAGAGTGGAGTATACTATGGCTAATGCGTACCCTGAATGCCCTGTTAGATCGGTTGCGAAGCATAGTCAGAGCCGGCGCTCGGCACCTGGCTAAGGAGCTCGACGGCCTCAGCGGCGGGCGCTTGACGCCCACTACGGTCACTTTTGTTAGTCTGGCCGGGCACATACCGATTGCCTACCTGATAGCCGTCGGCTACGTACGCTGGGCGGCCTTGTTCTTGGTAGTTTTCGGTTTATTGGATACGTTGGACGGCGAGCTGGCGCGGCTGCAGAAGCGGGCTGGTCCAGCCGGTATGCTGCTCGATGCCAGCACCGACCGTATGAAAGAATCGTTGCTGTATATTGCCAGCGCTTACGCGTTCGTCCGGCTGGACCAGCCGTATATGGCGGTGTGGGCCGTGGCCGCTTGCGCCGGCGCCTTGCTGGTCAGTTACGTTAAAGCCAAGGGCGAAACGGCCGTGAGCGGCCACGGCCGGCACGACACCGTCAACCGGCTGTTCCAGGACGGCCTGATGCGCTACGAAGTCCGCATGGGCATTTTGGTGATTGGCCTAATCTTCGGCTGGCTGGCTGCGGCCATTATTTTGATTGCCCTGCTCAGTTGGATAACTGCTTTCGGCCGGCTGCACCGCATAACCAAGCACTTGGATAATGCCGCGCGTTGACCTGCATACCCACTCGACGGCTTCGCCGGACGGCGGCATCCGGGCGGAACAATACCGCCATGCCCTAAAAAGCGGCCTTTTGGATATGGTTGCCATAACCGACCATAACCGTATCGATTTTGCCCAAGAACTACAGGCCGAGCTGGGCGACGCCATTATTATCGGCGAGGAGATTATGACCACTGAGGGCGAGATTATCGGTTTGTTTTTGCAGGAACCAGTGGCCGCCGGGCAAACGCCGCGGCAGGCCGCGCAGGCGGTGAAGGCTCAAGGAGGTTTGGTGTACATTCCGCACCCGTTCGAGACAGTGCGGCGCGGCCTGCCGGCCGCCAGCCTGGCTGACATCGCCCAGTACGTCGACATCGTCGAGGTCTACAACGGCCGGGCCGTAGCCCAAAACCGCAGCCGGCTGGCGGCCGAGTGGGCGCGCGCCCACCACAAGCCGGCGGCAGCCAGCAGCGACGCCCATGGCGCCAGAGGCCTGGGCCACACCTATACTGTCGTCGACAAGCTACCCTCGCGCAAAGATTTCTTGCGACACCTGGCCAAAGCCCGCCTGGTGACAGCACGGCCGCCGCTGACCACTCTGGCTCACCCTAAACTCAACCGGTTGCGCAAAAAAATACGGAGGCCGGCATGAACGAGTGGCTGGCCGCCTTTATTTTTTTCCTGCCAGCTGGCGTCGCTAACGCCACGCCGGTGCTGGCCAATAAAATCCCCTTGCTCAGAACCTGGCACACGCCGCTGGATTTCGGCCTGTCCTGGCGCGGCAAACGGTTGCTCGGCCAAAACAAGACCTGGCGCGGCCTGGTTACCGGTACGCTGCTGGCCGGCGCTACCGCTACGCTGCTGGCATCGCTCAACGGCCGTCATGACGCATTACTAACTGCCCTGGCACTTGGCCTGGTCATGGGGCTAGGCGCGCTGGTCGGTGACGCTGTCGAAAGTTTCTTTAAGCGGCAATTTAATATTCGCGCCGGCCGCAGTTGGTTCCCGTTTGACCAAATCGACTACATTATCGGCGGCCTGTTATTCGTCTGGCCGTTCGCCCATTTAAGCCTGCGCACCATGGCCATTATCTTCGTCACCTTCTTCGGATTACACCTGATAACTGCTTACGCGGCTTATGTAGTCGGCCTCAAAGACCGGCCCATTTAAGTCGCTTCGGGCACCTGGGCGGCCGTGCGGCCTACTTGTCCAGGGCTTTTTTGAACGTTTCGACCAGCTCGACCGGCGCGGGGTTAATGCCGCTTAACAGCGCCAGGTACATGCTGACAAAATCACCAAAAGCCGATGTCCAGAGTAGCTGCTCCACCAACGAGTCGCCCTGAACCTGTACGACGTGCGGTTCGGGACGCATGCCGGAAAGCAGTCGGGCGGTCACTTCAAAGCGTTTTTGGACGCGCGGGTGCTCCAGATTACTGCGCAAGTCGATAACCGCGTACGGCTTGTCGACCGGCTGTTTGCTCCAGCCGATAAATTCGTTGTGGTTAAACTCCGGCAGTTGGCCTAGCCAGGCGATGTGTTTGGCATTTTCATTGAAACTGATCTTCCACTTATAGGCAGCCGGATACAATTTGGGGCCACTGTAGATCACGATAGACTTACCCATTAGCTCCTGTGCCAGTTGCTTGGCAGGGTTCCGGGCAGTTGGCATGTCGGCGCGCCACAAAGCGGTTTGTTTGCGCACAAACTGCGCCGCCGTAGCCAGTTCAGCTAAAACCGGCTGGCCATTGAGTACCCCCACATGAGCCAGTAGTGTCAGTAGCGCCTTGTAGTTGGCGAACACAGCGTACCGCGGTTGCGGGATTTTGGGCAGCACCAGCAACGGATACCCCTTGTCGTGGGCGATGGCTTCGAGCTTGCCGCCGCCGGTAATGACGGCAATTTTGGCACCGCGGGCTTCGGCCTGAGCCAGCGCCGTCAACGTTTCTTCGGTGTTGCCGGAATAACTGCCGCAAATTACCAGAGTATGCTTATCGACATAGTCGGGCAGGTCATAATTACGCACCACGGTAAACGGCAGTTTAAGCGGCGGCCATGACTGCGCGAACAGAGCTGCTAAAGCCGACCCGCCCATGGCTGCGTAGACAATGTTGGTAATATCGGTGAACTGTATAGTTTCCGGTAATGAGAATGATACGTCAAGTTGCTCCGATTGTTTTTCGGCAATACCCAAAGCGTCTTGCTGGTCATGTTCGTGAATGTAACGTAAGTCGTCTAACATAATTCCCCCATCTACCCCCATAGTATACGGCATAATTTAGACTTTACCTGCCAGCCGGTACAATGCTATAGTCTACAGTAGAATATGCTAATGCTAAAAATCAGGGGGTGAGCATGTTTGGCCACGATGACCAACAAGATGAAAACGCTACAACAGTAAATCCGACGACGGATGACGTCGTCACAAGCGATGCGCCAGCCGTCACGCCGACCGAAGACCCAACTGTCGCTACCGACTCTACGGCGTCAAACGACAGCGTAGAACCTGCCGAAGCATCAACCGGCGCGCCGGCAGTTGACTACAGCACGGATAGCCCTGCAAGCGACAGCCCGTCGATTACTGACGACGTGGCCGCACCAACAAGCAGCGACATAGGCGACAGCACCCCTACCGCTACCCCTAAACCTGAGCCCGAAGCCGAAGCTAAGCCCGCTGATGAGCCGGCCGTCACTGGCTCTTTCGGTACACTCTCTGGCAGCGACGACGACCTGCTGGATCTTAAGAAAGAGGCTTTAGGCGAACTCGCCCCGCTGGTAGACCAGCTTGACCAATCCCCCGAAGAGAAATTCAACACCACCATGATGATGATTCAAGCCACCGATACGCCCGGCCTAATTAAAACCGCGCACGAAGCCGCCCAGAATATTCGCGACGAAAAAGTCCGCGCCCAAGCGCTGCTCGATATAGTTAACGAAATTAACTACTTCACCCAAAAAGATAAAACTGCGTAAGACGTTTATTCGTCGCTTGTCGGACCGGTACGCGGTAGTTCCGCGGTAGGGCCGGTTTGCGGCGTTATTTGAGGGGTCGGCTCCGGTGCTGGCGCAGCGGCGGATTGGCCGGGTTGTTCGGGTTGTTCGGCCGGCTGGTCGGCTGGTGGCTGCGACTGAGGTTCGTCAGACGGCTTTTGATCCGGCTCCTGCGCTGGCTCCTGGGTAACGGTAACTTCCGGCTGCGGCTGGTCGGTGCCGTTAGTAACCCGGTTATAGGTCCAGCGGCCGGCCCAGAAAAGCCCGACTACCACTAGTACGGTCACCACGAACGTGGCGGCCGACAATAACCAGGTCGTCCACATCCGGCCGCGTTTCTCGGCTTGGTAGTAATCCTTGATCTCTTCCGGTACTGTATCAGTTTCGGTGTCTTCGGCTTTTCGGTTAAATGGCCACATAGCTCGCTCCCTACCTTAGTTAGGGGTACTTTAGTACAAACTGGCTAAATATGCAACTATTATTGATGGCTACATGCCCATCATACCGCCCATGCCGCCGCCGGCCGGGGCTGCAGGAGCCTCTTTTTCAGGGATATCGACAACCAAAGCACCCATGGTCATACTGGTGCCGGCAATCGATACGGCGTTTTGGATGGCCTCTTTGGTAACACGGGCCGGATCAACCACGCCGGCTGACTTAAGGTCAACCAATTTGCTTGGGCTGTTAACATCTACGCCCTGCCCGGCTTTGCCGGTTTTGACCTGCGGCAACCACTCGTCGGCGTTCAGACCGGAATTGGTTAACAAGATACGGAACGGTTGCTCCAGGGCACGCTTGAGTAGCTGTTTGCCGGCTGTGACGCCGTCGTCGTCGGCCTTGGTCTGGATGACGGCAGCTAGGTTGACGAATGTCACGCCCCCACCGGCAACAATGCCGTCTTCCAGCGCCGCTTTGACGGCGGCAACGGCGTCGTCGACGCGGAACTTCTTCTCTTCAATCTCGGTCTCGGTGGCACCGCCAACCTTGATGACGGCCACTTTGCCGCCCAAAGCGGCGCGGCGCTTCTCGAGGTTTTCACGGTCGTATTCGCTGGTCGCCAGACCAATCTGATTATTGATTTGGGCAATCCGAGCCTTAACGTCACCGGCCGAACCGGCGCCTTCGATAATGGTCGTTTCGTCTTTGGTGACAATGACTTTGCGGGCCGAGCCAACCACATCGACATCAACGTTTTCGAAGCTCATAGCCTGGTCGTCGGTAATAACCGTAGCGCCGGTCAGGATAGCAATGTCTTCCAGCACATCCTTGCGGCGGTCGCCAAACGACGGTGCCTTAACGGCAATGGTATTAAAGACGCCTTTCAGCTTGTTCAGGATCAAAGTGCCAAGCGCCTCGCCCTCGACATCTTCGGCAATCAGAATCAGGTCTTTTTTGCCGGCAGCAGCCAGTTTTTCAAGCAACGGCAGAAACTCTTGGATACTGGCGATTTTTTTGTCGGTGATGACAATAGCCGGCTTGTCGGCAATCGCTTCCATGCGGGTCGTATCGCTCACCATGTAGGGGCTGACGAAGCCGCGGTCAAACGTAAAGCCCTCGACCACTTCGCTTTCCAGGTTCAAGCCCTGACCTTCTTCTACTGTAACGACACCGTCTTTGCCGACCTTGTCGATAACGTCGGCGATCAGGTTGCCGATTTCGGCGTCACCGGCCGAGATAGTAGCCACTTCAGCCACCCGCTTCTTATTGCTTTTGATATCTTCGGCCAGGCCGCCGAGTTTGTTAATAACATCATGGGCGGCGGCTTCCAGGCCCTTGCGCAGCAGCATCGGGTTATGTCCGGCGGCAATCAGCTTGTTGGCCTCATTCAGAATGTGATAGGTCAGAACGGTAACGGTAGTGGTACCGTCGCCAGCTACGTCGTTCATTTTGTTGGCAGCTTGCTTGATAAGCTCCGCGCCAACGGTGTAGCCCAGGGTTTCGTCATCATCGCTCGGCAGTTCCACACCCTTGGCTACCGTCACGCCGTCGTGGGTAACCGTCGGGCTACCGTAGCTTTTGCTGAGCACCACGTTGCGGCCTTTTGGACCCATGGTGGTCTTAACGGCGTTATACAGGATCTCGGCGCCGGCCAGCACGCGGCGGCGGGCGTCATCATCATAAAAAACTTTCTTTGCCATAGTGTTTCTGCTCCTCTTATTTTACGGTGGCGATAATGTTATTGCGGGCTACCAACGTGTATTCCTCGGCACCAACCTTAACGGTGGTCGCCTCGTACTCGTTCTTGTAGATAACCTGCTGGCCAACCTTAACCTCGTTGACGCCGTCCCCTACCGCTACCACGCGGGCAGTTTTGGGCTTTTCCTGGGCTGACTCGGGCAAGTACAGGCCGCTGCGCGTTTTGGCTTCGGCTTTTTCGGCTTGCACGACCACGTATTCAGGCATTGGGTTTATAGGTGTTGCCATAAAAGTGAACCTCCTGTTTGTCCGTTTATACGTGGCTATTGTAGCGAAACAAATTGGCACTTTCAAGCCTAGAGTGCTAATTCTGCGGCAAAGCCTATAGCCCGGCGCAAATTTCCTGCTCCATGTCCACCATGGATTTCAGATCCATAGCTAGCCTGGCGAGTTCTTCGCGAACTTCGGCTTCATGGTGCTTGCGGCCTTTACGTCGGTTGAGCTCCAGGCGGCGATCAACCTCTAGCAGCCTGACTTCACAATATTCGTCAAAAAATATGTCACGGAAGCTCTGCCACCAATCAAGCTCATTCTTGCCATAAAAGAGGCCGATGCCCGCCTTAAATTCAGCATGAGGAGGACGGCACATCGAATCAAGTAATACTGATAAATCGCCAAAGCTGTTGTTATAGCTTACCTCTACATCCCTGGGTAACCGGGTGTCTATCCGTGCTTTTTCCCAGTCAATAATAAACGTGCCCCCATCAGCTGATGTAGCGATATTCCGGGCCGCTAAATCACCATGGGACGTGCTGCCGCTCCCATGTAAAATAGCCGTTTGCTGACTCACCTCGCGCCACATCTCTTGCATGCCCGGATGCTGGGTGGTATCGGGTAGGAAACCGGACCAGTCTATGGAGTCAAGAGTAGTCAAAGTTTCATCCAAAACAGTTAAGGAATAGGCCTTATCGCCATCCATAACGTAGCCTACCCCTCCCGGCGTGTAAAAACCCAAGCGGCGAATCGCCTCATTCTTCAGGTAATCATTTAAGCACGATTTTATGGGATAATCTTTGTGGGGTTTGACCGCTACCGGCACTGAAGTCTCCGAACCAATCTCCAGGTCTCCAAAGAAAACTCCATGAAACGAACGCTTACCGCCCCGGGCTACGCGCGGCATGAATGACAAGGCGGTATTGGGCGGAACGTCCCCCAGCTGTTCGGCCGTATAAAAAGTTGGTTGAGCCCTCAGCTCATAGTTCTCAAACCGACGGATAGCATCTGTAACCGGATCATCGTTGGCACAATCAAGTGCAATGGTATTCGGTGTAACACATTCAACCCGGGCCACCGTATCCATAAACTCCTGGATACGATATAGTTCCCGGTCGCCAGAAAACTCGGGCGTTATTGACTTTTCCGGACCGGGAGACGAGAAAGCCATATTCAACTTACCTCGTCTTTGCCTCGTCAAAACCAGCACTAAAATACGGCGAAAATTCTGCAAACCGCTCACCGCACTCCTGACCCAGCTGCGTCAAATAATGCATTCGGTCGTCAAAGGGTTCCTCTATAAACCGGAGTTGTTGTTCGACGCTCGGTACCAGAAAGAGTTGCTGTTCACCGGGACGAATGAATTCAACGAACGCCACATGCGGCATAATGTCAGAGGCTAAAATTGCTCCATCCACTTTTTCAGAAAGAGTTCCTAGTAAATTACCAAGATCGCGCCACATTTTGGTGTCACCATAAGAGAAAATGCCGGGCGCGTCAGATTGAGCCTCATAAACAATCGGTCGAGATGAAGCCGGTATCTTGACATAGCTACGATCTTTGTCATCCCTTAACAGAGTGCCTAGCAGGAGGTCATTGTGCCGAAGCTGGTCGCGCAGAGCCATATGATCGGCATCCGGTCGAGGATATGAAATGACTCGAGCCTTGCCAGTCGGGTGATCAATCATAAAATCCTCCAGGCCATCGAGCAGAGGCGTAAAGCTATAACGCCGACCAGTAGCGTGTTCCGGCGTTTTGCCGTGTGGGAAGCTGTCAAAATGCGGTGTATTCATTAGCTCTATTATTATAGCATAAAAGCTAACTTATATCAATACTTTCGCCTCCGGTGTATACTTTTGGTAATGAATCTGAATAATCACCTCTTGATGTCCAGCGCCCAGTATTTTGCTGACGAGTTCGCTATTAACCCCTATATGGACGCTTCTTTGGCGATTGACAGCGGCCAGGCTGCTGTGGAGCATGCCGCCATTCGGGCGGCTTTTGAAGCCGCTGGCATTCGCGTTACCCAAGTGCCGGCACCGGCTGGTTGCCAGGACGGCGTATACACCGCCAACTGGGGTCTCGTCCGCGGCGACACGGTGGTTTTATCTTCCCTGCCCAACAAGCGGCAGGCCGAGGAACCGTATGCCGAAGCCGTACTGCGGGGCTTGGGCAAAAAAGTTATCCGGGCGCCGCACCGCTTCAGCGGCCAGGGCGATGCCCTGGCCTGCGGCAACCGGTTATTTATCGGCAGCACGTACCGCACCGACCCGCGCATGCACGAATTCGTCGCCAAGGAGCTGGGTTATGAGGTTATCGGGCTGCAAACCGTACCGTCGCGCGATGCTGCCGGGCAACCCGCCATTAATGCCGTCACCGGCTGGCCGGACAGCTTTTTCTACGACTTGGATTTGGCCCTGGCCGTGCTGCGACCCGACCTGATCGCCTGGTGCCCGGAAGCCTTCGTGCCCGAAAGCCAAAAAGCCATTCTGGCCCTGCCGCTAGAGAAAATCGAAGTTTCGCTGGAAGAAGCCCGCGGCGGCTTTGCCTGCAACCTGGTTTCCACCGGCCGAACGGTGATTATGAGCGCCCGGGCGCCGCGTTTGCAGGCCGCCATTAAAGCCAAAGGCCTGGAAGTCATTACGCCCGACATCACCGAGCTGGCCAAAGGCGGCGGCTACATCCGCTGCGTCAGCCTGACGTTGGAATAACTGCCAGATTAGCGGTAGATATGCCGACGGTGCCCAACTTTCGTTACCCGCACCACTCGAACTGTCTCTTTAATTATATATAAGATCCGGTAGTTGCCTTGCCGCGCCCGGTATTCTTCCCGCCCCGACAGTCGTTTTGACCAGACCGGTCGCGGATTGTTGCCCAATGACTTGATCCGATTCATAATCCTACGAGCATCATTTGCCGGCAGTTTAGCCAGGTCTTTTCGAATAACGGACGGCAGAATCTCAACCCTATATAACACCATGGCCCAGTAACTCTGCTAGAGCCGCTTCGTACGACAGGGGTTTTTCCTTTTTTGCTAGCCGTGCCCGAATAGCCGTGATGTCTTCTAAGTCTTCACTAAGTTGAGCCTGGAGTGCCTCATTCATAAGAGATGATATGGATTGCCCGCTTTCGACGGCTCGTAGTTTGAGCGCCTTGTACATGTCTGAGTCAAGATAAAGAGTAGCTTTGGTAGTCATACTACCATTTTACTGTCATGCTGTCATGCTGTCAACCTGTGTGCTAGGTTCGGTCCCGGAGGGCCCGCCGGGCGGTTTTAACCTCGTCGTAGGGGCGTTTGGTGACACGCCTAGGGTCGTCGTCGCTTTGCAGCAGGTGCCGCAGTTCGGCGGCCTGCGGGCCGTTGGTTAAGATAGATTTTTCGTGCCCCTTGCCTAGCAGCAGCACAATATCGCCCTTTCTGGCCAGATCGACGGCTTTTTGAACGGCTTTTTCACGTTCATGAACCAAAAACAGGTTTTTACCTTCGGTTTTGCCAGCTTTAACGGCACCGCTGGCGATTTGTTCCAGGATTTCCTGGCCGTCCATGTCGCGGTCATCCTCTTCGGTGGCAATCACAATATCGCAGTAGCGGCCGGCCACTTCGCCCTGTTGGGCGCGCTTGGCTTCGTCGCGCCGGCCAGCCGAACCGAACACGGCAATCAGCCGCCCTTTGGCCAGTGGTTTAACTTCTTTAAAGATCTTCTCGAAGCTCTCCGGTGTGTGGGCGTAATCGACAATCACTTCGAAGTCCTGGCCTTCGTCAACTCGCGTCATGCGGCCCTCGACGGCTTTGAGGCTGGCGATGCCGGCTTCTATCTGTTTAGGCTCCAGGCCGATGGCTCGCCCTACGCCCACGGCGGCCAAGGAGTTATAGACGTTAAAATTGCCAGGCAGGTGACATGCAATCTGGTACCTATCCTGGCCAATCGTGGCTGCAAACGTGCTGCCGGACGGGGTTAATTTCACGTCGGTAGCCTTGAGGTCGCCCTTTTCGCGACCGTAGCGGATAGGATTGGCGACGGCAGCTGCGAACAGTTCGCCGCTGGGGTCGTCGGCATTAACTACCCCTGTCCGCAGACCGCGGCGGTTGGCATTGGTTTGGGTAAATAGCATCTTTTTGGCGTCGCGGTAACGCTCGAAAGTACCGTGGTAGTCCAGGTGTTCATGGCTGATATTCGTCATCACCGCCACCGTGAACGGCACGCCGGCTACCCGGTGCTGGGCCAAGCCCTGGCTGGTTACTTCCAGCACCAGCCATTCGGCTCCGGCAGCCTTAACTTTTTTGAGCTGCTTAACCAGCGCCAAGGAGCCCATGGTAGTCATGCGGCTGGGGTTGGGCTGTTCCCCCCTACCGTCGCCATAATCCACCGAAATAGTGGTCATCATGGCCACTTTGTAGCCGTTGTGGCGCAACATTTGGGTTATCAGGGTACAGGTGCTGGTTTTGCCGTCGGTGCCAGTAACGCCAATGATGTTCAAACCACGCGCCGGAAAGCCAAACAACGTCTGCTCCACCAGTGCTTCGCCCCAGTGGCCATATGGTTCTATTTTCTTAAAGGTTTTGCGTGGGATAATCTTCTTGACGGTGCTGCGGAAACTCATGACCTCAAGTATACTAGGTTTTGATGAAGATTTTAGGGATTGAATCGAGTTGCGACGAAACAGCAGCCGCCGTGGTCGAAGACGGCCGGCGGTTGCTAGGCAGCGTGGTAGCCAGCAGCATGGCCCAACACGTGCAGTACGGCGGCGTGGTGCCCGAGATCGCCGCCCGCAGCCACATTGAGGTAATTATCCCTGTTATTGAGCGGGCTTTGGCCGAAGCGGACTGCACCTGGGACGACATCGACGGCATGGCCGTCACCTACGGCGCCGGTTTGGGCGGCTGCTTGCTGGTGGGCGTAATGACCGCCCGCAGCCTGGCCATCGCCAAAAATAAGCCGCTGTACGCCTGCAACCACGTCGAGGGACATGTGTACGCTAACTTTCTTACCAGCACTTCCCTGCCCGGCTACGTTTTGCCCAAGCAGCCGCCCAAATTCCCCCTGTTAGCACTGATTGTCAGCGGCGGCCACAGCCAGCTGGTGTTGTTTCGCGACCACTTCGATTACACCCTGCTGGGCCAAACCCACGATGACGCCATCGGCGAAGCGTTCGACAAAGTCGCCAAAATCCTTGGCTTGCCCTACCCTGGCGGCCCCAGTATCGGCGTTAGGGCTAAAGAGGGCGACCCCTACGCCTTCGAGTTCCCCAAGGCCAAGCTGGCCGCCCCCTATGACTTTAGCTTCTCTGGGCCCAAGACAGCCGTTTTAAGGGCCGCTCAAGAGGTTTGCGGTAAAGACCACGCCTTCCCCTCTTTTGAGCTTGCCGGGCTGCTCTCTGAGGCTCAGAAGGCCGATATTGCCGCCAGTTTCCAGCGGGTGGCCGTCGAAACAGTGGTCGATAAGACCATTCAGGCCTACCAAGAGTTCCAGCCGGCCAGTGTGGTCATTGCTGGCGGCGTAGCCGCCAGCCCGGAACTGCGGCGGCAACTGGCCGAACGACTGCCCCACCCTATTAATTACACCGATCCTAAGCTCTGTACCGACAACGGTGCCATGATCGCCGCATTGGGCTGCTTTATGGCTCTGAACCAGCAACCAACCGCCGACCCCTATTCCCTGGCCATCCAGCCCAACCTATCGATGTAAAAAGCCCGCTAACAGTTGAGGTTATTTTGCGGTTGTGGGGGCTTGTTGTCGATGTTATGCTTATGATTGAAAACAAACATTGGGAAAAGGAACGAATGCAGGCCTGCGCGTTCTGTTGGTTGTGGTTCATATGTCTTTGGGCATTCTTCAAAAACCGGTTTTTTCCGGAAAAGTTAAGAATGTTTTAACTTCATGTGGATAACTAATTATTGAACCTATTCTTAAAAACTGATTAAATTTCCGAAAGTTTTTCCACAGGCTACCGAATATGCTATGCTGTGGAAAATTTCAAAAAAAGCCCATTAATTAATCGACAGATACTTAAAAAGTTATTAACTCTTAAAAAAATCTTAAATTCCTCTTAAGATTTAATTAAATTTTAAGGAGAAAAAAGGTAAAATTTTCATGAAATTGTCCAAGGTATATGAACCCAGCCAATACGAGTCGACGGTTTATGCGTTGTGGGAGAAAACCCAAGCCTTCGCGCCCAAGCAGCGGGGAAGTAAGGGCAGTTTTAGTATTGTCGTGCCGCCGCCCAACGCCAACGGCAACCTTCACCTGGGGCATGGGCTAACGCTGGCTATCGAGGATGTGCTGGTACGGTATCATCGGCTAAAAGGGGAGTCTGCGCTGCTGTTGCCGGGCGCCGACCATGCCGGTTTTGAAACCCAGGTGGTATACGAAAAAGAGCTGGCCAAAACAGGCAAGAGCCGCTTCGATTTCAGCCGCGAACAGCTATACGACCAGATTTATGACTTCGTGAGCGCCAACAAAGATAATTACGAATCCCAGTTCCGCCGGCTCGGCGCCAGCGTAGACTGGTCGCGTTACGTCTTTACGCTGGACGACAAGATTGTTAAACGGGCCTATGATACCTTCAAACAGATGTGGGACGACGGTTTGGTGTACCGCGGTAATCGTTTGGTTAACTTCTGTACCTTCCACGGTACGGCTTTCGCCGATATTGAGGTGGCCTACAAAGAAGCAAAAGGGCACTTGTGGCACATCCGCTACCCGCTAACGGACGGCAGCGGGGAGCTGGTAGTCGCCACCACCCGGCCGGAAACCATGCTCGGTGACACTGCCGTAGCTGTCCATCCGGATGACCCGCGCTACCAAAAGTATATCGGCAAAACTGCCCGGCTTCCCCTGACGAATCGGGAAATTCCGGTTATCACCGACGCCATGGTGGAACGCGAGTTCGGCACCGGTGCCGTCAAGATCACGCCGGCTCACGACCCCAACGACTATGAGGTCGCCCAGCGCCACGACCTGCCGTTTATAACCATTATCGACCACGAGGGCAAGCTGACGGCCGAGGTGCCCGAGGCCTACCGCGGCCTGGACGTCAAAGAAGCCCGCAAAACAGTGGTCAAAGACCTGACGGAGCAGGGTTTACTGGCCGAAACCGAGGACATCACACACAACGTCGGGCACTGCTACAAGTGCGGCACGGTCATCGAGCCGTTGTTGCGCGACCAGTGGTTCGTTGACATGCAACCGCTCGTCCAGCCGGCCATCCAAGCCCTAGAGAAGGGTGCCATAACCTTTTATCCGGAGGCTAAAAAACAGCAGCTTATCACATACCTGCAGGGGTTAAAGGATTGGAATATCAGCCGGCAGATTGCCTGGGGCATCCCGATTCCGGCCTTCCAGAACATCGATGACAGCGACGATTGGATCTACGACGAACGGGTAGACGAGGAGTTACTCGAAATCGACGGCAAAACTTACCGCCGCGACCCGGACGTCTTCGACACCTGGTTCAGCAGCGCCAGCTGGCCCTACGCCACACTGGATTACCCCGACGGCCAGGATTTCAACCAATTCTACCCCTTGAGCGTTATGGAGACCGGCGCCGATATCCTCTACCCTTGGGTTAGCCGGATGATCATGTTCGGCCTATACGTAACAGGGGAGGTGCCGTTCAAAAACGTTTACCTGCACGGCCTGGTGCTCGACCAGCACGGCGCCAAAATGAGCAAAAGCAAAGGCAACGTGGTTGACCCGATGGAAAAAGTGACCGAGTTTGGCTCGGACGCCTTTCGCATGGGCATCATTGCCGGCCAGACGCCGGGCCACAACCAACCCTATGACGAGAGCAAGCTGGTTGGCGCCCGTAACTTCTGTAATAAGCTCTGGAATATGGCGCGATTTATCGAGGATAAGCTGGGCGACCAGCCAGTTACTACCAGTCCGGAACCCCAAACTCCGGCCGATCACTGGATATTGCATAAATTACAACAGTCTACAGAGGCGGTGGAACAGTATTTGGACGAATACCGGATTTCTGAGGCCTACGAAACCGTCTATCACTTGGTATGGGATGATGTGGCCGATTGGTACATTGAAGCCTCTAAGACGGCCGTGAATCCCTCTGTGCTGGCTTATACGCTGCAAACCGTACTGCAGTTAGCCCACCCGTTCGCGCCGTTTGTTACCGAGACAATTTGGCAGACCCTGGCCTGGGAGCCAGACAGTGTCTTGGCGACCAGCGGGTGGCCGGAGACACACCAGGCTAGCCAGAAGCAAGCCCGTACTTTTGAAGAGATTAAGGCTGTCGTGACCGAAGTCCGCGGCCTAACCAATGCCCTGAAAGCCCGCAACCTGGAACTGCATTATGCCGACGCACCGCTGCTAGCCGAACAGGCCGAGCTGATCGCCCGCCTGGCCCGCCTAAAAGCAATTACGCAAGCGCCCGATGACGGGGAAGGGGTACGGCTGGTACAAACACCGTACCAGGCCTGGCTGAACGTCAGCGCCAAAGCCGCCCAGGCCTACGCCGATGAGCTACAAACCAAGCAGGCCGAGCAAGAGCAGGTTATTAAGCAGCTTAAGGGGCGGCTGGCTAACAAAAGCTATGTCACCAACGCACCGTTCAGCGTCGTTCAGCAAACCAAAGACCAGCTGGCCGAAGCTGAACAGCTCCTCGGCACCTTGGCTGCCGAAGCCAGCCGCTTCAACAAAGTTTAATCGTCGAAGGCTAGGGTCTGGCGGATGGCGGCCACGCTGTTGGCCGGACGGTAGTCATCAAACCATAACACGCGCCAGCCCAGGCGTTCGGCGGCCATAAGATTAGTGCGGCTGTCGTCGACGAACAGAATCTCTTGCGGCGCTACGCCCGCCCGTTCTTGGGCGATCTGGTAAATCTGGGGTTCCGGCTTAATAGCATGCACTTCTGACGAGTCAATAATTGCCTGGTAGGGCAGGGCGGGGATCTTACCGGCTGTCTGCAAAGCAGTGATCAGACCGGGCATAATGTTGCTGAGCAGGCCGATGCGATAGTGCTCAGCTGCCCAGGGAAGCAGCTCTTGCATGTCGGCAATCGGCTCCACGGCCTCTAAATAATAGGTTTGCCAGT
>CAYWVZ010000007.1:0-49229 GCA_964462215.1 uncultured Candidatus Saccharibacteria bacterium
CCATTACCGTTGGCGGCAGTTCTATCATGGACGTCTGCGAGCTTTCTATCGACGATGCCATTGATTTCTTCAGCAACCTAAAACTGTCCGGCAAAGAGATGCACATTGCCGAACAGGTTTTTAAAGAGGTTAAAGCTCGCTTGCAGTTCTTGCAAGACGTTGGTCTGAACTATCTGACGTTGCTGCGCAGCGCCGTGACCCTAAGCGGCGGCGAGGCTCAGCGCATTCGTTTGGCGACGCAGATTGGCTCCGGCCTGATGGGGGTTTTGTATGTTTTGGATGAACCGTCGATCGGCTTGCACCAACGTGATAACGACCGGCTGATCAAAACCCTCAAACACCTGCGTGACCTGGGCAACACGGTGATTGTGGTCGAACACGACGAAGAAACTATCCGCACCGCCGATTTTCTATTAGACATTGGTCCGGGAGCCGGCGTCCACGGCGGGCACATTGTGGCTTCGGGCACGCCAGCGGCCGTTGCCAAGGTCAAAAAAAGCATCACCGGCCAATACTTGCGCGGCGACAAAACCATCCCGTTGCCCAAGAAACGCCGTAAGGGTAACGGCAAAGAACTGGTTATCAGGGGCGCCAAAGAGAATAATCTTCAAGACGTTAGTGTCGCCATTCCTTTGGGTGAAATGGTTGTGGTGACCGGAGTGTCCGGTTCCGGCAAATCCAGCCTGATAAACGACATTTTGGCCAAAGAACTGCAGGCCCGACTGCATCGTGCCAACGTCGTACCGGGACGCCACGATGACATCGAGGGCATCAAGCAGCTCGATAAGGCTATTGTTATTGACCAGTCACCAATCGGCCGGACGCCGCGCAGCAATCCGGCTACCTACACCGGCCTGTTTACGCCGATCCGCGAACTCTTCGCCAATACGCCGGAGGCCAAATTGCGCGGCTACAGCCCGGGCCGGTTCAGCTTTAACGTCAAGGGCGGCCGTTGCGAAAACTGCGCCGGCGATGGCATTATTAAAATAGAGATGCACTTCTTGCCGGACGTCTATGTGTCGTGCGAAGTCTGCCACGGCAAGCGCTATAACCGCGAAGCCTTGGAAATCCACTATAAGGGCAAGACCATCAGCGACGTGTTGGAAATGACCTGCGAAGTGGCGCTGGAATTCTTCCAGAATATTCCTGCCATTGCCCGTAAACTGCAAACACTGGTGGATGTGGGCCTGGGTTATATTACGCTTGGTCAACCGGCCACAACCTTAAGCGGCGGCGAGGCCCAGCGTATTAAGCTGGCCAGCGAACTGAGCCGCCGCCCGACCGGCCGTACCCTCTACATTTTGGACGAACCGACCACCGGCCTGCATATGGACGATGTTAAAAAACTGCTGTATGTACTGCATGCCCTGGTCGACGCCGGCAACAGCATGATTATCATCGAGCACAACCTGGACGTCATTAAGTCGGCCGACCACATCATCGACATGGGCCCGGACGGTGGTAATGGCGGCGGCCAGGTGATTGCCGAAGGCACGCCCGAGCAGGTCGCCAAAAACTCCCGATCGTACACCGGTAAATTCTTGAAAAAGACATTAGCGCAGTAGTATGGATTCGTTGGAACCTCGAACCCCGCTTTCGTATATGGCTGTGCCGTCAATGGCCGACTATATTTTTGAAGAGCAACAGCGTGCCGACTCCGATCCGACACATAACGACAGTATCTTCGTGATGGCTTTGGAGCGCCAGAAAGCATTCGCGCAAGCGAGAGGCCTGTCTACGGAGCAGGCTCAGGAAAACTTCGTCGGCATGTTTGTTGCCGCTACCGATTTAGTTGTGCGGATTCTGCAACGACAAGAAGGGGATAACCACAAAGCCCTAAAACCGCGCGTTCTGCGGTTGCCGTTTAGGTTTGCCGAACTCCCCGAGTCAGTCAGTGTACACCTGCGCGACCGGTACGACGGCTGGCCGCAGGCCTAGATTCTTTGCTTTTTAGACTTTTTTGTTGAGGAAGAGGTTGCGCCACAACAAATGTAGTTTAGCCTTGAACAGCTCGCGGGCCTCTTTTTGCTTAAAGATGTGCGCCAGTGAGCCGATAACACTAATGACGATAACAGCCAAGATAATCGGTGTGATGAAGTGCTCAACCCACGGCACCTTGCTGCCCAGCCAATATCCGGCCAAGACAACACCGCCGCCCCACAGCAAAGCGCCAATAACGTTAAAGGCCATAAAGCGTTGGCGCGACATCTTGCCCATACCGGCAACCATCGGCGCAAAGGTGCGGACAATCGGCACGAAGCGGGCTAAAATAATTGTTTTGCCGCCGTGTTTTTCATAGAACCTTTCGGCCCGCTCGATGTGTTCCTGGCGGAATAAAATGCCGTCTTTCTTCTTAAAGACGCGCTTGCCGGTACGCCGGCCGATGCTGTAGCCGACGTTATCGCCGGCAATGGCGCATAAAACGACAATCACCAGCAGCCAACCTAACGGCAGGGCGCCTTGCGAGGCAAGAATACCGGCGCCGAATAACAGCGTATCGCCAGGCAGGAAAAAACCAATTAACAAACCCGATTCAGCGAAGACGGTGGCGCCGATGGCAACTAACCCGCCGCCCAGGATTACTTCGTCAATGTTCAAAGCCATAAGGATTAGCTTACTAGGGAATGGCACCGACGTCCAGAGGGCTGCCGGTACATGGTGTTGACACTGTCCTGAGCTCGGCCTGTGTTTGTTGTAACACAGGCCTCGTGCGGATGTGTCCAACACCATGTACCGGCAGCCCCTCAACGACCGCTACTATTTCTGCTATAATAGGCGGAACAACCAAAGGAGATTTACATTGTCTGAAGATATTACTTTGACGCTCAAAAACCGTACTGTTCTTGGTAAGGGTTTAAACCAGCTGCGCCGCGACGGCCAGATACCGGCTGTCATCCACGACCACGGCCAGGCTTCGGTGCACGTTATGGCGCCCTATATGGAGGTGTATAAGGTGTGGCAACAGGTGGGCAAACATCATCCAGTTAACCTGACGGTGGGCGGTAAGCAATATCTGGCCATTATCCGTGACGCCGATTTTGAGCCGCGCAAAAACAGCCTGCGCCACGTCGTCTTTAACGCTATCAAGCAGGACGAAAAGGTAGAAACCGAGGTGCCGGTGGTATTCCAAGGTGATGCCGAAGCCGAGAAGGCCAGCCTGATGGTACTGCGGCAAATCGAAACAGTCGAAGTAGAGGCTCTGCCTAAAGATTTACCCAGTGAATTAATAGTCGACATTAGCGGCCTAACCGAAATTGGCGACCGACTCCATGTTTCGGACATTGTAGTTCCGCCCAATGTTACCTTGCTAACCGAACCTGAACACGCCGTGGCCGTAGTTGAAGAGCCGCGGGCCCACGCTGCCGCCGAAGCCGAAGAAGCGGCCGAAGCGGCCGAAGGTGAAGCTGCCGAAGGCACCGAAGGCGAAACCGCGGCTCCCGACGCTGATACCACCGCCACAGACGCCCAAGATAAATAGCAGGCGATACTTGAGCGGGGTGGTACAATAAGCATAAGCTGCTTATGCGTTTACTTAAACAATCCTCCACCGGCTTTACCATTATTGAGGTTATGATTGTTCTGGTCATTGCTGCGGTGATTTTGTTGATTGTGTTCCTGGCGGTGCCGGCGCTGCAGCGAAACTCCCGCAACACCCAACGTAACAATGAAATCGCCCGCCTGAGCGCAGCAATGTTTGAGTATTTGAATAACGGAGGGACTATACCCGGCACTACTATCGGCAGTAATCAAGCTTTAGCAAACCAACTAGCCGAGGAAGTTGATATCCGACAGTTCAATAAGGTGGAGATAACAAGCAGCAACCTAACAATAGATGACCAGCCGACAAGCAAACAAGTTGCCCAATTCCGGTTGAACCGCATATGTAACGATACCGGCACAAATATCCAGACGGGCTCAGCAGGCAACAAATCAGGTCGGATAGCGTTGGTCTTTTGGCTCGAAAGCAGTAGCGGCGGCTATAACGCCGGTCGTTGTCTCGAGGTGCGTTAAGCCATAACTACTGTGCTTATTCTTCCAGAAAGCCCCCGCTTTGGTGAACCCATAGTCCGGCATATGTACCGTTCTGGCGAATGAGCTCTTTGTGTGTGCCTTGCTCCACTATTTTACCCTTTTCGAGCACGATAATGCGATCCATTTTCTGAATGGTGCTCAAGCGGTGAGCGATGACAATAGCAGTGCGGCCTTCCATAAGCTTCCACAGGGCATCCTGAATTAAGACTTCGCTTTCGCTGTCGAGCGCGCTGGTGGCTTCGTCAAGCACCAGAATCGGCGCGTTTTTAAGCATGGCACGGGCAATCGCCACGCGCTGGCGCTGGCCGCCGCTCAGTTTAACGCCGCGTTCCCCAACCAATGTGTTGTAGCCCTTGGGCAGTTGCTCGATAAACTCGTGGGCGTGCGCCATTTTGGCCACGGCCGCGACTTCGGCCTTGCCGGCCTTAGGGTTGCCATAGCGGATATTTTCGAGTAGCGTGCGATGGAACAGCATAGGCTCCTGTGGTACATAAGCGATATGGCGCCGCAAGTCATCCTGCGTGATTGCCGTAATATTTTGGCCGTCAATGGTAATTTCGCCTTTTTGGATATCCATGAAACGCAGCAGCAACTTGGTAATGGTGGTTTTACCGCCGCCCGAACGGCCAATCAGACCAACCTTTTCGCCTGGCTTAATACGCAAATTAAGGTTCTGGAACAGCGCCTTGCCTGCCCCGTCGTACGTAAAGGTTGTGTCCCGAAACTCAATACTGGCGCGTCTGATAGTGGGCTTTTCAGGTACGGCCGGATCTTGGATGGGTGACGTAATCTGCAAAATTTTAGTCATATCGCTAGCATCACCAAAAGCCCGGTTATAGTTGCGCAGCACATTATTGCTAAACGTGAACAACTGGTTAGCGATGGCGCTCGTATAGCTGAAAATCAAGAAAACGGTAGCAATATTTGCTTGAAAGAACACCACGCCAATAACCGCCATACATAGCGAAATGGCCAAAATTGTTGTGGTAAGACTCGAGAAAATGAGCATTTGTTTTTGGTTGGAGCGCATAACCTGCAGCAGGTGGCTGCGCGTTTTGGTGACGGCTTTCGTGAATCGGCTGCGCTCGTAGCTGCCGCCTGCAAAACTCTTTATAGCCATAACATTGGTAATGCTGTCCGCTAAATAACCGGTCTGTCGGCTTTCGGCAGCGGCGTGTTGAATGTTGTAACGCCGTATTTTACGGGTCACAAAGATTGAAACCGCGATGTATATAGCCACGCCCGCTATGAAGAACACTACAAATAATGGTGCTTTTGGCGCCAGGATGATGCTTGTAAAGATAACACCTAATACCAGGGGCGCTACATTGTACACGGTAGTGTCGGCGATACGAACATATGCCCCCAAAAATTTGTTGGTCTGAGAGACAAGCGAACCGCTAAAATGGTTAGCGTGGAAATCAGCGCTTTGCTCCAGAAGATGGTTGTATATGAAGCGGGCCATATCGCGCTGGACGTTTGCTTCGAGTTTCCACATATAATGGTCAACTATGCGCCAGCCTATCGGGCCTCCAACAAAAGAGAGAATGGTGTAGGCAACGAGGCTGAGCCCAAAGCTCTCCCACACTTGCCCGGGCTGAAACTGTTCCATAGATAATCTGTTTAATACGTTTGCTACTATGAGCGCCGGCACAAAATTATAAAACAGAATAACAACCGGCAGACTAACGGCCGTTCCGATAACCTTATAGGGGTAATGCCAAGCAAAGCCCAGGTATAAACGTATAGTTTCTTTAGCAGTAGATGATTTTTTCATGACACACTGCCTCCTAGCAGTGCGGATTAGGGGTTAATTGGGGCTTATTTTTTGAAGGGTTTTTGTGTACGGAGTGGCTAGCGTGCCATTGCGGCGACGCTGCCAAGAGTGTCTGTTGGGTTGATTGTGTTGGTCATGTGGTCGCCTTTCCGTTATTGTTGATAATTCTACAATTATATCATATCTGTCAATGGGGCAAAACCGGGCGGGGATGAAGGCACATCCGCACGAGGCATGTGTTATATCAAAACACATGCCGAGCTCAGGACAGTGTCAGAATCCCCGGTCGGTTTTGCCCCAAACAGGGGTGAAGTGGTATAATCACTGGCGATGAACAAGGTGATCCTGTATTACAAATTCGTGCCGGTGGCCGATCCGGCCATAACCATGCGTTGGCAAAAAGAACTCTGCGGCCGTCTGCACCTAAAAGGCCGCGTGATTATCAGCCCGCACGGCATTAACGGTACGCTGGCCGGCGATATCGAAAACCTGCGCGAATACAAACGCGAGATGAACCGCTCGGTTATCTTCAAAGGCATTACCTATAAGTGGAGCGATGGTACCGGCAACGAATTCCCGCGCCTGAGCGTTAAGGTCCGGCCGGAACTGGTGGCGTTTCGCGCAGCCGACCGCATCGAGGTAGACGAAAAAGGCGTCAAGGGCGGCGGCAAACACCTCAAACCCGAACAATTACATAAACTGGTTGAAGAGCGGGGTGATGACGTGGTGTTCTTCGATGGCCGCAACGCCTACGAAGCGGCCGTGGGCCGGTTCAAAAACGCCGTGGTGCCCGACACCAAAACCACCCACGACTTTGTTAAAGAACTCGACAGCGACAAGTACGAAGCCATTAAAGACAAGCCGGTCGTAACCTATTGCACCGGCGGCGTGCGCTGCGAAATCTTAAGTTCGCTGATGAAACAAAAGGGCTTCAAAGAGGTCTACCAGCTGGACGGCGGCATCGTCAAATACGGCCAGAAATATGGCGACGAGGGCTTATGGGAAGGCAACCTCTACATTTTTGACGGCCGGATGAACCAGCGCTTTTCCGACAAGTCCAAAGATATCGGCCAATGCGTGCATTGCCGCGGCAAAACCAGCAACTACGAAAACTGCGCCAACATTGCCTGCAACCGCCTGGTACTGGTCTGCCAAGGCTGCGCCAGCCGCGACCTGTGCGCCGACTGCGCCGCTACTGGTGTCGTGCCGGCATAACAGATATAATTACCTACGTGAGCACCAAGCTGGAAAAAAAGTTGGCCGATCTACCTAAAAGCCCGGGCGTGTATTTTTATAAAGATAAACGCGGCCGGATTATTTACATTGGCAAGGCGGCGAATTTACGCAACCGTGTGCGGCAATACTTTCAGGCCAGCCGCTACCGTGACCCTAAAACCGATGCGTTGGTGGCCGAGATCGCCGACGCGGATTGGATCGTCGTCGACAGCGAAATTGACGCGCTGTTTTTGGAAGCCGAGCAAGTCCGGCGTTACCTGCCCAAGTACAACATTCTGCTGCGCGACGACAAAAGCAGTTCGTACGTGCGCATCGACTACGACAGCCCGCACCCGACCGTGACGTTTACCCGCCGGCCGCTGGATGACGGCGCCAAGTATTTCGGCCCGTATTACAGCGCCGTGCCGGTGCGGCGGGCGCTCAAGTATTTACGCAAAGCCTTTCCGTATTCCACGCACACCGCCACTATTCCTAAGCGCGCCTGTCTGTACTATCAACTCGGCTTATGCCCGGGGTTGGAAGAAGGTAAGACCTCGTTACAAGATTATCGGGCTAATTTGCGCAAATTGATGAAGTACCTGAAGGGCGAACGCACACAACTGATCCGGCAGGTCGAGAAAGAGATGCAGACTTACGCCAAAGGCAATAAATATGAAGAGGCCGCCGCGGCTCGCAACCAATTATTTGCCCTGAAGGGTTTGAGCAAGCAGATTATTTTCTCGGATCGGGAATTTATGGATATTAGCAAAGACCTGGGCTTGCAGGGCCTGGCGGAATTGCTGGGTCTGCCCAAGCCGCCGCGCCGGATTGAGGGTTATGACATCAGCCATATGTCGGGTACCGACACAGTGGCTAGCATGGTAGTGTTTACGAACGGTTTGCCCAACAAGGCCGAGTACCGTAAGTTCAAGATGCGCTTGCCCGGTAATGATGATTTTGCCCATATGAACGAAGCCATTACGCGGCGTCTGGGCGCGCGCAACCGGGCGGCGTGGGGGTTGCCGGATGTGTTTTTGATTGATGGCGGCAAAGGCCAGCTCAACGCGGCTCTGGAGGCTCGCGACACTGCCGGATGTCAACATATTGTCATGGTTGGCCTGGCCAAGCGCGAAGAAGAGATTGTTATTAACAGGGATGCTTCAGGGGTAGTTGTAAATCGCGACTTTATCGCAAAAGCCGGAGGGTTATTAGCCCAGGACGACCAGTTCATCCGCGTATTGCTGCCCAAAAGCTCGCATATCGTTAAGCTGCTCCAGCGCATCCGCGACGAATCGCACCGGTTTGCCGTCAGCTACCACAGCGTGCTCAAAACCAAACGTCAGACCAGCAGTTTGCTCGACGATGTGCCCGGCATCGGCCCGGCCACCCGCAAAAAACTCCTCAAAACCTTTGGCTCCATGCGCGGCGTCACCCAGGCCAGCCCCGACGATCTGGCAAAGGCCATCGGTACCAAAAAAGCCGCCGCGCTACGACAACACATCAAGAGCCCTTAATGGTCGTTAGCTATTATCGCTAGTTCATTCGCAATGGCCTGCGATATCGGTAAGCCCAGCTCTCGCTCTAGCCACCCGTACTGACCGTTGGGATTGCATTCTAGAAATATAGTTTCTTCATCAGCCGTTTCGATGAAATCAAAAGCACCGAAACGCAATCCAACCCTGCCTAAATATCGTATGCATTTTTCTTTTATTGCTTCAGGGAGCTCCTCACTTCTGAATTCAACGGCATTAGTGTCTTGTAGTTTTCTCCAGTCATCTTTGGCGGCCTGATTTGTATAAATCGATACCGGAAATATATCTTTACCTACTACAGTTACTCTCCATTCTCGATACTTGCCAATAAACGGCTGATATATTCCAGGGAAAGGAGACACGTTGTTACGTAATGATTCAATATCCTTACCACTCAGCACAGTTGTATAAAGCGCTTTTAACGCTTCTTTCTCACTAATAATGCCGCGGACTGTCTTCAGAGCTACCTGCTGCCCTTTTTTACCTAGTAGTCCTTGGATGACATCATCCCAGTGGCTACTAATAATTGTTTCGGGTATAGAAAACCCCACGTCTCGTGCAGTAATGAGTTGGCCGATTTTTCGGTCCGCTCGACGGATTTTATCCGGGGCATTAAGCCAAACACTCTGAGGATAGAGAGGCCAGATAGTATCGTGTAAATAGGTAATTTCATTATTTATGTAAAGTTGCTTAGCTCGATCGGTCGGTATATCTTGGAAAAAATTACCGAGCTTCCGATACCACGCGGCAGCGACATTATCTGGCGATATATCATGATTATCATATCGTATAGATAAGCTACCGGTCTGCGCTACACGCAGCTCCAGATGTTCCTCACCCGACAGTACCTTATCCGTGCGATAAACAACAACCTCGAACCCCTTGCGCTCTAGAATATCAGTAACTGGGCCATAGGCGTGTTCATCAAGACTAGCAGATGTTATTAATATGGGTCTTTCCTGCACGTTTTTGCTCCGAATTTACAAAACACTCTCTAGTTGATTTTTAGCGTAGATGCCGTATTCATCTTTGGTTAAATCTCTTTGGTCAGTGGCTTTAGCTAAGCCTTTACCGAGCGGATATTTGATTGCGCCGACGGCTAAATTGATCGGCCGACGGATAGGTTCCAATCCATAGCTTGCACGGCGCTGGTTTACGTTCTTGAAATCTTCAACGGCAATCAAGAACGGCACTCCTTTTTTATCAATTGTCCACTGAGTGCCGAATAAAGCCTTTTTGTGCTTTAGAATTCTGATCCTGTCGATAAGCGCGGGTATGAATCTGCCGCATATATTAGTAGGGTTCTTTTGGTATTCTTGCTCGTACAGTGCTAGCACTCTCTCCATTACGGGCAGGTAAGAATGCTGTGTGATGGTTAGAATAGCCTCAGACCCATCCATGCCTATATTCTTGACGGTTGGTCTTTTGATTTCGTTAAGTATCCTGAGCATGTGGTGGGTTCGAGCGTGGCATCGTTTAGTGATTTCTAAGTATTTCTGCTCTTTTTCGCTTTCGGACTTCAGCAGACTGATGGCATGCAGATTCTGGCGTAGATCTTGCTGATCATCCGCGCACAAACGTAACAGCTCTTCCCGCTGCTTAGGGAACTTTACCGGTGGTTCTGATGACATAATGGTAATGTGTTAAAGGTTCTCGGGGAACTCGAGAAAGTTACAGAGTAGCTGCTAGTCGTCAAAGTCTACGCCGTTACCTGCCGGCGTACATCGACCAAGAGCGTCTACTGAGATGGCTTGCGTATCTTGTGCTAGAGCTTCAAGCACCGTGATGCGCCCTAGAGAGTCTGGAGCCTCGGCTACTAACGTTCCGCTTTGTGCCTCCAAACCGCTTGATATTTGCTCGGCCATATCCCCCTCCTTAAGTTATTAGTACCAGAAGTGTACCAAAGCAAAGCAGAAACACCTGTGATTTATCTCACATGTCGCCGTTATGCCGGGTTTGCTATACTAATAGGCCGACATGTATACGCATTTCGACAGGGAGTTTTTTGTTGGCAACCGCAAGCGTTTGCGCGAGCTGTTCGTTGGTACGGCGCCGATCGTACTGACGGCTAACGGCGTCATGCAGCGTAATAGCGAGACCACGTTTCCGTTCCGTCAGGACAGCAGTTTTTGGTACCTGACCGGTATTAACGATCCGGACGTGGTGCTGGTCATGGATAAGGGCAAGGAATACCTGATTGTGCCGGAACTGAGCCAGTACCAGGAGATTTTCGACGGCTCGTTGGATGCTGACGAATTGCAAACAGTGTCAGGCATCAAAACTGTCTATACCCAGAAAGACGGCTGGCGCCAGCTCGGCAACCGTTTGCAAAAAGCCAAACACGTGGCGACCTTGCCGGCACCCAAACCGTACGTCGAGCCGTATGGCTTTTATACCAATCCGGCCCGCGCCACACTGATTGCCAGGCTCAAAGAGGCCAACGCGGCAGTGGAACTGCTCGACCTGCGGCCGCAACTGACGCGCATGCGGGCTGTCAAGCAACCGGCCGAACTGGCAGCTATTCAAGAAGCCATCGACATTACCGCCAAAGCCGTGCAAGCGGTGCGGCGGCGCAGCTATCGGCATGAATACGAAGTCGAAGCTGCCATTACGGCCACGTTCCGCAAACACGGCGCCCAGGGCCACGGCTTTACGCCGATTGTAGCCAGCGGTGCCCGCGCCTGTGTACTGCACAACAGCGACAACAACGGTGTTATCGAGCCGAAAGACCTGGTGCTGGTTGACATCGGTGCCGAGGTCGACAACTACAGCGCCGACATCAGCCGCACCTACGCCCAAAGCCCGCCCACCAAACGCCAAAAGGATGTCTACCAAGCCGTGCTGGCCGTGCAAGACTACGCACTCGGCTTGCTTAAACCGGGCGTTACCATCCGCGGTAATGAACAGGAAATCGAACAGTTCATGGGTGAAAAGCTGCGCGAGCTGGGGCTTATCAAAACCATCAACAAAGACAACGTCCGTAAATTCTACCCGCACTCTACTTCGCACTTCCTCGGCCTTGACGTTCATGACGTCGGCGACTATGACCGTCCGTTGGAACCAAACATGGTTATCACGGTCGAACCCGGTATCTATATTCCCAAAGAGGGAATTGGCATACGTATCGAAGATGATGTGCTGATTACGCCGGAAGGCTGCACAGTGATGACCGGCCGTTTGCGGCGCGACTCGCTATAGATTACAATGGAGTCAAGATATGAACAGCGCAATCGGGCGATTTTTACTTCGTTGGCTGGTGAGCGGTCTGGGTTTATGGATCGCGGCGGCTCTATTTAGCGGCAGCATCAATTATGACAGCCAGTGGGGCGTGATTGTTATCGCCGCCCTTCTCCTGGCCGTTATCAATACCATTATCAAGCCGATTATTGTCTTATTGTCGTTGCCGGCCATCTTATTCACACTCGGCCTGTTCATGATTGTTATCAACGGCCTGATGGTCCTGTTGGTCAGCACGCTGTATTCGCCGCTGCACGTCGAAAACTTCTGGGCAGCCATGGGCGCCGGCGTGGTGATTGGTTTGGTCAACTATCTTGTTTCGGCTATTCTTGACAACCAGCGCGCAGACACATAAAAGTCTTCCCGCCGGCCGGTAATTGCTCTACAATAGTAGAGTTACTATTTTAGGAGCGTCATGAGCTTGTATAACTACATTACGATTATCTCCATGGTTTTGCTAACCATCCTGATTTTGGTGCAAACCCGCGGCGCCAGCTTGGGTGCCGGTTTGGGCGGCGGCGGCGGCGAGGTTAATACGGTCCGGCGCGGTTCCGACAAATCCTTGCACCAGATAACGATTATCTTAGCGTTTGTATTTACCGGCTCGATTTTGCTTAGTGTTATCGCTTGAAATAATGGATCAGAAGAGGTGGTGTAGTGGTTGACCGGGCGACAAAGTTACGATGGCGGCGGCGGGCCAGGAAGGGCCGGCGGCATGTCGAAACCCTGGGTGAACAGGCTGAACAGCACTTAGAAGAACACGTCATTGGCCGTTTGGGGCGCTTGTGGCGGGTACGCCGCTTCTTATTGACATGGGTGGTAATAATGGCATTACTGGTGGCAACGCTAGTGGCTCAAATGCGAGCCTTAAGCCAGTACTACCAGTCGCCGCAGCCGGTGCCGGGCGGCAACTATACCGAGGGCATCTTAGGCTCTTTCACGACCGCCAACCCATTGTATGCGGCCGGGCCGGTCGACAGCTCGGTTTCGCGGCTGGTTTTTGCCAGTCTGTTTGGCTACGATGACCGTAACCGGCTGGTCGGCGACTTGGCCGAAAGCTGGAGTGTTAACGAGCGCGGCAACGTCTATACCGTTACGCTGCGACCCGATCTGCGCTGGCAAGACGGCCAGCCGCTAACTTCTGATGACGTGGTCTTTACCTATCAGACTATCCAGAACCCCGATGCCAAATCGGTGCTGTTCAACAGTTGGCGCGACGTTTCGGTGGCCGCCGTCGATGCCCGCACTGTTACGTTTACCTTACCGCAGGCATTAATCGCCTTTCCGCACTCTTTAACCAACGGCATTGTGCCTAAACACCTGCTAGACGGTATCCCGCCCAGCCAGTTGCGGTCAATCTCTTTTAACACTGTCAATCCGGTTGGCGCCGGGCCATTCAAATGGCGGACTATCGAAGTTGTCGGCGATAACCCCCAGAACCGCGAAGAGCGTATCGGACTGGTCCCTAATGAATACTATGTCGGCGGCACGCCTAAACTCGATAATTTCATCGTGCGGACTTTTCGCAGCTCCGAGGCCATGGCCGAAAGCTTCAACCGTCAAGAAGTTAACGCCATAGTCGGTTTTAATAAAGTACCTGACGAAATGGCCACGGCCGGTAATATACTGGAATACAGCTTCCCGTTAACCAGCGAGACCATGGTTTTCTTCAAAACCAGCAGCGGCGTATTGTCCGATGTTAAGGTCCGGCGGGCGCTAAGCATGGCCACCAGCACCAAAGCCATTGCCCAAGACCTGGGGTACCCGGTACAAGAAGTAGATTCGCCATTGCTTGGTGCTCAAACCGGATATGACAAAAGTCTGGTTCAACCGCCGTATGACCCGGCAGCTGCCGAGCGCTTACTGGACGAAGCCGGTTGGCTGAAAGGCCCGGACGGCTTGCGCTACAAAGACGGCCAACTGCTGACGTTCCGGTTGTTGTCCGAAAGCACGCCCGAGTATGCTTACGTTACAGGCAAATTACAGGAGCAATGGCGGGCGGCGGGTGTGGCTGCCGAATTTGTGCTGGAGCCGATTGATGACCTGCAAACATCACTGGCCTTCCATAATTACGACGCGCTGCTGTATGGCATATCTATCGGCGTCGATCCGGACGTGTTTGCCTACTGGCATAGTTCGCAAGCAGACATCCGTTCACCTAACCGGCTGAACTTTTCGGAATATAAGTCGGCCATGGCCGACCAGGCGTTAGAAGCCGGCCGGACATCGGTTGAGGCCGACCTGCGGGCTGTTAAGTACCGGCCGTTCCTGGAGGCGTGGCACAACGATGTACCGGCCATCGGCCTGTACCAGCCGCGCTTTTTGTATCCGACCCGCCAGCGGGTATATGGCTTGACAGAACACACCATCAATACGGCCACCGACCGTTACAGCAACGTCCAAAACTGGATGATCCGCGAACGGCTAGCGGATAACCCGTAGCTGCCGCAGGCTTGAGTTTTTGCCGCAAACACCGTACCATAACAACGGTTAATAATCAGTGGATCGCTGCTGATGCCGCGATGGCGGAATTGGTAGACGCGCTACGTTCAGGACGTAGTGGGGGCAACCCCGTGGAGGTTCAAGTCCTCTTCGCGGCACCAGCAGCGGGCTTCTGTAAACGTGCTGTCCGTGCTATCATAACCACTGATATTTAGATGGGTTTAGATGAGTAAAGTCGCGCATTATCTCCAAGAACATGTCCTCGGCGAAGTAATGACCTCGGCCGATATGCGGCGTTACTTCGCAACCGATGGTAGCGTTTTTTCAATTCTGCCGAGCGTAGTGCTATATCCGCGTAACGAAAACGACGTCCGTAAAACCGCCCGCTTTACCTGGCAGCTGGCCGAGCGCGGCCGGGCTATTCCCATTACGGCTCGCGGTTTTGGCACCGACCAGGGCGGCGCGGCCATCGGCAGCGGCATCATGATGGTGTTTCCGGCGCATATGCACCGTATTCTCGACCTGGACGGTAAAAGCGGTATTGTCGCGGTCCAGCCCGGCGTGACCTACGGCAAACTGCAACAAACGCTGCACACCCATGGACGTTATTTGCCGCCGTATCCGGCATCGCTGGAATACAGTACCATCGGCGGAGCTATCGCCAACAACGCCGGCGGCGAAAAGAGCTTAAAATACGGTAATACCCGCCAATACGTCAAAAGTCTGCGGGTAGTGTTGGCTAACGGCGAGGTTATCGAGACTGGCCGCATCAGCAAGCGCGAGGTCAACAAAAAGCTCGGCCTAGCCACCTTCGAGGGCGAAGTCTACCGTTCACTCGACAAGCTCTGCGAAGAATACCACGAGCTGCTATCAAACATACCGCTGAACGTCTCTAAGAATTCCGCCGGCTACAACATTTGGGATATCAAGCGCAAAGACGGCTCCATGGACCTGACGCCGCTGTTCGTCGGTTCGCAAGGTACGCTCGGCATCGTTACCGAAGCCGTTATGAGCACCGAGCCCTATAATTCTCACACCACCCTGATTGCCGCTTTTTTTGACGATATTCAAGTGGCCGAGCAGGCGGTGTTGGAACTGCGCGGCCTTTCTGACATGCCCAGCGCTATTGAAGTGGTCGACCAGCACCTGCTGGACTTTATCGACCAGCACCAGCCCAACCAGCTCAAGGACATCATCACCAAGCCGTTCCACAAGCTAGTCATGCTGATCGAGTTCGACAACCACAACGAGCGTATCCGCAAGCGTCTGGCTAAAAAAGCTCAAAAGATCCTCAACAAGTACGAAGTAACCTACCAAGTAGAACGCGACGCCGAAAAGCAAGAAGAGCTATGGAAGATCCGGCGCAGCGCCGCGGCTTTGATTGCCCATGTTGAGGGCAACCTCAAAGCCCTGCCGATTATCGAGGACGGTATTGTACCGCCGGAACGCTTCCAGGAGTATGTCAACGGCGTGTACGCCTTGTTCGCCAAGCACAACCTGCAGGTGGCCGTATGGGGTCACGCCGGCGACGGCAACCTGCACCTGCAGCCGTTTCTGGACCTGTCACAAGTCGGTGACCGCCAAAAAGTCTTTAAAATGATCGACGAATACTATAACCTGGTCATCGGTTTGGGTGGCAGTACCAGCGGCGAACATAGCGACGGCCGTCTGCGGGCGCCATATTTACAGGCTCTGTATGGCCAGGACGTCTACCAGATTTTCCAAAAGGTAAAGCAGATTTTCGACCCGTATGGCACCCTAAACCCAGGCGTCAAGGTCAACGTCACACTTGACGACATCAAGCCACTGTTGCGCCAGGAATACAGCCTGGACCACCTGTACAACCATTTGCCGCACAGCTAAACCCACCGTGCGGAGGCTCATACCTCTTGAGTTTTTGGCCAAAACAGCGTAAGATAGCTTAGTTCTTTGAGAAGATAGGCGCGGGTGGCGGAATTGGTAGACGCGCTACCTTGAGGTGGTAGTGGGAGCAATCCTGTGGAGGTTCAAGTCCTCTCTCGCGCACCAGATTATTAACTTTTCATTAACTGTTCAGATTGATTGCAAACCGGCCCAAACCCCGCTACAATCTGTTCCTGTTACCGTGGGTGATTAGCTCAGCTGGCTAGAGCACCTCGTTTACACCGAGGGGGTCGGGGGTTCGAATCCCTCATCACCCACCAAAATGTTCTCGTTCGAACCCCGACACGATCGTTGTCGGGGTTCTTCTCTTTCCCAGCCCATTGGTCCGTGAGGCCGTTCGTACCTCGTCGGCGTCAGAGCATCAGCCAGCATTTGTCCTATCGCCTCGTCACTGACCGCCTGGGCAGCCAGCAAGTCAGTGAGCTGGCCGTTTCGCATGGCCTCTCGTTCCTCCACGAGTCGGTCGTTCAGGTCGTCCGCCAGCAGCACTTGATACAGATCGGCCAGGTCGCTTCCGGTGACACCGTCCGGCGTGATGTAGAGCTTGGTGAAGACGCTGGCCAACAGGTCCCGTCGGCCGCTGTTGCCGCTCTGGAGATACGCCAGGCCAGGTTGGTCAAGGGTCGCTAGGGCTTCATCGAGGTAGCCGACCAGCCGTTCGTACGCCTGGGTGCAGCGCTCCAGGATGCGCTCGGCGTCTGCCCGCTCGCTCGTAATGCGGTCCTGCTCGATCTTGAGTTGGTCTAGTGAGATGGCGTCGGCGTAGTGCGCTTGCAGGAGCTTGTCGGCCTGGGCTTCCAGCGCTGCCCGTCGGTCTTGCTGTCGTGCCACCTCGTCGTGGTTGAGCTCTTTGGTCAGCTCGATGTGCTCGACGATTGACAAACGCACGCCTTCGAGCCAGTCAGGATCGTCAGGCAGACCGCCCCAGAAGGCTTCAACAGCGGCCTCAGCTCGCTCCACGGCGATCCAGGGAAGCTCGCAGTCGTGATGGCGCTGACGCCGCAGGCAGTAGAAGTAGGGGTAGACGTCGCCACGCTTGCCTCGGGAGAAGCTGACTCCCATGTTGCTGCCACACAGACCGCAGGCCAGAAGGCCCTTGAGGAAGTGGACCCGGCGGGTCGGGCGTTCCTGACTGAGGCGGCGATCATTGAGCACGCGCTGGACGTCTTGCCAAGTGGCCAGGTCGATCAGCGTCTCATGTCGCCCCTTGTACTGAGCGCCATCGAAGGTCACCAGCCCGATGTAGTACGGACTGCGCAACATGGTATGCACCCGTGCGATACTCAGGGCTTTGCCGGGTCGCTTGCGAGTACCTCTGCCTCGCAGGCCTCGCCGGTCCAGTTCCTCTGCCAGCGTGCGACATGTCCACTCGCCGGTAGCGAAGGCCTGGAACGCCCAGCGGACGTGTTCGGCCCGTTCTTCATCGACGGCCACCGTGCGAATCTCCCGACCGTCGACCTCTTCCCGCACGTTGCGGTAGCCAATGGGCGCCATGCCAGGGGTGCCACCGTTCTTGGCCTTCTGGCGCATGCCCTTCTTGGCTTCTTGAGCCAGGTTGGCTGAGTAGAACTCGGCGATGGTGGCCATGATGCCGTGCATCAGCTTGCCGCTTGGGCTGCCGTCGACGTTCTCTGAAACGGACACCAGCCGGGCACCAGCCTTCTGGATGGTCAACACGATGGCCACGTCGTCAGCCCGGGAGCGAGCCAGCCGGTCCAGTTTGTGGACGATGACGAAGTCGATGCCGCCATCCAGCAGATCGCCCAGCATCCGGTTCAGCTCTGGCCGGTCAGCCGTCTTGGCGGACTCACCTCTGTCGACGTACTCGGCGACGATCGCGGCACCAAGATCTTCGGCTCGGCGTTTGCAGGCTTCACGCTGGGCAGGGATGGACAGCCCTTCAGCGTCGTAGTCCGTTTCAACCTGGCCCCGGCTGGAAACCCTCAGGTAGATCACTGCCCGGCTCATGCTGGCGACTCCGTTCCGTCCGAGGTGTCCTGAACAGCGATCATGGCGCTGTGGGCCCGCCAATGAAAGGGCGAATGTCTACGACGTCCAGAAGACATGTGTCCCTCCGTCCGTCGGTGAAAGCGAGATCTCGCCGCCCAACTCCATATCCCGCACCCAACCTCGTACATCAACTGAGACATACGGCTTCAAGGTTTCAGGAAGGCCGGACAGATCGTCACGATCGAAGCCCATATCGTCGAGCAGAGACTCGCCAAAGTCTTCAGCAGAATCGTGTGTGCCCCAGAACGCCTCGTCAAAGTTCTCAGCGGCGTCGGGGCTGGTGGCGTGGTCTAGGCCTACCAGGGCTGCCCAGGACAGGAAGGGCTGGCCCCGGGTAGCCACGTGGCGGCCGAGGATTGCCAGGCGGTCGAGGTCTTCGTACTCACCGAGGCGCAGGTCACCCAGGCCCTCGTAGTCATGGATTGCCCAGTCTTCGGCGGGGCCGTATCCCTTCGCAGCGGTGGGTGAGGCCGCCAGCATGGTGGTCACCTGGCCCCGGAGGGCGTCAGTGTCGCCGCTCAACTCAACCCAGGTGCCGTGTAGTACAGCGTTGTTGTAGTCGGCGAGGGAAGCCACGTAGATGCGTGGCACCGGGTGGTCCGGTTCACGGTGATCGGTTTGCTCCGGTGCCGGTATACCTATTTCAAGATTTCTCTCTCCTTTCATGTGGTCCTCCTTTCATTTGCAACTTCATCTTCGCGCCGTTGGCCAAATCGCGGAACAGAAAATGTCCATTCCACAACGAACGAGTAGCCATTCAAGAGGCTCTTTCCATAGAGGCTTTTCCTTGTTGGGCAATTCGCGCAGTCGCCAGGGCGACGTACTCCGGGTTCAGCTCGATGCCGAGCCAACGCCGACCCAGCCGTTCGGCCACTACGCCGGTGGTACCGGCACCCATGAACGGATCGAGTACCACGCCGGACTGCCAGGCTCGCTCTCGACACGAGCAGGACTTGCGCAAGGCTCCCTTGATTGCCAGTTGGCCGACCTGGCGCACGGCGGTCGACGGCCACCACGGTGTGCCGCAGGTCGCACAGACCCGCTCGGGACAGGTCGCCAGGATCGGCGGCTCGACCAAAGCCTCCGGGAAGGTGGCGAAGTGAGCGCCTTTGAACGAAGCAGTCGGCAGGCGCCAGACATCGCCGGGGTTTTTGCCCAAGGGGTGCGCCACAGCCCCTCGGCCTCTCAGGTTGAGCAGCCCTTGGTTGGTCCCAGCGTGGGGACCACTCCACTGTCCCGGTCGACCGTTCGGGCTGGCGTACTTGCCACCGGACGCCCTGACTCGGTTCCGAGGCGAGCGGGGCGGAACTCGGACGGCGTCCAGATCAAAGAAGTAGTGCTGGCTCCGGGTCAGCAAGAACAGCGGCTCCCAGGTCGGGCTGAGCCGGTCTCGGGTGCTGGCTGGCAAAGGGTTGGTCTTGGCCCAGACCACTTTGTTGCGCACCAGCCAGCCTCGGCGGGTGAGCGCCAGTAGCAAACGCTCAGGGCCAAGCAGCAGGCTCTTGCGGTCAGCGCCGAAGCGGGCATGTCGGCTGTAGGTGTCACCGATGTTCAGCCAGACTGAGCCACTCGATTTGAGGACTCGCTTCAGCCCGTCGAACACCAGCAGCAGTTCGCTGACCCACTGCTCGATGTCTTCCTCCAGCCCAATTTGTCCCTGTGCTTGGTAGTTGCGCAGCCGGAAGTAGGGCGGGCTGGTGATCACCGTGTCGATGGACTCGTCGGGCAGGGTGCTCAGCTGCTGGCAGGCGTCGCCTACCAGAACCTGCCCGACGGGCAGTTGGTTGTCTTGGTTATCTCGTTTCATGTGTCACCTCCTTTCGTGGGGTGTTAGGTCGCCACTCAGGGCGATCAGGTAGTCGTCGGTGGTTGCCACGTTGAACAGCTGGCCTGCTGGTTCGGGCAAGCGGGCGATGAGCTCTCGCAGGACGGTCGCCCGCCGCTTGTCGGGCACCACCCACAGCACTGGCGGAAAGACGCCCGAGCCGTGCTGCTCCTTGCCGGTGCGCAGATAGGCCAGGTACTGCTGACACTTGGTAGTCACGGCCGGGCGGTGCTCAGTTCCCAGGTCGATCTCGATGAACCAGGGATGGGCGTACTGCCCTTGGGCATACTCCACGAACAAGTCGGGCTTGAGCGCAGATGGTTGGCCGTGGGGGCCGGTGAAGCTTCGCCAGCAGTGCGGCTCGTGGTGGATGGTCAGCTCCTCGACCACCCCGGCCTGCCCAAGGCGAGCCAGCGCCACATGGACATCAACGACGGCCAGGGTGTGTTCGAGGAAGGCCGAGCTGGGTTCCCGCCAGCCGCTGGTTGGCAGTCCCAGCAGGCGCCGACCCGCAAAGGACAGCCGGTAGATGTAGCCGCTCGATCCAGCCCGCACTCCACCGATGCGGCGCTCCAGACGACCGACTAGGCCGAGGTCGTGCAGCCTGGCAAGGGCATGGCGAGTCCGGCGGGATGTGGTGAGCGGTGAGCCGTTGACGAAGACGAGGGCTTCGATCTGGCGGGCGCTGACCAAACGGACCTCCGCCAGCAGCTCCAGAATGCTTGCGTCTCGCTGACTCAGACCTTGGGCGATCTCCACCAGACTCCGGGCACTTCGCCGGGTGGTCGGCCGACTCATGGTCGGCCTCCTGTCCAGGGGTGAAGTGAGTAGGAACTGGTGAAACAGTCCGCGCGCTTGTTCAACCCGACTACCACCGCCAGCAGGTGGTTCTTCGGTGACCCCGACCACGGGAGCGGTAGACCGACCGGCAGGCTCAGACGACTCACGCCTCGCCTCCCGGGTGCCGCCGCCTCGGCCCGATTTCTGGTGACTCGGAAGTGGTGGGACCCCGCGTCGCGCCCAGCACCGCTCGCAGCTCGGCTTCGGTGTCTGTTCGGGTTATTCCCCAATTGGCTGAACTGATCCGGCGCATCTCATCGGGATCGGTCGTAGAGGTCGCTGCTGGTTGGGTAGTGCCGCTCATCCAGCCGCTGGGTGCTCCGGCCACCAGCAGGTCGGCGAAGACTTCAAAGGCACCCAGCCCAGTGATGTCGTCGGCCTCGAGCACCGAACTGCCGCGAGCGACTGCGCTGGCATCACCGGGGTTGAGCCGGAAGACGACCCGGGAGCCAGCGTTGCCCAGCACGGCTTCTCGAACATTGGTTGGTAGTTGACCGAGGTGCTGGTGAGCCAGCGTCAGCCCGAGCCCCAGACCACGAGCCTGAACCAGCATTTCGGTCAGATCGAGAGGCAGCTTCAAGTAGTCCTGAAACTCATCTAAGTAGGTCATCACCAGTCGGCGTCGGTTGCCGGGTACTGCGCTGCGGGCTTGAACGGCTTGCCAGAGCTGGTGCATGACCAACGCTCCGAACAAGCTGGCCCCTTCCGGCCCGAGCGTGCCCCGCGCCAGATTGACGATCAGGATTCTCGGCGAGCGGAGCACGTCAGCCATCTGGAAGCGGGGGTGGCTCTGGCCGACCATCGAGCGAAGACCTGGGCGCATCAGCACCACACGCAATTTGTTCATCACCGGCCCAATGGCTGCCAGACGCTGTTGCTCGGAGATCGACTCGTACCAGGCCCAGAAGCCCTCGACACCCAAGGGGTCATCCAGGTTGGCGGTGAGACGGCGGCGAAAGGTCTGGTTGGTCAACAGCCACGGCAGCATCACCAGGCTTTGGTTGCCAGCCCGGGCCAGGCTCAGTAGACCAGCGTGCAAGATGTCGTTGGTGCGTGGTCCCCACGAGCTCTCGAACAATTGATGCAGTACGCCCAGCAATCCGTCGGCAACCAAGTCGGGATCGGCAGGAGTAGCCAGCGGGTTGAGACCGACCACCGGATCGTGGGTGGGATCAAGCACCACGACGTCCTGGGTCCGCTCGGTTGGCACTCGGGCGAGCACGTCCCGAGCCAGATCGCCCTTGGGGTCGACCACCACCACTGAGCGTCCGGCCTTCATGTCGGTAGTGATGAGGTTGAGCAGCAGCGTGGACTTACCCACCCCGGTGGGGCCAAGCACGTGCAGGTGACGGAGAGCTTCCGTCGGCGGCAGCACCAGGGCTTTGGGGGTGCCGGGATGGTTGCTGGTGGCGACTGAGCGCTGGTTGCCGTTGTCGCTGGCAACCGGCATGGCAGGATGAGCCGACAGACGCTTGGAGGTCACTCGCTCGATCGGCAGGTGAGCCGTCTCGCCGATCGGCAAGGCAGCCAGCAGCGCCACTTCTGAGATGTTCAGGGCGGCCGGGGCATGCCCAAAGGTGCCAACCCGGCCGAAGCTGCTCGGGCGGCAGCGCTTGATGACCAGCCGCAGGCCCGGACTCTCGATAGCCCGCAACGCCGAGATCACTCCGCTCAGCAGGTATTGACTGCGAGTGGTGGTGGCAGCCCGTACACCGAGCCGTCCCAACACCCGCCAGCCGGGTTCGGCCCGCTTGTCTCGCAGAGCGTTCCGGCGTTCACCATCTAGTGGGGCGGAACCACGCCAGGGCGCGGCCAACAACGCATCCGACCAGCGTTCCGGTCCCATGCCCTCCACCCGATTAGGTACGGCCTGCGGTGCCAGGGGAGCGCTCAGCACCCACTCCAACACCAGACGCTCGTTGCCTCGCACTGTTGCGAGCGCCTGCAACAGCGTTTGCACCATCCGTTCCTGATCCTCGACATCGACCATGCGACGGCGTGTCGAGAAGCGCACCGACACGGCGCTCGTCAGGTCGCTGGTGCCTAGCTCCGCTGGACTAATGGCGACGCCGGGCACCGGGCGCACCAGAGCTTCGACGGCTCGTTCCGATGGGGCAGCGACCAGGTGGCGAACCCTTCCGGCAGTCGCTTCGGCTCGCAGAAAGACCGGACTCAAGCGGCTACCGGCCAGCTGGCGTAGACCAGCCTTCAACTGGTCGCCCTCGATAGCCCGAGGCCAGGTCAAGCTGGACCACACCAGGGCACTCATGGTGCGTCCCTTGCGTCTGGTCGCTGACGCTCAGGTGTGGCAGGCGTTGCCCGGCGGCCTTGGCGCCTGGCGTCGGCAGCGCCCCCCTGAGTGACTTCCGCTGCCGTCTCGGCCTCGGCTTGGGCCAGTGCGATGACTACACGGGCCAGCCGCCGAGCGTCAATCTCCTTGCGCCGCTTGCCGTGGATACGCAGCGGCATGTCTTTGTAGGTCCGACTCATGTGGCACCTCCCTTCTTTGTTGCATTGGTTGTTTGTTGCTCAGCGGTGGCTCTCAAGTGAAACACCAGGCATTTGACTGATTGTCTAATGAATGGCAAGCATGATCTAGACAATGCTGTGAAATGCACAACGTCCCCCTCCAGGGGTCGCGCCAGGGGTGACGCGAGATGGCGTTGCCCTGCCGGTCGCTCACCACTGGCGCCGGGACAGCAGCCAGCCACCGATGGCAGTCAGCACCAGCAACGTCCCGAGCGCTGGCAACAGCGGTAGCAGCAGTTCCCAGATGAGGCGGGCGCCGAGAGCTACCAGCAACAGCACCCCGATCGCCCGCCCTGTCGTAGCCAGCAACGACCGACCGGATGCGCCGTTGGTGCTCATGAGCCGAGATCACGCCAAGCGCCGTTCTCTTCAAACGGCGTCCAGTGAGGTGACGCCGGCGCCTGGGTGTCTTTCTGCTGAGCCTGGCGGGCAGCAGCCAACATGGCCGTGAACGACGCGAGGGCCTGCTGGTGTAGTTGCCAGTCGGCCTGGCGACGGACGCGGGCTATACGCAGCCACTCGGGGAAGGTCTGAGGTAGTCGCCACCAGGTCAGAGCGGCCAGAACCAGACAGACGGTAGAGATGACACCGACGATGAGGAAGAAGGTGGGCAGCATCACTCAGCCCAGCTTCCGGGCGGTCTCGGTGACAACTTCGGCAACCGCCAGGGAGCCGATGTCTGCCAGACCCTGCAACCGAGTGACAGCTGCCGGGCAGAGCTGGGAGAGCTGAGACTCCAGCTGAGAAACCAAGGCCACCGTGTGCAGGGCCCGGCTGGCGACGTACCCGACGGCTTCGACCTTGGCCGCTTGCAGCTGGGCGGCGACCTCCAGCTTGGCCAGGCCAACTGTCCGCTGACTGTCCAGGTGCGAAAGGGATCGGGCTGTCGCTCGATCCTCCCGGCGGGCGACCAGCCCACCGGAGTTGGGGACCAGGTGTGTGCTCATTCGAGCTCCTCTCGTGTCCAGTCGCCCACCGGGTTGGTGGGTCGACTCCACGCTGGGGGGCCGGGTCGGAGCTGATCTAGAGCTAGGTCGGAGAGGACTCGGAGGAATGTTGGGCGTTGAAGGCACGGCGGTGGTTGCGCATCCGCTGCGCCGCTAGTGCGACCTGGGATAACGTCCGTGGCTCATGGTGCAGGTGGGAGCTGCGACCGGTGATCGTCTTGGCGGACTGCGGCCCGAGCCGATTGCCCGGCCACCGTTGGCGAAGCCGGTCGCCCTGCCAGAGCTGCCTTCGCAGAGCGCCCTCGTTGCGGAACTGCGAAAACTCCGGGAGAAAGGCATGACGGCCCTGCGCAGTTTGGAGCTTGCAGCTCTAGCCGAAGCCGCCTTCCTGGCCGGTGAGGCTGACAGCGCGGACTACGCGCTAGAACCCGCCCCGCAAGAAGCGTTGCTGCGCAAGGCCGTGATGCGGCTTGGGGATGGGAAGCTTGGGGACGCAGCTGCCAAGGACTTCGGCCTTACGCCTGGAACCAAGGCCCGGACCAGCTCGGTACGGCGGAGGGCGGCTGCCGACGTGTTCCAGCAGGACCCCGAGGCCTTCCGCACTTCCACCGAACGCACCCTGATCGACGAACTTGCCGAGGAGATCCTGCGGTTGGTGCATGAGCAACGGATGCGCCAAGCTCACGTCGCCATGCAGCGTCGGCATCCGGCTGACACTCGACTGGCAGTGCAGTGGGCAGAACGGTTCGAGGCCTACTACCGGATGTACAGCCCGCTGACGGCGCTGGCTGGAGACCTGGCCGCTGCTCGGGACACTCTGCTCTACGACCGAGTTGCTCCGGGGTGGCTACCAGAGGGTCAGGAGTGGGACTACATCGCCCAAGCTCAGGGCTACGTCCGGTACGCCCTCTACCACTACGCCCACTTCCAGTTGCAGCTGAAGCGCTTCATGGTCAGTCACGGTGGGCTCTGGCTGCTGGCCGACCAAGAGCAGGAGTACGAGTTGGCCAACGCCGTCTACTCGATCACCTGGCAGAACTGCCTCAGCGAGCGAGACGACTCATGGTTGCGCTCCGTGCTGATCGACACCAAACACGAGGAGCTGCACCACTTTCTTGAGGTGCTGGCCGCAGACTCCATCGGGCCGGCCACCCACCAGGAGTACCAGGAGTGGTTCGCTCGCTGCGAATGCCTCCCTTTGCCGATTGTTGAGGGTTGGAAGCTGCCAGAAGAAAGAAACGCTCCGGGGATGTACGGCGAGATGGAGCGGAAGCAGATTGCAGCGGCGTTGGAGTCAGGAGAAGCGGTGCTAAAGGAGGACTGCCAAGTGCACGCCACCATTCAGGCTTGCCAGAAGTACGTCCAACTGGTGGATGGTGGCTGGGAAGGGATCGTGGATTGGTGGAGGGCAGGTATGCGAGGAGACGATGACTGAGTTTCTGGTACGTCCACGAGTAGTTCTCGATCCCATCTATGGATATGTTCGGATCCCTCCTGAACTAGAACCGATTCTGTCGCACCCCGAATTTCAACGACTTCGGGGTGTATCTCAGACCTCCCTCGCTCATCATGTGTACCCCTCCCTTCGCGGGTCACGCTTCGAGCACGCTTTGGGGGTAATGCATCTGGCGCATGTCACGTGGATTTCTCTCTGGCGCCGCGATCCTTATGGATTCCGCGAGCCCTTCAAGACGGCGCTAGCTAACGCCTGCGAAAGTCTTCGCTTTATGAACGACGAGGAATTTGAGAGAAAAGTCGGAGCGGCTATCGCGGGTGCGGGAATGCTCCACGACATTGGTCACCCGCCATTTTCTCACGTTCTCGAACGCACATTCGAAGTCTATGCAGATGTATTTTTCAACGACAATATGTACGTGAAACGCCAGCTAATCGAATCAAAGGGCAAGCCTTTCCATGAATTCGCTGGGGACTTGATTCGTGGGCGGATTATTTCGTCGATAAAGGATGCCGAAGTACGAGAAATTTTAAACGCCATTGTGGATCCAAACACCCGACCAGCTGACGGGTCTTGGGCGGGCGCACTTTTGTCACTTATCAGTGGGGAGCTTGACCTAGATCGTTTAGACTATTTAATGCGCGATTCTTATCATGCCGGGACCGAGTATGGCGCTATCGACTATGTGCGGTTGATTGACAGCACCGAAATCCGAGTTCAAAACGGGACGTTTCAACTCGGCATAGGGTTTCGCGGAAGATCCGCAGCTGAACACCTTTTGGTGCAAAGAGCTCAGTCATATCGCTGGGTATATCTTCATCCTCGCGTTGTAGCAATTGACAGCTCTTTAGCACGTTGCATCGAGGACCTAGTGTCTCTCGCAAAGCTGGGAAGTACCGAACAGGGCGATCTCGACGTTCATCGCGAGAGACTAGGGAAAGCGTTTAGCGCCCTGTTGCCCTCGTTCGCCTATCTCTGGCCCGATAGCACACGCTCCCTCATTCAGCTCCGCAACCTAACGGGATTCGATATCTCTGAGGAACAACCTGAATCTACATTGTTTAACAATGCGTTTCACGAGCCGGTTACTTCTGTGGAAGCGGCCGCTGTTGACGATGCCCTCGTTCTGAATTGGATTCGCCAGGCACAAGCGTTAGGGCTCTTTCTTTATCGCTCTGGCAAGCTAAAAGTAGGAGACATCCCCGTCCTCGATAGATTTTTGAGCCGGGCACGTGTCGTTCTAAGTCGCGACAATGTCATGGCCCTAGCCTGGAAGAGTCTAGATGAGTATGAAGAGGTCGCGAAGCAGATTGTGTCAAGACTGAGGTCTGCCCAGGTTATCGAAAGTATATTCGACGATCTTTTAGCGACTATCCCTGCCGACTTTGAGCTTGCAAGAGATCGCTTTATCGGGTATCGAGACCAATTTTTTGCCATATGGCGGCAGGAGGATCGAGTTCCGGCCTTTAACGCTTTGGCGCGGGAACTTCTTACTTCACCTAATGCGGCAAGACTCGTTGCGATTCTTGATGGCGATGCTCCGAGACCTTCAAAGTCCGCTCGTGACGGATATTGGGACGTCGTCTTTCGTGACTTCGCGGCGATCAAGGATGGCCCTCAAGCTGCTCAGATATTTCGTGGCTCTGGACAACAAGACCTTAGAAGCTCGTCGCGAATGGTCCAAGGGCTTTCAGACATTGCTGCTCGCGACATAAAGGTAATTGTGTCGTTTACTGGAAAGGCGTATACTGAAAGTGGATTGTCAATGGCTCCACTGCCTGAGAGGGACAAACTTCAGAGCGTATTTATAGAAAGTTTTGTCGATTTTGTTCCGGGTCGATTCGAAGAGGTGAAGGCTCGTTTTCTTAGAGAGATTATGAGGAAGGTGGAGGACCACTAATGTCTGACAATCTTTCGGAAGATGGTGTGGAAGTATCTAATATCGAAATTCAAGACGAAGGAGAGTCTCGTTCGTTTGCTGGATTCGTACTTCGGACTCTCTTGGACAGTGGCGAACCAGCCCGTCTCGAAGATCTCATCGCGATATGGCATTCCGAGTCTCGACTGGTAGACAGTGGTGCGAGTCTTCAAGAGCTGGAATGTCTGGCTGATCAGGGTGTTATTATCTCGGGTCCTATTTTTGGTCAAGTGTCTTTGTCTCAGGAATACTTGGACCGCCTTATCTCGATGGAGCGGGACTAGTCCGCGGTGTTGTGCAGGCGTGGGTAGTTTCGTGCCCCGCCATTCGTGGCTTATGGCGAGCTACGGAGATCATGGGTTAGCTCCCCTGGATTAACCCCCAAGCCCTCCGCCAACCTGACGATGGCGTAGAGGTTCGGCCCCGAGTAGGCCCTCTCGACGTTGCTGATGTAGGTCGGGTGTAACCCCGACGCCTCAGCCAAGGCTTCCTGGGTCATGCCCGCCGCAAGGCGGGCTTCTCTGACCCGGCGACCGAACTCAGCCGCCAGGGCCTGATCTCGGGCACGTGAGCGGGGGGACACGAGCGTCCAGCACAGAGCTTTATCACTTGCCTATCCATAGACAACTGATAAAGTCCGCTGCTTCAGGCAACAGCACCCCTGAGCAGGGCATTCCCGGCTCGGGGGGCTGGTGGGACGAGCAGGCCAGAGGACGGAGCGGCAGTGCAGGTGGGACCGGGCGTTGGTACAGCGCCGAACCAGGCATTGACCTCGAGTCTCGGGCTGGTCGATCACCCCAAGATCGCATCGGCGCTTGGAGTGCGTTCCGTCCACGGGGTTCGGGTTGGTGACGCTCTCCTTGGTGCCGACCCGGCGGAGTCCGAGGCGGTCACCAGCGTGATGAACGACATCACTGTCCTCATTGCCACCCGGCAGCCCAGCAGAGATGCCGAAGACCCGGTTGTTTCTGCTGCCCTCTACGACCACTCGGCTTCGCTGCGATCCTGGCGCACTTCGATTCCCTCGGCCGCTGCGCTTTGGCCGCTCTACGACCCGACTGATCTGGCCGACGGCACTCCGGTTGACGAGTTCGCTCGGCGCTTCTTCACCCACACCCTCGATGGCCGGGGCATCCGGTCCCGTGGGACGGTTGTCGAGCGGCTGATCGCCCAGGCACCCCCGAATGCTTCGGTGTTGAGCCTGGCCGGGGGTGCCGCCCAACCGGTCTGTCGAGCCCTTGCGGCTGTTCCCGGACAACGGGCCGCCATCGTGGATCTCGATCCCGAAGCCCTGAAGCTCGCCACCGTCACGGCCGAACGGTTGGGCGTGGCTGATCGGGTGGAGTTGGCGACCGCGAACGTGCTCAAGCCCCAGCAGGTACAGACAGCCACTCAAGGTCAGCAGTTCGACGTGGTGGAGTGCATCGGCTTCTTCGAATACCTCCCCGAGAGCGGGATGAACCGCCGCACCGATGCCAGCAGCTTCCTGCGCTTGGCCTGGTCGTTGGTGGCACCCGGGGGACGACTGATCTTCGCCAACATGCTCGACAGCCATCCTCAGCTGAGTTTCACCCTGCACGCCGTTCGCTGGCCGACCATCCAACCCCGCAGTGTTGACGAGCTGTTGGCGATCACCGACCGAGCTGGGGTGTCCGTCAGTGAGGTGGAGCTCTACCTGCCCGATGACGGGGTCTACGCCGTCCTGACTGTCTCAAAAGGAGCCTCGTGATTCTTGTTCTTGCTCTCCCTTTCGTCGTCGGGGTGCTCGGTGCGGTCTCGCTTCATTGGCTGCGCACGAGAACCACAACCATGGGCGCCGGACTGGCGGTCACTTTGGCAGTAGTGATGGTCATTGGAGCCGCTGGCCTGGTTCTCGGCATCGTCCCGAGCGCTCTTGTCATCGGAATCGTCATCTCCTTGGCGATCACTGCATTCGGGTTGGTTGAAACCAACCAGAAAGTGCAAAGGGTGTCGTGGCACTTCGACGCTTCGTCGGAAGCGTGCTTCCAGATGCTCGCCTTGGCGGTAGCTGCGGTACCCAAGCACACCGTCACCATGACGGGGCCTCAGACAGGGGTCATTACCCGTCGGCAGATTCCGGTGTGGGCGATCGTGCTGGCAGTCCTGCTGTTCCCGATCGGCCTGTTGGCACTGATCGCCCGCAAGCAGACGTCTTTGACTCTCGTCCTATCGCCAGTTGGCGACGGCATGACCGGGGCGACTGGGAGCGGAATTGCTTCTCCCAAGTTGCTGGCGGCGCTGGATTCGGCGAGCGCAGGCCATCGAGCACCACTCACCGCACGCACCAGCGAAGGGGGAGTTGAGCCTTGAGCGGTTGGGAACTGATCGTCATTCGAGAGCTGGACGATGGCGCTGACGGCGTGATGTATCCGGTGCCGGGCGAGGCCAAGAGCGAGATCGAGCATGAACCGGCGGACGGCTCCAACATCGCCGTGGCGTCGAGCACCGGACTGAGCCTGCATCGCAAGCGAGCTGCGAGCGACAAGTGGCATGAGGTGATGGCTGTTCGGGACATCAACCTCCAGGTCTACGTCACTGACTGCCGGGTGGCCGTGGCCTGCTCTCGCTTCGACAAGGGGGGCGGTTGGATCGGCACCAGTCCATTGGTGCTGCCGATGAACGCCCTGAGCATGGCCAGAGCCGCCTCCCGACGCCGAGGCAAGATGCTGGTCGGGCAGGTTCGCTATCCCTGGCTGGGCCTGGTGGGGGCCAAGCGGAAGACGGGACTGGTCCACGTCAACTCGCTGCGCCTGATTGGCACCGATCGAGTTACCAAGGACCAGCTCCAGCTCATCCTGACGTTCAAGTCGTCGGTTGACCCGTGTGGACTTGCCCAGACCATCGCCGGGCGAGCCGCCCGGTTCCGTCTCGACTCCGAACCAGAGGCTTCGGCGGAGGAACGCCAGAAATGGCAGGCACTGGTTGAGCCACCGCCGCTGAATCCTGCCAAGGGCAAGTACGACAACTACGGGCTGGCGCCGTTTTGGCTAGCGCATCAGACCACCGCCTATGGGAAGCCCGTGGAGCAAGAGGCGGGGGAGTCGTGAGCAAGCTCATCGACCAGCTGGAGATGGAACTGCGAGCGGTCGTACCAATGGATTCGCCAGGGGTGACCTTCGATCTGGCCCGCAAGATTGCCTCCTCCACCACGATCGGCGTTCTATCGCTGTCCGAGGCGACGAACACTCACCTTGGCCTGCACTTCACCGTTCTCAAGGGCACGCAGCGACAGTCGGGCTTCGATGTCTGGGTCTCCAAGGAGATTGAGGCTGAAGACGGAAGCCCGACCGGGACAATGAGCGTGAACATCGAGTGGGACGACGACGTCCTAGAGCTGGTTGGTGATCTTGGCGACGCCGCCAGGGATTCCGGCGTGTTGAAGCAGATCTGGCGCCTGTGGCGAGCTGGCCGCCGTGGTGTGCCTGGCTTCGAGCTCTACCAGTTGTTCGTGAACCGGATGGCGGCAGAGCTGGCAGAGCTGCATCCGAGTGCGGAGATCACGACCCTTCGCCCGGTCGGTGGTGAGCGATAACGCGTACTTCACCGATTCGAGGCCTGATGCGATGAGGAGATGTGGAATGAGACATAGCTACGGAATCTTGGCGGGGCTCCTGGCGCTGGCCGGTGTGTTGGCCGGCTGTGGTGGCACATCGGCAAGCACGGAGTCGGCGGACACCACGTCCTCGACCACCTCGAGCACGTCGAGCAGTACGACCTCAACGACTATCAAGCAGGAGTGGGCCGAAGCCCAAGCGACCCTCACGAGTAAGGACGGCTACCGCTACGAGATGGGGTACCGACTTGAGCCCTTCCGGGTCGTAAAGAGTGTCGACGCTCCTCCAGGAAAGGTCGATGTGGACGTCACGCCTCAGGGTGAGTTCTTCGTCCGCAACCTACAGATGGATCGTCCTGCCCCATGGCCGAACGGTTCTGCCGGTCTGGGCTGGTTCGGACTGAAGTTCATCTACGACGGCGACTGCCCTTCGTTGCTGGGCGGTCTGATGACTGAAAAGGACGCGCTTGAGCGGCAAGGAACCATCGGTGGCTCGCCGGTGTGCACGATTCTCGGCGTGAACACCCAGAACGCTGTAGCCGACCCAGGGCAATTGAGCGCCGGGGCCGTGAGGGACATACCTCTCGCCAAGACCGCCTCTCTGGGCAGCGGGCCCTATCGCTGGAACAATGTCCCCGAAGCGGCGTTCTCCACCGCCTCGGCGCTGCTTGCGGAGCCTCCGGACTATGTCGCTCTTACTGGTGTCGCATACACCTGGGATACGCCGCCAGCCCATCTGCCGCCCCCCTGCGCATTCAACGCATCATTCAGCACGGGTGGGACCCTGGCCATATGGACCCGATCAGGCGCCTTGGTTAGCCCTGAGCAGTACACGGAGACAAGACCTAGCCATTGCACGATCAAGTAGCCGACGAACTTGTCCGAGCTGCCCCGCTGAAGTCCCCCGTCTAGGCGTCGCACACCGCTTGGAACTTCCGGCGTGGCTACATCTCGCCGAATCTCTGGTCGATTGCGACATCCCCGTCTCGCAGCACGCACAGGCCCATCTCCGGTCCTTGCTCGCCGACACCGTCTGCGGCGTACAGCTCGATGCCGGTGGTAGTGCCGATGGGTGAGTCGGTTCGCACGACTACTGAGCCGTAGTTCTTGTGGCCGGTGACTACGACCCGCTGCTGGCCGAGCTTGTCCACGACTACCAGCCGCTGGGTGGTGACCTCCTCAGCGAGGGCATCGACGCTCTCGCTGAGCGCTGCCACCTGGTCTTTCAGGCCATCGACTTCTTGGGCTAGATCACGCTTCATCGCCACCGCACCTCCGTAGCTCGGAATCAGGGCGGGCGATCATGGCGCTAATCCCAGCGGCGTGTGGCGGATTCACTTCGTTGGCCAATCTGATCTTGGTCTGAGAGTCCCGTCAGACTGCTGGCTGAATTGTCTCCAGCGAGAGGCCAAATTCGTAGAGTCGGGTCACTTCCGGTACCTGCTTCGGAGTGAAGCCAAGGCGGCGGCGGGCTCGCCCTCCAATCAAGGTGAGCCATGGCCGTAATATGCATGATCTCGAAGTCAACTGCCAGCTGACGGGTGGCGTCTCCGTTTTGGCTAGCTGATCAGCAGGAAGACATAGGGCGTTGCCAGAGGCAGGATTGGCCTTCGGATTATGTCGGCATCTCCCTGTTTGTTGAGCCCGATTATCTTGCTGACGTCGCCTGGTCTGCTGGGCTATTCCGGTCCTCGGAAGAACAACAACTAGAGTTGGTCTGACAGGTTTCTAGTCAGGACATCGTTCATATGTAGGTGGCTCCCTAGTTATTGCCATTATTAGGGGGGTAGTGAACCATCGGTCACTGGGTCTCATCGAGCAAAGTTCCATTGCAAGAACCTCAGATGATGCTGGCGTCACGACTTTGCGTGTGTCTTCGCGAAGAATAGAATACGGAGTTGTGTCTGAAGCGGCCTCAATCACGTAGCCTGTGAATGTGGGCCTCTCTTGTATCTCAATCCGTTGCGGAGGAAGCCATACGGGCCCAAACACGATCTGAGAGATCACGACTGTAATCAGAACGATTTTCCAGATCGTGGCCTGCTCGGATCCATCTGTCTCGCCTCGCCTCGCTGCGCCAATTTCCTTTCGATAGAACAAAAGTCCGATACCACCATACGCTATAGCGAGCGCTATCGTCGCGGCGGGCGTAATCCAAGCGAGCCACGCACATGCGGTTAGTGCCAGTAAGAGAGTGTGAGCCCAGTGGCGCCCACGCATGTGGTACCACAGAATCCCAATAGCGGCTGCAATCGCCGCTAAGCTTGGGCCTACGATCAAGAGGATTCCAAGAACTGTGGTCGAGGGATCGCTGCGTGTCAGTAGCACAGTAGCCGTTGTCACGCTTCCTCGTGATGCGCCAATTATTTTTGCTAGAAAGGTGGCGAAAAGAAGACCGGTCATGCATAGGCCGGGATGCTCAAGAAGTCTCTTCTTTAAACTTTCGTCAATAACCCGCAATTCTCACCCCCTCTCCTCTAGAGGGTGGACTCTAGCCCTTCGTCTGCTCGTCAGCAGGACCTGCATGCGCCCGGCGGTGCTTGATCCTCGGCCGGGGGAGAGGAATGCAGCTGAGTTTTAGCCAAACGACTCCTGGCCAAGCGAAAGTGGAGCCTTGGTAGAAAGGATCGACTCCGGGATCTTCTTAAACCGCCTTCTCTGGCAGGACACCCTGACGTTTCAAGTGAACTTGACGATGTTCCGGTGGACTAGGAACTGGGGCGCCAGTGTCCCGATCTGTGCGCGACTTTGTAAGTCTCCACGAGATACGATGATAGCGTCGTAAACGTGTCGAGCAGTATCAGGGGATCTCATCGATGTATCTATTCATGCTCTTCGGGCAACAGGGAACTGAGTCGGTTCCCTGGACGGCGATCGGAGTATTAGCGGCGCTGATATTTTCGATCGTCTCGATTTGCTTCAGTGCCTTCACATGGCGGAAACAAGGTCCAATTATTCGAGTAACCGGGCAGTATACCCATATCTATATGGGGCCCGAGAAAGGCGGAAACCATTTCGCTATACGGGTCAGAGTGGAGAATCATGGCCGCGGTAGTGTGCAAGTACTTTCGTGGAGTCTAATGTCACGACACAATAAGGCGGGAAAGCAGCGCGTCGGTATAGGCGGAGGCCCTGACAAAAAGGGTGACGACGGTCTACCTCTGAGACTTGAAGGCAACTCAAGAGCCCAGTGGCATTGGTCTCTTGTCGATGATGCTTTTCCTATGCTCGACGATTTTCTAGGTGATGAAGTCAGGGTCGAAGTTCGTCTCGGAGGTCACAAGCCAGCGCGGTCAAAGTGGATGAAGTTTCCAGCAAGATCACATCGCAGAACTTCGTCGGAGATAAATGAGGCTATGACCCACCAGAACCCCAACGCTCCAAGTCTTGGCCGATCCTCTTCGCCAGGTCTACAAGCAGTCGATTTGCTGGTCGACCCTATTGGCTCAGATGGATTGCCCTACCGTCAAGAAGATCTCCTGGAGCATGACAAATCAAGTGAGACGGGATAGCACTGCCCCCAAGGACGATCCCGAGACTTCTAGTTCGGACGCCTATGACTCGCCCCAGGTCTGGGTCATTGCGACTTCTCCATCCAGCAGTACGCACAAACCCCTCTCGGGCTCATCTCCTAGTCCGTGAGTTGTGCACAGCTAGATGCCGGTAGTAGCCCTGGGCGGTGAGTCGGTTCGTACGACAACTGCGCCGTACGTCTCATGAGCCTCTAGCACCACTCGTTGCTGGCCGGTCTCATCGACCCCGACGACCCGGCGGTGGTGGTCTCCTCGCCGAAGGCACCGACGCTCTCGTTCAAGGCTGCCATCTGATCTTTCAGACCGCCCACTTTGTGGGCCAGATCAGGCTGTATTGTCCTCACACCTCTGCTGTTCGGAACAGGGCAAGTGATCGTGGCGCTGATCTAGCTGGCGTGCTGGGGGGACGATGCCCTTGTGACCGGTCTTTGCTGGGGCTTCAGATTGCAAAGAAAAGTGGCGGAAGCGCCAGACGTGCTGCTAACGACTGGGCGCCTGAACGACGTTAATTGCCGAGACATACGCTACCCCTTTATGATTCTCGATCAACTTGATTGCTGGCGTATCAGCCAGAGTTTGAATGCAGGCATGATGAACCGTCAAGACGGCCTCCTGAAGATCTTGGTCATCTTCAAGACGCATCACATTTAGGCCAATCCTCTTTGCCTTTTTTGAGGAAAGGTGTCGAGCATGGTTCTTGGTTAGGAGATTGTCCGTCAACTCCTCGACGACCTTGTTTGCCCGCTCCTTGGCGTCTGTGTCGCCTTTGAACATACCTGTTATAAGCAATTCTTTGGCCATCTCGTTGCCCCATTCGATTGCTTTTTGGCAACGACCGATGAGAGTTGGAGTGTATCGGGACAAGATGGGCTGCCAGAGCGCTATCGATGACGGATCGGTAGCTATCTCTTCCCGTGCAACATTGAACTCCTCGAGTATTCCATGCGCTGGCATCCCAAAGATCTGAGGGTCTATTGGGCCCAGACTTGAGTGCTTGCCCATGATGATCTTTTGACACGCAAGCGCAATGACCGTGCCAGCGGACATAGCAAGTTGTGGAATAATTGCCCTGATGTCTGCGTCAAACATACTCCGCAAGTAGTCGATTAGAGACTCAGTCGCCGCTAGATCGCCACCTGGTGTGTGAAGAAGAATGTCGAGGCCCTTGTCACGATCTAGATCGTGGATTGCAGCCATAAACCCATTCTTGTCGGCATCGCTGATGTCGAAACCAGTAACACCCTGACGAGCCAGCTCCTCCTTTTGGAGCCAGCCGGAATAGTAGACAATGACATTTCGACCAGTTACCTCGTAAAGTTCAGCCAAATGGCGGCGGCGGATTACGTCGTAACCGCTACCGATCTCTTTGACTTCGTCGAGGATGGCCTTCCAGCCAGGCACGCCCTTACCGAGGGAAGTCGGTGTTGTTCGACAACATTGGGACAAAAACTACATTTGTGGGCGCGGCTGGTGGAAGCAACCGTGCTCGGTATCGTTCCCGGTCTCCCGGAGTGCCCAAGCCCAAACGATCGAACTCCTGCTGTAGATCAGTCAGCTCGCTTGGTGTTGGTTCCATCACAGACGCTCCGGTATCCCCCGTAGCAGCCATGTGCTCATCCTAACCCCACTACAGTTCAGAGTCACGCACGTTGCCCCCTCCGAGGGCGAGCCCCCTTTTGCCGGGCTGCGGGTGCTGTGGATAACGCCACCCATGGAGATGCTTGGCGTGGCTATGTGATATACTTGAGTATCGGTTCTAGTACGACCAGCCTCTCCGTGGTCGTGGTGTGATGCCAGCTTCTTTGAGCGCAGTTCGCAAAGTCTCTGCGTCTACGCCTAGCCGCTGCCCCACCGCCTTCAGCGAGAGACCTGACTCGTAGAGTCGAACGGCATCCGGAATCTGCTCTGATGTAAGGCCGACCTGCCTGCGGGCCACACCTCGCCTGTCGAGATGGGCCATGACGGTGCCACGGTTGATCTTGAAGTCAGCGGCCAGCTCCCGGATGGTGGCGCCTCCCTGGTAGGAAGCCACGAGTGCGTCGACTTCGTCGGGCTTGAGCCGATTTTGTCTCTGGCGAATCCTGCGCTTCGTAGGTTCGTCTGAGTTTGGCTGATCTTTCGATGGGCGGCGCCGGCTCGATTTCTCGGGCCGCGGCCTCCATCTAGACAGGGCCACCACACAATCCGGGCGATTAGCTCAGCTGGTTAGAGCGCGTCACTGATAATGACGAGGTCGGAGGTTCGAGTCCCTCATCGCCCACCAAAAAGGTTCATCAGAAACCCTGTTCGGGGGCACAAGCGGCTTAATAGTAAGCTGCGCACGGTATTGGGTTGGTCGCACGTTTTGCGTGCGGATTCTTTACTGTGTCCGTGCCATTTTCCGAAAGGGGATCCATGCGACAATCAGCTAGACCGAATTCTCGCTCAATCGCCATACTAGTGGTTTATGTGTGCATTGCGGCGTATGTGGCCAGCCAGCCAGCTGTTGCCGCTGGTACGCCGGCCGGCATGAACGGTTCGTTTATTAACGGGGTTTCGTGTGCAAGCGCTCATTTTTGTGTGGCTGTCGGCGGGTATGTGGATTCGTCCGGTACGCTTCAACCGCTTACGCTGGTCAAACGCAGCACCGGGTGGGCCATCGACAACACAGCCTATCCGGACATAGATATAGATTATGCCTCGGCAAGCTTACAGTCAGTCAGCTGCCCAACTGATTTATTATGCATGGCGGTGGGGGAATATACCGGCAGTGACTCGAGCACCCATTCGTGGGCGGCCCGATTAACCGGTGCTGTCTGGCAAGCTGCGTTGTTGCCGCCAGCGGGCAACGACGAGTTCCTGGCGGATATATCGTGCTTTTCGGCCGATTTTTGCGTGGCTGTCGGCGAGTACGTACCTAATCAAACAAGCAGCCCGTTGGCCTATGTGTTTACAGATGCGGTATGGTCGCTCGTACCCGTCGGCCCGTCGGACATTATCCAACCCGGTAATCTTACAGGAATAGTCTGCGTATCTACTGATGCCTGTGTGGTGAGCGGTAACCAGTTGGCCGCTACCCTTGACGGCGGTTCCTGGCCGGTGAACGGCTTATACGTGGGCGGTAACTGGAGCTTACAGGCAAGCCTCGCGCCCCACTATAACGGAGCCTATGCAACTGATATTAGCTGCGTCAACCCCAGGTACTGCTCGTTACTGGGTGTTGGCAATCAAGCCGGCGGCGGGTACGTATTGCAGGCCCGGGAGGATACCATCGAGCTATGGAGTTTTGAAAAAGAACTGTTAGATGCAGCGCCGTCACGGTGGGGCGCGCTGTCATGCGTGGACGCCGCGGTTTGTTTTGCGGTTGGCTACGAAGCGGCCTCACCTGGTATAACCGGCCAGAGCTTAGTCTTCCACGAACTGTCACCGGGAGAATGGCGGCTCGTTACGGTTTCGCCGAACGGCTCAAAATATTCAGTTTTAACCGATATTAGTTGCAGTAGCCAAACGGCCTGCGTGGCCGTGGGGTATTATGGTGTGGCAGGCGGCCAGGAATATCCGCTGATTGTCGAGTACGACGGCAGCCAGTGGCATATTCTTGATGAAGCTGATTTTATCTTTGATAGTTCTGATAATTCATTGCCACACGGTTTTGGGCACCGCAACGATCCGGCATCTCGCCCGGCTTTCGTGGCCTTTGGAGACTCCATTACTACCGGGCAGTCTATTGCCGGGTGCCAGCCGGACCGCCCCGTCTCGCCATGGGGCTGCATAGGCCGCCCCGCAACCGTGCCGTATCCGGATCGTATCGCTGCTGCCCTGGGCTATAGCTATAGTAGCGACTATCGTTTTTACCAAACATGGGCGCCCGGCTTTGTACCAACAGACCTTAATCGCGTCGGCATCTGGGGTTATACGGCTCAAGAAGCCGCCCAAACATATCGTAACGGCCGTACTCACGAAGGCAACTGGCTGCCGCAGCTACAAGCCATTGAAGCTGCCACTGATTTAGTGGTCGGCGGCCTGGGCGTCAATGACATACGTTTTAGTGATGTACTTTTTTGGGCCAAGCAGTACTATCGGCCGGGTGCCGATCATGTAACCGCTGCTGTCAACCAGTTATTGCAGGAACGTTCGGCCGACCTTGACCAGCTATTCCGGTCGTTACGGCGGGCCGGGCAAGGTGGTGCGAGGGTAGTGGTAACGCTGTATTATAATCCGTACGATTCACCTAACAGATTTTGCGGTGACCTGGAAAACATCGGTAATTTAGTAGTTAACGCCCTTGACCACGAGCTAGCCGGGCGGGCATACGCGAATGGCTTGAGGGCAGCCGACCCGCGCTCAGTATTTCGTAACCACGGTTCGGGCACGTCCGACCCCTATGTTTTTGGCACCCAGTGCAAAACCAGTAGCGCCGTGGCCAGCTGGCTGCCTCAATGGCTGGGTGGCGGCGGTGGCGCGGATGCCTTGGCAATAGCCTTTGATCCCCATCCTAATAATGCCGGCTCCCAAGCCATTGCCCGTACTGTGCTACAGGAGCTGGATCGATGAGGGTTCGCTGGTGGCACTTGCTGCTATGTTTGTCAGTCGGTCTTATCGGCCTCAGTTTTGTATCGGTTAGGTTGTCTCCTGGTTTGATTAGTACCATCCGCCGGCACTTTAAACCCGCTGCCCCGGCGTCAGGTTACCGGCTGGCAGATATCGTTGAACAGTGCCAGCAGTCTGTCCAAAACGGCGGCTTCGGCTCAGTGATATTACGCGGGCAGGTTACTGTCAGCGGTGGAGCCGGGCGCGTGCCGGTGCCGTGTAAACTTGAACTGGCTGCCGACGCCCATCTGGAAATTTTGAATGCCACTATAGCCACTCAGCATTTGTTTATTACCAGCCTGTCCGAATCCGGCGGCCCGGCTCGTGTAACGATAACGGGGAGTACTCTAACCGGCCGCAGCGCCGGCCTGCAGATCAGTTTAGGGGGCACTGACAGCCATATTGAAGTAACCGACTCTACCTTGGACTACGATGCCTCAATTGGCCTGGCAGCCGGTTCCGGAGACGACGATACTCAGGCCAGTTTGTTTATCTCGGGCAGTACGTTCCTGTCCGCATACGCCGGCAGCGAGGGGATTATCTTAGTGTCAACCGGACGGGCGACAGTGCAAAACAGCCGGTTCAAGGCGCTTGCTGCCGAGGCGGTGTTTTTATTGGCGCCAGTCTGTTTAAATAGCAATAATATCGGTCTTGGTAACGCCCGCTGCCAAGCACAATAGCCTTCGCGAACGTGCTATAATAAGAGGGTAACGTAATAGTGGAGTAGCAACATGGTTTTGATTATTATTCTCGTGCTCATAGCGCTGGCGGTGCTGGCCATCATATTCATGTATAACGCCCTGGTACGGCTTAACACCCGTACCGACGAGGCCTGGAGCGACATCACCGTCCAGCTCAAACGCCGGTACGACTTGATCCCTAACCTGATCAATACCGTCAAGGGGTATGCCAAGCATGAAAAGACCGTATTCGAAGATGTCACTAAGGCGCGCACCAGCGCCATGAAGGCCGAGGGCGTCAAAGACACCGCCAAAGCCGAAAACCAGTTTACCGAAACGCTCAAAAGCCTGTTCGCCGTGGCCGAAGATTATCCCGACCTCAAAGCTAACGAGAACTTTAAAGCCCTGCAGGATGAACTGGTTGACACCGAAGACAAGATCCAAGCCGCCCGCCGCTTTTACAACGGCTGCGTGCGCGACCTGAACATCAAAGTCAAGACGTTTCCGACTAACGTTTTCGCCACCATGCTTGGTTTTGCCCGGCGCGACTTTTTTGAGGTTGAAGAAGCCGAAACTGCCAAAATCGCCAAACCGACGGAAGTTAAATTTTAATTAAAACTTAATAATTATTTAATAATTCAAGAGAAGCATGTACAGCCAAATAGCCGCCAATAAGCGCAAGACGATTTTCTTGATGATCATTTTCATACTGGTTGTCAGCCTGTTGTCATGGGTTATTACCATGGGCTTTCTGGGCGGCAAGCCAATTATTACGGTATACGTCTTGGTTGGTGCGCTGGTGTACGCGGTCATCGCTTATTTCATGGCCAGCGGTGCTGCCCTAGCACTCAACCGCGCCAAACCTGTCACCAAAAAAGATAACCCGCGGCTCTACCGGTTGGTCGAAAACCTGGCTATTACCGACGGCTTGCCCATGCCGCAGGTGTATGTCATCGACGACCCGGCTCCCAACGCCTTTGCTACCGGCCGCGACCCCCAGCATGCCTCAGTGGCGGTGACCACCGGGCTGTTGGACATCATGGAAGACACCGAACTAGAAGGTGTGCTGGCACACGAAATGGGGCACATCAAAAACTACGATATCCGTGTAGCCATGATTGTCTTTGGTCTGGTGGCCGCCGTTTCGCTGCTGGCCGACATGATTTTCTACGCAACCTGGTTCCGCGACAACGACAATAACAACGGCAACGCGGTATTCGTGATCGTCGGTATTGTGGCGGCACTGTTGGCGCCGCTGATTGCCATGTTTATTCAGCTGGCTATTTCACGCAAGCGTGAATATTTGGCCGATGCCACCGGTGTCCTGACTACCCGTTATCCGCAAGGGCTAGCCAACGCCCTGGCCAAGATCGACAAAACCGGCAGCAAGATGAAGCACCAGAACAGTTCCACGGCACACCTGTATTTTGCCAACCCGCTCAAAAAAGGCGGCATCACCAAGTTCTTTAGTACCCATCCGCCCATTAAAGACCGAATCGCCCGGCTCAAAACCATGGAAAGTCACCAATAGGGAAGGAAACAAAAATGCCAAAAACCAAAAAGGCTACCGCCAGCACCGCCAAACCCAAATCTACGCTGCGGCCGCCCCGCCGCCGCAAAACACCGGAATATAAACGCTTCCGGTATAGTAAGCGCATCAAACATCCAGGTCCCAAGCTGAGCAGCAGCTGGCGATTATTTTGGCGTTCGTTCAAGCCGTTCCGGCAACACTGGAAATTATTCGGCGGCATCGTGCTTATCTATGGAATCTTAACGCTTATCTTTGTGCGCGGCTTCGGTAGCAGCACTAATATAACTGAACTCAAAGGCGCGTTAGACGGAGTGTTTGGCGGCACCGGCGGCCAGTTATCGACGGGCGTAACGCTATTCGGCGTGTTGCTTAGTTCGACAGGAGCTGGTAACCAGACGGCCGGTTTGTACCAGACCATGTTGCTGGTGGTCTTTAGTCTTAGCCTGATTTGGGGCCTGCGACGGGTTGCCAGCGGCCAGCAAGCCCGCGTGACTATACGCGACACATTTTACCGCGGCATGTTCCCCTTGGTGCCATTCTTGTTGGTGTTGCTGGTGATTGCCGTGCAATTAATCCCGATGCTGATTGGCAGCACCCTGTATAGTCTGGTTGTCGGTAATGGCTTGGCTGTCGGCGGCTTAGAGCAGTTCGCCTGGGCGGCGGCTTTCTTTTTGCTGGCTCTGTGGTCACTGTACATGATAACGCCCTCGGTCATGGCATTGTTTGTGGTGACATTGCCCAACATGACGCCGCTCAAGGCGCTCCGCTCCGCCCGCAAACTGGTCCGTTACCGGCGCTGGACGGTATTGCGCAAGCTGGTTATTTTGCCTGTTATTCTGCTGGTCGTGTTGGCTGTTATTATGCTGCCACTTATTCTGTGGGCTACGCCGGTAGCCGAGTGGAGCTTCTTCATAATCGGACTATTCGTTACGCCGGTGGTAATAAGCTATGGCTACGGTCTCTATAGGGAACTCCTATGACTAAGGCGCAAGCCCGCGACCGTTTAACTAAATTACGTGCCCAGTTAGGCCAGTACGCCTATGAATATTATGTACTGGACACGCCCAGCGTCGAAGATGCCGTCTACGACGGCCTGATGGCCGAGCTCAAAAAACTGGAGGAACAATACCCGGCGCTGATTACGTCTGATTCGCCGACCCAGCGGGTAGGCGGCGCGGTTTCGGCCGGCTTCCAAAGCGTCGAGCACCGCAGCCGGATGCTTAGCCTGAACGACGTGTTTGACGAGGCTGAAGTTGAGGCTTGGGCCGCCCGCATCGCCAAATTATTACCAGAGAACACATCAGTTAGTTTCTTTGGCGACGTCAAAAAAGACGGTCTGGCCTGCTCACTGGTATACCAGGACGGCGTATTCAGGCAGGCGGTAACGCGCGGCGACGGGTTTGTCGGCGAGGACGTAACGGCCAACGTACGCACCATTGCTTCGGTGCCGCTGCGCTTGCGTCTGGCTAGCGGTATTGAATTATTTTCGAAGGGCCGTACCGAGGTGCGCGGCGAAATCGTTATGTATAAGAAAGATTTTGCAGCCCTCAATACATATCGCGAAGAACAGGGTCTGCCGCAATTTGCCAACCCGCGCAATACGGCGGCCGGCACTATCCGCCAACTCGACCCGCGTTTGGTGGCCGAGCGCAAGCTACACTTTTTGCCGTACGACGTATTGCGCGATAAACCTAGCGACATACCGACTAACCATTTTGCGTACGACGCCCTGCGCCAATTAGGGTTTAGCGGCGGTGAATATGCCCGCCCGCTGGCAACCATTAAAGACATCCATAATTTTGCCGGGCAGTGGGAAACCAAGCGCCACGACCTGCCGTATAATCTGGACGGCTTAGTTATTAAAGTTGATGACCGGCAGATTTTTGCCCAGCTGGGAGTGGTGGGGAAAAACCCGCGTGGCGCTATCGCCTACAAATATCCGGCCGAGCAATCAACCACCAAGGTCAAAGATATATTCGTGTCGATCGGCCGCACCGGCGCGGCCACGCCGGTAGCCATGCTGGAACCGGTAGTGATAGCCGGCAGTACCGTGCAAATGGCTACGCTGCACAACGAGGGCGAGATTAAGCGTAAAGATATCCGGATTGGCGATACGGTAGTGATTCGCAAGGCCGGCGACATTATTCCCGAAGTGGTCGAGCCGCTGATTAAGCTGCGCGACGGCCAGGAGCGTGTGTTTATTATGCCTACGCATTGCCCGGAGTGCGGCACCAAGTTGGCTAAACTTAAGGCTGACGAAGCTGTGTGGCGCTGCCCCAACACCAACTGTCCGGCCCGCGTCCACAACCACATTCAACATTTTGCCAGCAAGGGCGCTTTGGACATCGAAGGTTTAGGCGAAAAGAATGTGCTGGCGCTACTGGACGCCGGCTTGATTAACGACTTAGCCGATATTTACGCGCTAACCAAAGAGCAAATTTTGGCGCTGGACCGCTTCGCCGACGTGTCGGCCGCCAAGCTGGTAGCGGCTATCCAAGATAAAAAGCAGCCGCCGTTGGCTCGCTTTGTGTTCGGCCTGGGCATCCGACACGTCGGCATCCAGACGGCCATTGACCTAGCCAACCATTTTCACAGCCTGGAACAGGTTGCCAAGGCCACACTCGACCAGCTTGCCGAGGTCGAGGGCGTTGGTGAAGTAGTGGCTGAGTCAATTGTGGCCTGGTTCGCCGACCCGACTAACCAAAAGCTGCTCCAGAAATTCTACAAACTCGGCGTACGGCCGCAGCCTGTCAAAAAAACCGGCGGCCCGCTGGCCGGCAAAAAATTCGTCGTAACCGGTACACTGCAAAGCATGGGCCGCGAACAGGCAGCCGAAAAGATCCGTGCCAAAGGCGGCACGTTCCAATCGAGCGTCGGTAAAGATACGGATTACTTGGTAGTCGGTGCCAACGTCGGTGCCAGCAAGCTAACCAAAGCCACCAAATTAGGCGTCAAACAAATCGACGAAGCGGCACTGCTCAAGCTGATTCAATAAGAGTATCGCTGCTTCGGATTGTCGGGAAAGTTTACCTCGTCCCATAAAGATATCTCGGTCGGTCTGAACACCCAATAGCTACGACCTTCCGGGTCGTGCTTTTTCATCCCTTCAAGGTCGTAATCCTTGGCACCGTAACGGGCTTGATACAGACTATGAACACGCTCAAGGTCACCATCGGTCACCTCAAAAGAATCACCTATAATTTGCAGCGCTTGTTTACGCTCGGTATCACGCACAATCGTTACGGCGGTTTTCGGGTCTTTCAGTATTTCTAGTGAGTGTTGGCGGGAACGACCAGAAGTCCAATACAAATTAAAGTCGTCATCAAACACGAAATAGACGGTGCAGATCCAAGGCTGACCGTTTGCGACGGTAGCCAACTGCATATCTTTTTTATCAGTCAGGTATTGTTTGATCAGTTCTTTGAGGCCTGGAGTTCTCATCAATCCGAGTATAACATTTTTTGTTACAATCGTCTTTCCAGTGGTGCGCGGGGCGGGACTTGAACCCGCAAGCTTTGTAAGCACGACATTTTAAGTGTCGCGTGTATACCAATTCCACCACCCGCGCAACGAAAAAATATTCTGGAGGCACGGACGAGATTCGCACTCGTGTAAACGGTTTTGCAGACCGTCGCCTAACTCCTCGGCCACCGCGCCATGAACAGTGGTATTTTAACAGATTTCCGGCCAGATGACCTATCTTTTAGGGATATCGGCTTATTCGTTACTGTGTTTTTCGCGGATAACGTACAAAGACCAAATTGCCACAACGGCTCCGGTGGCCAAACCGCCGATGACCGTGGCGGTTTTGGGGTGCTCGTCGACAAACTCCCAGCTCACCCGGGCGGCCTCGCGGATGTAGCGGCCCAGCCGTACCCTGTAACGTTGACCGTTAATTTCCAGGTCTGCCTGCACCATGTCGGGGTCTTCATCTGAAGCGCCTGGAAGAACCCGATCTAAGATTAAGGAGCATTCTGGATTAGCCGCATCATCAAAGCGGACGGCCGTAAAGCCATCGGCGGCCATATCGGCAATTGGCCGCTTGACTATCATGTGGTCATCATCATGGGGCGCGACGATGGTAAGCTCACGCTCTACCGGTTCAGTCATTGGATGCACTGTATACTCCTAAATCTTCGGGGCTTCCATTATAGCAGAATTACGATAATCACGAAAAAGCGCATTGTGGCGTATTATAAAAAGTGATGTCAATTTCTTTACCAGACGGGCTTTCTGCGCAAGAGGCATTAAAACGATTGCGCCAATACGGCCCCAATATAATTACCGTCAAAAAAACGTCGCTCATCGCTAAGGTGTTACGCTGGCTGGTGTCACCGATGTCGCTGCTCTTACTGGCCGCTGCCAGCTTGTCTTTTTACCTTGGCAGAGTGTTTGACGGGTGGTTTATCGTAGCGCTGCTTATTACCAACTTTGCCATTGCGCAATGGTATGAGCTAAAGGCGGATAAGGCTATAGCCATATTGCAGAATAAGTTGACGGTCGAAGTGCAAGTTGTGCGCGACGGCAGATTGCAATTTATTACTTCCGACCACATTGTTCCGGGAGATATAGTCAAGCTTGTCGTAGGCAACCTTATTCCGGCCGACCTAACGGTTATCGAAGCTAAAAACCTCAGTATTAATTCGGCCGCTTTGACCGGCGAGTCATTACCGCAAGAGCAGCAAGCCGGCGCCACTGTGTACAGCGGCTCTTTTATTACTACGGGCAGTCTGGTTGGCCGCGTTACGCAAACCGGCACCAACACTAAATTCGGCAAAGCCGTAACAATGATAGACAACAAGCCGAAAAACAGCATTTTACAGAAGGATATACTGACGATAAGCAAATTTTTGACAATCATCAGTCTGGGGGCCGCCGTTATTATTACTATTGACCTGCTATTGCATCACCAAAACCTTGGAGACTTGCTAACGCTCGACCTAAGTATATTGATTGCGGGCGTTCCAGTAGCGATGCCTACGGTTATGAGTCTGGTCATCAGTTTGGGGGTGGTACAGCTAACTCGTAAACATGTGGTCGTCCGGCGCCTAAGCTCGCTGGAAGATTTGGCCAACGTTGACCTCCTGTTAAGCGACAAAACAGGGACGCTTACTAAAAATAAGATTGCCGTTGACACTATCATTACGTACGACGGCTCAAGTAGCGAAGATGTCCTGCAATGGGCTTACTCGGCCACGGTTGATAATAAGCAGGACGCCATTAACCAGGCAATTATCAACAAGGCAAAGGCGGTGCATAGCTCGCCGTATGAGCAGCTTGACTTTACCCCGGCCGACTCTAGGCGCAAACGCAGCACGGCGTTAGTGAGCGTCCGGTCAGAAAAATATACCGTCAGTCTCGGCGCGCCGCAAGTTATAGAAGATTTATGCAACCTGGATGCCGCTACCCGGCATAAGCTCCACGAAGACGTAGCTAAGGCCGCGGACCAGGGTTACAGGTGTTTGGCGCTGGCTAAAAAAGCCGGCCGCCGCGAAAAAGACCTATCGTTAATGGGCCTTTTGTTCTTGAGTGACACTCTGCGGACAGATGCCCGCTCGGTAATCACCTTTTTACAGCAACACGGCATAGGGGTTAAGATGATGACCGGCGACAACCAGGCTATCGCTGCCCGCGTAGCCGCCAAGCTGGGCCTGGGCGGCAAAATTATGCAAGCAGCCGGCAAGACTGACGATTTGCAACTGGAACAAATTCAACAGACCGGTACATTTGCCGAGGTTCTGCCGGACGATAAGTTCAGGATTGTACAGGCCGCATCATCCCACTACATTGTGGCTGCTACGGGCGATGGCGTTAATGACCTGCCGGCGCTTCACCAGGCCAGCGTTGGCATAGCCGTGAATAATGCCGTTGATGCCCTGAAGGGCTCTGCCGATATAGTGTTGCTTACCAACGGCATCAGCGTTATAAAGGACGCGCTTATCGAGGCGCGCAAGATATTCACGCGCATCTATTATTACTCGGTATACCGTATTTCGGAGAGTTTTCGCCTGATCTTAACTATCGCTATTTTAAGCTTGCTGACCGGTTCGTACCCGCTCACGCCGGTTCAGATTATCCTGCTGGCACTGTTAAATGACTTGCCGATTATCACCTTGGCCTACGACCGCGTACTGACTACCGCCAAGCCTTCGAAGATTCATACCCGCGAACGGTTCGGCCTGGCCAGTATCTACGGGCTGGTAGGGGTATTTACGAGCATTACATTTTTCTACTTAATGAAAGATACACTGCACCTATCTACCCCCGTTATTCAAACAATGTTTTTCCTAAAGCTGACTGTCTCCGGTCATTTGCTGATCTATGTTGCCCACACCACAGAGCGCTGGTGGAAGTGGCTGCCCAGTAAACAGGTGATTATTGCCACGGCCCTAACGCAACTGGCCGCAACCGTTATTGCACTGAGCGGCGTTATCTTTCAGGGGATTAGTCTGCAGCAAGCTGCTCTTGTATGGATCTGGGCGTTGGCTTGGATGCAGGTATGCGAACTGGCCAAGTGGATATCCCAGCGCTATTTTTCTATCTAAGATTCCTGCTCGGCGATGGTTTTATTCTAATGCGCGGTGCATATGGCCATCTTGGGACTGTATGTACTCATAAGACTCGCGCACGATTTGTTCCAGGATTGGCAGGTCTATATCACTGAGCCGCTTGATATACACACAAACCCTGCTCGTGGTGTGCTTGCCTAAGTCCGCCAGCAGTTTAGAGTGGCGTACCGTGCCGTCCATCAGGTACACGGTTATTTTGCCTTTTCTGGGGTAAAAACTAATGGCTGCTACGTCGCCTTCGCGCCCGCTGTCGTATTTGTAATGGTAGGTGTCAAACCCGATAGTGCCCACATTCCACAGTTTTGGCGGTTGACCGCTTATGCGCTGCATCATTTCAATCAGCACCTGGCTGTCTTTGGCGGTTTGCTCGTCAAGTGAAGCGACGTAATCTTTGACTTTATCCTTCAACTGCCACCTCAAATCCACCGTATGCCATCTTCCTCATATCGTTTGGCATTTCAAAATCGGCTTGATCCTTATAAGCTTCACTCATTTCATCCATGACTTTTTTGTTTACTTCATCGCGGTGTTCTTTGGAGTTGAAAACGATAAAAGAGAACCAGACGTTTTCATCGTCACCCGCACCAGCCATCTCTTTATAGGCACGTGATTTTTGGTCACCCATTTCCTGCTGCTTAAGGTCATCGCCTCTGCATTCGAAGTATTGAAGCGCACCGTGCTTCATCCAGGAATCACGCCCCATTTCTGCCATTTTCTGGTATTCGGCCTCTTTGCTTTTTGGTACTACAAGTATAAATCCATCGATATATTTAGCCATTCTTACACCCCCCTTTTTTCATTACGTGTATCCTACCTAATTTTAACACCCAAGTGGTTGTGCGCAAGCTAACAGCAATAAAATAAAAGGACGCCGAAGCGTCCGAATTAGCACTTATGGTGCGGGTGAGGGGACTCTAACCCCTGGCCTCGTCCTTGGCAAGGACGCGCTCTAAACAACTGAGCTACACCCGCGCGGTCTGGCCGCGGTTTATCCGCGCGGCCAAAACAAGATTATACCATATGGTTTTGGTGATCTTGGTGGCTCCTCTCGGACTCGAACCGAGGACACAAGGCTCTTCAAGCCTCTGCT
>CAYWVZ010000008.1:0-25556 GCA_964462215.1 uncultured Candidatus Saccharibacteria bacterium
CCCCACTTGATGCCGGTTCGTCGGCCAGCAGGACGTTCCGCGAAGCGCTGGATCTTGGGCATGAGGCTATGCTGCGATTTTCGGCCCGCGCTCCGCCGCATCGATCTCTGCAACCGACCATGGAGAGGTCGTCGCAGGAGAGTTCTCCATCATCCACGTGTAGTAGGACCAGTCCCCGCCGAGCAGCTGTGGCGCGGTCGGGTAGTTGGTGCCGCCGATGCGCTCGACGTGGGACAACGCGCGGACGCCGGCGATGTCGGCCCTCGCATAGTGACTGACTTGCACGGCGGCGATGTCGCCCGTCACCCCGAGCGCCGGGAAGGTGTAGGTGTCGGTCGCACCAGGCGCGGCGGCACTCACGTAGGTGCCGATGTCCGGCGGAATCGCGTTGACCAGCACGCCATGGTCGGTGCCCGTGCTCGGCGTCCACGCGGTCAGATCGCCGTTGCCGGCAGACGGGACGAGCGCGATGATGCGATGGTCGCCGCGGAAGGTCTTGTCGTCGGCCACACAGAGGTCATCGTAATCACAAGTAAAAGTGGTGGGCGACTCACCACCACCAAACACCACCCCGCCGAACGTGCCAGTGCCGCTGTCTTGTGTGTCCACCCCCGAGACGTTCAGGACCGTGCTGCCATCGACACGCACTTCAAACGACCCACCCGGACTGTTCGCAATCGTGAAGGCAAGCTCGACCCAGTGCCATGTGGCTGCCTTGATCACGCCTGCCACCGACTGACCTAGAGAAAATGACGAGTTTTGCCTACACACTCTGACGAAACCAGACGGATGCACCTCTAGGAAGAGATGAGTCCTGCCACCCTCGGTCACCGCGAACGTGCGGTGTGTAGCGCTTCCAGGGAGAGATGGCAGCCGAAAGGCGAGCGCCACAAGTCCCTCTGATCCAGACACGTTGGGAATGGCGATCGTGTTGATGGGAGAGTTGTTCACGGTGCGGAAGCTATTCGTACCGTTGCGCCCCGTACCAGCACTGACGGACGACGCCCCGGATACCGTGATCCCTTTCTTCGCCGCATCCGCCGTGCTGAAGTGATCGAAACTTTCCAATCGTCGAATCGCCACGCTCTCCCTCAGTTCTCAACCATGATTTCCACGACGACCTGCGCATCGCGGACGGTAACGGTAGACGCCTGCAACGCCGCCTCCAGCACCACCTGGGCGTCGTGGGCAGTCTGGGTATCCGGCAGGATCGCGACTTCGTGGGCAACCTGCGCATCGTAGGCGAAACGTTCTGTTTCGGCCATGACTTCCATGACCACCTGCGCCACGTAGAGGTCGGCCCTGATCGCGCCCCAGCGAACACCGGTGCTTCTGCCGCGAGGCCTCATCCGACTGCCTCGCGGCGATGGTATTCGAGGCCAGTGCGACCGACTTCAGTTCCCTCTCGAAGCGTCAGATCGTTCCAAGTCTGATACTCATCAGGATAGTCAGGCGGAGCGCCTGTCGGTCGGATCACCGACTCCTCCACGACGAACGTTCCACTCAGCAAGCGATCAGGAAAGTTCAATGGACACGTGATGTAGGGGTAGTAGCCGATGTCACGTGTAGTGATCTTAGCAACCTTTGGGTTCTCCTGCCTTCGTGCAAGTGCAGCGGTGAGATAGGCAATCCCGGTAACTGGATCCGCATGCTCCTCTTCCTCCACCTTGATGTCGATGACTTCAGCCAGGTCGAAGACTCCTGTTGCATTCTGCGTTGCAGGATCCCAGGCTCGGATCGTCGCAGGATGTGAATACCAGGTCCGATAGGTCAACGTTGCAGCTGCGGCAGAGCTTCCAGGATGGACGAGGGCGTGAAAGTCAGTATCCCAGACCCATGGCGACCCTGCAAGAGGTTCGTCGACACCGTCGATGAGAAGCTGGATGAAGGCGCTCCGACGGAACGTGATCGACGTGACATCGTCAGTGTCCCTTTCCAGCCCAGGCGTGAACGGAAGAGAGGCAATCTCGCCGTTGCCGTCGGTTGTGGTGGTCGCCGTCACCTCATATAGAGTCTGGTGACCTTCGATTTCGAACCTCGCCCCGACTCGCACTGGTGCGTTGATCGGAAGTCCCTTCACCGCGACCGACGTCGCCGCAAGTGTTGCATCCGCATTCAACGATCCTGCGATCGGAGTCGGAAGGAGATTCACGGGGAAGTAGTTCTTCACGCCATCAGCAAGGTGCGTCTCTTCATGCATGAAGGGGCCAGCACCAGCTTCCTCCGGGGCGATCGTCTGTGCCCAGAGCCTCGTGCCGAAGGTAATCAGCTCCTTCCTCCAGCGGACATCCTCTCGAAGTGCAGAATTCCCACCATTCAACTCGTTCCAGACAAGAGAGCCGGGCTCGACGACAGCGCCTTTCTTCTCTCCGTTGATCCTCCAGGGCCAACGAGCCCATTCCATCGCCCGATCCATCGCTGTCCGAAGGGTCGTCGTGTCGTTGTCGATGGTCATGTCCGGGAGGACCGGTCCTCCACTCGCCGCAACGAGGTTCGTCACGCCTTTCGGCGCAAGGTAGGTCGTCACGAAGTGATCCCAGAGTTCAAGGATCGTCTGCGACGTATATGTCCCCTGCGGAAGAAAAATCTCGTCCGCATAGAACATCCAGTCGGTGCATTCGCAGGAAGTGACCACTCCAGCCTCTTCCGCGCGACCGTCGTCAACCGAGAAGATTCGTCCTCCGAAGAGCAGAGCGGTTCCGACATGAAACAGGACCGTCTGCCCCTCTTCTGGACGATACGCAGCAGCACTCTCTACAGGATCTATGATGGAGAACGACATCCGCTCCTGCGAGCCCTTCTTCGAGATGCGCCACTCGTTCTTCCAAATGCTGCGCTCGACGCCGTTGATCGTAAGGACTAGCGCCATATGCCTGCTGCCTGCTTGACGAACGGTTCCTCTTCGAAGACGACCTCTGCGAGAATGCGGTGATCGCGGAGCATGAGGTAGATGGGCTGGCGGTTCGCTGACGCCTGCGCCCCGGCTGCCATCGGAGCGGCCGACGGCTGCCTTCCACTGGAGAGATAGTCAGCGACAAACTCTCCAGCTCGACTCTTCGGAACGATCGCCTCCTGGTTGTGGACCGCGACAATGCTTTCTCGGCCGAAGTCCGGGAACCACTTTCCGTGAGTCGCCTTCGTCCCACTGCTATACGGCGGCGGCGGTCCGTCTGGAGGATCCGGAACGACGAGCTCGCCCGGAATCTGCGGCATCTTCCAATTCTTGAACGGGTTCGGGAGCTCGGAAGGAATTCCGAGAAGTGCATCGATGAGACGATCAATGACCTCCGTAAGGGCTTCAACCGACGACTGGAAGACCTCTGTCGCAGACGGTCCGAGCGCCTGCCAGATCCCGAGCTCCTTGCTCTGCTCGATCATCATGAGGGTGTTCTCGTCGAGCGTGATGCCCAGGTCGCGGGCCGCCTTCTCGACCCTCTGGAGGTAGCCCTGCATCGGGATCAGAGCGTCTCGCGTCGTTCCGCCGAGGTTCGCCACTTCGCCCTGAATCGCGACATAGGCGTCGTAGCCTGTCCGCATGGCGGCTTCGAGGGTCTCTCCGGTCAAGATGTTCAGGTTGAACATCCCGACGATCTGTTCGCCGAGTGCATCGACGCCCTTGACAGTGTTCGGAATGACGTTCTGCAGCTCTCGTTGGATCGAAATGAGACGGAACAGCGGATCCGTCGCCTCAACTCCGAGATCCTTATACGCCTGGATCAGTGCATCGATGCCGGCGCCGTTCTTTTCGATCGCGGCCGTCAGACTCGTCCCGGTCGCCACGAGTGCGAAGACCGCACCGACCGCCAACGTCCCCATGTCGGCGAGAGCGCGTTCGGACGTCTCAGCAAGGCCGGCCTGCTTCGCGAGCGCGTCGTTCAGGGCGGTCGTCGCTTTGAGCATATCGCTCTGCCACTCCGCCCCACGCTCGGTCGCAGCGACAGCATTCAACTGCTCGAGCTCCGCTCTCGCATCTGCGATCGCCTCTCCGACCTTCCTTGCATCAGCGAAGAGCTTCGACATGTTCCCGACGATGTTGAAAGCGTCACTGACTGCGCCTGCCTGCTCTCCTTGCCATTTAGAGATCGCGTCAATATGTACGCCGAACTCCCTCGCAAGCCTGATGATCTCCCTCAGCTCGTCCTTCATGAAGCCGAGACCGTCGAAGCCGTTCTCCAAGAAGGAGGAGAAGTTGTCGTCTAGGACTTCCGTCAGCTGAGCGAGGCTGAACATCCCCGTCTCGACCATGACGAAGGCGTCCCGCATCTCTGCGAGGAAGGTCTTCCAGTTCGACTTCGTCACTCCCCCCGCTTCGGAGATGATCTCAGAGAGATTGAAGACCTCAGCGGCTTTCATGTCGCCACCGAAGAGGTTCTTCGTATCCTCCTGAATCGCTCTTGCGAGCTCCTCGCTGATGCTGACTCCGAGACGATTCCCGATGCGCTTGCCGATCTGCTCCCAGACCGGCTTTCTCGCCCAGCCCCAGATGGCTCCGACGATCGCACCGAACCATCCACCTATTATCGGGAAGAGGCTGTTCCCGATGCTGTGTCCGGTCATCATCCCACGTAGGACACGGTTCCCACGTCCCGCAACATCCGTCGCAGCCTGCATCGCGCTATACGCCTGGATCGCGGCGATTGCGAGGTCCATGTAGGCGGATGCAGCTGCCGCAGCACCTTCTCGCCCGGCAAGGAGATCGCTGCTGAACGCACGTTCCGGCTTCCCATCTGGACCAAGGACAGGATCGCCGTACTCGTCCTTCCTTCCTGTCTTCTTCGTCAGGACCGCCTGGAGCTGTTCTCCGATCTCAACGCCGACTGCCATCAGCCCGATCAGGTCCCCGACACTCTGCATCATTCCGGAAAGGCCGTCGCGCGAAATCTGCGAGAGCTTCTGGAAGGCGGTCGACATGTTCGTCACGGCCTTGCCGAAGTTGAAGAAGTGGCGCTCCGTCTCCACAAGCGTGCTGTCGACTTCCGAGAACGTCTGCGGCAGCATGCTGAAGGCGGCAGGGACCAGAGGTGCGATTGCAAGCAGCAGGGTTCGATAGGCTTCGGTCTTGACCAGGACCTCTTCCATATCCAGAAGATATCCTTCTTCGACCGTCCTCGACGCCATCTCCCAGAGCTCGACGCTGACGCCCAGAGGCCGCTTATCCCTGAACGCTCGCATCGCCTCCATGTGCGCCTTGCCGACTTCCAGCAGTGCTTTCGCCGTCCCCTCAACCTGCTTGATCTGATTCTCCCAGGCTCCGCTTTCGACAGAATCCAGGACCTTCCTCAGATTCTCCTGGCTGGTCTTCGCTGCCTCTTCAATCGCCTCCCCTTGCTTCTTCCAGAACTCCAAGCCGGTTTCGATTCCGACGCCGGTCAAGTCCGTCAGCTCCTGCGTCATGCCTCGGAGCTCGTCACGAGCCGCGGTGAAGTAGGGCGTAACCTCAAGTCCGAATCGTGCGCGCGCCCCGATCGCTTCATGCGCAGTGTTTCGGACGTCGACGAGGGCCTCTCGCAACATCGTAATCCCCGCAGCCTGCGCTTGACGGAACGCTTCGATCTTCCTGATCGCATCCGCAATGACGCCCCCGCCGGTCACATCCAGCATGGCGGAATGCGCAGCACTCGCTGCTGCTTCGCGAGCTGCCTTCTGCGCCTCAAGGACTTCATCGACCTGCTTCTTCAGCTTGCCTGTTCCGCCGAGAGCACCTTCGAAGGGGGCAATCCCTTCCATGTCCATGAAGATCGCCAGCATCCGCTCCAGCTCGGGCGTGAGCGCAGCACCCTGCTGCTTCAGCATCATTGCCTGCTGCCCGATTCGACGGACGACCTCCTCGGTCAGTGCGCCTTTCTCCTGAAGCTCTCCGAAGATCGTTGCGAGAGTCTGAACGTCGTTCTGCAGGAGCTCTCCAGAGACCTGCTGACGGAGCCGTTGTGCGGCCTCGGCCGCTTCGTCGAAGCTCATCGCGGTCTCGGACGCTGCTCCTGCAAGGTTCGTTCCGAGCATCCTGTCAAGGCCTCGACGGACGAAATTGTCAGGCTCGGTCTGCGTCAAGAATCCCCAGAGGCCGCCTTCCTCAAACGCCTTCGCAGCATTCCGGAAGGCCTGAGGGAGTTCTTTCACTGCGGTGACAAGAGCCCAGACGAGAGCGGCGACGGCAGCCCACTTGATCCCTGCGAGAGTGACTGCAAGGATCCCGAGGGCGTTGTTCACGGAAGGGATGAGGAAGGTCAGGCTCCGAAGAGCCGCACCAAAGCCCATCATTCCGACGGTCGCAGCGAGCGTACGCAGGCCCATGAGGTGAAGGGCTCCGGCGGTCAGGGCGATTGCAATGGAGTTGACGCGGGCAGCGACGGCGCTTGCGTATTGCGCGACCGTCAGAAGCCCGATCGTACCATACGCCTTCGCAATGCCGAGGTAGAGCAGGGCGAGCGTTGCGATCTGGCCGTTCGTCGCGAGCGTCCAGGCGGCGAGACCCAGCGCGACCGCCTTCTGCGCCGCCTGTAGGAGGTAGAGGCGGATCGACGTCAGCGCGATCTGAACGTTCAGGAGGCCGAGCGACCCCGTAATCGCAGCGACGATCCCGTTCCAGGCGAGCGTGACTCCCATCAGGACCTTCTGGCCGGCGGACAATGCAACGATCGCAGCCTGTGTTGCGGCGATGCGAATGTTCAATCCGATCAGACTTGTCGACCAAGCCGTCCAGAGAGGCGTCAGGAGGAGAGTCGTCCCGATCAAGGCGCGTTGTGCAAGCGCCAGGGCAGCAACTCGTGCCTGCGTCAGCAGAATCTGAAGGTTGACGGAGATCAGACTGTTCGAAAGCACCGCCTGAACCGAAGCAAGCGCCATCGTCGCTCCGATCGCCACTCGCTGAACCAGCAGCAGCGCGCCCAGGCGAACCTGCGTCAGCAGGAGCTGCACGTTCAGAAGGGCATATCCCCTCGAAGCGACCGTCTGTGCAGTGGCGTTCGCAATCGTCGCAACAGTACTTGCTCGCTGCAGCGACATCATGATCGCAAGGCGCGCCATGAATCCACTGATCGCCGTCGAAATGGCCGTATACGCCTGCCCGTACAGGAGCAGCGCCGCCTGCAGACGCGTCAGAATGATGATCTCACCGATCGTCACCAGACGCTTGATCCGCATGATCGTAACGAGCTTCGCCATGTCGAGGCTCATCACGAGGATCAGCCCTCTCGCACCCATGAAGGCTCGCCAGAGCGTGTTGAAGCTCTGATAGACGAACGTGCTGACCGTGATCAGCGTCCCCATGATGATGAGGAGGGGACCCATGGCGGCTACGAGCGTCGCGATGGCGTAGACATTACGCTGTGTGGAAAGTGGCAGCGCGGCGAAGCTGTCGACAAGCTCGGCCGTCTTCGCCATGACGGGATCAAGGGCGGTGATGAATCCTCTCAGGACTTCAAGCAACGGTCCGCCGAGGACGATCTTCATATCCTCGAACTTGTTCGTGAGCAATACGACCTGATTATCGTACGTCAGGAACTTCTTGCGGGCCTCCTCGATGTGCTTACTCCCGGTGATGAACCCCTCCTGAGCATACGTCATCTGCTCATCGAGCTCTTTCAAACTCTGAACGAGACCTTTGATGACGATGCTCTGATTGGCGCCCTTCCCGAACATCTCAGTCATCAAGACTGAAATGTTTCCTCCGCCCGTCTGGAAGTCTCGAATCCCCTGCAGGAGGCGACGGAAGACACCGTACGCATCCACACTCCACTGCTCTTTGAGCTCGTCCGCCGTCATCCCCGAAATCTTGGAAAACATCAGCAGCTGCTCGCCGCCGAGACCGACAGCACGGTCGATTTCGTCGAACGTGCGAATGAGAGCCGTTCCTCCGAGCTGGGCCCTATGGCCGAGATTCGCGACGGCGGCGGACAGTCCGAAGACCTGCGTCGCACTCATCCTGACGACCTTACCGACCGAGGCAAAGCGACGAGCAATCTCGATGATCGTGTATTCGAGCGATGAGCCCTTGTTGCCGAGGTGGACGAACGTCGACGCAAGTCGATCGAGCTCGTCGTTCGTCGTTCCCATGATCACACCGAACTGCGCAAGCTCGGCGGCAGCATGTTCCGGGCTCATCCCGTCGATCGCAACCGACAGATACGCGATGCTCCGGGTGAACTTCGAAATCTCGTTCGTGGCAATTCCGAAGCGACCGCCGATCGCGGCGATCTTCGCCAGATCAGCATGGACGATCGGAATCTCCCGCGCCATCGCCCGGATCTCGTCACGCAGCAGTCGAGCAGGAGCGTTCAGCCGACCGAAGGGATCTACGTCAAGAGAATCCACGGTCTTCACGACGTCCGCGAACGCTGTCTCGAAGTCTCGTGCCGATGTCGTAATCGACTTGAACGACTTCGTGATCGTCGCAGTCACCCCGAGCATGATGAAGCCGGTGGCAAGCGCGCCGACCCCGAACAACTTTAGTTGGTCGGACGTCTTCTCAATCCCAGACGCCAAGGCCTTCAGCGGCCCAGTGAACTGGTCTCGGAGGACGACCCGACCGACGATCTCGCCAAGCTCGAACACGTCAGCCCGCTTTCTTCTGCGACGCGAGTGCGTACTGCATACCGATCATCTTCTGCTGCTGCCAGCTCTGTTCAGGCTTCTTCTCCAACGGCGTATCCCCAAACTTCGGAATGAACTGCTCCAAGGGCCACGGCGTCGGCTTCTTCTTCGAATCGCGATTCACGTTCGCGAGCATATGCAGGATGAGTCCCGTCCGTACATCTGCTCGGTCTTCCACGAACGGCGAGAGATTCGCGAAGACCTGCCACTCCAAGAACTGGCGCGCATCGATCTCGGACAACATTACGTCGACATCGATGCGCCCCATTTTCAACGCCAGTTCAAAGGCAAACCTTCGCAGCGTCCCTCGCGCTAGGCGTTTTTTGCGACTTCTTCGGCCTCCTTCGTGAAGCCGTTGAGCTCGAGCGCCGCCTTCTGCAGCCGGTTGAAGACGCGTACGCTCTTCTGCTGGAGCTTCGCGACCTGGTCCGACGTGAACAGAGGCGTTCCGTCCTGCTTCACAGCGCAGGCGGAGATGAGGAGTGGCGTGCCGAGATCCCGCTGAGGTCCCTTCATGACCTTCTCGAACTTGACCGCCTCGGCGCCCGTCATCGTCTTGAGGCGGACAACGCCCGGACGCCCGTTCTTCGGCCACTCCGGAATCTCGAGGTCGAGGGTCGTGATGTCCTCGGAAGAAAGAATATCCTCCGCCGACAGGAACTGCGTTTCTTCGACGGCATCCACTGCCTTGAGCACTTCGTTCTCTTTCATGTGTCGTTTCCTTTCATCCTCTCACATCTGCTCCGTAGCTGGAGCCCTCCTACACAGATTCAGTTGAGAAGGAGAGCGATCCTTCCGCTCTCCTCCTCGGTCCTACCTACGGAGCGACCCAGTCGTGACGCCCCGTCGGCCGGATCGTGACGTCCGCCGCAAGCCGGTCATCGACCGGAGCCGTCGGCGCAACGTTCGTGACGAAGCCCGAGAAGAGCCACTGGCTCCCGTCCGGGTACGTCAGCCGATAGATGTCGCGCGTACCGTCGAACCAGGCCTTCTGGAGCCCGGTCAAATGATCGTGCGTGCCGTTCGTCGGGACGAAGTTGACGTTGAACGTCAGGTCCCCGTGCCGGCGAATGCCGACGATGTACTCGTCGTCGCTGTTGTTGTGGTTCGTCAGCTCGATCGTGTTGCGAGTCAGGGCCGGCGCCGTGATCTCGCGAAGCTCTGCGATCTCGGTGAAGGTCGCAGACCCACCGACAGGTGAGCTCGGGGGCCAGTTCGGATCTGGGCTCCGCGCGATGAGCGTTCCCTGTGCCGAAATTCCGTCGGACATCTTTTCTTCCTTCCTTTACACGTATGCGGTGATGGTGCTGTTTCGGATGGGTTGCAGTGCGTTGAACGCCGCCCAAGCCATAGCCCGGACCGCCGCAGTGCTATCCCCCCGAACGACAATCTGTGCACCGGACTTGAGGTATGCGGCCGTCGCAACAACATTGTGCGTGCGCTCGACCCCCATCCCCCCTGTCTCAGTGATCGTCAGAAACGGGCCTGCTCCTTTCGGGACTGTCGTCCTCGATGAGTAGAACATGTTGGTGTTCGCAGTCCCCACCGAGGCGGCCACAAGGATGCGAATCAGCTCGGCAGGAAACGTTGCAGACGGCCGTCGAATCGCGATGAGATTGAAGCCGTACTTGATCCGAGACTGGTCGTCCAGCCCGAGGTCTCGAGGCTCCTGAAGCACGATGATCTCACGATACCACGGCATGGGAGGTCAGACCTTCCTACGCAGCACCATACGATAGCTGCAGAGCTTCTCCCACAGGATCCAGTCTTCGTGCGTCCACAATCTCATCCTCTAGCTCCTTTCCTAGCGAAGATTCGCCAAGGACATCCTGCGACCGACTCGACGTCCGAGATGTGGGGAGGACTCTCGAAGCGTGCTTTCGATGAACTTCGCCTCCCCAATGGGGTGATCTGCCTCGAGATCCTCATGGACGTAGATTGCGTAGGGAGCAGTCGGTCCGCCTGCCGCAATTCCTCCCTGAATCTGTCGTCCTGGGATGATGTGAGGACCGTCTACGCGAAGGCTCTCGCGAAGCGGCCCCTTGTCGAGCGGAGTACGGCGATAGACCTCAGGCAGCTCGACCGTCTCCAACTCGATCCCCAGTGCTCTTGCGACTTCATTCGGCATGCCTCTCCGGGCGACCTGAATTCGGCCGAGCACTTGACGGTCGCCCGTGACGTATAGCCTCATGCAGGCCTCCGAAGGGGCACAAGATCCAGCGACTCCAGGAGGACCTGATGAACAGCGTTTCCGATGTTCTCCCAGCGGAAGCGGTCCCCTGCAACGAGCGCGAGGCCCCTCTCCCGAAGGTTCTGCCGAAGGTCCGCGGAACGATACAGCTCGTCAAGAGCCTGGATGAACATCTCTCGATCCGGAATCCCACCGATCGTATTGATGTTCGACGGCGTTGCGATGGTCGTTGGGCATGGAATCAGAGCTGCCGCCCCAGGAAGGAGCTCTGCATATGCCGCCCATTCGCCGACAACCTGCGGAATTCCACACGCCATCCCCTCGAAGGTCGTCAGGCCAAAGCCCTCACCCTGCGACGTCGACATCTGCACATCGAAGCAGTTGTAGGTTGCTGCGACTAGGTCCGTCGGTGACCCAAGTCCGATCGGGGGCTCCTTTCGGATCAGCCGATTCGCGCACCCGTAGTACGCCATCAGCTGCCGAACGTTGTAGCCTGCGTCTCCGGTCGGCGCAACATGCAAGTACAGATAGGCGTCCGTGATGTTCCTCGATCGAATCCACTCACAGAAATACTGCACCGTCAGGTCGAGGCGCTTCCGCGGCTGATTCCTGTTGATGTTCCCGACGATATACGCCTCTGCAACACTATCCGGGATCCCTACGACCGTCCGTGCAATGTTGCGGTCCATCGGCTTGAAGACGTTGAGGTCGACTCCGAGTGGAACGATTGCAGACAAGCCCCGATAGCCGCCCTTCGCCGCTTCGATCGCACCGAACTTCGTCCAGAAGATCGCAGTGCGAAGCCCATTCAACGCGACGCCGTTGCAGTTCTTTCCGTCAACGGCAACGATCCCGATGGTCGGGGTGTTTCCGATCGCCTGCAGGTATCGAGGAAAGTTCCACGGATCATTCTGCACGATTACAACATCCGGACGGAGCTCTGAGACAAGAGACGCAGTCCGATGAATTCCGAACGGGTCTGCGGACTCTCCGAACGGAGCGATGCACGGATGGATGTCGTACGGATACCTGTGCGGCTGGCCCAAGTAGTTCAGTCCGAGGACTGTCACATCCCACTTCTGTCGGAGCGTCTCCAGGATCTTGTGCGTCGAAAGTGCGAAGCCGGTTGAAACCCCTGCATCTCCAATCCAGAGGAGCTTGCGGCCACGATCGACGACTGTAACGGCCTGCTCCACCGTCTTCACAGGCTCTGCATAATCCTGTTCCGCCGGCTCAGCCTGAAGCATGTCGAAGAACCCGGCATAGATACGTGCCCAGTCGAAGAAGTCGGCAACCGTCTGCCACTCCTTCGGCGTAACCGGCCGCGGCTCCTGACGCAGAACTTCCTGAACTGCCAGTGCAACCGCGTCTGGGCTCTCTTCTGGGACATACTCCGCATGATCTCCATACCACTGCCGGTAGTGAGGCTTATCGTAGAGGATCGGCCGGGCTCCACACAACAGACCTTCCAGAGCAATCATCTCAAAGCCTTCGCTCCGGCGAAGACCTGAAACATATTTCGTCGCCTGCAGCACCTCAATTAGCGTCGCATCCGGAATGTCCTTGACCGACGACATCTGAGAGTATCCCAGCCTCAGGTCTGGCCCCAGATGATACACCCACGTATTCAGCGCTCGATTCGCAGCGACGACTTCTCCAACACTTTCGGGACCCGCCAGATATCCACTGGTCAAGGTCGTCCAACGTCTCCGCTCCTCGACCGCTGGAAGTCGGAAAACCTTTGGATCCACGCCCATAGGCGCATGGAAGAACGCGAATTCTGGCGAGGTCCCGTCTTCAAGACACAGCGCCTGGAGGTCGTAATAGCTCCACACGAACAGGGCGTCCTTCCACAGCGGCAGCCACTTCTCCGTCGACGGCTCCTGCGTCGTCCGGAGGCAGTACTGGATCATCACGTACTTCTGCCCCCGAGCCTTGATCGAGGCGATCGCCGCGACCGTCTCAGGAAAGCCGATGACGTGAAGGACAACGACGTCCGCCTCAGACGCCGGAACGAATTCCACCCCAATCATCTCCCGCTTCAGACCGCCGAACGTCGACACATCGATCGTTCGCGGCGCAAATCTCTTCAGAGCGTCCGCGACGCGCGTCATTGCTCGAGACAAACCGTGCTGAGGTTCACAATATATCTTCATCAGACTCTTCCAGCACTGGCTTCGAGCCAGGCAGCCGGGTCCCTCTGCTCGGACCAAGTTATCGGAACGGCAGTATCCCGTCCCGCGCAGATCTGACACGCCCAAAGGGGCTCAGTCCGATTCAAATATGCACGAAGGCTGCGCTCCGTCAAGTCGAAAATCCGCACCCCATCTGGATTCTCTGTCTGGCCTCCGACAAGCGTGGACATATGCGGAGCGCAGCAGCAAGTGTAGAAACAGCCCCAGTTCGCAACACGACTGAAGTGGCGAAAGAAACAGCCGGCAAACTTCGCCCTCGTCGCGGCGGCATCTGTCGGAACAGGCTCCAGCAGGGTCCTGAAGTTCGGATTCTTCGTCTCGTCCTTTAGGACAAGCTTCTTGCCTGAAGTCGCCGTAAGGGCCTCGACTTGAGCTAGCGACGCGGCGTCATGCTTCCCAGGATATATGCTCAGGACGATCGTGTCGAACGGAGCCTTCCAGAACGCCTTCGGCATCTTCGGCAGGAGCAGGCCGTTCGTCCAGACCTCGATCTCATCAGAGATCCCGGAATCCTTCGCAATGTGCAGAAGCTCCACGAGCTTTGGATTCAAGAGCGGCTCTCCGCCCAACGCTCCCCAGACATCTGCATGAAGGATCTTCGCCAGGGCATTCAGATCGGCCGCAACCTGATCGACACTTGCATGTTTCGGACCGGCTTTCCTCCACAACGGAACATGGTGATTGCATGCCACGCAGCTCAACTGACAGGCAGTCGTCACATCCGTCTCGAGATGCGGAATCCGAATCACCTTCTCCTCCACATTGCGAGGGTTCCGGAATCCTCTGCACTCATCTGGACAGTCGCGATCGTCGCCCTCTGCTCCGACAAGAACGTGCTGACCGCCGTCCAGACCTGCCCCATGAAGATGTCGTGGACGACGAGGACCTTCGCGCAAAGGGGCCACGCGAGCCGGAGGTCCCTCAGAGCTCCCTCCGTCGAATGGTCCCCGTCGATATGAACAAGGTCGAACCACGGAGGAAGGATCGTCGGAAGGAGTTCTCCAGATGGCCCGTCCAGCCACTGCACTTCTCCGCCGTAGCCTCTCGCCGCCAACATCTGCTCAATGTGGGCGTGCGACCGGCGATCCGTCCCTCCATGGGTCGCTCCCCACGTGTCGCAGAGGGCGAGCCGGTGTACGACCCCAGATCCTGTCAAGATCGCACAGAGAGAGTCTCCGTCTCGGACTCCGACTTCCAGAACGCTCTGCGGCCCTACGTCGGCCGACAGCACGCGAAGAAAGTCTCGATGCGGTCTCTGGATCATGGCTTGATCAGAGCTCCGATTCCACCCCAAGAGCCGTTGACCGACCAGACATGCTTGTCGCCGGGCAACGCATTCCAGAGAAGATTGACCTCGACCCCATCTCTCCGATGCATCTGCGTGTCTAGAATGTCATGAAAGGCGATGACGCCGCCGGAGCGGACCATCGGGCCGTAGAGCGTCAAGTCCTGCAAGACCCCGCGCAGCGTATGATCTCCGTCCAGAAAGAGCAGATCGGCAGGTTCCGGCAAGAACTGCGCAACCTCTTGAGCCGTCGTCGGCTGCTGTGAGTCTAGCAGGATCGGAACGAACCTCGGCAGCATCTCCATAAGAGACTCAGTCCGCTCAACGCACCTCTCTGGAGAATATTGATGCGCCGCTCCGCCAAAAGCCCCATCCGGAAGGTCGATGCTGATGACGCGTCCTCCGCAGATCCCATGCCAGAGGGCGGCCGTTCCTCCGTGGAGCGTTCCGACCTCGATCACATCGGCAGGACCTCTCGCCGCAAGCCACTCAGCAAAGGGCTCAATCTCTCCAGCATGCTGGAACATGCCGAGCCTCCAGGCCTGATCGAGCGCAGTGCGAACTCTAGTCTGCATCTCTCGCCGCCAGGAGCTCGCCAGTGTGTGTCGTCGGCAGATTCATGTGCGAATATACGTCTTCCGGAAGGTTGAACGGGAGCATTCCACCGGTCCCATAGCCCAGACTCACGACGTCATACCTCGCCGCAATCGCTGCCCGCTCCGCTCGACTCTTCACCAGAAACTTGTGGTGCTCAATCGCGACCGGCGCAAGCCGTCCTCCCCCGAAGGGACTCCCGGCGTGAATCGTCGTCCTCCCTCCACTCTTCGCCTTCACCGACAGCCGGGTCTGGTGATCCGGCCAGAGCGGAGCCTCCTCAATGAACGTGTGCGTTGTCGGCCACAAGTGCATTCGCGGAAACTTCCAATGATCCGCTGCCGTGAACGCATGCTCGATCACCCATCTTGTCATCGCAGAACTGCAGCACTCATCATCATCGAGGCGAAGGATGTACTTCCCCGAGCAGCACTTGACACCAACCTCAAGCACGCTCTCCAAGAAGCCCTTCGACTCAACACTGATCAATGCGCAGTCCTCCATGAAGCCCCAGTCGCAGAGGGTCGGAAGAGCGGAGTCTCCATCTCCTGCAAGCACGAGCTCGGCCGAAGCCGCCTGCGCAAGCCGATGCATCTCTAGAAGAAAAGGCCTCGCGAACGGCTCGGCCTTCGTCACACAGAGGATCGAAAGCAGCATTAGACGCGGCCCCTCCACTGACCGAGCCAGACCTCAGTGAAGTAGGGAAGGTTTGTGGTCGGATCCGCGAGACCTTTCGACTCCAGAACGGGGTTGACGGACCCATCAGGAAGGACGAAGAAGTCGCGCTCGTCAACAGGCTCCGTTCTTCCGGCTGCTCCCTGTGCCGCCAGAGGCTCGAGAATTGCAAGGTATGCTCGGCTCACCTGTTCCTGTCCGGAAGTGGGCTGCCGAATCTCCTGGCGGAATTCCAGAATCGCCTGAAGGTTGACGGTTGCGGCGTAGGTTGGAGTCCCGTCCAGGCTCTGCGAAATCCAGCGACGGTGTCCAACCGTCACTTGCAGGTTTCCGGTCGCCCCGGTCAGTTCGTTCGCAAGCGCAACGCCGTCTCGGATCAGCTGATCGAACATGTCAGATCACCTCGAAGATCATCGGCAGCGGAGCCGCAGGGTCGGTGTACCAGGCGAGAGGAATAAAGCTCTTCGCCAGCGGAGTCAGTGTCGTGAAGACGAAGTCCGAGCCATCCACGAACTTCAGCGTCACGGAGCTTGCCTTCAGCTCCTTCAATCCTGCCGCAATCGCAGCATTCGTCCCTCCCAGCGTGACCGTCAGCGACGCATAGCAGAGTTCGAAGACAGCATACTTCACCTGGTTCGGAATGACGTTCGCAGGAAGGACTGTCCCGTTCGGATACGTCAAGCCGGTCCTCGGAAACGCAAGGGCCTGATCGTCGTACGTCGGCGACCCTTTCCAAAGGAACGATGCATCCAGCAGGCGAGTGCCGTGAATCAGACGAGCTTCCTTCTGAGCCGTCGTCTGCGCCGCCGCCGTCCACGTCGCACCGAGCGGATGTTCTGCAAAGTACGCATCCAGCTCAGCCACCGTCGCGTAGCTGTTCGCGTTCGCCCCGCCTACTGTTGCATCGAGTGCCATCGCCGCTTACTTCTGTAGGTGGTTCTTCAGCCGAGCAGCCTCTTCCTCGGTCAGGAAGATGCTGTCGCCGTTCTTCCACTGACGCCCACCGAAGTGGAACTTCCCACCACTGTGGATCTTGAACTCCTTCGTGTCCGTACGCGAAGCGTCCTGGAACTCGGTTGCGGTGGCCGCCTGCTTCGGATGGTTCGCAGGAACGTTGCCGGTCGGCGTGCTCGAATGCCCCGCCTGCTCCTGAGGATGCTGCACAGCGGGGATCGGAGCCCCCTCCGTCGCAACCGGCGTCTGCTTCTGCTTCTGCTCGATCGGGTTGTTCGGTGCGTTCTCCGCACCCTTCTTCTGCTCTTCTGACATCGTCTGCTTCTCCTATGTTGAGGTCCGTGCTCGAAGAGTCGCGCTGATCTTGTCCCGAGTCTCCTGCGAGACCGTACGCGGCCGAGTCAGCCAAGCTCGACGGCCACCTTCACTAATCTTCGCGCGGTGCTCTGCTGGAAGAGTTCGACCTTCCTGCCACGCGCTCAACTTCGCCCTCCACTCAGGGGAGAGGACGCGCCCAGTCAGCTTCCGACTAATGGCTTCTCGAGCCTCAGCAGAATGCTGAAATCCGTGCACGCCCTCTCCACCAAGGGTGTCGTTGACGAGATCAAGACCTTCCTCTCGAAGTGCTGCGATCAGCAGCACCTCTGCAAGCTGCGCCTGTTCAAGCGTTTCAAACGAGCACAGCAAGACCATCTCAGGAAGGACACCCTCCCGAAGAAGGGACTGAATCCACGATGCTCGACGAAGGCGCTTCCGTGCCTTCTTCAGATGATGATGCATTCGAACTACAGGATCCCGAGAGATCCCGATGTATCGAATCACCTTCGTACGTGGATCCCGAAGATGGTAGAGGAAGGTCATGATTTCATCTCATCAACTCAGGTGGACGATGCCCGAACGGCCTGCCGAATCCGTCCGGATCAGCGGGATCATGATCTGAAATCCCTTGAAGGCGATCTCGAACCCACCGTTGATATCCCACTGCACGTTCTGCAGGGGCTCCGCGCTGACCATCTGCACGACGTCGCTCGTCATCTGCACGAGGACGAGGTTGTCCGCCGGCAGACTGTCGACGCCCCGAATGTCCATCAGCTCCGGAATCTCCAGGAGACGTGCGCGGATCGTTCCGCTCGTCGCGGACTTGTAGTCCCGGTTGATGTACAGGCCGCTCGCCGTCGGAACGTACAGCACGTACGGCCCCCACATGCGATCGGCGTGCGCAGCCGTGATCATCGACTCGACATCCGAGAAGATCTGATCACCGGTCTTCGACCCGCTCCAGGCACCACCGGTCCCGAACGGGACGATGTTTCGGTTCGGATGGGTCAGGTATCCGTAGATCTTCATCCCGGCGAACTGTCGCCCACCGTTGAAGAGCATGTCCTCGGTCTTCTCGGCGATCTTCCGCCCGGCGATCCGAGCGTTCGTCACGTCGAGGGCCGTCCCACGCTTCCGCGACGCCATGAGCGTGCGCAGATTGATGTTCCAGTCCTTGTGCGTGATCGGGAGGGGCAGGTAGTCGGGGCTGAATTCGACCCGATCGTTCTCCGAACGGACGACGCCGTCCATCGAGACGATGGCCTCTTCCATGTCCGTCATCTTCTCCCACTCGAAGACGGTCGTCCCGAGTCCGTTCGGAAGCGTCACGACGAGCCCGGCGTTGATCAGGTCCTGAACCGCACGCAGGCGGATCTGGGCTTCCTCGACGAGAGCCGTGTCGAACGCGACCCACTCGTCGCGCTGGAGCGTGTCCAGCGTACGAAGGGCCTCGGTCGTCATCTCTCCCGTCGCCTTGATCTCGGCGAGCCAGCGTTCGCCAGCCCACTTGCCCGAGCTTCCCTTGAACAGCGAGCGCCCGGTATCGACGGACGCCACATCAGCACTGCGCATCTGAATCTCCTATCTTCTGATGAGGTCCGAGACCTAGACGAGCTCGGTCCGGAGGCGCGTGAGCGCCGTTGCGTTGACTGCCTCGACGGCGCGCCCGATTGCAACGCCAGTGGTCAGGGCCTGCAGCGTACCGTCTCCGGCGCTCTCCAGCTCCACGTCGGCGGCCACGTTCACACCGGATGCGACGAGGGCGTTGACCCTCTCACCAGGCTTGAACGTCCCGACCTTGACGACGTCGTCCACGGCGTAATCCGTGTCGATGTCCTTGCCCATCTCCTCCCGTTCGAGTGCGAATCGGGTGGACTTGACGGTGCCGCCCGAATGCTTCATGATGGTCGTCTGTCCCTCGACCAGCATGCCGGGGGTGATGGCTTCTCCCGCCACCCCATCCTCGGTCACGATGGGCTGACCAAGGAGCGTAATTACTCGTCGTGCCATGGCTTCCTTCTCCTGTGGTTACGATCGTCTCGACCTGACCGATCAGCCCTTCTTGACGAACATGGATGGCGCCGACGGAATGGTCTCCGCCTGACGCCCCTCGCGAGGCAACCCGGCTGCCGAGAAGTCGTAGCGCGGAGCGACGACACCGGTCAGCGCGGCCAGCTTCTCGAGCTCCTCGACCGCCTTCTCCTGCAGTTCCGCGTCGGAGAACGGCTGTCCCTCGATCGCCTTGAGCTGGGTGATCAGCGACGTCTTCTGTGCGGCCTGTGCGGCCGTGTGCGCACGGACGATCTCCTGGATCGACTTCGGCGCCTGCTGCAGGTACTGCTCCTCCGTCAGGGGAGCCTTCTCGGCGTGCGCCGCGGGCGCAGCCTCTTCCGGAATCGCCTGCTCGAACGCAGCGAGACGATCATCGTTGAGCCCCTCGAGGAACACGCGGTCCTCTTCCGTCCAGGGCGTCTTGGCGTGGGCGATCAGCGCCGACACGCGTGGCTTCTTCTCCATGGTCTGCTCCTCTCCCGCGGCTGACGGGACAACCGCATTGTTGTGACCGCCACAGCCACAGGCGGCATGCTGCTCGACGGCCGGCTCTTCAGCCGATTCCGCCGCTTCGTAGGTCGACTTGTGAACGACTTCGACCTTTGCCTTGTCGATCTTGACAGTTCCGTCCGCCTCGACCGAAAACGTGCGCCTGAACAGTTGGACTGCTCCATTCGGCGCAACCGCGTAGATCACCTCGTTCTTCATCGGGAAGAGTTCGTCGATGCCCAGAAACGCAGGCTCCATCGAATACAACGCATCCCAGAGTCTTCCGTGAAGCTCCCTCGAGCTGATGTCCTCGACTGCACTCAAGTGCGCTTCCTTCTCCGCAGACGTAACCCCCGTCCAGCGGTCGAGAAGCTGCTTCAGCCTTCCCATGTTCCCCTCTTCCTTGAATTCGGCTGCCGCCCTGATTCCACAGCCCATGTCGAAACTGCACGCGCCGTCACTTCCACGCTCCAGGATGGCGAGGTGATCGGAGACGACCTCCACCCAGGCCTTCTGATACTGGCGCCCCTTGAAGATGCCGGTTCGCGCTTCCGACAGGACGTAACAGCCCACGCTGACGGAGATTCGGTCGCCCTCAGCGACTCTTGCTTCCAGTTCCGCAGCTGGACCGCCAACCTCGGCCGCCCGCGCAATATCCACCCACGCTTCCATGTGGAGTTGGTCGCCGACGACGTGCGTATTGAAGATCCTTCCAATGCATTGCTGCTCCAGAATGACTGGAATATTTGCCGAACACGGCTCTCCCTCGAGCTTCGGATGATTGCAGAGAACAGGCTCGCCATTCCACCCTGAAGGTGCCTTGCTGAAGACAGCCGCTGACGCAAATTCAGGCTCTGGCATGTTCGAAGCGTGGAGAACGCCCTCAACCAGCGCAACAACTGGAAGGACCATGTGGTCTCTCCCCTGAAACTGCGCGAAGCGAATCTCTCCGACGGTCCCAGCAAGGACTCGCAGCTCTTCAGGCATCAGAGTTCGCCTCCATCCGTGCTATTCACCAGCTTCGCTCCTTGCTTCTTCAGCTCCGCGATCATCAACAGCTCCATCATACACGCCTGCTCGCGGCTCGGGAACTCGCACTGAATCTCCATCTGAGGCACCATCATTCGCCGTCTCAGATGAAGCACCCAGCTCCGCACGTGCCGCCCCGTACGTGCCTTCCGCGCCAAGACGTGCTGTCGAAGGCGTCGATGTGGATTATGCGTAATCCCCACGTACCGAATCGCCCCATTCCTCGGGTCACGGAGGACATAGACGAAGCATCTCATGTCGTTGGAACGGAAACATCCCCTCGGGCTTCTCGCTCAGAGCGGCTCGGACGGTCGTCCGGATCTCCTTCTCCGCCTGGAGCCGCCTCAATCGCTTCCCCGAGAGGCATCAGCCTGTCAAGCGCTGGATCCGCGTGAAGTCCGAGAGCAACCGTCCGGATCTCATTCGGTCCGATGATCCTGCGGCGTTCCCGATAGTTCACGTTCGCCCACTTCACGGCGATGTCTGAACGATCCGTGAGCGGAATCTGGTGGATTTCTGGCCAAACCGTCCAGAATTTCACTGGAGTCGGAAGCACTCCGTGCTGGATCATCCGAAGCACAAAGGGCCGCACAACATACGGACCTGCGTAGTTGTTCCGACGGTCCTTGACCCTCTCGTCCCAAGTATCCTTGTCCTGAGTCGAAGCAAGCTGGCCCTGCTCAGACCCCAGGAGGATCCGCTTCGGAATCCCGACAGCACCTGCAATCAGCGTCAGCAGGGCGTCCAGATGATTGTGGATCTCGGCAACGTCGCTCCCGAACATCTCGACATTGACGCCCCTCGTCCGAAACATGCGGCGAAGCCCATGCTCATATTCTTCCGCCTGCTTCTGCAGTTCGGCACGTTCTTCCGCCGTGACCTGAACGTCCTTATCTACGTTCAGCTGCATTCCCTGGTGAATCCTGCGCCAAAAGGCTTCCGATCCTCCGCCGGCAGTCTTTTCGATGTCGTCGAGGCGATTCCAGACCCTTTCCAGGCGCGGCGCCGCATAGATCTGGTCATCCACCCCTTCAGCAATGTGGATGATCCGCGACCAGTGCACCGGCTTCCGTCCCACAACGCCGGACGTAGTCGAATCCACTCCACCTCTCGTGTGACGTCGGTCGAACCGGATCTCGTACTCCTCAGGCTGTCCGAATCGCGGATCCTCGGTATTTGTGCTGAACCGCAGAATCTTGGCGTCGTCTTCCGGATACGCCTGTAGATACAGAATCTGATCGGACGTCATCTTCGGCGGAAGGGGCGTATTCAGCTGCCCTGGAGCCCCGATCACGACGACAGCATACCGACCGAGGCCGGCAAGAATATCCGCCCGCAGGAACGTCGGCCACAGCTGGAGCCGTTCGGCGAACTCCCACCACTGCTTCTCGAACTCGGTCAGGACCTTCGGATCTTCGTCCTCAACGACTTCTCCTCCCGCACGCCAGGTCGCCCAAGGCAACGCCTCGACGATCCTCGCAGCAATATCCCCCCGCTCGTAGCGCAGGCGATAGTCGTCGATCGTCAGAGTCTTCTTATACCCGCACGCTTCCCAGACGTCGCGGAGTCCACCGAAAGTACGCCCAATCGCGGCTTCAATCCCAGCGCGACTCAAGATCGACGCGAGCACGCGAAGCGGAAAGGCTACCATGTGCACTTCCCTGCGAGAACGCCGCCTTCAACCTCGACGGCAGGAGCGGGCGAAACCGCAAGCATCACCGCTTCCGCCCGGTTCGGAGAAGGCATTCCACGTTCCTTCATCTCCTTCTTCGACTCGATCTGGATCTTTCCGTTGGACAATCGTCGATATCGAATCTCGACGAGCTCCGCGGCAAGATCATCATCCTCCGGATCGATGTCGATGTCACCGGTTTCAAACAGCTCCCTCAGATGCCAATACAACTCGGCGCGGCGGTTGATGTAATGCTTCGGATCGTCCGCCGCAACTCCAACATGCACCGGCACAAACGGCTTCTCCAGCTCAAGGCCGCGATCCACGATACCTTTTCCGATGCCAATGCTGTCGACCTTCGCCTGATCTGCCTGAGTCTGCTCCAGGGCCGTAAGAACGTTTCCGCAGGTCTCCATCGTATTCGGATTCTGATCCTCACTGATAATCCGAACAACAGAGCCTTTTCTCAAGGCGATGACTGACGAATCCCCGCCAGCACCGACGTCGACACCAAGCTCCCACGGCCCACTCGGCTCGAGCGTCCTCTGCTGGGCTGCCTCGACCCAGGCAATCGGGATCAGGGCCCCTGCCTCATTCCGAGCAGGAAACTCCCCCAACACCTTCGACTGCCAAAACGGATGCGTCTGCGTCGGATCGACTCCAGCAGGCGGCTCAACTCGCTTCCCGTCGTCGGTCCATCTCCAGGTCGGAGCCCACTTCCGGCGCTTCTCTTCGACATAAATCGGGCCGATCAGCTCGTCCTTGACCCTCTGCGGAAGCTCTTCCCCCGTAAAATTCGGGCTGTCGAATGCACTGACCTTGATAACGTTCCACCCGGACCCCGGCTTGCAGATCTTCCTGAACTCACTGCCTGGATCATCAGGATTCCCGATCGCAAGGGCCTTCCCGTAGTCGTTCGCAATCAGCGAGTCCGCAGCTTCCCAGAGACTCTCGGGCATTCCGCAGGCTTCGTCGAAGACATACAGGACTCGTCGTGCATGAATCCCTTGGAAGGCGGTCGCATCGTACTCATCCGGCTTCCGGCCGAAGGCGACGAGGGCTTCATTCCCTCCCTCGAGCTCCATGTACCATTCGGTCTGATTGACGCGGCCGGAGAGGCCTCCTCGACTATGCGCCTTATTTATCTCTCTCCACAGGATCGCCTTGACCTGAGGGCCTGAAGGAGCCGACGTAACCACGAAAGCTTCCCCGGGAGGCCAGATGTCCAACCATCCCGCGACGACCAGAGCGGCCGAATAACTCTTCCCAATCTCGTGGCAGCTCTGTACCGCAGTGCGCCGGTTCTGCGAAACGCTCCTCAAAATCTTCCGCTGGCCTGACCACAGGGTCTCTCCCATCCGCTCTTGCGCCCAGAGCTCGAGATTCCCACGCCACCGACGGCGCCTCATCTCCTCCTCGATCGCCTGAAGCTCAGCCGCCGCAGTCTCCGGATCGACCTGAAGGTCATGAAGCTTCATCAGCTCCGGGACCTTCGGCTCGACCTCCTCATGAAACCTCTCGGCTGTGATTATCGGCGTCGGCTTCTCTGCTGGCGGGGGAGCCAGTCGATGCCCGTGGAACAGAAGTTCCCGGAGCTCAGGCGGAAGCGCTGACGGGCTTGGCATGGTCCAACGGATCTTCGGATGCAGGGTCCTCGCGACGCCCTTTCACCAGGCGCAGCCCGACCGCAAGGATCTCGGCTCGCTGAGCGAGCTCTTCTTCCGACAGCGCAGAGAGGTCGGCCCCGAGACCGCGAACCTCGATCTGCTCGACCGGCTTCCCATAGGCATAATGCCAGAGCATCTGCTCCACAGCCGCCGGCAGCGTCCCATTCTCCGCGCGAACGCGAAGCGTCTTCTTGTACTTCTCCGACCGCAAAATATCGCGGGCAAAGGTCTTCGCCTCGTTCGACTTCACGAGAGCCTGCACCGTCGCACTCACACCGACACCTCCGCCTGGAGCTGCTTCTGAATCTTCACGACAGCTTCTTTCACAGGAGCCTCTCCCGAGAGAGCCTCCCGCACGAGCACCCGATACAGCAGCGCCTTCTCCTGCTCAGGCTTCTTCGGCTGCTCAGCCACGCAGATCATACACCATCACTCCTCGGGGAGCCTCAACCACGACCACATGGGCGAAGCGGTCCGCAGCGCGCAGCACAACCGGCTCCACCTCTGGGAACAACCATCGGACTGCTTCAGAGGGATCGCATGTCTTTGGCCCTCCCACGACAGAGACACTGACAGTCCGTCCTTGCAGCTGAATCCAGAAGGCAACAGCCGCAGCGAGCTCCTCGGCCATTCCCGCAGGCGCAAGCAGCACCGCCTTCGCTCCACTCTGCTCCAAAGCGCTTACGGCGCCTTCAGGCACCTCTACAGACGCAACGCGACTGAGAAAGAACTCGAGACTGCCCTTCGCAGCCTCTCGTGCTCTTCCTCGCACGTCGCCCGCAGCAGCCCCGAGCGGAATCTGAAGGACGTCTTCCATATCCTCTTCTATTATGGCCTATGTGTCTAGGAGACGGCAACGGGCTGAACGCCCCTTGCTTTCAAGGATCGAAGACCCAGCACCTGACAGTAGGCGTCCGGTCTCAGTCGTCCGGTCTCAGTCGTCCGTGCGCAGCGCAAGGTGCGCAGCGCGAAGTGCGTAGCAGCCGAAGGCCGAAGGCCGAAGCACGGTGCGTAGCTCGTATTCTTTCCTCATAGGCAAAGGGTTTACAAAAAATTTGGGAGAGACGGTCCCTCGCGGGTTTATGGGTTCACTTTATACCGTAAAGTGTCCCCACCCTGTATAAGGGAAAATTATAGTTTCATAAGTATTTAGGATTTGACATTTCAATCTCGTTTTTATATTATATATGTAGGTTGATGAGTTACGTAAGTAATTTCACTTACTAATTACATCAACGAGAAGAGAGACACACAATGACGACCAACAACAACACCGCCGCCACCGTCAAGCTCGCGCGCGAACTTCAGGCGAAGAGGGAGGCGTGGAAGGCCCGCCTCGACGCGCTCACGATGCCGAGTGCGGACTTCCGGGAGTTCCCGTACGCCAGCATGGATGCGGCGATCGCGGACGGGTTCGGCCAGCTGTTCGGAGGCAAGGAGGAAGCCTTCCGGTTGCTGGTGAAGGGGTACAAGACGCGGGCGTGGAGGAAGGCGGCGGACAAGAACCGCGTCAAGCGCGACAAGCTGGCTGAGGCCAAGAAGCCGGCCAGCAAGTAGGGAGGGCAGGGGGGCTTCGGCCCCCCACCCGTAATGCGGCGGTCCGGTGGCAAGCCCGGACGGGGGTACGATGAGCGTACCTCCCCGCAGAGCCAGGGGGACGGCATGACTGGAGAGGAAGTGCGGCAGGTGCTGGTGGCGCGCGGGCACGACGAGGCCAAGGTAGCCGAGTACGTCGAGGCGGCCGAGCACCAGGACGGGGAGAGCTGCTGGGACGAGCTCTTCGACGTGGACACGATCCACGACGCCATCGAGGCGGACTACGAGCTGTACGTCGAATACAGCGACT
>CAYWVZ010000008.1:25656-36677 GCA_964462215.1 uncultured Candidatus Saccharibacteria bacterium
GGCGCCGCGACGGCCGGAGGTCTCGGCCCGTCCTGTCCCCGGACGGGGCCCGTCCCCTGAAAACACGTCCCGATCTCACAAAGTCCACCAGACGTCCTGGAAGGAAGGTCCAAGACGTCCGGGATGTCCCCTGTCCGTCCCTTCTGAGACTCCTGACGTACCACGAGACGTCGACAGTATCTTTCGATAAGAATTTAGAACTTGAAATGACGTCGACACGTTGTGATATACTAGATATAGTGAGTGAATACGTCACTCACAGAAACGAGGTTACGTCATGAAGAAGTATGAATCCACCGTCGAATCCGTCGAATCCGTCGACGTAGTCGCTGTTCAACGTGACAACGTCGGTATGGCCGCCGCCGAGATCAAACACTACGTACAGAAAATCGTTGATGACGTCAAGGCCGGAATCTTCATCGACCCGTTCGTCGACGAGAACGTCGTGCTTCTCGAACAGCACGTACGTGAACTGTTGATCGCCGTCGTACGACATCACGACGCCCACTTCAAGTCGTAGGACGGACCGACCGACGGCGGTCAGACCGATCGCCGTCGGTGCCGTCGAAATGAGGAGGTGACGTCAGTTGCCTCCTCCACGCTTTGCGGGTAGAATAGGGCAGGAAGAAAGAGAGAGGACGTCAACCATGAAGATCGAGATTTTCGTACGCCTGGAAGCAACCCGATTCGTCGACGTCGAAGACGACAGCGCCGTCGCCAACGCCGTCCGGGAGTTGGAGAAGGAGCACGTCACGGACGAGGACATTGCGAGGGCGGACGCAGCCTGCGCCGTCATCAGTGAGTGGAGGATGGAGAACGACGTCCCGATTTCGGAGTGGGATCGGGTCGACGTCGACGACGAGTTCGTCATCGAGGCCGGCACGCAGAAGGGCTAGGGACGGCCGCTGCGAGCGAGGCGTCCGGTGCTTCGCTCGCAGCGCTGTGCTAGAATGTAGTTGGAGAGAGGGGCAATGACGCCCAAGAGAGAAGAGAGAGTACGTCATGAAGAACACGATCGTTTACGTCAACCACGAAGTCGCCGCCGCGTCCCTGCATGCGTACGAGATGGCGTACAACGGGCACGATGGCCGTCGGCGGATCGACCTCGTCGACAACTTCACAGGCGAGTGCGTCGCCGAGGCCGTCGACAAGGGCGCCAGGGCGCGACGCCAACTCGAGAGGGTCGCACGGCGGTATCAGATCACGATCGTGCCGTTCCTTCCCGACGTCAATTGATGTCGGCCGTCGACTTCGCCGTACAGGGGGGAGCAGCCATCGTGCTGCTCTTCCCCGTCGTCAGTGCCGTGGCCGTGATGGCCGTAGGTCTGCTCAGGAGGTAAACGTCATGGAAAGTCCCAGCAGAAGGGGCGTCGCAGACGCCGTCGCCCGATTCCCCGAGAAGTTCACCGTCCAGGCGTTTCCTGGACGGGTGCTCCGCATCTCGCCACAGGCGTCGTACCACAACGGGACGGAGGTCCAGCTGGTCGTCCAGGTCGAAGACGTCGATGGCAGCTGGTCCGACTTCTGCCGCTGCACCGTCGAGGAGCTCCGTCGGGGGATCCGGCGGTGAGGCCCCGAAAGGCTCCCCCGTCCCTGAAGGCCGGTCCGTCGATCTCAGGTGGGTTCTCCCCCAAGGACGGTGACCTGGCCGTCCTCGGGATCGTCCTCGGCCTGTGGACGTACGCAGTCCTGACTCTTCTCTTCTGAGAAGAACATAGGATCGGGCCGTCGGGTGACATCAGCTGTAGGGTGTGTTATTATATAGATGTCAGTGAGCGATGAGCGCTTGCTGGACTCAGAGAAAGAGAGCACGTCATGAAGAACGAAACCAAGTCCGTCGCCACGCCGACCGTCGTGAAGCTCGCCCAGGACCTCCAGCGCAAGCGGGAACTCTGGAAGTCCCGCCTGGAGTCGCTCCCGGCGCCCCCGGTCGAGGTCAAGGAGTTCCCGTATGCGTCGATGTCGGCGGCGGTCGCCGACGGGTTCGCTCAGTTCTTCGGCGGCGAGGACGAGGCGTTCCGCCTCCTCGTCAAGGGCTGGAAGACGCGGGCGTGGCGGAAGGGCGCCGAGAAGAACCGCAAGATGAGGGATGCGGCCGCGGAGGCCGTCGAGAAGGCCAAGAAGGCCGCCAAGAAGGCGGCGGTCGAAGCCCCCGCCGAGTAGGGCCCGCCGGGGAGGGAGCGATTGCTTCCTCCCCGTCCGTAATGCGACGGCCTGGTCCCAAGTCCGGGCGGCGGGGAATGGTCCCCGTCCCGCAGAGGGAGGAGAAGAGAGATGACGTACGACGATTTCAAGGACTACGCAGAGAGCCAGACAATCCACGGCTCGCCCGACGGCGATTCGACGATCCACGTCCTGTATCCCGAGACGGTCGGCGGGACCGAGGTGCACGTCGACGAGGTGAGGGCCGCCTTTACGTGGAGGGAGGCCTGCCCCCACGTGATCGACTGCTGCGGCTGCACGTTCGCGTCGACCGTCCTGTTCGCAGAGGAGGTCCTCGGCCGGCAGAGCGGACGGCAGTTCGTCGTCATCGTCCGCCTCTGCCACAACGTCTAGGAGGAACGGCCGTCGCAAGGGACGTGGGAGGAGAGCTCCCCGTCCCTTGCTTCGCGCTGCGCGCAGCGGTAGAATAGAGCTAGGAGGAAGAGAGAGATGCGTCCACAGAGTGTCCACGCCGCCAATGAGCTTCTCCGCAGGATCCGGGTCTTGGAGTATCCGGCCGTAATGGCCGGGTCGACGGACCCGGAAGCGTTGACCCACGTCCATCGGGAAGCATGTACACGGGAGGAGGCAGCAGAGCTGGTGTCCCGGCTGAACGCCGCACATCCGCCCGCCTGGAGCTGGGACGGAAAGATCAGATGGGCCGGCAAGCGCGGCCGGGTCCGATACCGTCCCAGGACGCAGCAGTGCTTCCTGACGCTGCCGTCTGACCAGTCGCTCCGCGTCGGGGTCGTCCTCCACGAGTGGGCGCATATGACGCTGGCGCACGGGTTCGCCCACGGCCGTCACTTCATCGAGGTCCTCGACTACCTCACGGCCCGGTGGATGAGTGGCGCCTTCGGGACGTGGGAGCAGGTGATTGAGGCGGCAGCGTCGGCGCCGCCGGCTCCAAAATGGGCCAAGCGCCGGCCCTGCGTCGGATGTAAGGTCCAGACGACGCGGATGCGGAACGGCCGTACGATCTGTGCGCGGTGCGAGAGCGTCCTGTAGGACGCAGAAGGAGAAGAGAAGATGCGAAGATGTGCGAAGGACGTACGGAAGCTCCTGAAGGAGCACTTCACGGACGCCGAGCTCGTCGATGAGTACGTCGACGAAGCCATGCACGGGGATGGTGCGACGGTCTGGGTCGACATGTTTCATGACGTCCAGAGGAAGGACTACGCACAGGCCGTCATCGAAGACTTCAAGCTGTACGTCGCGAACCGCTGACGGCGAGGTGCTTCTGCAGCGCAGCTGTGGTAGAATAGGTCTATGGCTGCATTCCGCAGCCAAGAGAAGGAGAGACGTCATGATGAACGCCGAGGCTTTGAAGAACACGTGCATGCGCTGCGGCCGGACGTTCGCAGAGTGCCCCACGCACATCTCGTGCGATGAGGCCGTCGCTGCGGCCGAGCTGCCGCTGGTCGTCCATACGGACGCGGAGCTGAACAAGCTCGAAGACCTCTGCCGCGAGATGATCGCCGCCGAGGAGCAGATGACGATCGTCGAGGACGTCTGTGACTCGGACGACGCCTCCGACATGGAGGTGTATGCGTCGACGGAGCACGACGCTCTGAAGACGCTGGAGGTCTACCAGGAGCACATCGAGGCAGGCACCGTCCTCCTGCTGATCGAAGAGCTCAAGGCGCGTCGGGCGGGCGCCCCGTCGTGACGCTGCAGAGCCGCTTCCCGGGGACGTGCGTGGCCTGCGGCCACCGCTTTCCGGCAGGGACGGAGGTCAACTGGGAGCGCGGGAAGGGGGCGAGGCATGTGAGGTGCCCTCCGGCGTTGCCTGTTCCGGAGCCCGTCGTGAAGATCGACCTCAGTGGCCTCGTCGCCTTCCTCAACGGCGCCAAGGACCGTGGGCTGAAGCACCCGAAGGTGCGGTTCCTGTCCCCGTCGCGGGGCGAGCTGCGGCTGAGCATCTCGGGTCCGAACAGTCGCGTCCCCGGAAGTGTTCAGGTCGTGGAGCACGACGTCTGGATCGGCCGAGTTCAGCCGGACGGGGGCGTCAGCGAGGGCGTCGCTCTTCGACCGGACCTCCTCATGTGCCTGGTCCTGATCGGTCAGGATCCTGCGGCTGCCGCGAAGGCCTACGGGGCGCTGATGTGCAGGTGCTCCTTCTGCGGATTGCCCCTTACGGACGCAGGAAGTGTCCTCGTCGGCTACGGCCCCATCTGCGCAAAGCGCTACGGCCTTCCGCACGTGGCCTTCGGGACGCCGGACGTAAGCGTCCCGAAGGCGTAAGGGGCGAAGCACCGCAGCTCGGGCCGTCGACGAGAATCTTCGGCTCGAGCTGATGTATACTTGAAGAGTGAGAGAGGAGAGAACATCATGAGGACCGAACTGCCGCCGCTGAAGCGCTTGACCGTCCTGGTCAAGCACGAGGACTACGACGACGTGCGCCGATTCGTCGCACAGACCCTGGAAGACCGCCGCACGTCACTGCGACCGCTGATCACCGTCTACGGTGCAATCTTCGAAGAGGACATTGTCCGGGCGGAGGAAGGACGGAAGGCGCCGTGACGGTCGTCCTGACCACAGGCGCAAGGCTGCGCCCTGGCTTCCGCTGGATGACGGCCGAGGAGCGAAGAGCGAACGCCGTCCCTCCGGCCTACGTCGACGCGATGCTGGCGCTGGATCCCACCCAGGCGTTGCAGGTCGTTGCGACAACCGGCCTCGGGAAGCCCTTCTACAAGTATCGGCCTGAGGCCGTCGCAGAGCGGACGCAGCAGAAGTGGGCCCGCATGCACGAGCTCATGCAGACCGTCCAGGCGCACGCGATAACGATCGAAGAGGACTGCGAAGCCGGAAGCGTCGTTGCGCTGACGGCGCGTCTGATCCTTCTCAGCGGCATGCGCATCGGCAACGCCGGACAGAGCGTCCTCGGCGTCGACAGCTTCGGGGCGTCGAACCTGCTCCGGCGGCACGTCGTGCTCCTGCCGGACTTCCAGATCTTCTTCAGCTTTCCTGGAAAGAAGGGCGTGCCGCAAGAAGTCGCCGTGACGGACGAACTCCTCTGGCGCTACGTCAAGACCGACGATGAGGCCGGCGACGACGTCGATCCGGATCGACGGCTCTTTCCGCATAATGCGAATGCCGTGCTACGGTATTTGAAGCGGATCGGACTCAGCAAGGCGCACGACTTGCGGACGTGGCGCGCGAACGTCCTTGCAGAGGCGCTTCTGGAAAGGACCGTCCCGGCGGAAGCGCCGCTGACGAAGCGCGAGGCGAAGGCGATACGGAAGAGCGTTGCGGAGAACGTCGGGAAGGCGCTCGGGAATAACGCCAGTCAGGCGCTGAAGTCGTACATAAATCCGGAGGTCTGGAAGAAGATCGGGCTGTAGGGGCGCCGAAATGCTCTTTGAAGTCACAGCTCAAGGTCCCCTTTGGCAAGACCATTAGAGCTTTGAACCTGGACCGTTGACAGGTAAGTCGTTCAAAATAAAGGAGTTATTCAAGGACGGAAGTCATGGTCCATGTTTTGCTAAAATGCCTTGCCTCTCATATTCTCTCAATGTCAGAAAAGGAAGGACATACGACCGGAGACGGAACATACGATATACGACCGGAGACGGTACGTGTATAGGAGAGATATAGAGAGAGAGAATAAAAATATGAGAAAATATATAGGGTGGACCCGTTGAAGTTCTGACGTTGAGAAGGACTGAGAGGCACAGGCATTGCGGCAAAACTGGAGCCTTGAAGGGAAGTCCTTTATTTTCAACGAGTTAGACGTTCAATGGGCAAATGGTCTTGCCAGGCAAAACACGAGCTTTGAAAGACGGCCATTGCTTTCCAAGCTCATTCCAAGGTATAATAACGTCTGTGCGAAGGAGGGGCTGTCGGATGAAGATCGTCGCGGAGAAGGACGGGCTGAAGCTCGAGCTGGTGACGACGGCGGAGGAAGGGCATTCGGTCCTGTCGGAACGGCCTGACGTGCAGCGTGCGGTCTATGCCATTCTGATGGGGGCACTGCAGGAGACGTCGGTCGCGCTGGCTGTTGCGGCGGATGAACGCAAGAGCCGGCACCCGTACGACCCGACCGATGGGAGCGGAGAACGTGCGTAGCTGTCACGGTTCTACTGTTCTACGGTTCTACGGTTCTACGCCGCTACAGACGCAACTACAGCTGCAGCAGCCGCAGAGGCCGAATGAACGAACGGAGGCGTCGTGAAGGACGACGAGAAGCCGTTACCGCCGATCTTCGGAGCGGTCCAGCCACTACTGCCGGGGATCGTGCCGATGGTCATGGAAGGACTGCCGACGGGGACCTTCTTGACAGACCGCGAGGTCCTGCAAAAGGCTCGGCGGTTTGCGGAGCCAGTCGGGATGCTGCGGCCGCAGTATATGAGCCGGGTGGCGACGTTCGCCGAAGGCCCGGAGACCGTCCTGAATTTTCTTGCGCGGAAGAAGTTCGGCACGTGGGATCCGAAGCTGTTCCGGCCCGTGTGGTTGGATGCGGACTGGCATCATGAGCTCCTGGGAAACGTCGGACTCGAGAAGAGGCCGTCGAAAGAGGAACGGCTGTCGAAGCGGCTCCGCCTGCAGACGAGCCGTCGGCCGAGCCTTGCAGAGAGGCTCAAGCAAGTGTCGGTGCCGCCGCCGAAGCCGCTGCCGCCGAGGATTAGAGAAGAGAGAAGGGCATATCAGAAGGCGTGGCGAGAGCATCGGCGGACGATGCAACGACTGGCGGAGGATCTGATCGCCGGTCTGGAGAACGGCACGTATCGGCTGACCGACGAGATCGTGCAGAAGCACATTGCGAAAGACCCTACGTTCTTTCGGCAGGCCTTCCTGAAGGAGGACCAGAGACGGCAGCGCCTGGCGGACGCGGCGCTGCCGACGCCGGTCGCGCTGATGACGGCCGAAGAACGTCTTGCGTCGAAGCTTGCTTCGCTCACGGCGCCATCGGTCGACGCAGAAGCAGAGACGGTCGACGCAGAAGCTGCGCTTACGGCCGAGACCGAACTGGACGTGCTCCTACGGGAGCTTCGCGAGGCAGCGACGTCCGGTGCTATTATCGAAGAGATCGTAGATAATATGTATATGGATCAGGAGGATGAAGAATGAAGCGAGAAGAACTGAAGCACGCAGTTGCAGCGGAGGCGAGCATGCTCCGAATGCGATACGCAGCACAGCTGCGAGAGGTCCAGAGCCGCCTGGAGTCGGCGGAGCAGAGACCGACAGTCTCATCGCACGACGCACATAACCTTGCGACGAGCGTCATTGAACTCGGTCGGCTTGCCGGGGAGTTCGAGCAGAACGCCAAGCTCCAGAGGGCGCTCGACGCATGAACGACGGCTTCTGGAACGGCTGCGGCTGCGCCGTCGGCTTCGCCGTCGTCTTCGGCACCGTCTACGCCGCCTGGAAGGTCATACATTGGGCGGCGCATCTGGCTTCGCCCTAGAGTCCTCCGGTCTTTGCAGTAGCACCGTGAGAGTCGGTCGCGGTGGTCGTTGCCGTCGTTGCTCTCTCTTCTCCGGCGACGACGCCTACCGACCTCACGGTGCTACTGGAATGACCGAGGTGCTACTGGAATGACCGAATCGGAATGACCGAGCGTGCTTCGGACGTAAGACAAACACCTGCTCACCTCAAGGAGGACGTATGAGGATCGTACTGAAGATTGAACTACCGAGCGTCGAAACAGATGAAACGGTCGAGACGGCGGAAGAAGACGTCGTGCGTCTGTCCGAGGCGCTTCGCCGACGCGTCCTGGAGGAGGTTCTTGCCGTCGATCAGGATGCGTCGGTCGCGGTGGTCGAGTCGGACTGACGTCGAGGCGGACTGACGTCGATGGCGCTCCTCTTCCTCGACAGCTTCGAAGGAGAACCTCCCGCGAACTTCCGAATGTCGGCCGTTCCGGATCGAGTCCACCTCCTCCTGCTCCGGTGTCCCTCGGTTGTCGTGGAGACAGACGTCGCGCTGATTCTTCGACCGGACCTCTCGCCGCTTTCGCCGGATGAGAAGGCCTACGTCCTTCAGCACTGCCCCTGGCTCAAGGCCGTCGACTAGCTTCAATCTTCGCACTGTGCTATAATATTGTTAGTGGGGGATAGGCCCCTGCTGAGAGGAGAAGAGAGAGATGCAGAAGGATCCGGGACTCGAACTCATCGGCGTGCTGAAGAACCTCTTCCAGCAGTATGAAGAAGGTGCGATCACCGCCCGCGAGATGGCAGGCGCGATTCTCGTTCGCACCGATGCCGCCTTTGACAGCCTGCCGTTCGCCGAGGGCGAGCTCGAAGAGAGCATTCAGTACAACGCCAGCAGGCTCGACTGAGAAAGAGAGACCGCCCTTGCACCTCATCTGGAACATCAACGGCATTCGAGTCACGCTGACCGGCGCAACCGCCGACAACAGCACTCCGCGCTTCATCGGCTACGCCGAACGTCAAGCCGCACTGCAGTATATGACGTTCGAGTGGGAGGCGATTCCTACGCCGTCCGGCTACACCATCCAGGTCCGATATCGACCCTCCGGCTTCAGCCTGACCGTCGAGACCTCGCCGACCTTCAACCTGGGACTTGAGGTCGCTTCGGCGATCGGAAGGATCTGATGTCGCTTCCCGACGCACGACATCCGGAGCTCGACTACGTCGCAGACGTTCTGACCGGCGTCGACGGCGACGACTTCGGCATGCTCCTCGACGACGCTAACGCTCGCCTTTGGCGCGGCTGGTCGGCAGGAGACGTCCGGCGCTGGCTGCGGTCCGTCGAGAACGTCAATCCAAGTCTTCCGGAGAAGGAAGGCCTCCGCCGTATGCGCGAGCTCAGGCAGAAGTATGGAGAGACGCCATGACCTCCGACTTCATGTACTCCGAAGACGCCTCCGCGCTCGGCCTCCGTCCGGGCTCCTGGCCGTTGACGCTTGTCTTCGAAGGCAGGCGCTACACTCGAGGGCTCTGCAAAATCGCAGACGGGTCGGAACACGAATACTACAACCTCGGTCCAGGCCGAGAGATTCTGTCCGTCTCCTACTTCTGCGAGGCAGCATCCGGACGTCTCCATCAGCTGGACGTGCTCAATGACTGACACCAAGATCGGGGAGGCCGTCTCGTGAGAATGTGGTGCATCCCCCCTCTCCTCCTCTGCCAGAAGCACCTTCTCGGCGAACACGCCGAGACCCACATGTTTCTTGGCAGTATGGAGAAGGGGATCAGCCTCTCCGGCTACGTCTGCGGCGGACTCTTCGACAGCCGCATCCTGCAGGAACGCCATGACGAGCTCGCCGTCGAGATCGATGCTCGTGGCGGCACGCACATGTCTCCCCTCGTCGTCCCTCCTGCCTACGCCTCCGCCTGGCCGGGGCGGGTCAACGAAACACGGTCGCTTGTCGACCTCACGAAACGATGTGCAGACTGCCGAAGTCGAATCGACGCGGCCGTCCTCTGGTGCGCAGAGCGGACGCCGATCGAGGTCCTCCAGGAGAAGGATCTTTCGCATCCACAGCTGGAGGAGCGACTTCGCCGGCTGTTCCAGAACAACGGCCCCTGGAGCAAAGCATGAGTACGCAGATCGACGTCATAGCCGCCTGGACCGACCGGCTGTACTCGGTTGCGATGGATGATGGGAGTACGCCGACGCCGGTCCTTCAGGCGCAGACGGCGCAGATTGCAGCAGAAGTCCGAGAAGCCGGCGACGCCGATCCGACGTTCCGCGCGCTTCTCCTCTACGTCAACCTCGTGACGCTCGTACAGAATCAACTCTTCATCCTGGAACTGCAGCGACGCCAAGAACGCCTGGGAGGAAACTGATGGAGTCCCCCCACTGCACGAACGTCGTCGTTCCAAACCTTTGAAGCTGGGGGATAATCTTCATATGGGCATCACACTTGCAGAATACAATCGGCGCTGGGACTTGATCATGAAGGCGTTCCAGCACAAGCACTTCACCGCACGTGAGGCAAGTGCCGCAATCGCGGAGCTTACGGCGACTACGGTACGGCGGTAGAGCATGCCGATAGACGTGAAGAACAACTCGAACTTCAGGACGGATGAGGATCTTGCTCTGCGCGACATCGACCTCTGGTCTCATCTCATCTTCGGGTCCTTCTCCATTGACGTCGTACTCCGTGCTGTCAACGATGACACCTGGCAGTGTATTCGGCGCAACATGCTCGGGAAGACGTTGTCGTACAAGTTCCGTACGCTTGAAGGATGGGCGTCGACGTCGTTGAGTGACGTGACTCGAGCACGACGGGAGATTCAAGTGACGAATTATATCCTGGCTCTCAGGCGAGGCGGCTTGATTAGATGACGCCTTCCGTCCGACGTGCGGTCTCTTCTTCGCCTCCACGGCTTCGAAAGCCTGTCGCGCCGGCACCTCTGCATCAGTCGGAATCTTCTTCTCGAAAGAAAGGCCGTATGAACCCCGTCCTGCTCCACCTTCTCTCTGACCTCGACCGCCGTCAAATGTGCGAGCTTCTTGACTGGTGCTGGTGCAAGAAGGAGCGCGTCAGCATCCGTGCGGTGCGTCTCTGGCGGAAGAGTCAGCATCTCGGCAGCGAGCCGGCTGTCATCCCTGCGTTGAAGGCGGTCGAGAAGGACGTATGATGACCGCTGACGAACGACACGACCTGCGGCGGAAGGCAGAGGCGACGACGCGGCGGGCACAGCAGATTGTCAAAGAGCCGGAGCGCAGGTTGACGGAGGAGGAGCTGCTGCGCGTGGTGGCCCGAGGATACGTGCCCACGATTATTGAGACTGCCGACATCGCCGCTGAACTCCTCGCCTACCGCCAGGCCGCGCAGGCGCTGGTGGAGGCGATGGGATGCGCCCTTCCGCGACGCCTACGAGCCGCCGTGCGATACGGAGTACGCC
>CAYWVZ010000009.1:0-26509 GCA_964462215.1 uncultured Candidatus Saccharibacteria bacterium
GTCAAGAACTGTTCGAAAGCTTTGGCTGACGCGCCGGCCGGCAGGCCGCGCTCGACTACGTCCAGCACACCCTCGATACTAACCAGCGCCCGCGGCGTGTCCAAGTCCTCTTCCAGGGCTGCTTGCGCGGCCTGCCGGCCCGCCTGAATCGTCTGACTAATATCGTCTAACCCTTCAACAGCCTGATAGCGCAGTACGGCTACGTTGCGCCAACGCTGCAGACGGTTGGCGGCAGACTCCGTATTCTTCCAGCTAAACTTCAACTGGTTACGGTAATGGGCCTGCAACACCAGCATGCGGAACGCTAGCGGCTCAAAGCCCTTCTCCCTTATATCCCGCAAGGTAAAGAAGTTATTGAGGCTTTTGCTCATTTTATGGCCGTCAACCAGCAAATGCTCGTTATGCACAAAGTAGCGGGCGTACACGGGGTCTTTAGCGGCACCGGTGCTCTGGGCGATCTCGTTTTCGTGGTGCGGAAAGATCAAGTCCACACCGCCGGTGTGAATGTCGAACGGCTGGCCTAAGTTGCCGGTACTCATGACCGAACATTCGATGTGCCAACCCGGCCGGCCCAGCAGGTCATGGCCGTCCAGCTCGAAGTCCCAGGCCGGCTCGTTGTTCCGGCGGGCCTTCCACAGCGCGAAGTCATGCACCGACTCTTTGTCATATTCGTCGTTATCGATCCGGGCTTCGCTGGTGTTGGCAGTACTAATATCCAGCAGCTGCCCGTAGGTTTTGCCGCTTTTGCGGTAGGCGGCAATCGAAAAATACACGCCATCATCGGCAATATAAGCGATACCGGCCTTGTACAGCTTGGCTATAAGCTCCTGCATGGCGTCGATGCTCTCGGTCGCCCGCACAAACGTCAAGGCGGCTAAATCATTGCCGATAGCTGCTGAATCTTCGGTGAAGATAGTCTCGTACTGGCGGGTTAGCTGTTGCAAGGCAACTTCCGGTGCTTCGTCCGGGTAGAGCTCGCGGCTGCGCCGGATGGTCTTGTCGTCAACATCGGTAAAATTCATAACATGTCTGGCATCCAGGCCGCTGCCTTGCAACACGCGCCGCAGCACGTCGGCGGCTATGAACGCCCGCAAGTTCCCAATGTGGATATGGTCGTAGACCGTCGGGCCACAACTATACACGGTCGCCTTGCCCGCCTGGCCGGGCTTGAAATCCTCAACGGTTTTGGTCAGCGTGTTATGGAGCTTCATTCAATAGTTCCGTAGCTTTCTTGATACACTCTGATTTTACCTCATCAAACGGCCGGCCGTCAGTCACTTTGAAGCCGCTGGCGTAGGCGTGGCCGCCGCCGCCAAAGGCTTCGGCCAGCTTGCCGGCGATACCTTTGCCGTAATTACTGCGGATCTTGCCGGTGATTTTACCGTCTTTATATACCTTGAAAGCGATGGCGACATCGGTTCCCTCGCTCATGCGCATGTCGTCCATCACCAACATCGGCGGATTGTAGATAGGGCTATAGGTTTCAATCTCTTTCCAGGGGATGGTCAAAGTGGCGATACGGTTATCGTCGTGGTATTCGATGCGTTTGAGCAAATCGCCTTTGTAGTGCAGCAATTCCGGGCTTTTACGCATCAGTTGGCGCCGGGCTTGGTCTAATTTAGCTAGGCTGACCCCTGCTTCGACCAACTCGGCGATAATTTTGATACTGCGGGCGCTGGTGCCTTCGCTGACTAAGCCCAGGCTGTCGGACATAATCGATACGGCCAGCATGTCGCGAGCTTCGGCATTAAGCGGCCATTGCAGTTGCTGCGTCAGTTCGTAAATAACTTCACCCGTGGCGACAGCCGTCGGGTTGCACATCACGGTGGCAAAAGGGATATTGGCCTCCGTGGCATGGTGGTCGAGTACAATGCACGGTTTGCTAGCCAGCCACGGGCGCTGGCCGGAGCTTTCTAGTGTTTCAAACAGGCTGTCGGCGCTGGTGTCGACGATGATGCTTAAATCGAACTGCTTGGGCAATTCTTTGCCAACCCGGTCCCAGCCCGGCAGGTAGCGAAGATACGTCGGCACATCGATGCCGCAGTATAACGAGACCTCTTTGCCCATGTCACCCAAAATCTGCTCTAGCGCCAAACTGCTGGCCAGGCTGTCGCCGTCGGGGTTATCGGCCTGAACCACCACAATTTTATTGGCATCAGCCAGGAGTTTGCCGATCTGCTCGGCCTCAGGATATATAACACTCATTACGCTTAGTATAACAGATATAAACTTAGGTTAGCTTTGTGCGGCCTTCGAGGGCGCGGCTGAGGGTGATTTGGTCGGCGTATTCCAGGTCGACGCCCACCGGCAAGCCGCGGGCTAGCCGTGTTACTTTGACCTTGCGGTCGCCGATCTGTTGCTGAATATACAGGGCGGTTGACTCGCCTTCTACGCTGGCGTTGGTGGCCAGGATAATCTCTTTGACTTTGTCGTCATCAATCCGCTGCACCAGTTCGCCGATGTGCAGTTGTTCTGGACTGATGCCGTCAATCGGCGAGACCAGGCCGCCCAGCACATGATAGGTGCCTTTGAAGCTGCTGGTTTTTTCGAGCGCGACGATGTCGAACAGCTCAGCCACGACAGCTACCAGGGTTTTATCGCGCGACGGGTCGGTGTACAGGTCGGACAGCTCCTGTCCTTTCTCGACGAGCGCGAAGGTCTTTTGGCAATAATCAACGTGGTCATGCAGATTACCGAGGGCACCGGCCAGGCGCTGGCTTTTGTCCGGTTGGCTGCGCAATAAAAAATAGGCGTAACGCTCGGCTGTACGCGGCCCGACGCCCGGCAGCGAACCGAGCGCCTCAATCAATTCCTCTAAAGCAGGCGGTAATACGCGCATAACAAGTGGAAGCCCTCCGGGGGCTGTTACATTCCGAGATCACCAAGTGCACCCATCAGCGGTTGCATCTTTTCGGCGGCCAGCTTTTGGCTGTCGGCGATGGCTTCTTTAATGGCGTCTTCCAGCCAGCGCTCCAGTTCGCCGATGTCGTCGAGGTCGACGTACTCCGGGTCAATGTGGATTTTTTTAATTTTTTGCTCGCCAGTAATCTCTACCTTGACGGCGCCGTCGCCCTTTTCGATGGTAATAACGTGCTTTTGCAGCTCTTTCTGGACCTTGCGGGCTTGCATCAGCATCTTGGCTTGGTCAAATCGGCTCATAATACTCCCCTTATTAGTATGAGTCTATTGTAGCAAATTATGACGGTTCGCGCGGAAAGACTTGTTTGGTTTCGGCCGCCCGCGGCCAGGCAACGAAATAATTGCGCAGATTGTAGTATCCAGCCATGCCGATGACCAGCACTACCATGACCACGCCGACGGTTCGGGCCAGGGGGTTGCGCGGAAACACGGTGAACCATTGTTGCAGCAGCAGAGCGACGCCGGCGGCGATAACAACAAAGAATAACGGCACGGCTATAGTTAGGGCGACAGCACCGCCCAAGCCGGCCAATACGACCCCGAGCACGATAATAGCGGCAATCGCCCGTACGCGGTCGAGCTGGCGGTAGTACACCAGTACGTAGGCGCCCAGCACGAACATTGCCAAACTGAAACTGTCGAGCAATGGCACTCGGCCCAACCAGTAAACCGGTATACCAACCGGGCCGCGCAAACTGAGCCATAACGGCATGTGCCAGGTGTTTGACCACCATTGGCCAATGGCTAGCTGGTGCGGAATCAGCAGCCAGTCGCGGATAAGTTCGGGGTGTCGCAGCAGTCCGTAAGCCAGCGGCGCCAGACAAACAATAACCACAATCAGCGTTACGGCCGCCAAAAGCCGTGGGATCTTACTAAATTCCTGCGCTAGCAGCTTTCTTTGCCAGATTAACAGCGGGATAATCAGCCACGCCAGGCCCGGTACATACAGGCTGACGATGATGATAATAATACTGGCCAAAATGGTGCGAATGCGTGGCGCGCTGTGCGAGCGCAGCTTCATGCCGATCCAAAGTAAGCCGATAGAACTCATAAACAGGATGTCCGGTGTGCCCAGCCGGGCGTAATGTAAGAACCAGGCCGAGGTAAGCAATAGGAACGAGGTCATCAGGGCCACTCGCCGGCTGTACCAGCTGCGGGTAATGTCAAAGAATATGAGCAGGATAAGGATGGCAAACAAAGCGCTGGCGCTGCGCATCCAAAAGGCGCCGGTTTGATCGAGTTGCAGAAAAATGTACTGGACTAATTTATGCGGCAAGAACAGCGGGTTATCGATAAGTTTTTGGATAGAGTCGGCATTGGCGCGGGCCAATAGCTCCGGTTGGCTGAAGCCCGGCACGAGTGAGCCGAGCCGGTACCACAAGACGCCGATCACCGTTGCGATTACTAAGGCGTAGCCCAGCATTTGGCGCCAGAATATCCCCACCAGTCTCGTCACACGCTTCTTCATTATATCCCAGTATACCACTTTTGCTTAGGGTGAGGTTGTGGGGGCGGATTTTAGCACTGTCCTCGCTCGGCGAATGGTCGACTTATACCATTCTCCGGCTGCGGATGTGCGTAAAATCCGCCCCCACCACCCCCCTTTCAGCACAGAGACCCCCCTAATCCTGGAATGGTTGGCTGTGCTTGGTGTCGAGCGAGCTGATGCGCTGCTTCTCGCGGTCGAAGTACAGTTGAATAGTGCCGGTCGGCCCGTTACGGTGCTTCTTAATCATGATGTCCATGACGTTTTTACGGTCGGTTTCGGGATTGTAATAATCTTCGCGGTAGAGGAAGGCCACGATATCGGCGTCTTGTTCGATAGAGCCCGATTCGCGCAGGTCGGCCAGCTGCGGATGCGGCGGTGTGCGGCTTTCGACGGAACGGCTTAACTGGCTTAGTGCCAACACCGGTACATTCAGTTCGCGGGCTACGCCCTTTAACCCGCGCGATATCTCGGATATTTCCTGCACGCGGTTGCCCTCGCTAGTCCAGCGGCTGCCGCCGCTCATCAATTGCAAGTAGTCTACAATAATCAATCCCAGAGGGTGTTTGTGGGCTTCACGGCGGGCCTTGGTGCGCAGTTCGCTGACGGTAATGCCCGGCGTGTCGTCAATAAAAATTTGGGCCTCACTCAACGTACCCATCGCCTGGCCGATCTTCTCGAAGTCACTGTCGCTGAGGTTACCGGTGCGCAGTGCCCAGGCGTCAACGCCCGATTCGCGGGCCAGCATGCGGTCAACCAGTTGCTCCTTGCCCATTTCCAGGCTGAATATCAATACCGGCTGTTCGGCGTTGACGGCCACGTTGTGTGCCAAGTTGAGCATAAAAGCCGTCTTACCCATCGATGGCCGGGCGGCGATTATAAACAAGTCGGAGCGCTGCAAACCGGCCAGTTTGCTGTCTAGGTCTTTATAGCCCGTGGGAATACCGCGCAACTGGCCTTTATCTTTGTGGAGTTCGTCCAGCCGCTCAAAACTTTCGGCCAGGACGCTTTCGATGCTGGCAATATCCTGCTGGATGTGTTGCTGGCTGACCTCAAACAGCTTGGTTTCGGCTTCTTCGATAAGTTCCTGCAGGTTTTTGGCTTCGTTAAAACCCAGCCCCGTAATGTCCTGCGAGGCCTTGATGAGGCGGCGGCGCAGGGCCTTTTGCGAGACGATAGAGGCGTATTGCTCGGCGTGGGCAGCTGTGGGCACGAAGTTCGTCAGCTCCGTTAAATAGGCTGCGCCGCCGACCGCTTCCAGAAAACCGGTGGCTTTTAATTGGTCGGACAGCGTTAATACGTCGATCGGGCTGCGCTGTTCGTACAGGGCATTGGCAGCTTCAAAAATTCGGCGGTGCCGTTCTTCGTAAAAATCTTCGGCGGCGATCACGTCGGCGATTTTGACCAGCGCGTCACTGTCAATCAGAATAGCGCCCAGTAAACTGGCTTCGGCCTCGGCGTTCTGAGGTGGTAGTTTGGCTCCCTCTGGCTGCATGGTACCTATGATTCTAGCACTTCGGCGGCGCCAAAAATATTGCTTATGGTATCTAGGGCAGGCACGTTATCCGCCGAATCGGCCGAGATTTCCACAGGCGCGGGCGGCTTGGCGTTCTTTTGAACGATACAGACCAGCTCTACCGGCCGGCCAAGCTGCTCGTGCAGCAAGTCGGTGACAATGGTGCGGTTCTTGGTGTCGGCTAAACGTTTTTGGTGAAAAGCAAACTGAAAAGCCAGCGTGACGGTGTCGCCGTCCAGGCTCGGTTCGGCCATGCGCAACACGCCGTACAGGGTGTTGTAAGTGCTCTTTATGGTCGTCAGAGTGCTTTGCCAGGCTTCGGGCAGTTGTTTACCGCTATGGGCTTTGGAGTTGCCGACCGGCTTATTCTCCATAGTTGCTGGTTTATCGAGCTTGGGGGTCGGTGCTACGGCAGCGGCTTTGGGCCGACCGGCCGGTTTGGCGGGCTCAATAGGCTCAGCGGGCCCAGCGGGCTCATCCGGCGGCGCTAACGGTGCCGAACTGTCAACACCCGCCCGCAAAACAGCCTCCAACAAGACAATTTCCAACCGGGCGGTCGGATCGCTGCTGGCCGGTACTTCTACCAGGTGCTTCAGCAACTCGGTTACGTTGGGGGTTTCTACGGAATTGTCGACAATCCGCTGGCGAATCAGGCCACTCAGTTGTTTGGCAATATGTACCGGTTCATAGCCCTGCTCTTCTAATAATGCCAGGTGTTCCAATATCGTCTGCGGCGTGCCGGTCTGACTTAACTCATACAGTTGCTCAATAGCCGCTTGCGGCGCGATGCCCAGCATCGCCCGCACCTCATCGGCGCTGATTGGCCTGCCGGAACTGCTGGCTTGGTCGAGCAAGCTGATGCTATCGCGAAAACTGCCGTCACCGTGCTCGGCCATGAGCGCCAAGGCCTCATCATCAATAGCAATCTTCTCTTTTTTGGCAATGGCCCGCAGGTGCTCAACGGCCTTGCCGGCTTCGATGGGCCGGAAACTAAAGCGTTGGGTACGGCTGACAATCGTCTCCGGCAGTTTATGCGCTTCGGTAGTGGCTAAGATGAAGACCACATGCTCCGGTGGCTCTTCCAGGGTCTTAAGCAACGCGTTAAAGGCCTCGCGCGTCAGCATATGGACTTCGTCGATGATATACACCTTATACCGGGCGCTACTGGGCGCAATATGCACCTTATCGCGCAATTCGCGGATTTCGTCGATCCGGCGGTTGCTGGCAGCGTCAATCTCGATAATATCGACGTGCACGGACTCTTCGGTATAGGGCAACTGGTTGATTTCGTGCGCCAAAATCCGGGCAATACTGGTCTTACCGACGCCGCGCGGCCCGGTGAACAGATAGGCGTGGCTGATCATCCCCTGTTTGAGGGCGTTTTGCAATGTTGTAATAATGTGGTCCTGCCCGACGATCTCGGACAGACTCTTAGAACGGTATTTACGGTATAACGCTTGCCCCATATGCCTCTAGTATACGCTATTTAGGGATTAGAGGGCAGCTTCGAGGGCGGCCCATTCGGCCGCAGCGTCATCTTCGGGAATGTTAACACTAACCTGATCGCCAGGCTTGGCTTTGAAGTAGGTGACGCTGGCCAGCAGCACGCGGTACTGTTTGTCGCCGACGGTTACGAAGTAATGGCCGTCTTTTTGCTCTAACACGCCAACCACTTGCTTGCGCGGGATCGGCCCGATTTGTTTGTACAGGAACGCGCCGTCATCGGCGATAGTCAATTTGAGGATGTCGCCTTGCACCAACTTGGATTTAGAGGCGTAATTGGCCGGTACGGGGTAGGTTTTGCCGTCGCTGCCGACCATGTTCTGGCCGTCAAAGACGCCTTCTATAACTTTGCCTAATGATTCATCCTTAACGGAACTGGTTACTACCGGGTCGTCACCGACGACACTAACCAGCAGCTCCTTAGCCGCGGCCAGGTTGGTCTCTGCTTCTTGGATGAGTGCTCGGAGGCGCTTTATCTGTTTGTCTGCAATGTCTGCCATGTTGGTGTCTCTGCCCGTTACCCCAAGTGTTTGTTGGTACACTTCTGCCCACAACCTATCATGTTTGACTGCTCAAGTCAAAGGACCAAACCAAAAACTGTGGATAAAAAAGACCCGTGTCGTGACAACACGGGTCTTAGTATTGTGGTACGGAGTACCTTACGCCAATTCAACAGTGGCGCCAGCGGCTTCAAGAGCGGTTTTGGCTTCTTCGGCCTCTTCCTTCTTGACTTTCTCTTTCACGGGCTTTGGAGCACCGTCAACGAGAGCTTTGGCTTCGCCGAGGCCAAGACCGGTCAGGTCTTTAACGGCCTTGATAACAGCGACTTTTTGGGCGCCGGCGTCTTTGAGGACGACGTCGAATTCACTCTTCTCTTCGGCGGCGGCTTCACCGTCACCGGCGGCTGGAGCAGCGGCCACTGCAACGGCTGGAGCTGCAGCGCTTACGCCCCAGTACTCTTCGAGGAACTTGACGAACTTGCTGATTTCGAGCGCGCTCATTTTGTCGAGCTCGGCAACTAATTTTTCGAACTCTTTTGGTGTTTCTACTTTCTTGTCTTCGTCTGCCATAGGTGTTTCCTTCCTAATTCTTAAATTCTACTTAAAATTTAATTAACTTTTAATAATCCAGGGGTGGATTTTGAGCTGTTTAGCCCATTTGCTCGGCGCGGGCGCTCAAAACATTGAGGACGCCGCGAATGTTGCCGCTCAGGACGTTGGCAAAGCCGTTCAGCGGTGCGGCCAATGTACCAACCAGCATGCCGCGTAACTGATCTTTGCTTGGCAGGGCTGCCAGAGCTTTGACGTCGTCGGCACCGATAAAGGTACCGTCGGCGGTAATAGCACCGACAAATTGCAGTGACGGCTGCTTTTTGGCGAAGGCGGCCAGCGCTTGGGCTGGAGCGACTTCGTCCTCGCTGTTAAAAGCGTACAAAAGCATGCCGCTTAGGGCGCTGGTGTCGGCGTCTTTAAGGTTGTCGTTGCCCTGAATGGCCTTAACGACCAGGCGGTTCTTGATAACCTTAACGCTGGTGCCGCTGGTGCGGGCTTGGCGGCGCAGCTCTTGCAGAGCTTTCACCGGTGTACCCTGATAAGCGGCGACTACCGTCATGCGCGAGCTGTTCAGCAGGTCATTGACCTCGCCGACAACCGCGTTCTTTTTTTCTTTGGTTAATGCCATAGTGACTCCGTTTATTTACTATCGACCTTGGAGCGTTACCATCAAAAAAGCCTTTGTGCCGCGTGGGCGCCAAAGACTTATTCAAAATACAAAGCAATCAGATTGTTTGCACCTCGGCGACATTATCAAGGTTGTGGGCGGTTCCCCGCTGCGACCCGTCGCTGTCTTTGGTAACTACGGTTATTGTAGCAAACCAGTTGACCCCTGTCAATCGATAAATTCCAACGGTGACTCGGTACGCCAGGCCGAAAAAGTTGCCCGGGTAACGGTGCCGCCCAGGTTTCGGTATGCATTAACCATCCGTTGCTTGGCTGCCTCTTCTAACTGATGTTGCCGGGCAGTCTCCGGCGTTACATCCCTAGGCGGCCGTAAGCTTGGTTGCTCGGGATCTGCGCGCATATACTCCTCTTTCGTATTAAAAAACGATCCTGCCGGTGAGGATCGTTCTTGTTGACAATTCTTTAGTAAAAAGACTCAGATCCTCGCGGCTGGCGGGGCTACAATAATCTTGAAGATTACTTTTTGAGTCATACTGTACAGCCTACGCCGGTGCTTGTTTGCTGTCAAGCGAGGCAATGGCTCCGGCTGTGGCGACCTGGCCCACCTCGTGGCTTACGCCGGGGTCTGCAGGCCCGGTTTCCTGATACGGCGCCTGTTCTGTTTGCGGGCTGTAGAGGCTGCTGCCGCCCCGGAGCGCCCGGAAAGTATGCGGAACGGCCTGTTCCCAGCTGTCGGCTGCGTCTTCAATTCCAAATCGGTCCATCATGGTGTGTTATCTCCTTCTTTAGTAAGCTCGGGTGTTTTGCTGAGGCCTGGTTAGGCGGGCTGCGCTGGAGCGTTTGGACGCTCAGGCCTCAACCATGTTGAAGCACAGCCCGGGTAGGCCGAGGAAGAGTCCTAATTGCTTCAGATAGCTCGGAACTTTCATACTAAATTATATTGTATCATGCATTGTCAAATCTTAGCTGGCTTCTGAGGTGTTGTCGAGCTGTTCCAGCTTGTACTGGGTGTAGCGTTCGGCGGCCAGGCGGGCTAACTCCGGATCTTCGCCCTTGTTGACGAACTGCATGGCGTCGGCCAGCATAGGGTGGACTCCGGCCAGTTTTTCGTGCATCGCCTGGACAAGTTTACGATAGCCGGGATGACCTTGCGGCGAGGTACGCAGCTCGTGGAAGTGGAAAGCTTCGCGGGCGTTGTAGGTGACTTTCCAGCGCATTTTGTGGCCGAGCAGCGTGGCGTATTGGGCTTCGAGCCCGTAGCCGGCCTGCTGAAGCCGGCTGTAGAGTTCCAGGCTAAGGTCAAAGCAGGCCTGGAAGGCTTCAGTCAGGCCGGCGTCCTCCACCAATTGCGGTACCTCGTATCCGTAACGGGGCGTTAATAGCTGCCACTCCAGGTCGTCAACGATGCGATGCCGCTGCAGGTCGCGGAAGATGCCGTAATCGCAGACTAAATCCCAGCTATAGTGGGCTTTTTCAAGTGCCCGGCCGGGCTTGTGGCGCCGGTTGAGCCGTTCACCCATGTAGGCCCCAAAGACGTCCAGCTTGCGGTCATACGGCCACTCGGCTACCTCTGCGTTAATATCTTCCAGCGACAAACTGCTGTGTTCGTACAGCATGTCGGGTACTAGCTCGATCTCATTGCGGGGCCAGACGTCGGTTAGTTGGACGGGCTCGGTTTCGCCGCCCAGGTGTTGCGGCAAGTGTTCCTCGGCCAGTTCCTGCACTGCTTTATAGGTGTTGGCACGGTACGCGATGGCGGCGCCGCCGCGGTCAGGCTTGTCGGCGCGCTCCAGGAAGGTCGGGATAACTTTGCGGGCTTCGGCCAGGATTTTTTGGCCGGTTTGGCGGGCTTCGGGCAACTCATCGCTGAGCAAGTGCATAATCAGGCTTTCCAAAGCCTGGCCGGAAGCGTAGATGCCCACAGTCGACTTGGTCGAAACCGGCAACACCGGCCGGATGGCATCGCACGCCTGGGCGCGGGTGGCACCCTTCCAAGCCATATCCCGTTCTTCGGCCGGGACGCTGGAATTTTGCTGTACATAAGCAGTTAGTTGGCGGACCATGCTCGAATACAGTTCAAAAATCTGGTCCATGACCGCCCGGTACTCGGCCTTGGTATCAGCGTCAAAGTGCTCCGGCGTGTAGTACTTATAGTTGCCCTCGGCATCCTTTTGGTCGAAGTAAATATAGCGGGTAGATTGCTCCAGGTAGGCAGCCAGGCGACCCCATTCCAGCTTTTTGGTAAGCAGGTTAGAGGCGCCCTCGACAACCATATACTGGCCGACCAGCTGCTGCACGGAGTCATCGCCAAAGGCGGTAATAACGCGCTGCAAGAGTTTTTCGTCTTTACCGGCAGCGGCGGCGAATTCATCAAGGATAGTGATGCGCATGTCGTCGCCCCGCCGGCTGAGCCGCGCCATGGCGGCGGCAATCGTCACCGGGCTGAGTTTATCGGTAAAGGTGTAGACGTTGTCGTCCAGGTTGGTTACGGCATCTTGCAGAAAGTCGCGGCCAGCCGGCGTCACCACAAACACGCCGTCTTTATTCTTTTTGACATACTCCGGTGTTGCTTGGCTTGCAGCCGGTGCTTCGGCCGTTGTCTGCGCCGCCGCCGTCTTAGCGCCGGAGCCATGTTGAGGCTTGGGCGGCAGCAACGGTTGGATAACGCGCCAGACCTGCTCTTGAATGGCCTCAATGGATTGTAGTTGGCCGTCCTGCGTGCAATCCAGGGCCATAAAATCCCTGGGAAAGAGCTGACACAAGCTGTCATACACTTCGACGGAGCGTTCCAGGTGGCTCAGGTCGGCTTCGTGGATATCGCGTTTTTTGTCGGTGTAGCTGCGGGCTTCTTTTTGGTCGACCAGGCTTTGGGCGACATCGGCCGGTACGCGCAACACCAGGCTCTGGGTAGGGCGTGGAATCTGTAGCATCTGGAATTCGAGGTTGTCCAGCCAAATGAAGTAGCCGCGCCGTTCTTCCGGATTAGTAAATTTTGTCCCCTGGTGCGCCATGCTGGAGCCGGTAAAACGGTTGGATAGTACGATTTTGCCTTCGGCCAAGGCTTGACGGATCTGAGCAGCGGCCTGGTAACGGTCAAGGGCGTAAAACAGCGAACTGGTATACGGGCCGACTTCGTCCGCACCGCCGTACTTGCCGTTGAGGTATTCGCGCACAAAAAAGCTGGACGGCTCTTCATACTGCGGGAAGTCAAAAGCGGCAACGTCGTAACCCTCTTGCTCCAGGCGCTCTTTAAGCAGTTGGAACTGGGTTCCCTTGCCCGATCCGTCGGTGCCTTCGATAGCGAGGAATAAACCCTGTTTGGCCGGTGTCGCTTCGGCCTGGCTCATCGGGCTTTTAAACCCTTGATGGCCTCCGGCAGACGGCGCGCATCTTTATAAGCCCGCGGCAGCATTTGGTCGGGTGTCCAGGTGCGGATCAGCTCTTCGAAGTCGCTGCCGGCTTGATACTTGCCGCTGAAGCCCCCGTCGCGACCCTCGCCGTAGCTGCCCTCTACCGGCCCGGTCTCGTGGAAAATAGCCTGGGCAATACGTTCGCCGACCGGCAATAGTACCGTTTCGTGCTCGTTCAGGTTGTAGATTTCGAGCGTCAGACGGTTAATATAGCCCGGGTCAACCCAGCCGGCGTCAAAACAGACAGCGACACCGTTGCGACCCCAGCTGGAACGGCTCTTAAGCTCGTACGCACCAGGCGGATTGATGCCGAAAAACTCGTGGGTATGGGCCAAAATGCGTTCGCCCGGTTTAAGCGGGATAACCGGGTGGTCGGCCGGAATGCCCTCCAGCAAGCGGACGCCGTTGGCGTTGCACCAATCTTGGTGAATAATCGCCTGATGTACTTCGCCGAAGTAGCGGTGCACGTCGTTTTTATCAAACGGATTATAAACATAGCCCTTGTGCGCCTGGCCGGTCCGGTAGTAGTAATAACCAAGCGTCACATCGAGGCTGGCGTGAGCCACGTGCTTGGGGTTAAACGGCACGCAGACGATGTGACCATCGGCAATAGCCTCATTGATTTGGGTGTTACTGTAAACTGCCACGTTGCTCCCTCGTTTGTTTTGTATATTGTACGCAAAAGTTGCTATTCGTGCCAAGTCATCTGCTGATATTACAACAAAGTACGTTATAATAATTTCCAGCATGAGCCTTACTCTTATTATCGGTCCGGTGAAAAGTGCCAAGTCATTGGAGCTTATTTCGCTGACTGCGCCGCACGAATTCGCCGGCCAGAAAGTGCTGTTGGTGCACCCTGTCAAAAATGTCCGCGAAAAACATATTACCTCGCGGCTGGGGGTGTCAAAAACCTCGCGCAAGGTCGAGAAACTGTCTGACATCAAAGAGGATTTTGATGTCATTGGCATAGATGAAATTCACATGTTTGGCGGCACTGATACCAGGAATATAAAAAAATGGCTGCTAGACGGAAAAGAGATAATTATCAGCGGTTTGGACCTTGATTACAAAGGTCAGCTGATGCCCATAATTCGGGCAATTCTTGAACTGAAGCCCGATAAAGTTATCTATAAGCGTTCCGTTTGCGAGATTTGCAAGAGTTTCGAGGGCGCTTATACGCAGATCCTGCAGAACGGCAAAATTATCAAGCGCGGCTTGCCGTCTGTTGTGCCAGAATCATCACAAGAGCCGGATAGGACGTATCGTCCGGTCTGCCGGGCTTGCTTTTTTGCAGCTTAAGCCGCTATGCGGCTGGTGTATGCTGCCTGATAACCTGTCCAGAGGTCCGGTAGACCAAGCAGGCGATCTGTCAAAGAAGCAACCCGTTCCGGCTTCACGCCCTTGTCGGCACAGTGCGTGGCATGTCTGTCGATAAGTTCATCGTCCACATTGTCAATTATGTACCCTATCTTATATTTGTTTGCCAGAAGGAAGAAGTCCTGGGAAGCACGGCCGTCATTAGCATATTCCACGACCGTATGTAATTGGCTGGCCAAAACGTTGGCACTAAGCATGCGCAGTAGATGGCGCTGGCTACTGGTCATGTCGGCGTGCTGTTCGTGTGCTGTTTGTTGGGCCGTAAAAGCACTCAGCACATAGCCGTCGATTTCACTCAAATCAAAGAAGACACCGCGGTCAGTAACCGGTGGTTTGCGATTCTTGTCGGCCATGATAGCTTGAACCGTGGTACATTCCTCCTGGCTCAACGGCAGTTCTCCGCCCTCAACCAATGCCAGCATAATATCAATCTCTTCCTGGTCATCGCTGGCCGTTTTCAGGTGGTAATTCTTGTCACCCAAACGCGACTCGACCGCGTCGTGTACGGCGCCGGTCAAGACAACGTCGCGAGTTGTCTCGGTATCCACGCCTTCCAGCTGACAAATTGCCCTCCCGAGCGCAGCGGTCTTGAAAAGGTGCTCCCGATTGTCAAAATCGCAGTCCAGCCACGTCAGCCACTGCTCTGTAGTAGTGTCAGGGTGTAAGAACATATCGTAGCGAACCTTGCCGGCTAATGCCGCCACAGATGCTGATTCTCGGATTTCTTGTATCCGCTGGTGCGAAAGGATATCGGCTTCGATCATATTACCCTCCTGTCTTTGGGCTAGTGTATCATAGGTTGACTATCCGGCTAAGAGTTCCTGTTGAACCTTGTTTTGCACGTCTTCAACGGTGCCCTCGGCGCTGATTTCTACGAGCCGTATGCCCCATTCGGGATGGTCACGAACCAATGTAGCGGCTTGGCGGTAGCCGTCCTGGACGCGGCTGCGGAAACCTTCGTCTTGATTTTCGAAATAGTTGTTGGCTTGGATGGCATCTTGTTTTGCGCGGCCATGGCGGCGCTCATCAAGCACTTGTTGATTGGCCGTAAAAACCACCAGCAGGTCGAGTGGCCATAGCTTGAGCATGCGCTCGTACGCGTCGTAACCCAACTGCTTGTCGGGCAGTTGGCTACCGAAAATGTTGTAAGCGACGATAGCCAGCGGGCTGCGGTCGATAATGCAGGTTTGGCCCTTGGCCTGGCGTTCCTGCAAGTCCAGGCCCAAGGCTGTATGCATGGCTAAAGATATATAAACATCAACTTCAACCGGCCGCGGCGTGTCGGACAGCGATACTTTACGCAGCTCCTCGCCAATCGGCGTGCCGCCGGAAGCGCGGGCTACATGAACCGGCCGCCCTTGCTGGCGCAAGTATTCGGCGGCCAATTGGACTTGAGTAGTTTTGCCGATGCCATCGGGCCCGTCGAAGGCGACAATCATGGAGGTATTATACCTCAGTCGGCGTAACGATGATGCTTGGCCCCATGCTAGTGGTAACATACAGGGCTTTGACGTAGTTGCTCTTGAGAGAGGCGGGTTTAGCGGCTTTGATACTGGCCAGCACGGCTTTGGCGTTGTCGTTCAGCTTGTCTTTACCGAAGCTGACCTTGCCGATGCCCAGGTGTACGATACCGGTACTGTCGACGCGGTATTCGACGCGGCCGGCTTTGGCTTCTTTGACGGCTTTGGCGATGTCGGCACTGACGGTGCCGCTTTTAGGGTTAGGCATCAGGCCCTTAGGCCCCAACACGCGGGCATATTTGCCAAGCTTAGCCATTTGGGTCGGCTGGGCAATCAGGACGTCAAAATCAAGCGTGCCTTTGTCGAGCAGCTTGGTAATTTCCTCTTCGCCGGCAATGTCGGCACCGGCTTTTTTGGCAGTGGCAGCGCCTTCGGCTTCGGCAAACACGGCAACCTTTACGGCCCTACCGGTTCCGGCCGGTAATACGACGATGTCGCGGATGTTTTGGTCGGCATGCCGCGGGTCGACACCCAGGTTAATATGCAGTTCAACTGTTGCATCAAACTTGGCAGGATTAGTCTTAACGGCCAGTTCCAGGGCTTGGGCTAGGCTGTATTCCTTGCCTTTTTCGATTTGTTCAGCGAGTTTGCGGTAGTTCTTACCCTTGCGCTCCAGTTGGCTTTTGGGCGGGTTTTGCTTCTGCTTGGGCTTTTCGTCTGTAGCTTCGTCTTTACTGGCACTGGCTTTGCGGGCCTCTTTTTCGGCCTTTTCTTCAGCTTCTTTGAGGGACTTGGCGCTGCGCTTACCGGCTTTGGTGGTTGCGGGCTCGGTTCTGGCCTCGTTAGCCTCTGCTCCGCCTTCTTCAACGATTTCGGCGGCTTCTTGCTCGACGACAGCCGTATCGGCGGCCTTTACCTCTTCAAGAATAGCTTTTTCTTCCTTGGCGGTTTTCTTTTTAGCCGGTGCTTTTTTGGTTGATGTCTTCTTGGCTTCCGCCATAGTGTGCTCCTTTCGTGGTGCTAACGGCGTTTCGAGCGCCTCCCACGTGTTTAATAATCTAGCCTTGGATTTCGATGCCCATACTGCGGGCGGTACCGGCAACCATTTTTTTGACAGCCGGAATGTCGTCGGTGTTCATGTCGGCGGCTTTGGCTTCGGCAATTTCGGTCAGTTGAGCGTCAGACAATTTTTTGTCAAGCTTTTCGCTGTTGGGTTTGCCGGAGCCCTTCTTAACACCGAGCTTTTCGCGGATCAAGTCGTCGGTTGGGGCGCCGACTACACGAAAGTCCATGCTGCGGTCATCGTAAATAGTTATGTGGGCGGTCAACGTGCCGCGCATTTCTTTGGTTTGCTCGTTAAACGGATTGATAAAATCCATCATATTGACGCCGTACTGGCCCAGAGTGCTGCCCACGGGCGGCGCGGCACTGGCCCGGCCGGCCGGAATTTTCATCTTTAAATGAGCTTTTACTTGTTTGGTGTCTGCCATTAGTTTCTCCTATTTGCACGCCGGTGAAGCGGCCGGCTAACGTGCGTAACCGGTTAATTGTACTACAGATTACCCCTGTTGTCTACTGTTTCGTTGCTGTTCCCGGCCTGGTACTGAAGTATCTCGCAGTCGATTTCTGTAAAAAGCTGTGTAAATGCCTTTTGTTCCCTCTGCAGGGCAGGCACTCCGGGGCTATCCGGATCACCGGCCGCCTCGTTATATGAAGGCAGCTGTTTACTGGCTCTGGTGATAGCAATGTCGGCTATCGCTTCGAGTAGGCCGAGGTCTCTTCGCTCACGGGCTTCGCCGGCGACTTTTTGTAAGTCTGTGGAGTTGAGGTGAATAAGCTCCTCGCGTGAGATTGTCTCTGACATGATTTAGACTCGTTTAACTTTTAGACTCGTTTAACTTGTAGACTGTCCAGCTCGACCGGCGTTTCGCGGCCAAACATGTTGACCAGTACTTTAAGTTTGCCTTTTTGCTCGTCGATTTCGTTGATACTGCCGTCGAAGCCCTTGAACGGCCCGTCGACAATATTGACCACTTCGCCGACTTTGTAGTCGATTTTGTGCTTAGGCTCGGCACGGCCCATACGCTTCATGATTTTTTCCATTTCGTCGTCACTAACAGGGGTCGGTTCGGTGCCGCTGCCCACAAAGCCGGTTACCGAAGGCGTATTACGGACAATGTACCAGGCGTCCTCGCTGAGCTTCATTTGCACCAGCACGTAGCCTTGGAAGATGCGTTTTTCGACAACCTTGCGCTTGCCGTTTTTGACTTCGATCATCTTTTCTTTAGGGACAACCACCTGGAAAATCTTGTCGGCCATGTCCAGGCTGTCGGCGCGCTGGCGGATGCTCTCGGCCACCTTCTCTTCGTAGCCGCTATAGGTGTGGATTGCGTACCATTGTTTTGACGTGTCGTATCGTTTATTCATCTCGTTCCTCGTCCACCCTTAACTTAGTAATATTCGTTTGAAAATCTTGTCGAGGCCGTAGTCGACGGCGGCAATGGCCAGGCCGAAAGCAATGGCGAAAATAAAGACGGCGAACGTCAATTTGATCGTTTCACGGCGGGTCGGCCAGGTGACCTGACGGAGCTCGCGCCAACTGCTGCGGAAGTAATTAATAAGCAGCACCTTGCTCAGAACGCGGCCGATAGCCCGCACGGGCTTGGCTTTGAACGGTTTGGCTAGCGGTGCCAGCGGACTGGCTAACTTTTTAACGCCCTTGCCGGTGGCACTCAACGGCTTAGCAGCCGCTCGTGCGGTTTGGCGGACGCGCCGTTTGCGCGGTGCTTTGGCGCCTGTTTGCGTCCGTTCGCGGACGGTTTGGACGTGTTTGGCCTTAGGGTCTTTGGTTGCCACGTATATCTCCTGCCATTTAAAAAACCTACACATAACGGTAGGTTTGGCTCATGTCAAATATACACTATACCGGCCAAGGGGTCAACGGTTGCATAATATTGACAGATGTGATATAATGTAGCTTTGCAATATGGAAAAACTGGAACAGACAACCTCTGACAACACTCATAACCACGGCCTGCAAACGGCTGCCATCGGCCTTGTTATGGGCGGCATCGGTGTGGCGGCTAACCGTTACGGTGTCAGCGAAGACATGGTGCGGGCCGAGGCCGGGCAATGGCTATCGCCTTTTATATCAATCTGGGGTGCAGCTGTCATTGCACCCGCCGGCCTGGCCTATGCGGCGTTTGGCTTGAACCGCTATCGCCGCGAGCGGGCCGTTGGCACTAAGCCAGCCGAACCGCCTATTCCAGGTCCGGAATAAAAATCTTAAAGGTTGAGCCCTTGTTGAGTTCGCTGTCCACGCTGATCTCGGCGTGGATTAAATGCGCCAGTTTCATAGTGACGTACAGCCCCAAGCCGGTGCCGGTACTCTTACGGGTGCGGTAATCTTCACTGCGGAAGAATTTATCGAAGAGCTTTTCTTTATCCGGTTTGCTAATGCCGATGCCGGTGTCGTGGACAACAAACTCCACGCCGCCTTTTTTGGCTTTGGCGCCAACGGTAATACTGCCCTTTTCGGTGTATTTTATAGCGTTGGTGATAAAGTTCTGCAGAATTTCGTTAACGTACAGCCGGCTGGATTTTAGCAGCTCCAGCGACGGGTCAAGTTCGGTTTTGAGTTCCAAACCTTTCTCGGCGGCTTGCGGGCTGTAGCTTTGGCTTAATTCTTCGATGAGTTCGTGCGGGTTGATAGGCTCCACGTCGACCACCAGCTTGCCGCGCTCGGCACGCGACAGGGTAGCTAAATCGTTTATCATGCCGGCCAAAAAGGTAATTTGTTCATGGGCTTGTTTAAGCGCCTCTATAATGGTCGGGTCAACCTGGCCGGTTTTTTGGGCGATAAACTCGGCGTTGCCGATGTTGCCCTCGGCGATGGCGATCGGCGTGCGTAGTTCGTGGCTGACGACGCTGATGAATTCGTCCCGCTCTTCTTCGAGCGACTTCTCGCGGGTGATGTCACGCAGCAGTACGACGTAGCCGCGACTGCCTTTGCGGCCGTAGCCTAAGTGCACCGGCGCGATACTCAGGTACAGGCTGATGGTGCTGCCGTCGGGGTACGCCAGGCGGTAGTCGCGGCTGCTGGTGGGGGTTTTGGTGGCTAGAACCAATTGCCGTACATCGACCGGCTGGTTGTTCTTATCGACCAGACTCATCACGCGGGCCAACGACTTGCCCTCCATGGTGCCGTTTAGGTCGAGAATATTAAGCGCCGCACCGTTATACAGCACTATTTTAGTGTTTTCATCGGCAGCCACGACGCCGTCGGCCATACTGTTAATAAGGCTTTTGAGGCGTTCGTGGTCCAATGCCGATTGACTGCGGATGCGCGGCAGCAACTTTACCATGCTGCTATTATGCCACACTTCTTATGCTTTGTGGCGGTTGCTTTTGGGTGCCAGTACGCTAGGCTGGTAGTGTTTGAGCGCTTTGCGGCGCTCTTTGTAATTGGGCAAACAACCCTCTACCGTTTGCCAAAAGTCACGGCTATGGTTGAGGTATCTGGTGTGCACCAGCTCGTGGATGAGCACGTAGTCAATCAGTTCCCATGGCAGCTGCATAAGATAATAATTGAGGGTAATTTCGCCTTTAGCGTTGCAGCTGCCCCAGCGGCTTTTGAGATGGCGAATACGCAGGCTGGCATAGCCGAAACTGTACTGGCGGGCCAGCTCCGCCAGGCGCTGCGGCAGCAATTGTTCGGCCTCCTGCCGCAGCGCCCGCTGGGCAGCGGCGTGGGCGGCCTTTTGAATAGCGTCAGGCGCTGTGTGCGGCGGATAGGCTATGCGTACCTCCGTAGCGGTTACTCGCGTCTGAATGCGGCTACTATCCTCTTGAGGCACGAATTGCAGGGTATGGTATTTGCCGATCCGCTGCCGGTGTTCCAAGTCGGCGCGGTGAGCCTGTTGGCGAGCCAGCCATTCCCGCTTTTGAGCGGCAAAGGCTACGCCGGCCTTATACGGCAGCCATACCGGCACCGTAACGCGGATTTTACCGTCGCTGTTAACACTCAAGCGGATATTTTTGGTGCCGTGCCGCCGGTATACGTGGACGGTACCGATGTCCGGCAGTTCAAAGCTTCTAGCTGGCATAGTAGATAGTTTAACGAATAATAACGTTGCGGCGCTGCAAGTCGACTCGGCCGGCGGTCGGCACCAGGTTGACCAAGCCGGGTTTGGCAACGTTACTGGCAACGGTATCGGCCTGGATAACGCCCAGGTCGTAGAGCTTCTTGACCAGTGCCGTGCGCTGCATGGCAGCGGTGTGCTTACCGCTGACTACCACGTAATCTTCATTCTTGGGGTTCTGCATGGCAGTCAAGATAGTCTGGAAAGTCTCTTTGGTGTGCGGACGGGTGTATTTGTCGCCGCTGCGGCGCCGGTCGCGCTTGCCGATACGCTGGAAAGCGCTCTCTTGGTCGATCTGCAGCCAGACCAGCAAAGCCTGCCCTTTATTCTTGACGGCGATGTCGCGCAGGGCGCGGCGCTGGACCAAACGGTCGGCATTGGCGTCAAAGATAACGTTAACGCCAGCGCTCAAGAACTCCTCGGCCATGTATTCCATTAAGTGGCTGACGATTTCGTTTTCTTGCTTGTCGTAGCGGGGTTCTTCAAACAATTCGTAGCGGATACGGTCGCCCTGCAGGTGGGCGGCGCCCATAGCTTTGGCCAGTTCGCCCGCAAAGTACGTCTTGCCGGCGCCCGGGTAGCCATAGAGCATAATTAACACCGGTTTGGTTGTAATGATTTTAGCCATTAGTACATGTATATCAGATTTTTGTCATCTTGAGAAGTGCTGGAGCCTATAATCTTTGCTATAATACCCGTGTTCTGCGCTTAAAAAAGCTCGTAGGGGCATAGTACAACGGCTAGTATGAGGGTCTCCAAAACCCTAGATCGTGGTTCGATTCCACGTGCCCCTGCCAAGCGTTACTTTTTAACAGGTTGCGTTTTCCGCAGTTTTTCGGCAGCTTTGATTACGGATTGTTGCTCCTTGACGGAGTCTTTGTAGGCTTTTTGAAGGGATTCAGCAGAAATAACACCCTTTTTATCAAGGTACTTTCGCTGTTTTTTTGTAAGTGCTAGTTCCATATTGCTTATTCTTCCAATGCTGCTGTATTATACACTTCGTTCAAGATAGATTCAACATCACTCTTAGGTGTATTACTCATATAGTCATACAGTACGGTTGTAGCGTTTTCGAGGCCGGGCTTGCCATTCTTTTTCACCACCCAGAAGGCAAAATCTTGATTGTCGGCAAAGGCAGTAAAAATCTTCTTTAAACTGGCGGTAATTTTTTTGGCTGTTTTTATGAACCCGGCTCGCTCAATGCCGCGTTTCTTGACGAGCTCTCGATCTTGCGTTAGAGACCATGCACTTGCTATATCTTGATGAATATAAAGAATGATGACGGAAAAGCCGTTGTCCAGCGCCCTCTTAACATTCCTATAGCCGTTATCATGCGACAAGGTACCATCAAATATAAAGGAAATCCCATGCCTAATGCAGTGATCAAATAGTGCCGTGACAAGTCTGCTGCCAGCCTTGCGAAACATATAGTATTGCTCCGGGGCATAGCCATCTATAAACTCAACCAGCCTGTCATGTTCAATAACCGTAAAGTCTCCCATCGGGCTTCCTTGCAGACCTTTGGCAAACTCTGTCTTACCGGCACCGGGTATGCCAGCCATAAAGTATGCGAGTTTGTCGGTTCTGGGAGTAGTACCAACGGACGCCCTAATGACACGCTGTCGGTTTGTCTTATCTTTAGTCCAGTTTTTTGCTTCTTCGGTCATTGGTATAGTATACCGCCAGACTGCTTACTGGGTGCGGTATCAGCTGGGGTTACTCTGTTGCGGTTACTGCAGGAGCCTTCAAAAGAGGCTCCTGCAGCAGATTGACGTACGCTACCGAGCTAGGGTGCTACGACGACGACGGTGTTGTCGTTCAGGCTGTCGTTGATGCTATTGTCGGTGATGCTATTGTCGATGACCACCGTGTTATCGCTGATAGTAACGCTGTTATCGACGCTGTTGTCGGTATTGGTCGTGTTACCACTGTCGCTAATAACGATATTGTCACTGATCGTTACACTGTTGTCGGTGTTGCCGCTGTTAACGTTATTATCTTGAATGGTCACACTGTTATCGGTATTGGTGGTGTTACCGCTGTCACGGATAACGTAGCTATTGTTTGAAGTAACGTTAGTAGTTGAACTGTTGCTTTGGCTAATTGGCGCCAGGTACTTAGTGTAGCCGGAGCCGTTATTCTGGGAGCTCGTGTTGCCGGCCTGAGCAGCCTCTTCATTTGGTGAAACGCAGGCACCGATACTGTTACTTTGAGCCCCCGGCGTAACGGTTACCGGATTTTGTTGATACGCGGCCAATTGGGCCGTTAGGGCGTTTACTTTTGAGTCGACGATCATGTTTGTGATAATGGCGACGAAGCCGAATGCTAGCGTCATTGCTGCGAAAACCAGCAAAATTAGTTTAGTATTCACGCTCTGCGCGTTTACAACCTGTGTTGTAGCCATGGTGGGTACCCTCCGTAGTTTATTATTACGAGATGCCCCACCGCACCTTAAAGCCCATGGTACTGCCGGCCCGTAGCTTTGTAAACGAGTTGTCCACAGCTTCGGCCAAATCTGTTATAATGACCTCAGTTATGATGTTCCTAGGATTGTTTACGGTTGTGGTTTTACCATTATTCCTGCTGGTATCGGCACGCGTGCTGGCTGCGGGCGAACACGCCGGCGAGCCGCTAACCCGCTTCGGGGTAGTCGTTTTGTATATCTTCACCGCTATCAGCGCCGTCAGCGGCCTGGTACTGGTATTCGACTTGGTCTAAGTTATTTCTTGGGTTTAACTTCGTTGCGGCCCAGGCTCTTTTTGGTTTCGGAGTACCAGACGTGCTTGCGCAGCGTCGGGTCGTACTTTTTGAGGCGAAGCTTATCGGGGGTGTTCTGGGTGTTTTTGACAGTGTAATAGTTACGGTGGCCGCTTTCTTCGGACACTAAACCAACTACTTTGCGCTTATCACCTTTTTTTGCCATTACCTAATCCTTATAAACGTTATTGCCCTCTATCATAACAGATAGGATGCTCGGCTGCAAGCCAAATAGTGCCAGGCTATAATATTGACATTTCAGTTAGTTTTTACTATAATACAGCTATGCTTCTTTCTAATATCTCAGAGGTGAACGAAATCGACAACCAGATTGGCCAGATCCATGGCCAGCTGAGTGAGTTGTATCTGAAGCGTTCAACACTTATGACCGATAAGCCGGCAAAAAAAACTGCGGCCAAATCAACACCGGTGCAACAGGGTAATGAATGGGCCGAGGCTCAATACGACAGCCTGGTTGCGACCTGGCGCCAATACGGCGTAGCCCTGCCGAGCCACCGAACCATGAAGACCCGCCTGCTGAAGGCCTACAAAATACTGCAAGAGGTCTCTCAGGCCCGACCGGAGTGGCATGACACCATGACGGCGGTATTCGTACCTAAAACAGCCGACTTGCCTTTCCCGCTTAACGCCAGCTTCCGCAAGCAGCAAGCTTTTGTTAACACGCCCGACTACATCGAGAGCAGCCTAACAGCACCAAAAGTCGACAAACAATGGCGCCTACTGTTGGTATACAAAGAGCCCGAAGGCCTGTACGCCGGCTCGCTCGAGATGATGCTCAACAAAAAAGAGCGCATTATAGCCAACTATGACGTGACTGCCTTAGGTGTCCGTGAATACGCAGCCTTCTCGCTGCAGCAAAGCCAGCCGATCGACAGCCAAACCTGGACCATTCTGCCAAAGACCCGCCAAAGTAGCGGCCAGATTACCTGCGTCGGCTGTATCGACGGCCAGTTCCGGTTCGTCGTTGACGAAATTAACGGTGTTTTCGGCGATAACCGCTTCCGGCCGGCTATCGAAGTAAAGGCTTGATTATGAAAAGCGATCCGGTTCAGGGTATACTCTTCCGCGAACAAGCTGTCCGTCCGGCCAACCCGGTCGTCCGTTTACGGCGAAATATTAAAAACTTGCCTGAACGCATCCGTCACTTGCACAAACCGGCTCGACATATTAACGTCGAAGCGCCGATTTCGCGGGATATTACCGACGACATCTGGAACCGTTTGCGCACTAAATAAACCCTTCTTTAAATAAACTCGTCTTTGCTGCCCCGCCGCGGCTAGCGAGCGGCTACGTAGGTGCCCAGGCGCCGCTTAGACAAAACCAGTTGCATCAGATAGATTTTGCGAGCCCTGAACTGGGCGGCACAGATCAATAAGTAGAATTCCCACATGCGGTAAAAACGTTGGTCATATTTATTATGGTCCAGTTTGGGGTAGGCTTTTTTGAAGTTCTGATACCAGGCCATGAGGGTTTTGTGGTAATCGGAGCCAAAGTTCTGGACATCCTCAATAGTAAAGATACGTTCGGCCGGCCGGCTCATCTGGGATAATGACGGCAATACGCCGCCCGGGAAGATGTACTTTTCGATCCAGGGGTCACTACGGCGGGCTGGAGTTGGGCCGGCAATGGTGTGCAGCAGGAATAGCCCGTCGTCTTTGAGCCAGGCATCGCATTTTTGGAAAAATTGTTTGTAGTTTTTGGGGCCGACGTGCTCGAACATACCGACCGAGACGATACGGTCGAAGGGGCGGCCTGGCTCGAAATCCTGGTAGGTCGAGCAGATTGGCTTAATGTGCTTGTTTTTGAGCGAGCGCATAAAAGCAACCTGCTCTTTGGCCGGCGTCAGCGCCGTAACGGTCACGCCGTAATGCTCGGCCATGTAGCGAGCCAGGCCGCCCCAGCCGGCGCCAATATCCAACACCCGGAGGCCTTTTTTGAGCTGCAGTTTCTCGCAAATCAGGCGGTATTTGGCTTCTTGGGCTTGCTCTAAGGTTTTGGCGCCTCGTGCCCAGTAGCCGCACGAATAGGCCATAGCCGGCCCCAGCATAGGCTCATACAGGTCGTTACCAATATCATAATGCGAGCGGGCATTCCGGTAGGCGCGGCGACTGCCCTGCAGGTTGGTGGCCACGCCAAAACCGGCCCAAACTATGAACTTCCAGTTATGCGAGAATTGCTTGTGGATCTGGGTGCGGAACAGGCGGAAAAACAGTTCTTCGGGCTCTTTGCAGGTCCACCAGCCGTCCATATAGGCTTCGCCGATGCCCAGCGACCCGCGTTTCAAGGCCCGCCGATACAGGGCAGCGTTGTGAACCCGTACATCATAAGGCTTGGAGCCGTTCAGGGTCACCCCTGCTTGCCCGAGGAGCTTTCGGTACTTGCTTTCCAACGACTCGCTTGCCATGTCTTTATCCTCTCACTCGGTCATGGAGCCGTTGACGAGAGTTGAACTCGTGACCCCTTCCTTACCATGGAAGTGCTCTACCACTGAGCTACAACGGCACATATGGCATGTATGATAGCAATAAATACCTCTCGAGAAAAGACCCTTAACAGATATTATCAAGGATTTTGCGGCGGCGTAATCTCGATGGGCGGGCATCGATAGTCTTGCAGCCACACGGCGGTATTCGGGTGGTTGCCAAGTGTAAACAAAGCAAAGCGCGCTACGTCTTGCGGGGTAGCCGGCTCGATATAGGGCTCTATGTCGTCATCGGAGGGCTCCAGGCAAAGCTTTCGGTTGGCCGGATCAGTCCGATAATCGTGCAGATGCTCAAACGCCGTTTCTTTGTCGGCAGCAGTAACCGCAAATGTTGCCGTAACCTCACCGGCAAAAACCGTACCCCTAAACCAACTTCCTCCACTTTGTGTTTCTGGTGTTTCTACGGACATAGTTTGTCTCTTACGTGTTAGCCTCACTATATATCAAGACTATGGAAATGCACAAGGGTTTTGAGCAGTACACTAGGTAAGGTATGCTTTTCTGCACTGGTCGCAGGCTACTTTAGCTAATTCGGCGCGAATCGCTCGCGATCTTTGATTATCCGGAGCCAGATTCTGCTGTACAAAGGCTGTTCGTAGAATCTCGCAGTCCTTAACATCATCTGTGCAAGGGCCAATAATTTCAACCAATTCTTCGGCGCTTAGTTCCATATTTGATGTAATAGGTATTGCTCTTGTGGTTATGGTGCAGGGGGAGGGATTCGAACCCCCGAAGGCATAAGCCAGCAGATTTACAGT
>CAYWVZ010000010.1:0-23079 GCA_964462215.1 uncultured Candidatus Saccharibacteria bacterium
CGTAGAGCTTGTAGAAACTATAGATGTTATTAAGCGTCATAAACACCTTGCGCTGCACGTCACGCAAGGAGTCAGTACTAAAACGTACGTCCTCACCGTTGACAATCGGACTGCTGGCCATAAAGAATCGCAAAGAATCAACGCCGAACTGGTCGAAAACTTCGTCCATGGGTGCGTAGTTTTTGCGACGTTTACTGAGCTTTTCGCCGTCAGCGGCCACTACCCAACCACTGCAAATAACGTTTTTGTAGGCCGGTTTGTTAAACAGGGCTGTAGCCAGTACGTGCAAGGTGTAAAACCAGCCGCGCGTTTGATCAACCGCTTCGGCGATAAAGTCAGCCGGAAAGCGTTTGTCCCAACCCTCGGTGCCGGCAAACGGATAGTGGTCTTGGGCATAGGGCATAGCGCCTGACTCGAACCAGCAGTCAAAGACTTCCGGGATCCGCCGGGCTCGCTTTCCTGACTCCGTTGTTATTTCGACATCATCAATTCCCGGCCGGTGTAAATCAGTTACTTTACTGGGGTCAACGGCACGCTCTTTGAGCTCTTCGATGCTGCCAATAACAACCATTTCGCCGTCATCGGTTACCCATACCGGCAAAGGCGCGCCCCAAAACCGGTTGCGGCTAATTGCCCAGTCGCGGGCGTTTTCCAGCCACTTGCCGAAGCGACCATTTTTTATGTGTTCAGGTGTCCAGTTAATTTTTTGGTTGTTTTTGACTAGCTCGTCCTTGACTGCCGTCACCCTAACCAGCCACGAGTCGGTAGCGTAATACAGCAGCGGCGTGTCGCAGCGCCAACAGAACGGATAGGTGTGGTTGATTGTCTCGGCGGCATAGACGTTCCCCTGTTGCGTCAAGTGAGCAATAATTGGTTCGTCGGCTCCTTTGAAAAACCTGCCCTCGATGCCGTCCGGCAGTCCCGCCCCTGTTACGACATGGCCGTTTTCGTCAATCGTCAATAAAATCGGTAGATTATGTTGTTTTCCTAACATCAAATCGTCCTCACCAAAGGCCGGTGCCACATGTAATACGCCTGAACCGTCGTCGATACTAACGAACTCGGCCGGCCAGACCTTGTAGGCGTTCTGGGCCCCCGCCACCTCGCCCAAATTAGACAGCTCAAACAGCGGTTCGTACCCCAAACCGACCAGTTCGGCGCCGTTTACCTCTTTGATGATGTGATAGGTATCGACGTTCAATACCTCGAGCCGGTCACGGGCCAATACCAGGGTTTCTTGGCGACCATTGTCATCTTGTAACTGTACATATACATACGGCGCGTCGGGCTTAACGGCAATTGCCGCGTTGCCCGGCAGGCTCCAGGGCGTGGTAGTCCAGCCTAACAGGTACGCATCTTGGTCTTTGAGCTTGAATTTAACATACAAGCTGGGATCTGGAACATTATCCTGATACCCCTGATTCAGCTCAAAATTGGATAAAGGAGTGGCACAACGCGGACAATATGGTGAACTGCGGAAGTCTTTGTAGACCAACCCCTTGTCGTAGATAGTTTTAAAGACCCACCAGACGCTTTCGATGTAGTCGTCGTCAAGCGTAGCGTAGGTCTGCGAATAATCCGCCCAGCGGCCCACCCGAACAAACATATGTTCCCACACGTCTTTATATTTGAAGACCGAGTCGCGGCATGCGGCGTTAAATTTGTCGATACCGAAATCTATGATGTCTTTTTTACCACGAAAACCGTGTTCTTTTTCGATAGCGTACTCTACCGGCAGGCCGTGCGTGTCCCAGCCGACCCGACGCGGTACGTAGTAGCCGCGCATAGTCTTATAGCGGGTAACGCTGTCCTTGATAGTGGTCTGTACTAGGTGGCCGTAGTGCGGCACCCCATTGGCAAAGGGCGGACCGTCGTAAAAGCTGAACAGCTGGCCGTTTTTACGCTGCTGCAAGCTCTTTTCGAACGTCTTGTCTTTTTGCCAGAACTGGAGCACTTGCTCTTCAATGTCGGCAAGGAAATGTTTTTTAGCTCGATTAGTCATAACTACGGGGGTGATTATACTGTACTACCTCTTAGGCGGCAAGGTAACCGGCAACTTCGTCTTTTTGCGGCAATTCAGGCCCCTGCCATTCTTTATGCAAGCGCTTAGTGTCATCTACCACTAAAATGGCCGGGTAGCGGACAATGTCGTACAGGGCGGCTGCAGCCGCCCCCTCCGGCGTTTCCAGACTTAGCAAATCGACATCATGGCCGTTGCCCCGCTGTTCGAAGTCGTGCGCATAATCTTCGACTATGCGACCGTACTCGGATTGGGGGTGATAGAGAATTATCATCTTCACCCCCTCATTGTAACCATTAGCGATACGCTAAACAACTAACTTTTCTGTGGTTGCCCCTGACTATGCTTTTAGGTCGCAGCAGTCAGCGGCTTTTCCAGGGCGCGTAGCCGCCCTGAGTGATTATCTACCCTCTCTGTGACGGCTACAACTTTACGCGTATCAATGTTGTGTTTGGTTTCGATTTTACCAACACGCTTTTCCAGTTTATCGAAACGTTTCTCGAGTTTATTGAAACGCTTGTCGATGTGCACCATCAGGTCACCGACAATTTCGCCGACGGCGTCACCGACGATCACTTCAACCTTTTTAAGGATTCGCTGTTCCTGGCGCTCGAGCATTCCTTCGACGGTTTTGAGGGTGCGTTGCTCTTGCGCAGCCAACAGACCTTGCAGGACGCCGACTGTTAGGGGTTGATCACGATTACTTTCCGTCATAGTTTCAACTATAGCACCTGTCCATCAGGCCAAGCAAAAATAATTAAATGTTCATTAAATTATATAGTCCTTATTACAACATTAGTTTCCAGAAACCTGGGGTATTATTGTACGCAAAAGTCAAAAACCCCTGCCACTCTAGTGAGTGAAGAGGTTTTGACATGAGGACTGTATGCGCTGTTTAGCTACAGCCGGTGGTCGAACCGCAAGAGGTGCAGACATAGCAGCTGCCGGCCCGTTGGGTCTGGTTACCGCAGTTAAAGCACATCGGTGCGGTATCATCAGCCCCTTGGGTTTTTTGCTGTACCTCTTTTTTGATAGCCTCGGCCTCGCTCCCTGTCACCTCTTTGACGGTGGTGGCCGGCTCTTCGGGCAGCTCTACTTCGGCCTGTGTTGTGCCGATAGCCGTTTCTTCGAGAAGGCTGGTTTGCTCTTCGGGCATTTCGTCAATAGACGCCAGCCCCAGTTCCAGGCGATCGTCGAATGACAAGTACGTCAGGGCAAGACGGCGGGCAATATAGTCGATGATCGACGAGGCCGTACGGATCTCTGGATCATTGGTAATCCCGGCTGGCGCAAAGGACATACTGGTGAACGATTTAACGTAATCTTTCAGCGGTACGCCAAACTGTAAACCATGGCTGACACTAATAGCGAACGCGTCCAGGATCCCGCGAAGCGTCGACCCCTGTTTGCTGACGTTAACAAAGATTTCGCCGGGGGTACCGTCGTCGTACTCGCCGACAGTTATATAGCCGTGGCTGTCGGCCACCTTGAACGAGAACGTTTTAGCGGTACGCATTTTAGGCATTTCGCGGCGGATAGCACCTTTGACGATGATCCGGTCGTTGAGGCTCTCTACAGTTTCACCGTCAGTAGCGGCGGGTACTTCGGCAGCAGCCGGCGTTTCTTGTTGGCTGCCCTCTTTCTTGGCCATAGCTAAGGGTTGGGCAACTTTACAGTTGTCACGGTAAATGGCAACTGCTTTAAGGCCAAGTTTCCAGGCCTCGATGTGTAGTTGTTCAACATCTTCGACGGTAGCTTCCTCGGGCATGTTAACGGTCTTGCTGATAGCCCCTGACAGGAAAGGTTGTACAGCTGACATCATTTTGACATGACCCATGTAGTGGATAGAATTATCGCCCATTGAGCAAGCAAAAACGTTTTCGTGCTCTTTTTTAAGATGTGGAGCGCCAAGTATTGTCTTTTCAACATCAATATATTGAATGATGTCATCGATCTGTTTTTTGCTGTAGCCTAAGGCGTCTAGAGCTCGCGGTACGGTCTGGTTGACGATGTGCATGGTGCCGCCACCGACCAACTTTTTGACTTTGACCAAACCTAAGTCCGGCTCGATACCGGTGGTGTCACAGTCCATCATCAGGCCAATGGTGCCGGTTGGAGCCAACACACTGGCCTGGGAGTTGCGTACTCCGTAGAGGCTGCCGAGTTCAACCGCTTCGTCCCAAGCGGCGGCGGCAGCGCTCAACAATTCTTCGCTGACCATACCGGCGTCGATGTTGGAAACTTCTTCGCGGTGCATCTTGAGCACGCGCAGCATAGCTTCGCGGTCTTTGCGATAGCCGGCAAACGGACCAACCCGGCGGGCAATCTTAGCGCTTGTGGCGTACGCATGGCCGGTCATAAGGGCCGTAATGGCTGCAGCCTGTGCTCGACCCTCGTCTGAGTCGTATGGCAGGCCCTGGGCCATCAGAAGCGCTCCTAAGTTTGCATAGCCCAGGCCAAGTTCGCGGTAGGCTTTGGCGTTCTTGCCGATCTTCTCTGTTGGGTACTCTGAGTAGCCAACCAGGATTTCCTGGGCGGTAAAGATCAGTTCTACTGTGTGCTTGAACGCCTGGATGTCAAAGGTATGGTCGTCCCGTAGGTATTTCAGCAGGTTGATACTGGCCAGGTTACAGGCTGAGTTATCCAGGTGCATATATTCGGAACAAGGGTTGGAGCCATTAATACGCCCGGCATTAGGTGCCGTGTGCCAGCGGTTAATGGTGGTATCGAATTGCATGCCCGGGTCGGCACATTCCCAGGCCGCCAGATTAACTTGACGGAACAGTTCGCGGGCCTTAAGGGTTTTGGCGGTTTTACCAGTTTTAACCTCTACTAAGTTCCAGTCGGCATCATCCAGTACGGCTTGCATGAAATCATCTGTTACCCGTACCGAGTTATTGGCGTTTTGGTACTGGACGGAGAATGAGTCCTTGCCGTCGAGGGTCATGTCAAAGCCGGCCTGCTCCAGCACGCGGGCTTTGCGCTCTTCAATAGCTTTACACCAGACAAATTCTTCGACGTCAGGATGGTCGACGTTTAGAATGACCATTTTGGCCGCGCGGCGAGTCTTGCCGCCGCTCTTGATAGCACCGGCCGAGGAGTCGGCACCACGCATAAAACTCAAAGGACCGGAAGCTGTCCCGGCACTTTTGCCCAACGCTTCTACCGAAGACCGGATAGGGCTAAGGTTGACGCCGGAGCCTGAACCACCCTTGAAAATCATGCCTTCTTCTTTGTACCAGTTCAAAATGGACGGCATAGTGTCTTCGATACCCAGGATGAAACAGGCACTGGCTTGCTGGGCGCGGCCCGGCGCACCGATATTAAACCACACCGGCGAGTTAAAGGCTGCCCGTTGAGTGGCCAGTACATACTTTAATTCCTCACGGAAATCTTCGGCCTCTTGGTCATTTTCGAAGTAACTCTCTTGGATACCCTGACGGGTAACCGTGTCGACGACCCGGTCGATAAGCTTTTGAAGGCTGTCTTCACGGTCGGCTGTACCCGGCGTACCGGTGAAATACTTCTGCGCCACTATATTAATGGCGTTCTGTGACCAGCCCTCCGGAAACGCCACGTCGCGTTGCTCAAAGACTGGTTCGTTAGATACAGGGTTTACAATCACTGAATCGCGCGTCACCCACGTCAGTTGGTCGTACCCCTTGCTTTTAGCCGGTGTAAAAAGCCGACTCATTCCTAAACTGGTTGTTTGTTGTCCCATAGTACCCTCACTTTTACTCCGCTAGGGCCACCTCACTGGCCGTTAGCGGACACCCCTTCAGTATTTTTTAATGTTGTAATTTTTATTTAGAGTTGTTGACCTCTGTCTCTCGCCTGACGTTGGTCAAATCAGCTCTCTTCAACACTCTTAATTGTAACTTAAAAATGGTGAGGGGAACAGACTTTTACGATCGTGTTGACTTCATGTTACGGATTTGCGAAAGCTCTTTTTCGAAACCGGCGATATCTTCGAACCGGCGATACACGCTTGCAAACCGCACATATGCTACCTCATTGAGGTTAGCCAGCTGCTCCATTACTAACTCCCCGATCTTTTGCGATGGTATTTCGACTTCGCCGCAGCCGTATAGCTGGTTTTCGATATCGGTAACCACACGCTCCAGTTGGATAGTTGTAACAGGAGTCTTTTCACAGGCCCGATACAAGCCGCTCAAGAGTTTCTCGCGGCTAAACAGTTCCCTGTTGCCATTATTCTTGATGACAACCAGCTGTGGCCGCTCTATACGCTCGTACGTAGTAAAACGGTAGCCGCAGTTGATACACTCCCGGCGTCGCCGGATAGCAGCACTGTCGGCTACATCGCGCGACTCGATGACTTTAGTATCAGGACGATGACATTGACTGCATTTCATGCTGTACATCTCCTTTGCGAGCCATAAAACGTTAGAGACTTTAAGAGGCCCAAGTGTTGCATACACTTTTTATGCTATGTACTTGGTTTTTTACCTCTGTAAAGTTCTGTTTTTATGGCTGTTTGTTTCTAAACGTGCGAGCGCCCGCGGGTTTGGTAGTCCCCATATATAGCGCTTGTAGCTTTAATGATAGCCCTATCCATAGCGTTTTGCAAGCATTTTGTTGCTGTATTATTTAGTACAGAATTAGTCTTTTTTATCTGTTTCTTCAGATTTTTGGCGCCGGCGGTTACGCAAGCGCTTTAAAAATGATGGCTCGTCCATAGACTTTTCTTCAGCTGCCTCGGCAGTTTGGCCGCCATCAGCGTCATCGTCTGATTTCTTGTCATCGTCGTGCTTGTTATCGGGGTCAATAGTCCAGATGTTCGGCACGCTCGGTTCGGCATGGAAGTCTTCGGCACCGCTCAAGCTGTTAGCCGGCGCGTCGTCAAGCGACATATCAATAGAGGCCATGTCTTTTTCATTGGCTTCGGAGCGTTCTACCTTTGGCGTAGATTCGGTTTGGGGCTGTTCTTTGGCTTCTTCATCGGCGGCTAGCCGTTCAAGGTCGGCCTTAGGCAAAGCCCGGCTGGCAAAGTAAGCGGCATCGAAGCCGGTAGCTACAACGGTGATGATGATTTCGCCTTCCAGCTCCGGATTAATGGTCGCACCAAAGATAATGTTAGCATCGGGGTCGGCAGCGGCGGTGATTGCTTCGGCGGCGGTATTGATTTCGTGCATCGACATATCGTTGCCGCCAATGACGTTGAACAGGATGCCACGGGCGCCGTCGATAGAGATTTCCAGTAGCGGCGACTCGATAGCCTGCTGGGCGGCTTTGACGGCACGGTCTTCGCCGCTGGCACGGCCAATGCCCATCAGGGCTGAGCCGGCACTGCTCATGACGGTTTTAACGTCGGCAAAGTCAAGGTTAATCAAACCATGTACGGTAATAAGGTCGGAAATGCCCTGGACGCCCTGGCGCAAGACGTCATCGGCTACCTTAAAAGCTTCGAGCAACGGCGTAGAGCGGTCGATAGTTTGCAGCAGTCGGTCATTAGGAATAGTGATAAGCGTATCAACCACGCCGCGGAGGTTGGCGATAGCTACATCAGCGTTCCGGCGGCGTTTATCGCCTTCGAAAGCGAAGGGCCGGGTCGCAAAACCCACCACCAATGCACCTTGGTCTTGGGCGGCCTTGGCCACGATATGACCGGCGCCACTGCCGGTACCACCGCCGGCACCAATGGTAACAAACACCATGTCGGCACCTTCCAGGACTTTAATAATCTCGTCTTTTGATTCTTCGGCCGCTTTTTGGCCAACCGACGGGTTGGCACCGGCACCCAGGCCGCGGGTAGTATCTTTACCAATATGGATTTTAGTGTGGGCTTTGGAGTGATGCAGGGCTTGCGCATCAGTATTAATAACGATAAATTCAACGCCTTCAACACCGGCTTCGATCATCCGGTTGATTGCCGCACCGCCGGCACCACCGACACCCACCACTTTAATGCGGGCAAAGGTCTCGATAGCTGGAGCAACTTGTGGCATGATGATTCCTCTTCCCTCTCTAAATTACCCAGGCAGTATACCACGAAGCAAAAAAAGAGTTCAACGCTATACTTGCGCCGCCGCCGCGTTGCTAAAATCGGTAATTTTTGTACCCGGCTCTGCCGGGCCATTATTAACCCTTGGGTTTAAGGCGCCGTATAATGCCGTCGATAAAGCCAAAAACATTAGTGTTAGGCTGGCCGGCCGAAGGGCGGGTACCGCCATAGGCCGGTAATAGCAACATGTCAAGAGTCATCAGGCCGACGGCCGTATAATATGCGGGGTCTTGAACGGTATCGACCAGTCCGGTTATGGCCTGTAAACTACCGACGCGGGCTGCCAATTGTAGTTTGTCGCGGGCACAATCGGCAATACCCGGTAATTTAGCAGTTCCGCCGGTAATCACCACGCCGCCAGGCAATTTGCGCGACCGTTGGATTTTCTTTAATTCCTTGTCGACGTATTCAAATAGTTCTTCGACGCGGGCTTCGGTTATCATCTTAACGTCTTCGCTGTCGAATTTATACTCTTTGCCATCAACCGATACCTGGGCAACATTTTTCTTGGGTTTGCCAAGAGTGGCGTGCTGCAACTTAACGGCTTCGGCTACATCCAGGTCAGTTTTTAAGCCGATGGCCAGGTCGTTGGTAATATGAATGCCGCCAACCGGCAGTATAGCTACGTGCTGTACCTCGCCATCTTCGATAACAGCGATATTAGTAGTACCGGCACCGATGTCTAGTACCACGGTGCCTGCTTCCTTTTGCTGCCGGCTCAGTATGGCCTCGGCGGCAGCTAAGCTGGAAACTGTGTGGTGACTGGCTGTTACGTGGGCTTTGTCGAGGACGATATCCAGACTGCGCAAGTTTGGTGTAGCAGCCGTCACAATATGGGTGTCGACCTCCAGACGTACGCCGTGCATGCCAACCGGATCCTTCAGGTTATCTTGGCCATCCAGGCGGTAACTTTTAGCAAAAACCTGAATAATTTCACGGTTGGGCGGCAACTTTACGATGGTGGCGGCTTCTTCGACACGCAAGCGGTCTTCGGGGGTGATTTCACGGTTTGCGGTACTAATGGCGATGACACCCCGGGAATTCATGCCGCTAACATGGGAGCCGTTAACATTTACGGTGGCCTGGCGAACCTGTACTCCGGCTACCCGCTCAGCTTCGGTAATGGCTTGCACAACCGACTCTACGACTTCTTCGACATGGACTATAACGCCTTTGCGCATACCCAAGTTGGGCGCACTGCCGGAACCGATGACCGACAGTTTACCGCCGTCTTCTTCTATCATACCGATGACACAACGAACGGTGCTGGTGCCGATATCGAGCCCAATGAAGTGGCTCGGGGTTGATTCTCGCATGGAGGCAGTATAGCGCTTAAGACTATAAAACCGCAAATTACAAACTAGTTAGGACTTCTGCGCCAGTTTTAGTAACCAGTACGGTATGTTCGAAATGGGCGGCCACCGAGCCGTCGCGCGTTTTGATAGTCCACTGGTCGGGTTCTAAGACTACCTGGTAGCCGCCCAGAGTGGCCATGGGTTCAATGGCAACGGTCATACCGGCTTTTAAGACCGGGCCGCGGCCGGCTTTGCCATAGTTAGGTATGTTTGGTTCTTCGTGCAGTTCGTGACCCACGCCATGGCCGACCAGGTCCCGGACGATGCCGTAGCGCCCCTTATCCAGCACGGCCTGGATAGCCGCACTGACATCACCTACGGTTGCTCCGTCGCGAACGGCCGCGATACCTGCCTGTAACGAGACTTCTGTATCCCGCAACAGTTGTTTTAGCCGGGTGTCACCCGTGTTGCCGACGATCACGCTAATCGCACTGTCGGTAATCATACCCTCATACGCGACGCCAAAATCGAGCCCGACAATATCCCCGGCCCGCAGTATGCGGGTGGTGCCGGGGATACCGTGCACCACTTCATCATTGACAGAAACACACAGTACGTCCGGGAAGCCATGATAACCCAAAAAAGCCGGTGTACCGCCCAGTTTTTGCAGTTCGCGGCGGGCGCTATCGGCCAGTTCTTTAGTGCTTATACCGGCAGCTACCTTGGTTTTAAGCGATTGCAACACTGTTGCCAGCATATGCCCGCTGGTTCGCATGGCTTCGATTTCGCGCGGAGTTTTGACGCGGTTCATCATATCTTTAGATCTCTTCGGTCAGGGCTTGGACAATGTCGGTATGCACCTCGCCAACCGACCGTTCGGCGTTAACGTCAATGACCCGTACCTCAGCGTCCCTAAAGTGTTGCAGGATTGGCACCATCTCTTTATTGTATTCCTCGAAGCGTTCGCGGATGGCAGCCTCGTTGTCATCAGGACGGCCGCGGGCCAGCAGGCGCTTAGCTACCGCTTCTTCGGAAGCTTGCAGATGGATAACTGCGGTAATCGACAACTGGCCATGCTTGGCCTGGTTAAGCAGCCAGTCAGCCTGGGCAACGGTACGCGGGAAGCCGTCCAGTACAAATTCTTCATTAGTGTTAATTACGGCAAAAACGCGGCGGACCAGCGCAATAATTTCCTGGTCGGGCAGCAGTTTGCCGGACAGCATGTCTTTGCGCTTGTCGCCGGCAATCAGCATGCGCAAAAACTCACCGGTGGACAGCCACGGCAAGCCCATCTCGTCGGCTATGCGTTTGCCTTGTGAGCTTTTGCCGGAACCCGCCACCCCCATGAATATGATCATAGCTTTTCCTTGACTAGGCGTGCGATACGGGCACCGTCAGCCTGGCCGGCAGTTTGCTGTTTGACGGCGCCAATCACCTGCCCCATGGCCTGCGGGCCGGTGGCGTTGGTTTGGGCAATAGCCTTGTCAATCAGTTGTTCGAGTTCTTCGTCGCTTAATTGGGCCGGCAAATACCGCTCAATGATCGTTTTTTCGGCTAATTCGGTTTGGGCCCGCTGAGCTTCGCCGGCTTGGGCGTAGAGGTCGGCACTCTCCTGGCGCTTTTTAGCTTCTTTAGATAGCACCTCGATAATAGCCGGATCGGCCAGCCCGCTATCGCGCTTGCCTTCGGCCACTTCGGCGTACAGAATAGCACTCTTCAGGCCGCGCAAAATGGTGGCAGTCTGCTTGTCGCCCCCCAGCATTGCTGCCTTGAGGTCTGTGTCGATCGCGGCTTTGATATTCATAGCCTGTCCTTAGCGCTGGCCGAGTTTGATCTTTTGCAGTTTGACGTTTTTGCGTTGCTTACGAATAATCGCCTTGGTGCGGCGGTCGCGCTTGCTTAAAGGCTTTTCGAAATATTGCCCCTGTTTGACCACGCCCAAAACACCAGACTGTTGAACCTTACGGTTAAAGCGGCGCAATAGGTTTTCGGACGATTCCTTCGAATCTTTGCGGGTTACTTGAATCATTGGTTGAAAGTATACGCTAACAGAGAGAGGTTTGCAAGCGTATTACACCCCGCTTTGTCGTTTTTGGTTGATACGTTGCGATTTTAACACTATGCTTTGCAGTTCTTTAAAGATAGGAAAGTGCTTGTTGGTGTGGTAGATCTTGGTGTTGCCTTGTTTTTCGGAAACTAGAAAGCCGATTTTCTCTAAACGCTTGAGTTCGCGCTGGATGTTGCCGGCATCTTCTTTGATTAATTTCGCCAGACCCCGAACATGCGTTTTGAAATCAGGATACTTAGCATAGACCACTATGATCTTGCGACGGACTCGAGAGGTTATGAATACATCCAACATAAGCTTATTGTTATTAGAACAACGTAAAGTATAGCGACAATTTAATGACTTTTCAACAGTAACCTATAATACGAGTATGTACTTTTATGAAGTGTTGGTAAGTTCTCCCCGTTTCCACGGTGTTGAACCCTTAACGTACCAGAGCGAAAAAGTTCTGGCCGCGGGGGCTATTGTGATAGCGCCTTTGCGCGCCCAGGAAGTAGTGGGCGTGGTTACCCGTTCGGTTTCTTCCCCTCGCTTTACGACCAAACCGGTCAAAAAAGTAGTGGTCGCCCAAGAACTGCCGCCCGAATTGCTGGCTTTGGTACAGTGGCTGCAGACATATTATCCGGCGCCGCTTGGTATATTCGGCCAACTGTTACTTCCTAGCAGCTTGGTGCGTCAGAGAGACTTGGCGGCCCTGGAGCCCTTGCCTGCAGCGGCGGCCGATGCCGCCCTGCCCCCTTTAGCCCGCCAGCAGCAAGAAGCCTTTGACCGTATCAATACCGACAAAGTGCACCGAACATTTGTAATACACGGTGACACCGGTACCGGTAAAACCCGCCTGTATATTGAACTGGCCCGGCAAACTGTGGCGGCCGGTAAATCGGTGCTGATATTAACTCCCGAAATCGGTCTGACACCGCAGCTGCAGCATCGGCTGGCCGAAAGCGTGGCCGCTCCGGTGATAGTAGTCCATTCCCACCTGACGCCGGCCGAGCGCCGCACCGTCTGGCTGCGCATTCTGCAGGCCACTAGCCCGATCGTAGTTTTAGGGCCGCGCTCCGCCCTTTTTACTCCGCTAAAAAAACTTGGGCTGCTCATAATCGATGAAGCCCACGACGGAGCCTACAAGCAGGAGCAAGCACCCCACTACCAGTCGTTGCGCGTGGCAGCACAACTAGCCAAACTTCACAAGGCCCGCTATATCATTGGTACGGCTACGCCGTCCGTGACTGATTACTTTATCGCCGAGCAGACCAAAACCCCGATTATTCGGTTGACTGACCGGCCGGCCGGCGACCAGACCGACAAACATATTACCGTGGTCAACCTTCGTGACCGTACCCAGTTCCCCGGCCAACCTCATCTGTCGCAACCACTGGTCGAAACTATCGAAGCTGCCCTTGGCCGGCACGAACAAAGTCTGGTTTTCTTGAATCGGCGCGGCACCGCCCGGCTGATCTTGTGCCAGGCTTGCGGTTGGCAGGCCCTGTGTCCAAAGTGCGACGTACCGCTAACTTATCACGGCGACAGCCACAACATGCGTTGCCATATGTGTGGCTACCGGGCGCCAGTGCCCACCAGCTGCCCGGAATGCCAGGCCAGCGAGATACTGTTTAAAAGTGTTGGCACGAAGTCGATTGTAACCGAGCTGCAAAAAGTTTTTCCGCAGGCTGTTATTAAACGGTTCGATACCGATAACCATAAAACTGAGCGACTGGAAGAACAGTACGCCGACATAGCCGGCGGCAAGGTAGACATTTTAGTTGGCACGCAATTGCTGGCTAAAGGCCTCGACCTGCCTAAATTAAGTGTCGTCGGGGTTATAGCCGCCGATACCAGCCTGTCATTCCCCGATTACACCGCCGAAGAGCACACCTTTCAGTTGTTAACTCAGATAATCGGGCGGGTCGGACGCGGACACAGCCATGGTCAGGTAGTTATCCAAACCTATAACCCGGAGGGGCTGGCTATCCGTACCGCGGTTAAGCAGGACTGGCCGGCCTTTTATAAAGAGCAGTTGCAGGAACGGCAGCGTTTTGGCTTTCCGCCCTATTATCATCTGTTGAAGATACATTGCAGCCGAGCCAGTCGGGCTTCGGCCCAGGCGGCAGCCGAGCGGCTGGCCAGCCATTTGCGCCAGGCCGATTTGCGTATAGACGTCGTTGGGCCGGCCCCTAGTTTTTATGAAAAGGCGGCCGGGGCTTACCGCTGGCAGCTACTGGTTAAGGCCAAAGCCCGATCCGAATTGCTCAAAACAGTCGCCGCGTTGCCGGCCGGCTGGTCGTATGATCTTGACCCGGCAAACCTGCTGTAATCTGTTATACTGGTGGTAATGAGCAGTCCCAAAGACCGTATTATCACCTTGCCGAATCCGCACTTGCGCCAACGCTCCCAAAAGATCGGCGTAGTGACCGACGAAGTCCGTCAGCTGGTGGCCGACATGGAAGCTTCGACCCTGGACTGGGAAGATAGCCGCGAACACGAGGTCGGCGTAGCCCTGGCGGCCGTCCAGGTAGGTGTCCTGCAACGGGTCGTTATCGTACGCAACGACTTCGACAACAAAGACGACCGTACCTTCCGGGTATTTATCAACCCCGAAATTGTAAAACGCGAGGGCGAGGTCGTCGAAGATTTCGAGGGCTGTCTGAGCATCAAAGACGTCTATGGCAAAGTTCCCCGGCATTCCAAGGTGAAAATCAAGGCACTTGACCTGCAAGGACGCGAATTCCGCGTTACCGCCGAAGGCTTTTTAGCCCGGGTGTTCCAGCACGAGATTGACCACACCAAGGGTGTCGTTTTCATTGACCACATCAAAAACAACCCTAAGGCCTTTTACCGCCTCAACAAAGACGGTAAGCTGGAGGCGCTGGATTATGCAAAAGACATCAAAAACAGTCGTATTCTTTGGTAGTGGCCCAGTAGCGGCCCGGTCGCTAGAGCTGCTGGCCCGCGACTTTGAGGTCGAAGCGGTCATTACCAAACCGCGCCCCGCCCATCACCGCGGCCCGGTACCGGTGTTAGAATTGGCCGAGAAACGGGGCCTAAAAGTTTTTACCCCCCGCGGTAAGGCCGAGTTATCCGAATTGTTTGTGGCCAAGCCCGTAACAAGTGCCGTAGGGGTGGTCATCGACTACGGTATTATCATTGCCCAAGAAGTAATTGATTACTTCCCGCTGGGTATTGTAAACAGCCATTTTTCCCTGTTGCCCGAATGGCGGGGAGCTGATCCAATCACTTTCGCTATTTTGTCCGGCCAGCCGCAAACAGGGGTCAGTTTGATGCTGATTGTCGAAAAAATGGATGAAGGGCCGCTGTTGGCCCAAGCTACCTACGATATGCCAGCCAACGTAACTACACCCCTGTTGACTAACTATTTGATAGACCTCAGCCACTCCTTGCTAACAGAGATGTTGCCCTTGTATATGGCAGGTAGCGTGGAGGTGGTTCCGCAGGAGGCGGCAGCCCAGTTAGCGGGGCGATCCACTGCACCCAGTTATTCGCGTAAGTTGACTAAAGAAGACGGGCTGATTGACTGGGCCAAACCGGCCGTTCAGATAGAGCGGGACATCCGGGCGTTTATAGAGTGGCCCAAAAGCCGCGCTACCCTGGCTGGCAAAGAAGTGGTCATAACAGAGGCAACTGTAGTCAACTCAACAACAGGTGAACCAGGGGTAGCGCGAGCTGACGGTAAGCGTCTACTGGTAGCTTGCGGCCAAGGGACACTTCAGATAAAGAAGCTAAAACCGGCCGGTAAGCCGGAAATGACAGCCGAAGCTTTTCTAGCCGGTTATAAACAACTCCTCTAAAACCTATCTAGGCGGCGGCAGGTTGCTGGGGATCAGCCGGCGGTTGCTGCGGCAATTGTTGGCTGGCGGCCACAATCTGCGGAGCGGCCGCTTTGATTTCAGCTTTTAACTTCTCTAGTTCATCGGCCACGACTTGTTTGTAGTTAGGAAAGTTCGTTTCCAGCCACTTGAGCGCGCCGGCTTCGTCGTTTTGATCAATGAAGGCTTCAAACTCGTTAAGCTGCTCATCGGTCATCTGTTGAGCAAGCGTCATCCCGACCCGCATTTCAAGCGTTTCATAGATGTGGGCTAACATTTTATTTTTCTCGGCGGCCGGTAGTGCGCCGAGCCCAAGTTCTTTTAGTAGGTTGTCGTCTAGCTTAAACATGCTGCATCCTCTTTCCTTTGTAGGTATTGTACCTTTCCTTGGCTATCTTATAAAGGCTAATATCGCCAGCAAAACCACAAATATGATAGCCGCCCAAAAGCCGTGCCGGGCAGCCTGTTTATGCTCCTCACGTAGGATTGATGGTTTAACGGACGGTTCATCAGGGACGGTGGGCGCTAATAAGGGGCTGACCATTGTTGCCGGAGGCGCCTGCCCGGCTGCCAGTTTACTGCCTTTTGGCGGCGCGGTGGCCCCCATTTGAGCAGCTTGTTTGTGGGAGCCGCCGTCAATATCTTTAGTTTCGTGGCGACGCTCAAACAAGCCCTCCAGAGCTACGTTATCTTCGGCCGCCTTTTCGACTTTGTGCAAAACCGTTTCGGGGGTCATAGTCTCGTAATGGGCTTTGGCCAGGGCCTCGGGCTTAATTGGCGCTTCGGGTGCGGCCGGGGCTTCGGGTGTAACCGGCCGTTCCAGGCGTCGTTGAGCCAGAATTTCTTTGACCGACTGCGCCGGTTGCTCGTTTTTTACTGTTGTACGCTCGACAACAGTAGGAGATATATTCGGTGTTTTATCAAGAACAGCCCGATCTTTGCTGTGCTGGTCCAGCGTTTCTTTGGTACGCTTGTGAGCGGTTTCGACTTTCTTGAGCCGATGCTCGACCTCTCGGGCACGCCTACGATCCTGTCTGTGATCGGGCTCTTTTTGTTTCGCCGCTTCAGAACCGACCCGCTGAGAAGTTTCGTGCTGGTGGTCAATAACAATCCACTCTTTATCCGCCGTGGCAGAACCGAAAGAAGTCACCTCGGGTTGGGGGTTTTCCGGTTCAGGCGACGCGGCCGTTTCCTCTTCGGTAGTCGGTGCCGCGGGGTCTTCCTGGGCGCCTTGTTCATAACGGGCAGCTACTAGCGGATCAAGCGGACTTTCGGCGGCCGGGACACCAGACTTTTCGGGCGCAGCCGGGGTTTCGGCTACCACATCTTCGGTCATTTGTTCTTCCGGGCGGACTTTCGGGTACTCTTCCGGGCGACCCCGTTCGGCTGTAGGCGGCGCGATGGGTGTAACAGGCTCCCTGTTAACCTGGCGCCCAAAGAAGATTTTAAGGAAACGGCGAAATTTAACCGTCTTTTTGTCGGTCTCGGTTTCGTCTTCGTCGTCTTCCTCGTTTTCTTCGTCGTCAGCCTCTAGGGGTTTAGGCTGATCCTCCAGGCTACGGCGCTCTAACCAGGCGTGCAAAGTGTGCTGGATGGCCTTAGGGACGTTGTGGCGCTTAGAACCGGCACTGTCCGTCGCAGTCTCATCTGATTCATCCCGGGGTAACCACGGTTTCTCCATAACAGATGTAGATTATACAATTTTTAAAGAGTTCTAGCAACAGCTTCTCTGGTGAAGAGCTCGATCCGGTCGCCCTCTTCAAGGTTCAGGCGGGCAGTAGTTTTGAGGCTCATGCCGCACATCTCGCCCTCTATCACTTCTTTGGTGTCCTGCGGGCCACGCTTGAGGTTAGTGACTTCTGCTTCGCCTAGCACAGCATCGCCGCGCACTACCCGGGCGAGAGCCGGTACGGTCAACTTGCCCTTAGTAACCTCGCCGCCGCAGATAATCTCTGTTTTGGTGGTCTTAAAGACGCCTTTGACTACCAAGCGGCCAAGTTCGTTTTCTACTACCTCAGGACTAAGCAGTTCGCTCAGGGCCACCTTAACATCGTCAATCAGTTCGTAGATTACTTTGAATAATCGTAGCGACACCCGGTCGCGAGCAGCCAACTGCTTAATGTTAGAAGCTACGGTGGTGTTAAAGCCATAGATGATCGCCTGGCTGGTTGTTGCAAGATGCACATCATTTTCATTGATAGCGCCAATACCGGAACCGACGACCCGGACTGCCACTTCGTCGGTACTAAGTGTCTTGAGGCTGTCGATAACTGATGCTAAGGACCCCTGTACGTCAGCTTTGATAATGACATTGAGTTCTTGCAATTCGTTGCTACGGTTAATAATCCTGAGGAGTTCGTTGCCGCTCATCTGTAAACCGCCGGCCGCACTCTGGTTTGAGGCAGCAGTGTGGGCTTGGGCGCGGCCTACTTTTTCGTTGGCGACTACGTTAAATTCGTCACCGAACGCCGGCAACACCTTAAAACCAGTGATAATAACGGGGGTAGACGGTGTAGCGGTTTTAAGCGGCTGGTTGGTGGTCGACTCAAGGTTACGAACTTTGCCGTACGCCCCGCCGGCTACCAGGTGGTCGCCCGGCTTCAGCGTACCGTGCTCCACCAGCGCCACCGCCACCGGCCCGCGGCCTTTTTCCATATGTGCTTCAATAATCAGCCCTTGGGCCGGCCCGGCAAATTCGGCGCGTAAATCTTCGACATCAGCCACCAACAGCACCATATCGAGCAGCTGGTCGATATTCTTTTTGGTTTTGGCGGACACTTCGACGACCACGACGTCGCCGCCCCACTCCTCAACCAACAGATCCTGTTCAGATAGCTGTTGCTTGATCCGGTTGACGTCGGCACCCTCTTTGTCGATCTTGTTGATGGCAATAATCATCTTGACGCCGGCTTTGCGGGCAAAGCGGATGGCTTCGAGCGTCTGCGGCTTGATGCCGTCATCGGCTGCCACCACGATAATAACCACGTCTGTGAGCTGCGCACCGTGCTCCCTAAGCGCCGCAAAGGCTTCGTGGCCTGGTGTGTCCAGGAATGTGATCTTACGGTCGTTGTGCGTGATCTGGTAGGCCGAGATATGCTGGGTGATGCCGCCGGCCTCGCCTTTAGCGACATCGGCTTCACGGATGGCGTCCAGTAGCGAGGTTTTGCCGTGGTCAACATGACCCATAACCGCCACTACCGGCGGACGCGATTCGGCTTTTTCGCTGGTAGACTGCTTGGCGGCTCGCTTGACCGGCGTTACCGGAGCATCTTCTTTCTTCTTGAGCTCAACTTCCAGCCCCAGTTCTTCGACAATAATCTGGGCCGTGTCGAAGTCGATACGTTCGTTAATGGTGGCCATGATGCCGTTTTTAAACAGCTCGCCAATCAGTTTGGTGGCGGGAATCATCAGCTGGTCGGCGAGCGCGCCGACCGTTACGTGTTCTTCAATCTCGATGGTTCTTTCGGCCATAACGCACTCCTTTCCGGCAGATTACTTTACATGGCTACTTGGTCTCTTTGAGACTTAAAGCGATTTTACGGTTATCGGTGTCGATGTCGAGCACCTTGAATTGCTTCTTTTCGTTCAGACGGAAAACTTCTTCGGGATTGGCAGCGTCTTCGCCGTCACCCATTTCTGATACATGTACCAGGGCTTCGACCGAAGGGCTCAACTGTACAAAGGCACCAAACGGCGTAATGCGGGTAACCTTGCCTTCGACACTGTCGCCCTTTTTGAAGGCTTTGACCTCTTGCAGCCACGGGTCTTCGGTGGTTTGCTTCAGGCTCAAGCTCAGGCGGTCTTTGTCGATAGCGATAATCTTAGCCTCGACCTCTTCGCCGGTCTTGAGGTACTTACGCGGGTCCTCGACTCGCTCCCAAGAGATTTCCGAGATGTGGATCAGACCTTCGATACCGTCAACGTTGACGAAAGCACCAAAGTCGATCACGCCGGTAACAATACCCTTGACGACGTCGCCGACCTTAAGGGTGGCAAAACGTTCTTGCATGTCATCTTTGAGCGCCTCTTTCTCGGAGAAGATCAGTTTGTTGTCCTTGCGGCTGATGTCCAAGATACGAACACGCAACGGTTTGTTGGCTAGGGCGTTGAGCTTTTGTAAGATCTCGTCTTTGTCGGCGCCAGATACGCGCGGATAGTGGCCAGCTGACAACTGTGATACCGGCAAGAAGCCGCGGATGCCTTCCAGCTCTACCAATAGGCCGCCTCGATTGGCGTCGTACGGCATAACTTCGATGATTTCACCGTTTTCGAAGACTTTTTGCAGTTCGTCCCAACCACGGTCTTTGGCAGCCCGGCGCATGCTGAGCAGCGCGTAGCCTTCGTCCATTTCGGGGTCGATAACACTGACGGTTACCGGCTTACCCTCTTCGAGTTTTTGGCCGTGGCCAACTTCGCGGCGCAAGATCACGCCCATACCGTTAGCCCCTAAATCTACCCATACTTCGTGCTTCTTTACAGACGTGACGATAGCTTCGATCACATCGCCGGTCTTGAGCTGCTTGATGTCGTGCGCAGCCAAAAGCTCATCCATAGTTACTGTTTTACTTGGCATAAATTGCCTGTCCTCCTTAGTTGATATTTCTGCAAAGAACGGGCTGAGTCGGCCGGCTCCCTACGAGATTACTTCTATTATATCTGTTGTACCCCTTAAAGTAAAGCGCGGCAATGTGGTACACTGGCTGCATGTATATTGCAGTCGATGTCGGGGGGACTAAAACGCTGGTTGCCGCCCTTGATAAACAGGGGCAGGTTAGCCATACGGATAAGTTCCCGACCAGTCAGGATTATCCGACTTTTTTGGAAGATTTACGGCAACACGTTGAAAAAATAATCGACGACTCGGTAGTGGCTATGGCTGTGGCCATTCCCGGTAAAATCGACCGCAGCCGCGGCGTGGGGCTGGATTTTGGCAACCTGCCCTGGACCGATGTACCGGTACAAAAAGACATAACCGCCCTCTTCGGTTGCCCGGTGCTGGTCGAGAACGATGCCAATTTAGCTGGACTTTCCGAAGCGCTACTTGTCAAGGATGAGTTTAAAAAGGTACTTTATTTAACTATTAGCACCGGAATAGGCAGTGGTATTATCACAAATGGCGTAATTGATCCGGAACTTGCCGACAGCGAGGCGGGCCAAAGCATGATGGAGCACGACGGGGTTATGCAAACATGGGAATCATTTGCTTCCGGTAAAGCAATTGTCCGGCGGTTTGGTAAACGGGCAGCCGATATTACCGATGAGGCCACCTGGCGAACTATTGTCCACGACTTTGCCATCGGTATGCTGGATCTGCTAGCGGTAATCCAACCGGAAGTTGTAATTATCGGCGGCGGCGTTGGCTCCCACTTTGACCGCTTTGGCCATCTGTTGGTTGAGGAGCTGGAACGTTTCGAGACACCGCTGGTGCCTACTCCGGCCATCCGCCCCGCTCAACGCCCCGAAGAAGCCGTTATCTATGGCTGCTACGAACTGTTGAAGGCCACGTATGAAACAACTGTTACGTAAGCTTCAAAAAGACTTCCCACGCCTAACATTTGAGGAGGGTTCGGTGTTTTCCTGGTCGCCTAAGACCCAGGCCGTGATTTATCCGGCAGATCTTGGCGAAGAAGCTAACCCTATTTGGTCGCTGTTGCATGAGGTTGGCCACGCCCTGCTGGAGCATCAGACCTACGCTTCGGATTTCGAGCTGGTCAGGCTGGAAGCGGCCGCCTGGGACAAGGCCGTACCCCTGGCCCAACAGTACGGCTACCAGATTGATCCGGACCACATCCAGGACTGCCTGGACACCTATCGCGATTGGCTGCACCAACGCAGTGCCTGCCCGACCTGTAAGACTACTTGCTTACAGAGGAATATGACCATATATTGCTGTTATAATTGCAACACTGAGTGGCGGGTTTCGCGGTCTAAGGTCTGCCGCCCCTACCGCCGTTTACAAACAGAAGCAGCCAGGCTGTAACACCTGGCTGTCCCGGCTGACGTTTGCCTGAGTAATTACTTAGGCAGTTGTCTTTTTGGTACGGCGCGAAATGCGGCCGCCCTTAGCACCGGCCAAACGAGCCAGTTCGCGGTTAGCGTAAAAGCCACCGGTCTTGCCCTTTTTGCCGCCCATAGCACCGATTTTTGCGTAAAAATCAGCACCATACTTGGTTTTGTTAGTACTAGCAGCAGCTTTGCCGCCTAATTTAGTTCCAGCCATAGCTGTAACCTCCACTTGTTTAATAAGTCTCCCAACCCCTGATCCGAAGAAACAAAAAGAGCCGCGCCCCTAGGGGTACGACCCTCTGTTCCTTTTTCGGAATTACGCTTATGATAGCACTATGTAACGCTTATGTCAACAACTACGCAGAAAAGAGAGGGTAAAATAAAAACCACCCTATTCGGGTGGCTCTTATATAATTTGGCACCGTGCTATTTTCCCAGGGGTGAACCCCCAAGTATTGTAACCGCTGCGGGGCTTAACTGCTGTGTTCGGCATGGGAACAGGTGTTTCCCCCGCGCCATGGGCACCAAATCCGCTCCTCACTGTCGTAAGGGGCTTCATGGCGTCCATGTGGTCGCACGGATCGAGATGTATACATATTAAAACAAACGGTGTGCGCTAGCGGGCTAACCCGCCTTGATACGCACCAATAACTAGTCAATTGTCTCCTCTCTTGAAAACTATCCGAAGACAGCCTCAAGAGAGGTCATAAAAAGTCAATGCCTCTATTAGTACGCTTCGGCTGAACACGTTACCGTGCTTACACCTTGCGCCTATCAACCTGATCGTCTTTCAGGGAGGTCATAGGGAAATCTAATCTTGAGTGAGGCTTCGCGCTTAATATGCTTTCAGCGCTTATCCTTTCCGCACTTAGCTACCCAACTATGCCATTGGTATGACAATTGGTACACCAGCGGTGCGTCCATTCCGGTCCTCTCGTACTAGGAATAGCTACTCTCAAATTTCCTGACGTCCACAGCGGATATAAACCGAACTGTCTCACGCGTGTTATCTTAAGGTGTTCATATCTTAAGACTTTATCCATCATTACTGATGGCACGGACTATATCTTCATCCTTCTACAATGTGCGTAGTTAGGCGTCGACGTATTATAGGCCTCTGGTTGAGGGTCCTATCTCATCTATCAGCTACGATAGATTCAGTCTCTACGGGGACAGAAATGCCATGATTCTCCAAGAAAATAATGACTTGCTCGCTCCGATTGGTTCGTTTTTTTGAATAGCTGAAACGTGCGGTTTCATCTACCAACCTGCTGAGGTTGACCAAAATGTCGGCGGTCATTTTTCGCTGCGAAGGGTGCTGCTTTATCAGCAACAATACCTTTTCAGCTAGTTCTTTCTTGAGACAAAGAAAGGGATACAGAAGTTTTAGCACATGCTCAACTTCCCTAAAGCCAACTACGGTGTACTCGCTCATGCCGTCACGACGTGCGCGAACATATCCGTAGCCCAGCTGCTCCTTTAGCCAAAGGAGAAAATCCTGATGGATCGTTTTTTGGTAGAAAACAATGCTTGTTCGTATCTGATAGCCCAATCGGTAATCTTTACGATGTACTAATTGTGCCATGATCGAACCGTCTCCATCTAAAAAACCAGCTATGTAGGCCTTTTCTTGTGTCTTCATGGACGATTTCGTCTTCCCTCGGTATTGCCCTTCAGATTGTTCGAAATCTGAGTCGGGTTTCACCGATATTAGTCGAATTTAATACGATTGATGTGCGATGTACACTCGTATTTTACTACTTCTCAGTAGTAGAACGCAATGTAATTTACGTTCTGAACCCAGCTCACGTACCTCTTTAACCGGCGAACAGCCGGACCCTTGG
>CAYWVZ010000011.1:0-22608 GCA_964462215.1 uncultured Candidatus Saccharibacteria bacterium
CCGGGACGGTGCGCCTGTGGGTGGACGGCACGGAGGTGCTAACGCTGTCTGGGGTGGACACGCAGGCTCACTCCACACTGAATACGTGGGATACCGCATTCGTTGACGCGTCAGTAAATCAGCGGGTTGAGGATCTGATCGTCTGTACCGACCCGGCGGATCTGGTCGCGCTCGATCATCACGTGGCCTGCTTGTTTCCGACGGCCGATGGCGCACACACCGCGTGGAGCAAGACCGCAGGGAGTGACGCGTACGCGCTCGTGGACGAGCCCGCGCCAGACACGTCCGATGCGATTTTCACGGCCGCAGTCGGCGCGAAGCAATCGCTGACCTTTCCTGCGCCTCCGGCAGGCACGATCCCCGGCCTCCAACTGTGTGCGTATCTGCGCGTCGATACCACCGCCGCTCCTCGGCTCGTGCGCGCAGGGTTTCGCGCGGGTGGAGTGGATTATCCGCACCCGACGGTGGTCACGCTCGGGATCTCGGATATCTACTACCGCTGGATCTGGCAGGTGAATCCGGCGACGAGCGGCCCGTTCGTGACAGCCGACTTCCCGGCCGAGTTCTACCTCGAATGCGTCGCCTGACCCGCGCTGCGAGTTCGGCCAGGTGCTGGTGATGTAGGACAACACGTATGTCTGGAGAAATTGGGCCTCTTTCGGAATGGGCGAACACGGCGAGCGTCGTTGCGCTGCTGTTCGTGATCCTGGTCGCCGGCTATCGGAGGATCTGGGTCTGGGGCTATCAACTACGCGAAGCCCAAGCGCAACGCGATCACTACATCCGCCTGTTCCATCGCACGTTGCGCGTGGTGAGCGATGCCGGGAAGCAGATCATCCCGGAGGACTTGGTAGAAGAGGAGGCGCGACTGACCCACGACCGCGAGACACGCCCTCGATAAGCGAACTGTTTCCCAACGGAGAAAAACCCTATGAACCCGTATCTACCCGACAACGTCTACGCCACGCTGGTGGCCGTCTGCAATCGCCACCCTGGCCCTGTCCAGGACTCCCGCCTCCTCGGCGACATCCTCAACGAGGTCGCGTGGACGCACCGCGCCGAAGGCTTCGGCCTGTCGCGCAAGGACAGTGGCACGCACGTCGACTCGCCTGTTGGTCCCATTGCCGAGGACGTGCTGCAGCGCAACACCGACAACCATCACTGGGACGTGCTGCAGTCGGCAGGCGTCGGCTACCCGCTGCAGCCCACGCAGGGGCCGAGCATCGGCGTGATGACGGACCCGAACCGGCCGTGGGTCGCGCCGGTGCAGCCGGCGACGGCGCCTCCTGTTCAGCCACCGACGCAGCCACCGGTCACGCCGCCGACGCAGCCGCCACCGTCCGCTGGATGGGCGCTGCCACCGGACGCGGACCTGACCGACGTGACGGCGCAGCTCGAAGACTACTACCGACACAAGCTCCAGCGGCCGGAGCGCACGACGTGCGTGGACCAGCTCGGGTACGGCCGCTGGGTCGGCCACGACTACATGTACACGCGCGGGAACGGCGCGACGCACGAGGCCGCGCTCGACGCGATGTTCGACAACATCGAGGACATCACGAAGGTCCCGCGCTGATCTCTAGGCAGAAGAATGGCGGCAGGACGAAGAGTCTCTGCCGCCATTCGTTTACGCCTTCGGCTGAGCCTTCTTCTGCTGGAACAACTCGGCCAGGCTTTTCGGCTTCGCCTGATACAGACGTTTGTAGAGAGTCGCATACGCAACCTTCAGCTCCCGCGCGACCTGAGCAATCCCGTACACCCGGACCCTTTCAATGATCTCGTCGGTCAGGAACACCTTCTGATTGTTCGCGCCGCCTCTCTGCCGCGGAGTAATTCCGTGCCGCGAAAGCGCTTCCCGCACGGTGTTCCGACTGACGCCGAGCCTCTCCGCCAGTTGCAGGACGGACAGCCCCTGCGCAAGATACAAGTCCGACCACATCTCATGCTCGGACGGATATCCGAGCTTGTTAGCCGCATCCAACCATTTGATCATGCCCAGCCCTCCGAGGTGAGATAGTAGATTCGAGAAGGCCCGTCGAACTCCACGAGCTTCGCCTCTCGAAGCGTCGCAATGGCCCTCCTGAATTGTTCAGCGTTGAGGCGCCCACTGTTCTTCCGGAGCAGCGCACTGTGTTCGATCGACCCTCCGGCCTGCTTCAACTGCTGCAGAAGGCGCTTCTGATCTTCGCCGGCCGAGCTCGTCGTCATCTCATCGAAGGTCGTTGGCATCCAATCCTCCAACCAGTCGAGGATGCCGAGGGCGTATTCGAGGTCGACTCGTTCGAGAAAGAGCTCCTTCGGGATCTTCTGCCCTGCCTCCAGGATCTGCGAGGACTTCAGGATCAGCCCGAGCCGGATGAGGTGGTCCGGCTTCCGTTCGTAGTATCCCGCGAAGCGCTTGTCGCCATGCGACGACGTTCGAGACCGATACCACTGCACATACCATGCCTCTGATTCCGGCGTGAAGAGGAAGGGTCCCCGAACGAAGGATAGGCGCTTCAGCCGCTCAATAACCGCCTTCTGAAGGACATCGTCGAACGGTGGCGGCAGTGGGAAGCTCCGAGGAGTGCTCTCCTGGATCACGAAAAGAAACCGGCTCATGAAGCCTCCACCGAACGCATCCTTCGCAATGCCTGTCTGGATCCAGTCGAGCGTGCTGCAGAAGAGAGAGGACAGTGCGACGTTCGAAAGGCTGACCTCACCGCGACCGATGGTCTTCGACGTCCATTCATCCGGGCAGTCGAAGAGCGCCGTCAGCAGAGGCACCATCCCTTCCTGATACTTCTGCTTGCCGAGAAAGACCGCCAGCTCAGGCGCGTAGATCAAGCCGGTCGCTTCGGCCGAGTCCTTCAGCGCATCCACGAGAGCTTCCGGCGTCGGCTTATCCCCTCCGACAAGAGTCCCACCGCTCTTCACGAGAAGCTTCGTCCCAATGTTTGCCGCTGACGTCTTCCGACAAGTTCCACTCGGTGCGATGATCATCACGCAGAGATTTGGGTAGATCTTATACGCACCCTTGTTGAAGTGGACCCGCCTCCCTAGGGCCGCGCCAATCACCGTCGCCAGCACGAAGAAGTGGAAGACGGTCGGCGGCTCCGTCGATGCCGTCAGCTTCAGATAGTCGGCGAAGAGTCCGGATGCCGGAACGAACTGCTCGAACTCGAGCTTCCTCGTCGGGCGTTCGAACTGCTTCTCCAACTCGACCAAGCTCTTGCCAAAGACTTGGCTCACCAGGTGCAGTAGGCTGTCTGGGCGCCCTCCCGGAGGAAGCTCTTGGATCCAGGAGCAGACTTCTCGATAGAGTTCGTCGGTTGCCTTGCTCCGAGGCAGCTGCTGGAGGAGCTGCATGATTTGCGAGATCCGGTGCGAGGCCGACGGCTTCCGCGGTGCCGCAGTCGGTTTCGGAATCGCCGTCATGTCAGATACTGTCGCAGATGAAGGATGTTCTCTTCCGCCAGGAGCAGCTGCTCTTCGGTCAGCGTCATCCAGAGGAGCGCCTCGCTGCCGACGGGACATCCGCGGAGACTGTCGATGCCAGAGATCGACTTCCCTCGAATCGCCCACTTGATTGGCTTTGACGTGTCGACGGTCCAGTTCGACCAGGGAGTCGTGCTGATCCGAAACATGTCAAGCTCCCGCAGAGTGTTGACTCCGAGGAGATGTACCCTTGGGTACATGTTGATCATGTGGAAGTGTTCCTGATACCAGTCGAAGCGAGGCTCGCGAAACGGCAAGCACAGCATATCGGCGCGACCGAGGGTCAGATCTAGAAAGCGATTACGTTCCTCGACGGTCTCCCCACAGAGGACGGCGGCGATTCCGAACTCATCTCCCAGCGCGGCATGCGTCTCCTGGAACCAGCGAACGTTCTGCTCATACTGCTTCAGCTGATCCGGCGCGACAACATAACTTGCATCGACCTGGCGGGCCGCCTTCCCAAGCTGCTCTAGCGGTAGCGGATGCCCCAGTTCGTGCATGCTGTTGTCGAGGATCAGCTCCCTCTTGAAGTCGCGTGTCTTGTAGAACCGGCGATAGGTCTTGTCCTTCAGGACAGCATGTGCCAGTGCGAAGTCCAACTCCGTCTGCTTCGACAACCGCTCCAGGTGCGGCGTCGGAATCTCCATACTCAGTCCGATCATGCTCAGTCTCTCCTCTAGTAGTCTCCGAGGCAGCCTGTCCCGCAGGAGGTCCATCGGTCGTGCTTGAGCGTGCAGCCCTGCTGTCGGTGTGGCGGTTCTTCCTGAAAGGTCAGCCCGCCAAGCTGAATCCGATGCTCTTCTGTGTCGACGGCATCCCCCATCCCGTTCTGTTCAAGGGCGTAGGCAAGGCCCATGAATAGGCTTCGGCTGATCAGGATCATCTCACTGCTTCGAATCGGAACAGGCATCAGACGATTCCCAGGTGCTTCTCAAGGACCTTTCGAGCAGCGGTATCCACCGGGTCTTTTGTTTTACACATTTTCCAAGTCGTCCCTACATGAATATCTGACGGACAATGCCAGCCGTCGGGGTAGAACTCCTCGACTACATCCGGTCGAGCTGACGCTTCGACAATCTGCGGCCACTTCTGCTGCATCACGTCACGAACGCATTCAATGACGGAGCGAACGTTTTCTTTTAGGCAGTTGATGACGACCTCGTCATGTACCGTCAGGCGAAGAGTCGCGTCAGGTGGGAGAGCATCATCGAGGTCGATAATGCAACGGTACATCATGTCAGCGCCCGTGCTCTGCTGAGGGAAGTTATACACCTCCGTCACCTGCCAGGTATACCACCACCGCCGCCGCATGAACGGATTCGCTAGGAAGAAGTTCTTCTTCACGAACTCCAGGTTGCTGCCGCGCCACTGGTTGAAGACCCGAAACCGCTTGAAGAACCTGTCGATGAAGGAGACGACGAACGGCAGCGGAAGATCGTGGCCCTGTGCGATGCTTTCTGCCCCTCGTCCGTATCCTAGACCGTAGACGATGAACTTCGACGCATAGCGTTCCTCTTCCGTCACATCCTCGATCCGCTTGCTCAGGGTCTCCGCTGCGACTGCTCGGTGATTGTCCACACCACTCTTCAGCAGCGCCAGACCGACTGGATCCCCAGACATGACCATCGCCAGGCGCCACTCGATCTGGCTCCAGTCCGACGACAGAAGCACGTGATCGTCAGAGTCTGGAATCCAAATATCCCTCATCTGCTCCGGCACGTTCTGGGCGTTCGGATTCCAGCTGTTGAAGCGGCCTGTGGCCGCTTTGCTAACGCCAAACGACGGATGCACGAAGCCGTCAACCCCTTCCATGACAGGGTCGACGTACGTGCTCTTCATCTTGCGGAGGTTGCGAATGTTCGACAGCGCTTGAAGCGGCTGACTGTCAGGCCGGAGCCTGACGAGGTTGTCAAGAGCATCGCTGTCGAGCGTCCGGACCTTCCCTCGCTTCTTGTCCTCCTTCCACTGCACCGGCAGCTTCAGCTTGTCGTAGACGACCGCCATCAGCTGAGGACTGCTGTTGAGGTTGAGCGTGGGCTCGCCGAGGAAAGTCTTGAGCTCGGCTTCCATGCGGTCCGCATTCTGCTCCAGCAGAATCCCCCAGCGGACGGCTCGGTCTTCATCGATGCGAACGCCTCGCTTCGTCATCCGCTTCAGGATCGGATGGACCGGAAGGACGTGCTTCCAGTAGAGGTCTTCCATCCCGTATCGCTCGAGCTCCTTCATGATCCCGTGGACCGGATGCAGCGCAGAGCGATCCGTCGCGATGCAGTCGATTCCACAGACGCGCCTCAGGTCGCCCCTATAGTCGTCTCGGCTTTTCCAGTATTCGATGTCAGTGTGATTGGACGCAATGAACGCTAGGTCCTTCTCCGCCCCAGGCTGCCGACCACCCTTTCGCTCCGTCGACAGCGTCGTCTGTCCGTACGACGCGTTCGTCAGATGAAACGCCGTCATCGTGTCGAAGACTCGGTGCCAGGGGATCCGGAAGCCTTTCTCTTCCGCGAAGGGGAGGTCGAAGTTGAGTACGTTCTGACCGATGATCGTGACCTCAGGGCTGTCAAGGAGTTCTTGAAAGAGGAGCTGAGTACCACCGGTCCAATCGTACACACGACTCTCGTCTTCCCTCGCGACAATTCCGCACATGAGAATCGAATCGCGTTGTGCGGAGAGGCCAGTTGTTTCGAAGTCGAAGGTGGCCGCTCCCCGCTTTCGAGCGTCTGCGAGAAGATCTCCTCCATCAACCGCAGCATTTGGGTCGCGGACAATGACATACGGCACACGGCGGATCTCCGCGAAGTCGCTTTCAACTCGCGCACGTGCGTAGTCGTGGACCGCGAACGGCCAGTTGTACTGCGCCCGCATGATGAAGCTGGGGTGCCAGGTCGGGAAGACCTTGTAGACGTCGGCGATGACGTTGGGGTCGGAAGGGCTGAGGGGCGAGGAAGCCCGAGCTGCTTCGTCGACGGTTCTCTTGGGTCCGGCAGTTGGGACTCCACGCCAGAGTCCGATCTTCTTTTTTCCTGTGAGGACGTTGAGCGCGACTTCCCCGGCTGCGATGATGACGTTCGGGTTGACATCGGCAATCTCCTTGATCAGGAACGGCGCGCAGCAGTAGGTCTCTTCGAGCGTTGGAAGGCGGTTGTTAGGCGGCCTGCACTTCACGCAGTTCGTCGTGAAGAGGTGGTAGTCCTTCTCTACGCCCGCATGTTCCAGCAGCTTGTTTCGGATGCGTCCAGCTCCTCCAATGAACGGCTTAAATCGCATCGGTCGGTGCTTCGGAGCGTCGACCTCTTCCGCCCCAGGTGCTTCGCCGACGTAGAGGATCTTTGCATTGGGGTTTCCAACCCCCCAGACCGGACCCGGCTCCAGGAAGAGGGGGCAGGCTCGGCAGCTCTCAGGCTTCTCCCAAGGATTGTCGGTTCCGACAGGCTCCAGCGGAAGCTTCGGCTCGTCCATGGGTTAGATGCCCCTCTGCTTGAGCTCGGAGTCCATCTGGACGAGGCGGCTCCTGGTCTGTGCCGGCGGTCCTGGAAGCTCGTAGGCAAAGACGTCGATCAGATTCCCCTCGAACCGAGAGTGGGCATATTGCACAGCTCCTTCTGGACTGCCTGCGCTGATCTCGGTCATCATCGTCACGCGGTACTTCTTCAGTTCACTTGACACGAAGAGGCTCCTGCCTCCGCGCACTTCGCGCGGTCCAATACATCAGGGAAAGGTTCCAGGTCCGCTCTGAGACAGAGACGCCGTTGATCCGACGCCTCGCCAGGCCCGGAATGAATTGCTGGGTGTCGTCAGCCGTGAAGCCGGGACGGATCTGGGCGCCGCATCGACGACAGAAGAAGGTCGACGTCGTCCAAGCCTCTTCGCCGTCTCCGTGCTCTGTGACGACTTCGAGGAGGCCGAAGATCCGATATTTCTTCATTGCGTCGTAGTAGAAGCCCGGCTTCACCCAGACGTTCTTCTCTTTCTGCACCAACCAGCGATACGTATGCCCTGCAGGATCCGTATGACTCCAGGCGAGATTCGGTCGATGCAACGACGTCACATCCAACATCTCCCGAGAGATTTCGAAGAGCGGCTGAAGGACAGCATCTCGCGGCATCAGAACTCCTTTCGTCGCTGCTGCAGGTCCTTCTGGAGCCGTGCAACAGCCTGTGCCTGCTTCTCATCCCGACGTCGCTGCAGACGTTCCAGAAGCTCTTCTTCTTGAGCCTCCTGGAGAGCAGCCCGCTCCTCAGGGGTCATTCGGTCGAGCTGGTCGCAGAGCGCTTCGAACTCCTTCCGCTTTCCCATCAGGGTTGCGAGAGGGCGCACCGCAAGTCGAACCAGACGTTCGTAATTCATCTCTCCTCCTTGCGCCGCAGTCAGCCGTGGGTGCGTCTTCCCCTCGACGAAATCATACGCACGCGTCTTGAATGGAGTCTCTCGACGGATCAACTTCACAGCCAACCAGGACGGGCTGCTGATGCGGACGATCGACATCCTACGGGACTTGTCAGAGCTCTCGTAGACCATGCTCTTGATCATGGGCGTCGAGGGACAATGCTGGTATCCGCCGGACTCGCTTCAGGAAACTCCTCCGCCGAGGCGATCCATCCGGACATGATGAACTTCGGGGGATCTTCCGCAGGGAACAGCTTGAGCTCTTCCGCAGGAGTGACTGGAGAAGGAGCCGCCGTGGCAAGAGGAAGAGCGGCAACCATCCGAAACAGAGTACGTCTTCCGAACATCATGGCCTCCCAATATGTTTGATTCGGATGACCTTCCATCCCTGTCATCGCCTGAGAAAGCTTCCGCGAAATCTCAGGATCCTGCATACGCACACGAAAACGAGCAAGCCTCTCAGGGGACCGGGACATGAGCTAAGGCCTGCCGATCAACTGCAGAAATTCCGCCCGAGCTGCCGGATTCAACAGCAGCACACCCTTCATGACGCTGCTAACGACATCTCCATCGGACTCCACTCCTCTGAAGCGCATGCAGCCATGGACGCCCGCAATTACTACAGCGACGCCCTTGGGGTGGAGTCGGTTGTGGAGCGTGTCTGCGACCTTATGCGCCAGGTCCTCCTGCATGATCGGAACGGTCAGATGCTCTTCGACCGCCCTTGCGAGCTTCGACAGCCCGACCGTTTTCGTGTCAGGAATATACCCGACGTAGCAGGTGAAGACGACCGGCTGCAGGTGGTGCGGACAAAGGCCGATGACCTTGTGCCCGCGGAGCACGATCAGGTCACTTTCTCCTGCTGGAAAGGTCATCCAGTTGTTCGGCTGCGGCGTCAGCATGGCGGCATACATCCGGGCCACTCGACCAGGAGTATCCCGAAAGTTCGGGTCGTTCCGATCGACGCCCATCCCCTCCAGGAGCATCTCGATCCCACGCTCCATCATGGTCAAATCCCGTACGAGCCCCAGCGACGGCAGCTCCAGGAACTGTTCTCCAACTTCCCTGTTCAGAGTCACGTCTCCGTCACTTCCGCGAAGTCGGATCGTGAGAGGCGTCAGTTCGCGGATCGAGTAGTCCGCATCCTTCCAACGCACCTTCTGTCCCACATGCAGTTCCATCTTCAATGTGTTCCTTTCGTCTCTGCGTTAAGGAGGGTCCTATAGAGTGCCCTCTGCCAGGCAACGTCTTCAATCTCAACACAAAATTCCTGGTCGCAGGGTGCAATCCCTTTCCAGAGTCCGTTTGAGACTGGAACAAGGTGCATCCTCCCACAACCGGGACAGGTGAAGCCGGTCAAGAGGACGAACAATGGGAACATCGTCCTACTGGACCTTTAGCAGCTTGTGGGTTTGCATGGACAGCCGCAACTCCGGGTGATCACGGATAAAGTCCATGACATACATCAGGTTCTGCTTGTCGATGTCGAACCGTCCGTTGCGCGGCTGGAGGAAGACGATCCTGCCTTCGGCAGCCCAGCGGATCGCATCTGCCGGACTCGGCCATCGGAAGTCTCTACGAACTTCTTCCCAGATCGTGTCGCCGGCGATCAACTGTTGAACAGGAGCCAGTCCCAGCGCAGCACGCCGATTCTGAACTTCCTGCAACTGCATTGCGGTCGTGATCTCTCCGAGCCCAGGCACAATTACCTTGATCTCGTCGGCCCATTCGATCCACTCATTTCGGAAGCCGGGCTTGGGCGACACACAGATCCACATCCCGGCAAGCCCCTCACGACCCAGCATTCCGAGAGCGGAAATCTCCTCTGTGATGGGCACCGTCCCACTCGTCTCGACGTGAATCTGGATGTCCTCGTTGTCCTCCCAGAAGGCGAAGAGCAGGGGGATCAACTCCTCCTGATTCAACGGCTCGCCACCAGTCAAGCAGATGTGGCGGTACGGACGAGCCCATTCGACGAGCTCCTTCGCGGTGAACTCTCCACCGCCTTGCCACGGCAAGGTCCGTTCGAAGATCGTGTCGCAATGCTGGCAGATCTTCTTGCCGACACTGCACTGGGTGAATCGAATGAAGGCCATAGGAGTTCCGGCGAAGACGCCTTCTCCCTGGAGGCTCTTGAACTTCTCTGCAATGGGGTATTTCACTTTCCATCCCTTTCATACATCACGCCGCGAAGATAGATGCAGAGGTCGAGAGCTTCTTCGTACGCATCCCGAAGAAAGTCCCGACCATTATGTGCTTGCAGCAGAGTTCCGTACCTGGCCAGGCCGACCGACTTTCTCGCTTCGATGTCCGCCTGAACGAGATCCTGCATGAAGGGGCTGTCGGAACGAACCGGCAGCGGCTGATCCCCGTCCCGCTCCTTCATACGATGCTCCGCTGTGCGTCATGAATCTCGGTGATGCTGATCAGTGCAGGCGGGTAGAAAGCACACGCCAGGCTGTCGCGCGTTTCGCGAACGCGGACCTCCAGCAGGGTCTGCCGTCCTTCCAGCCCGTCGCCGACGATCCGGAACAGCAACGCCGCCAGATTCTCCGCCGTCGGATTCGCGGAAAGCAGGACGAGCCGTGTCGTCGGATCCTCCATCAAGGAGAAGCGAACGGGATCGTCGTGCCGCAAGACCATTGCATGGTCGAACGGATCCAGCAGCGCCTTCAGCTGACGTTTCAGGGGACCGAAGTCGATCACCATCCCCCGGTGATCCAACGTTCCGGCGATGACGAACGTCAGCAGGTAGTTGTGTCCATGAAGCGAAGAGCACCGCCCCTCGTACTCCATGAGGCGGTGCCCAATGCTGAACTCAAGATCGACCGTGATTGTTGGCGCGTTCTGCATTCTGTGCTTTCTCCGTCTCTACGCCCTGCGCTTGAACTGTCTGACCGAAGACTTTCCTGCAAGGGCGTCTCGGGCCGCTTCCTCTCGACGCCGCGCCTCCTTTCCGGGAAGAGCGACGTAACGGGCATCTGGCTTGTCGTAGCCGTCCCGATAGTGGACCCTCGGTCGCTCTGGCGCGACGTAGGGCGTCTGCAGGGCCTTCTCGCGGAGCGTCCGCAGACCGAAGCGACCGCCGTAAAATGCAATCGGCAGGAGCACGAGCAGCAGAAGGAATTCAACCATGACGTCCTCAGAACGGAATGTCGTCGAGCTCCGTCCACTTCTGTCCGTGGAAGGCTTCGACGTAGCAGAGGACGGCAACGCACCAGCCGATCGCACCCAGATGATCGTCATCCGGATCCTCACCTGCGATCATCTTCCGCTGGTGCTCCAGCATGTGGTTGTAGGCCTCCAGGCAGAAGGCATGAGCATGCAGCCGGTTCGGGATGCTCTTCTTCCAGTTGTTCGCCCCGTGCTTCTCGGCACCCAGGTCGAAGCGCTTCGCAACCCTCTTCAGGCTGTCGAGGGGAACAAGATGATATCCCGGTGCCTTCTCACTTCGCGTTGCGCCTCCGGGAAGCCGATGCAGCTCATCCCCAGCGGGCTGAGGGGTCAGGTCCGTCGTCATTCTCTTCTCCTAGGTGGTGTGCTGTAGAAAACGGGGACTGCCCTTACCGGCACAGTCCCCCAAGGCCGATCCGCGCTACTCGATGGAGAGGTAGCGGCCGATGCGGCTCCGTGCCGGATACGTCTTGCCGTCCTCACCCGTCCGCTCCTTCTCGACGAGGAGCGCAGCGGCGACCTCCAGCCCGATGAGCTGATCGGTGTCCTCCAGGACGAAGTCCTCGTCCATGCCGGCGGCCTCGAGCAGCAGACGCGTCCGGAACATGCCCTCGCCGTCGAGCATGAGGTTGTCGAAGACCTTCCGGCCGTGGAACTCCTCGGCGTCTTCGGGGCCGAAGACCGTGAACTGCACCTCGCACATCGGGGTGCCCTTCTCCCGCGAGGTCTTGTACGTCGCAGCATCGACGCGAATGTGGTAGGTCGCCTCGGGCAGCGGGCTGCCAGTCGGCATGTCGCCGAGGCGGGGAGCGGTAGGGATCAGGACCATGACTATATACTTACCCTTTCCGACGTTTGGCCATAGCCAACGTCATTGTTTGACTGTGTGCTGCTCTTGCTTCTGGCGTCCAGCGAGCTCTTGCAGCCTCTGAAATCTTCTTCTTGGTCTCTTCGGACATCGGTCCTTGTTGAACTCTTCCTGCTGCCATCCTTTCTCCTGCACGCGTTCGGTCCTTGGCGGATCTTGCCGCCCAAGATACACGTAGGCTCTCTGAGCGAGTCGGAGAAAACGCCTTTGGACGGCCCCGACGTGGATCGTCTGCAGGCCATTCTCTGCTGCGGTTCAGAAGCGGATCATTTCGAAGTTGACACGCCTTGAAATACAGCCTTTCTACTCGGTGCCCCTCTTCCTTATCCTGCAGGACTGCCATGAGCATGAAGATCAGAGGCTCGGAAGCAGCCTGCGTTGCTGCGGTGTCCGGCCGATTCGCGTGGCGCCATTCCCGTCGTGCAGGGTCTGACGTAAGTCCGACATATCGAATCTGGCCTTTCAAGTCCACGAGCGTGTAGAGATAGTGAGGGGTCATGGTCTTACTTTTTCTTTGCGTCTGCCTCCTTCGGATCGAGCCGTGCGTAGGCCGAAGCATCACCGCACATGAACTTGATCAGTGCGCCGATGTTGGGCGTGCAGCGAAGTGGGAGTTGAGACAGCGCCTCCGGCTGACGTACCCGAGCAGGACTTCCGCCCTCGCCCTTCGTAATCATCCGATGCTGTCCTGCGATGACGCGAAGCCGGATCGTGGCATCCGGCCAGCCTGGCAGCTCACGTGCGAGCTTCTGCCCTGGGAGTTCCGGCGCGGCGAAGAGTGGCTCGCCGTCTTGTCCGCCGAACAGCCCCTCTCGAGCAATGATGTAGAGGTGGCCGTTCAACGAGAAGAGCTCCTTGTAGAGCTGCCGCCCTTTCTCTGCCAGGAAGCCGTAGGCCTGTCGGGGATCCTTCCCGTCGCCCTTGTTGCTGACTCCGTGCAGATCCCCCCAGCCCTTCAGCTCCATGAAGCGCTCGAGGGGGAATTCCCCCCATTGCGTAATGCTGTCGAGCACGACGGTATCGAACTCCGTCCCGTCGAACTCGATCTTGCCCGGCTTCTTCTTCAGCTCGCGGATGACCTCGATCAGTCCGGCGTGACTGTCGATCTCGAGGAAGGGGATGTCGTCGGTCGCAAGGCTGAGGAGCCCGTGCGTCTCTCCCAGCTCGGTCGCCAGGATGAGAGGGTTGAAGCCCTCCTGCTTCAGCGTACGAATGCTCCGGGTCTTGCCGGCACCGGCTGGACCGTAGCCCAGCACAGTGCCGACCGAGGCCTGGAGATGATTCGTGCGATTCAGTTTCGGAAGGCGTGCGGAGATTGCCATGAATCGAATCAACTCCTCTGCAGGAAGAAGGGAACTGCCGTCCTACTCGTCTTCGTCGCTGTCGTCGTCGTCCTCGTCGACGGTCTCGTCGCTGTCGTCGTCGCCGTCCAGCTCCGCGAGCCGATCGGAAATCTGCTCGGCGACCTCTCCGAGCTCGACTTCGCCGTCGGTCTCGGTCACGGCCTCACTGTTGATGAACTCCGTGAGCTCCTTGATCAGGTCCTGCTTGTTCATGCGGCCTCCCGCGGTTGGCTGAAGGACTCATTCCCTCAGCACTTGAGTATTATACCACAGACTTGAAGTTGAAATCAACGGGCGTCCCTTGGCAAACGCTCTAGGACGCCCCTTCGGACGGCTTCTGCGGAGGGACTGGAAAGACACCGTGCAGAGCGTCTTGTGCGAGCCGACGCACATCCTCCGGAAAGTCCTTCTTCAGGATCCATTCGTAGTAGTCGAGATCGACGGCCATCATACTTCGGCCGGCGTGCTTGCCGAAGGTCACGACGGGAACGCCGTTCCTCCAGACGAACCGACCAGTCTTGTCGATCCAGCTGGGGTCCTTCGGGAAGCAGAGCTCATGCAACGCCTGAGGCGTCGTCGGCAGCTTGAACTCCTCGATCTGTGCCAGGCAGACATCGTAGGCATCCTGAGCGTCGGACAGGGCCCTGTGGGCGCCGGACGGCTCCCGTCCAAGGAAGCGACGGCAGCCGTCCTCCAGCCGACGCGGCTCCCCGATCTGCCAGAGGCGATAGCCGTCGATGAGGAAGGCGTGTTCGTACGTCCAGGAGAGACCGCAGGCCTTGAAGTTCGCCTGCAGCGCAGACAGGTCGAACCGGATATTATATCCGATGAAGTCGCAGTCCTGCATGCCGTGGGCGAGATTCCGAGCGGCCTCACTGAAGGGAGGACAGTCGAAGACCTCCTCGTTCGTAATCCCGTGCTTCGCCGTGGCGCCAGCCGAGATCGGCGACGGCGGCCGGAACAGCTGCTTCCAGACCTTCGGCGGGCGACCATCCGCATAGAGGATCTCCATTCCGAGCTCGACGATATGCGCCTGCTCCGGGGGAACGAGATCATGCGTCTCGCAGTCAAGCTTGATGAGTGTTCTCGACAGCTGTAACATCGGGCAGCAGCTCCTCTTTTCGAAACAGGCGAATATGAACGTCTCCGGTCAGCCCGGAGGTGAGATGGATGAGGATGTCGTACTTCCCAGAAGACCCAAGTCCCGGCCAGGGCTCCCCGGAAGACAGCACCTTCCGCAGCTCTTGGAGAGCGTCCTTCGAATCCGCAACCGTCAAGGCGAGCTCAGCGGAAGAATGGAGCTTGCCGTTCGGCTGGAAGTACTGAAGCACGACTCTCGTCAGCGGAATGTTCACGGAGTCCAGGATGTCGTTGATCTGGGCATTCCGTTGATCTGCTCCGCATGAACAGACTCCTCCGACCCGAGGATTTTCTCCTCCGACGTGGTCAGAGAGGTGTTCGTACTCCTCCAGCATGTGGGATTCGTCCCTACACGCTCCGCAGCAATAGAAGGGGTCGTCGCAGTGATAGTGCCCAGGCCGAAGCTCTTCGATGAGGCCGACGAGACGGACCATCACATCGTCTTGACTCACGACGGCTCCTCCGGCTCCAGGCGCAGCCGGACAGTCTCGAGGACTTCTCCGTCCTCAGCGTGCTGAGAGACGACTCCGGTCGCGAAGTCGAAGCAGAGTTCGACGAGGGCGTCCTTCTTCCAGGGCCCAAAGTCTCGCTCCATGATGCCGCTGACGATGACGCAGTCGAGCTCGTCTTCATGAACGACACTGATCGTCAGCGGAAGGAAGTGTGCCCTCATGTGGGATCTACCCTTCGTGCAGCCGCCTGGCGGAGTCGGCGCTGACGCTCTCTGAGGCTTCCTCCGGCCGGCACCTGAGGAAGGTCATTCTGCTTCCGCGGAACCGCCTTTGCGTGACCAGTCAGGACCGCCGCCATGTTCCGGCGAAAGGCCACCTCTTCGGCATTTAGCCGCCGGCTCTCCGCATACATCTGCAGCTCTCGGAGGTTCATTCCTTCGAGCTGCCGTCGAGTCAATCGCTTCGGTCGTTCCATGGATGTCTCCTAGTACTCGGCCCTGGGCAAGCACTGCCCGAGATCGGCCGCAGTTGAAGCGACCGCCTTACACACAGCGAGTCGCTCGAAGTGGTATTCCGTCCGCCACTTCATTCCGAAGAAGATGAGAAGGACGGCGAAGAGGAGGCCCAGAAGGAAGAAGATGAAGACTCCCCCTCCGGCACTCTTCGCACGGAGCATCCCGCGCCGCAGCTCTGCTTCCTGCTCCTGCAGTGCCTGGATCCGTTCGTCGATGGAGCCTACGCCTCTGCCTCGATCTCCGTCAGCCATGTCGTCTCCGATCCTCTGCATAGGCCTCCAACTCTGCCGCTGCGAGGTCGACGTAGTTCGCCTCGCGCTTGTCGTACATCGCTCTCCGAGCCGGCGTGTCCTTCAGGCACAGATCGCGCATCGCACACGTTCCGTACCTGAAGCAATTGTGAACGAAGACACCTGCTTCCAGAGCGAAGTTCTCTGTTGACGTCTGTATGTCCCACGTGAAGGCTTCGCCGATCGGTTCAATGCTGACGATGAAGTGATTCTGCCACCGCCGCTTCGCGGCTTCAGACAGTTTCTTACGATGCTCTTCTTCCTGCTCCGGAGTTCGATTTCGGTAGTACCTCTGCCACCTATCGGTAATCTCTTGACACGCGTCTTGGTACTGCTCGGGAGAAAGCTCGCTCCAGCGACGACGTCCTGCTTCCGCCCGAAGGATACGTTCCTCTTGTGAATATTGACGTATTGGCGAAGCACTATGGTCAGAAAGAGAGAGTCCACGCAGATTGTCAGGGTCGTTGTTCAAACCGTTCCCGTCGATATGGTGAACGACTTCATCAAGGACTCCGAAGTATGCTGCGACAACACGGTGAGCCAACGTCCGAGGGCCTGCTGAGTTCATCAGCGAGACGTCCCAGTACTCCTTTTTCGACTTCCCGTATCTCGCACGGCGGAGCACTGACGGCATCAGGCGATCGCCAGGACGTAGAGAATGCACTTCTGCATACGTTCCATCCCGTCGCAGAAACCTGTGATTGGCCGTTGCATCGACTGCGGTCAGTCGCCCAAGACGGTCCCGCAACGTGATGCGGAATACCTTTTGCAGCCCCTGATCCATCACGGCAAGAATCTGTGAGGGCTTCCACATATCGTTCTGCCACCCCCATACCCACCGTCCGACGCTGAGCGATTCGATCGGTTCCGGTCCACGGAGCGTGAAGACGCCAGTTCCTGCTGCAAGGCAGTTCTCCGTGTTCTTCGGGAAGACGATCTTCCAATTCTCACCAGCTGCGACTCTGCGCTTCTGCTCTCGGATTCGGCGCCCGTACTCCAAGAACTCCGCCTCGAACTCATCGAGCTCTTCGTCGGTCCGTGTGAACAGCTCCCGTGCGAACTGGGGGATCTTGGTCTTGACGAGAACGTCGATGATCGCACCTTCGACCTTCACAGGCTCGGTCCGTCCTTCGGCGAACGCCATCTCGGTCAAGAACTTCGACAGGCCGTAGAGGTACGTCGACAGCTGAATATCCATCTCGTACTTCAGCAGGTCCCTCGGATCCATCTTCGCGGCCGTCTTGTAATCGACCAGATACAACGACCCGTGCGCGACGCTGAGGTTGTCGGTCTTACCGCGGATGTAGATGTTCGTCCCTTCGCCAACCTCGACAAGGAACTCGATCTCCTGATTCAGGGGCTTCCACATCTCGTTCTTCGACCCCCAGTAGGCCGCATACGCAGAGAGCAGGCTGTCCGTGATCTCGCGAGCCTCTTCGACGCTCTTCTCGAGGAAGGTCGACGACGGACCTCCCCTCCTCTTGAGGTAGTCGGCAGCCTCCTTCTGTGCTTCCGCGACCGACCTCCCACTGTGCAGAAGAGCGAGCCCATGATGCGTCGCCGATCCGATCTCGAGGGCGGACCTCCGACCGACCGGCTCCAGCCCCTCAATCTGCTTCCAACCGAAAAGCCGTTGGCAGTTAAGGTAGTCCTTCAGCGAGCTTTGGTTTAGGACAATTATGTCCGCCTGTGGTCCACTCGAATTACTCTCCATCCAGCCTCCTTCAGTATGTTGTCCCGGATTGCATCTTCCTCAGAGGAGGCCATACCGCTCCTTCAGGAAAGTGTTGAGTAGGTCCAGCGTTTTCGGCTTTCGCGTCCGAACGGGCATCCGAAGGAACTTGCATGCAAGCGTGTTCGCAGACGTCCCCTTCTTCCGCATACCGAGAATCTCGAGGCGAAGCGCGGACCGCAAAGCCAGCACTTGCGCCAGCTCCCTCTCGTTCAGCGTCCGGATCGAGTCGAAGCTGTTCATTAGAACAATTCTCCCTGATTCCTGTTGTCTTCGGCAACGGACGCCATCGGCGTCCCTCGACCCGTCAGGAAGACGGCTGCGTCCCGGATTCTTCCGTCGATCGGACGGACGAAGCCCTTCATGACAGGACCGTAGCCCGCACCTGGATGCGGAATGCTCAGAGCGACCGCCAACATCCCCCCACGAAGGTCGAGCCGGCAATAGCCACCGTTCGAGAGGAGGAAGGTTCCGACGTGCAGCGGGTCTGTTGGCGCCGCCATCAGGGGACGCATCCCGTCCGCGATTCCCTCGTCCCAGTCCGGCGGAAGCCCGTCGCTGCTATCGACGTGGTCGGTCGAGAGAAGAGCAACGGCGACCAGTTGGGCGTTCTCGACGCCGCACTGTTCAAGCGTCTGTGCGTACTCCAGACGACGGCCGTACGACGTCCACTTCGTCAGGAGTCGGGTGAAGTACGTATCGATCTCCTCCGAAGTCCACGCAAGAGGATAGAAAACTACCCCATACTGCCGATATGGACTCGTCTCATCCGACGGCGGTGTGAAGTGAACGACGGTCGCTGCGGCCGGAGGCGTCTCAGCACCCAGGTCCGACTTCTCCATCCGGATCCACATGCTGCTGACGTCAGGACTCTGCATCCAGATGTCAGGGCGGTCGTTGAGATGGTCGAGGAGCTCGGCATGCTCCCACCACATCAGCCGGAACGTTGAGACGGTTCCCCCGCCCGCAACGCCCATCTCAGTGCGTTGCTCCGGGGAACTCCGACAGCTTCGGCGTCGTCGCATCCCCTGTGATGAACTCGACGTCGACGACAGCGCCATTCGGCAGCTTCTCGAATTCTTCGCTGATGTGCATGTGGGCGACGACCATCGTCCGATTCGGCCACGAATGCGGGTCGTACTGCACCTGCATCCGCTGCAGATGGATGAGGACGACGTACTCCCTCTGCTGTTCTGGCGAGGCTCCGAAGCCTGCTCGTGCCAGAAGGAAGAGGTCCTTCCCGTCCCGAGGGTCCAGCTGGATCGCCAGCGCCGGGATGAAGGTCCCGGTGTCGCGAATCTCGAGAGTCTTCACGATCATTTGTACGTGTCCTCCAGAGGAATGTCGAACGTATACGACAGGGCGTTCGCGATGACGCAGCTCCGACTGACTCCGTAGCGCGCCATCTCCTTCCGTACTGCCGTCTCGAGCTTGAGACCGACAGCCGTTCCCATCGGCAAGCGCCGCAACCCAGGAATCCTGGCCTGCGAACGTGGCCGACGAGACCTCTGCTTAGGCACGCGCGGACCGCTCCTTGTTGGCGGCTCGTGCGAGACGCTCTGCAGCCTTCCGATGGAACCAGGTCTGACCGTTACCGTCCCGAGTCGACCGCACCGCCCGACGCCTCTGGCAGACTGGCCGAGCTGCTTCGACACAGACGCCGTCGTTCAGCTTCCTCCGCCAGGTCCCACAGTTCCTACACCTGTTCATATGTTCTCCTCAGCAGGATCCCAATCAGGTTCTCCGACGCACCGCCTGTCGCGGCGCAGATGGCAAGATCCGCCGCAACATGGGCACTCGGTCAACGGCTCAGTACGGGAGGTCATCCTCTTCCTCTTGGAAAGGGCGACGGCGAACGGTCGTCGGATTCGGGCCGAGCCTGGCCCGAAAGGGCTGGCGGACATCCGCGGGCACCCGATCCCCGTGCTTCGCTCGGAGCAGTTCCGCCGCGACGAAGTCCTTGACGCTGTCGAGCACCTTCGAGGGGTTGTCGTTCGGACCGACCTCCGCACCCGCCTCAACATGCGAGTGCTGGAACGGGCCAAGCTCGATGTTGCTGCGGAAGACGACGTAGGTGATCCTGCTGCCTGAGGAGGGAGCCGCGCGCCTGATCCTCTTGCGCACAGCGGTCTTGCGAACTGCGGTCTTTTTCGTCGCCATGACGTTCCTTTCAGGAAATGCTGAAGCTGATCTCCAGCATGAACTTATTATAGCACAGAGCGAAGATTATAGCACTCTGCCGTCCTTCTACGAATGGAGTAGGGGGATCCGGGGGAGTGGACTTACGAGGAGGACAGTGCGGATGAATCACCGGCCTCCTCCCCCTACACATCTTCAGGCCTTGTATTCGGTCGGGTCAGGAACCCCCGCCTCACGGAAGGCTTCCTTCCTCTCGACGCACGTGCCGCACGCGCCACAGTGCTGGACGTCTCCCTCGTAGCAGCTGAACGAGAGGTGGTACGGCGCGCCGATCTCATGCGCCAGAGCCACGATCTCCGTCTTCGTCTTCTCGACGAACGGGCGAAGCAGCTTCACGCGGTCCTCGGTCGCCAGCGCCAGCGCCGACTGCATGCTGATGTGGAACTCGGGCCGGCAGTCCGGGTAGATGAAGTGGTCGCCGGCATGGGCAGCAATTGCGACGTTCCCGAGGCTGAAGCTTTCGGCGAGAGCCCCGGCAACTGCGATCAACAGCATGTTGCGATTCGGGACGATCGTCGTCTTCATGCTTTCGGCTGCGTAGTGGCCGTGCGGGACCGGCACGCCGCTGTTCCCGATCTGGCTGCTGCTGCTTCCAGCGAAGACTGCCCCGAGGGCCAAAGGGACGGTGCAGAGCGGGATGCCAAGCTCCAGCGCGACCGCCTTCGCAGCTTCGAGCTCACGCACATGCCGCTGGCCGTAGTCGACGGCAAGGCCGTAGACGGCAAAGCCCTGCGACTGCAAGTACGTTGCGAGTGTGGTGGAGTCCAGGCCTCCACTGAGGAGGACGACTGCTCCGAGGGGGTTTGTCATGCGAAAGATCCTTCCGACCCTGAGGTCAACGTCGAAGACTTCACCAAGAAACGGGAGGCGATCCGAAGACCGCCTCCCGATGGGGCGAGCGCGCTCGCCGCGAGCGTGGGCTATTCGGCCGCCGGCGCATCGACGCTGATGCCCAGCTCCTCGGCCTTCGCGAGCAGCGCCTTGATCTTCGCCTGGCGCTTGACGCGGTACTCCTTCATGCGCTCCTTGACCTCGGGCTTCTCCCGGTAGGCCTTCATCTTCTCCTTGACCTCGGGGTTCGCGAGGCGCTGGCGGTTGTACTCGCGCCGCTTCTCGAGCTGCTCCGGCGTCAGCTCCTTGTTCGCCTGCCGCTCCTTCTGCTTCGCGCGCTGCTCGGCGACCTTGACGAGCTGCTCGCGGATCTGCTCCGGGGTCAGCGCGTCGACCTGCTGCTTGATTGCGTCGAGGATGTTCATGGCGTTCGTTCTCCCTGTTGTTGTTCGTTGACGAAGTTCGTGTGAAGCGCTCATCGCTCCAACTGATAGACTAATTATACTTCAGCGCTTCGATTCAGTCAACGGGCCGTTCAGCAGGAATCGAAGAAAATCTTCGGCGCAAAAGTTCGGGAGGAGGCCGAAGCGCGACGCCTCCTCCCGATGGGGGTTCAGGAATGCATCCGGGCGGTCTTGATCTCGACCGGAACGAGGTCGGCCGTGACGAAGTCCGGAGATGTCGCCAGCTCCTTCGCCATCTCGTCCATCTCCCAGGCGAGCAGGCACTCCTGCGTGACCTCTTCGAGGACGCGGCGCACGAGCGCGAGGACTTCCGTCTTCTGCCGGACCGGGTTGTCGTTCCAGGACGGAATGTTGCTGGCTTCCGCCTTGACTGCAGCGTCGAGCCGGCGCTTGAAGACGGTCTGAATCCCGCGAACGACGTTCGTCGTCTGCAGCTTCAGGAACTTCTGCCGGAAGGCCGGAGGAAGGACGATGACCTCCGGAACTTCTTCGCTGAGATACTTGACGATGCTGGGCTCGACGACCATCGCAACCGCCTTCTCAACGGCCCCGTAGATGCAGTGGCCGAAGGCAGTCTCCTGCTTCTGACCGTCTTCGTCGATCGTTCCGAACCCGGAAAGCTTCCCCTTCACCCAGCCTTGGCCGAGGATCTGTTCGGTCAGGGCAAGGATCTCCTGGGGGTTGATGTCGATCTTCATGAGCGTCCCTTTCTGCTGGAGCCTATCTCCAACACCAGTCTATATTATAGCACAGCACTGACTGTGAAAGCAACGGGCGTCCTAGCAGGAACGTCTGCAGAGACGTAGTCGTCGACGAAGACGTTCTGTAGGGAGGCAGGCTTATGATGCAGCTTCAGACAGAGACTCTGGATCGTCGGCCGTTCGACGACGGCGGCCGTCGACGCCTTCAGGCAATTGCGCAAGGAGACAAGTTCAGGACTCATGAGGAGGTTCCTTTCCGGGGATGGGGTTTTGACTTACGGCCGCAAGAGCGGTGAGGTCTTGCTGGATCCAACGTGCTTCGATGACGTCAGGAGGCATCCGTTTGAAGTCGATGTCGCAAGAGGAGCACTGCATTTCACCATCGGCGCCGTACAGGGCGCTGAAGGGGCAGCCGTGGCGAAGCCAGAGCAGGCGGCGTAGTATTTTCTCGTCTGTCATGCCTGCTCCTTCCCGCCTGCTGTCGGCTGCTGGGCGAGGGCTGCGTCGAGCCCGCAGTCGCACGGCTGAAGTGTGTTGATACCGGCGCATCGCTCCGGGTGCTGACCATACCGCGCCAGCGCCGCCCGCAGCGTCTCGGCGCGCTGCTCGGACTCTCGGAGTCGCCTGTCACGCGTGCTACATTCACGTTTCGCGCACCCTGCCACAGCGTCGTCAATCCACCGCTGACGCTCTGCCGCGAGCGCCTCCGCCTGCTCAGCGCGTTGCCGCGCGGCGGTGAGGGCTGCTTCGAGGTCAGCCTCCGTGGCGATCTGCTCGACGTTGCACGCGCACTGGTGGTCGCGCTCCTCGATGCCCTCCGCGAGGCGGACCGTGGTGGATGCGCGTTCCTCCCTCAACACCTCCCGCTCCCGGGCGCGCGGCAGCGGAGGCGTCGCGCTCACTCACAGGCATGGTCATGGCTTGACCACCACTTGCGCCTTGAGCAGGTCCACGGTGTTCGCGAACGCGCGCTGTAGCACTACCGGGTCAAGGGTGATGTCGTACACGCTCCCGCTGCGCGCCATGCCGGCCATGA
>CAYWVZ010000012.1:0-18096 GCA_964462215.1 uncultured Candidatus Saccharibacteria bacterium
TCCCGAATCGTTACGCCTCCATCAGCCAGCAGGGTGACATGTACCTCTGTAGCAAAGCCAGCGATAGCTTCGTCCACGCAGTTATCGGCAATTTCTTTGATAAGGTGGTGCAAGCCCTCGCGGCCGGTACTACCGATATACATACCGGGACGCTTGCGGACCGGCTCGAGGCCTTCCAGGACCTGAATTTGCTGTGAATCGTAGCCTTTTTGTTTGCTCACGCTGACATTACCCTCACTGACGATTGCGTCTTATAGCATTCCCTTTTCTTCACTTTATTATAGACAATCTACGAGCTTTGCGCAACTCCTTAAAGGTTCTTGTGTGAACACACGTTTCTATGGTTCAATAAGCACTAGCAAGAACCTTAGGAACCGAACAATCGTATGCTCAACCGCCTACTCGCCAATTTGCCGTTCAACCCCAGCCTGATTAACCAGGTGTCGTTTTACACGGCGCGGCTCAAGCAGGAGACCGCTGTCCGGCGCCTGGGTTTTCTGTTCATGGCATTGACGTTGGGGGTGCAGATTTTCGCAGTAGTGGCACCGCCCCAACCCAGTTTAGCGTCATCCGGTAACGACATTGTGTACGGCGGTTTTACCGGTCACCAGGACGTGCTGGACGGCTGTTACGCCAACCACGAGCAGTTCACCCAGATTATTAACTACTTCGGTGTGACATGCGATGATATTGCTAACGGCGAAGAACGGCGGATCGACTACAGCGAATATGATGGTCAATTACGCTCTGTCGGCCGGTATCCGTACGGTTTCGCCGGTGAAGAGGCCCATGATGTGCCCGGCGTCGGCACTATCTATTCCCGTCCGCTGACGTCCTGGGGTCCTCACTGCTACAACGACGGTAAGGGCTGCGTGGCCATAACCGGCGACAGCAGCCGCGGGGCATTTATGATCCTGCTCTCGTGCGGCAACCTGGTTTTTCTGCCGTTCACGCCGCCGCCCCCGCCGCCTCCGCCGCCGCCACCCCCGCCACCCGAGAAATCTATCGCCTGCACCAGCTTGCTGATTAACGTGCCGCTGGACACAACCATTCCGGTTAATTCAGTGGTGGGCCTGCGCGGCCAAGCCAGCGGCCAATACTTGCCGCCGGACGAGAAAATACGCTTTACGTATGACTACATAGACATGGCCACCGGTAACCAGGTGGCCAGTGCCCAAGGGCCGGTAGTCACGTTCCCTAACAGCGGTACTTCGTATGTCCAAGACAGCCAGGACCAGACCTTCAAAGTTATGAAAGACGGTCTGTACCAGTTCCGGGTGGCCGTCACCTACGATTTCGGCAAACCGGCCAGCGGTAACCAGACCGGCGGTTGCGTCCACGAGGTACGGGTCTACACGCCGCCCGAAGTCTGTCCGTATAACCCCGACATAACCAAAGATAATCCTTCGTGCAAGCCCTGTGACAAGTCGCAAAACTCCGATGACGGCGTGGCCTGCCTGGTTTTGAGCAAGACGGCCCGCAACGATACCCAAAACATCGCTAACGCCGACGGCACCATAGCCAAAGCCGGCGATATCGTCACCTACACCCTGTCAGCCCAAAACACCGGCAAGTCTACCATTAAAGATTTCGTGGTCGAAGAGAACATCGGTGACATTCTGGAGTACGCCGAAGTGCTTGACTACCACGGCGGCGTTAAAGACGCCAACAACATCGTCCGCTGGCCGGCTAACGATATCAAAGGCAACAACATTACCAAGAAAGAATTGACCGTACAGATTAAAAACCCCATACCCCAAACGCCGGCCTCTGCCTCTAATCCAGGATCGTTCGATATGACCCTGACCAATGTCTACGGCAACACCGTTAATGTCAGATTGCCCGCCGGCGTCGTCAAGACCACCGAACAGGTCGCCACTACCCTGCCCAACACCGGTCCCGGCACTAATTTGGTGGTCGGTTTCGCTATAACTGCCGTCATCGGTTACTTTTTCGCCCGCAGCCGGTTGCTTGGTAAAGAATTAGATATCGTGCGTACAGATTACGCCGCAGGAGCTTAAAAATATGGCCGAACGATCCGCCCACCGACCCGAACACCACAAGCCGCAGGAACGGCAGGAGCTTCATCAGGAACGCCAAGCCCACCGTGCCACCCCAGAGCACGACAAGCCCAAAGCCGAACAGTTACCGGTGTCGGAACTAGAACAACGCGCCAAACAGGAGGCTATGCCGGCCTCTGAGGCCTTTCAGGAGGCGCAGGAGACGCCGCAGGCCCAATCCCGCTACATCGGCCGTCAATTAAAGCAACAGGCCTTACAGCGGACCCTGACGCGTGTGCGCAAACAATTATCTGCCCCTGGCCGGGCTTTCAGTAAAGTTATCCACCAGCCGGTAGTTGACAGCATCAGCCAGGCCACCGGTAAAACCGTTGCCCGCCCCTCCGGATTGCTAGGCGGTAGCCTGTGCGCCTTCTTAGGCTCCAGTGTTTTCCTATGGATGGCCAGGCACTACGGTTTTACTTATAACTATTTACTGTTCGTGTTTTTGTTTATCGGCGGTTTCGCCATTGGTATGATCCTGGAACTGTCCCTGTTTGCTCTGCGGCGCAAGAAAGTTTAAGTAGCAGTTTTACCCTTGTCGGCATCGGTGGCTTTTTCTTCATCATTAGCGTGCAGCACGCCCTCTTTGTCGATGTAAATAGTATCTTCCGCATCCCTGCCCGGCTCAACCGGCTTGTTTAAATGGATTTCACCCACCAGACCGGTGTTTTTCTTGGGTTTCGGCGGCTCCGGCGGCGCAGTTTGGACGGTAAGCGAGGAGTTAGCCCTGGGCTGGATTGGCGGTGGCGCTGCTGATACTGCCGGCGCGACCGGCGAAGTTGGTTGGCCCGGAGAAGTCGGTGCCGATGTTGGCGACGGCGCCGGGCGGAAAGCCGGCGGTTGCGCCTGAAGAGCCGGTTGAGCAGCGGGAGCCCTGCGCTTGGACAGCCATTCATCAAGGAAAGACGGGGCCGCGCCGGGGCGAGCCGGAGGCGCGCCAGGCGCCCCCGGGACCGGAGCAGCAGCCGGGAAGCCGGTAGCCGGGCGCGACGGCAACCGGTTGGCGCCGCCTGGCGCGCCGAACGCCGACTGCGGTGCAGTCGGCCGCGGCGGCTCACTGGTTTTCATGCGTGCAAAGATCTCGGCCTCAACCTCGGCCCTCGGACGCCCGTATTTAGCCGCCGACAGCTGTTTGAGCGCCTCCATGAGCTGTTTATTGGGCTTGCCCAGCTTGGGCATGGTTGCCATGCTAAACGGCTGCGTCGGAATGCCGCCGATGAGCATACGGGCCACAACGTTAAAGTTCGGTATACGCTGCAGGTCGTCGGTATCAAATATCGGGGCGAACTGTTTGGCCAGGAACTCGGCGTCGTTGGTACCAACGCGGTACGAAATGACCGTACCGATGTTACCAAAGACGGCATCACGAATCTCGTCGGTCAACTGGGTGGTAAACTGGTTGGCTACAATCAGGTTAAGGCGATACTTTCGCGCCTCCGACAAAATGGTCGCAAATGAATCGGTCGAGAAGTTCTGGAACTCATCAACGTACAGCGAAAAGTCTTTGCGTTCTTCTTCCGGTATATTAGCCCGGCTCATAGCCGCCGCCTGGAACTTCATCACGAAAATCATACCCAGCAGCTTGGAGTTTAGTTCACCAGTGCGTCCTTTACTGAGGTTAACCAGCAAAATCTTGCCCTCGTCCATGATCTGACGCAGGTTGAATGAACTCTTGCTCTGACCGATGATATCGCGCATCATCTCGTTGCTCAAAAACGCACCGAACTTACTGACGAACCACCCGAGCACTTCACTCTTGTGGTAATCGCTGGTCTGGGCCATTTCTTTGTTCCAAAAGTCCAACACCGTCTGGTCGGTCACGTACTGTTTGAGCTGCCGTTCGTATTGCTTGTCTGTGAACACCTTGGGAATATCAATAAACGTGCCGCCTTCGGGGCTAGCCATAACTGTCAGCGCGGCGTTACGGAACCAGTGCTCGTAGCGCGGCCCGATAATACCGGTGTGCTGCGGGTCATACAGTTTGTACAGCATATTAATGGCCTCCTGGATGAGGAAGTCTTTTTGATCCGGCGTATCAAACTCAAACAGGTTAAGGCCCGACGGATAGTCCATGTCGGCCGGACAGAAGTAAATGACGTCTTCGGTGCGCTCTTTGGGTACCATGGCCAGCAGTTCTTCGGCTACATCACCGTGCGGGTCGATAAAGGCAAAGCCCTTGCCGTTGAGCATATCCTGCAGAGCCAGGTTTTCCAGCAGCGTCGATTTACCGGTACCGGTCTGCCCCACCAGATACATGTGGCGGCGGCGGTCGTTGTCGTCCAGGCGCACCGGCTTCTTGATGCCACGGAAAACGTTGTAGCCCAAAAAGATACCCTGATCAGAGATGTTACGCGGCCCGTCAACCTGCTTAGAAGACTGCCGCTCCAGCTGCGTGGTAGGGATGTTCTTTTGGTCCGGAAAGTGAAAAATCGTTGCCAGTTCAACGGTGTTAAGGATGTTCTCGGTGTGCTCTTGCGGGAAAAAGCGCATGATGTAGGCCGTCACGAAACTCTCGATATCTTTGGCCGGCGTATACTGGAAGCCATTGCGGCCGGGCGCGTCAAACAGCGCGAATGACGCCACCACGTTGCCTAAAATGGCCTGGGCCCGCTGGGCGATGTTAGACGACACCACCACCCGGATGAGTACCTCGTACCCCGGGTAGGAGGTTTTTTGGTCAATAGCGTCCAGCGTAGTCTGCTCGTGGCTGGAAAGATCCTTTTGGGACGACTCAGCGCCGCCCTTGTCTTCCGGCGGTTTGACCAGCGCCGTAGCCACTTGTTTACCCCATTCGCCCACCAGCGCCCCGCCTTTTTTATCTTCCTTGCCTTTGCGTTTTTTGCCGGCTACCGACTGAGCCTTTTTGCGCCACGACGGGTTGGCCGGCCGCAGCAAGATCTGGATGCCGGCACCGTCCTCTTTATCGAGGGTAGACAGGGCGTTAAGCAGTGACTGCAGGGCGTCGCGTTTGAGGTCCTGATAGGTAGCGATCGGGTAGGCATAATTCTCTTTAAGAGTCAGTTCGCCGCCAATAGTGCCGTTAATCTTACCGATGGGGCTAAAGATATTGCGCTCCGCCACTTCTTCCAGGCGGGCTGACGGATAGGCGCTGACAACGGCCTGCTTGACCACATCCACCAGCGACACCGGTACGACCGTGTAAAAGTACACAAAGCCCTTGGAGCCAACAATTTCGAACGCCAGGTGGCGCTGCCCGTAAAACTGCCCCTTAAACCCTTTCTGCCAGGTGCTGGCGATGATGTTATAAACCACCTGGGCCTTAGAAATGTTTTCGTCCATCAGTTCACGCACGTCGCGGCCGGTACCTTCGGTATCATCACTTTGGGGCGGCAAATGAATCAATAAAGGCACCATCTTCAGAGCCCGTTCGTAATTCTTTTGTTCACGCAGCAATTTGCGCGAATGCAAGAAGATAGTCAGCCCCACCCCGGCTATCAGCGTCAGGAAGATAAGCAAGATAATAAAAAATACGGTCACTGCCCTGGCTCGTCTATTTTAATGTCTTTATCGTAGCGCTTCTTGATGTAGCTGGCTTTGACCTTGTTTAACTCATTGTTCTGGCGATAGGGGTCGTCTTTGGTCTGGTCGACGATGGCTTTGGCTTTGAGCACCCAGGCTTTTTCTATCAGGTCGTTATCTTCGGCGGTAAGGTTATCATCGGTTGTGGCTGCAGGTGCCGCAGGCGGCTGGCCGGGTACGGGCGTGGCGGGCGGCGCAGCAGACGGAGCCGGCTGGGCAAACGGTGGTGCAGGCATGGCTACGGGCGCTGGCGCCGGAGCCGCCGGCAACTCCATATTATGTTGTTCGGTTTGTTTGTTTACTTCTGGCGGCGGCACACCTAGGTTAGCACCCTGGGCTGTCTCTGGGGTGACCGGGCTCGGCAAATCAAAACTTGGAACTGGTGCGTTAGTATTAGGGTCCATCACTTAAATTATACCAGACATAACCGTTACCGTGTGTAGAAATTACGATTTGGAGAAGTGGATACGACCACTGTAAAAGATTAAAAACGCTACCAGGCAGACCACCAGCCCGACGTCGCGCCAGGTCAGTTGATCAACCGAATTAAGCACTAACAAAAAGACCGGCACCACGCTTACGCAAACTGTTATAGCCAGTTTCCGCGACGCCTTTAGCCGCGGGAAAAACCGTTTAATAAAGAGGTCGGCACTCAACCACAGGGCAGCGAACAGCAGAACAAACGGCACTATCAAAAAGATAATTGACATGTCGCGGGGATCAGTTAGTAGCAGCCACGCCACCAGGGCTGTGTATAGGCTTACGACCAGGGCTAATCGTCGAAATCGAGCTATTTTCATCCTCTTTCAACACTAGCAGTTTGCAACAAAAAACACCATGTCCGGGTTCGAACACAGTGCTCATAGTGCTGTTGTAGTGCCGTAAAACTGGAGCCAAGACGGCAAATCCGCTCATTAAAATAAACTATTGTAGCGCTTGCCGTCTTTTGGCTTGACTGACCGCTCTTGCTTGCTTGCTCGCAAACAAAGAGCGCCATTTTTTCCTCCCGCACGGGTAAAGAGATGTGTAAGTTTGTGTGTTTTTGTGTGTGCCAACTTACATGCTTCAGCCTACTACACCGGGGACTTTTTGTCAATAATTATCGTTGTTTTTTACACATCTTATATCTGTTAGCTTTGATGATAATAATGCATGAATACATAAATATTTGTTGTATTACATACATCAAATATTCGTTGATTGGCTATTTTTTATGGATTTTGACAGCCGGCTGAGCCATGCTCCGGGCAGCTCGGCGGAGCTTTTGGCCGGGCAGCAATTAACCTGCCGGCGGAGCCTTTAAAAATCGCCAGGCGGCCAAAAAACGGCCAAAATGGGTATATGCCGCAGCTTTTGCTAAAAGCCGGCTGCGTACCCTTTTTGGGTCGCATTATTGAAATTCCGGGTTGTTCAGGGCCAATACCTGTCCGGCCATATTGAACACATGGCCAAAATTGGTATAGTATGCCGCGCCGGCCATCAAACCAGGTGGCCCTATTGCCCGTACCGGCATCCGGCGGCTAGACCGGCAGCTTACGGCCCGCCCAGGCCAAGCCGCAGCCCGGGCATCTGCAACCGCCCGGAACAAAGCCGGCCGGGCTTTTATAGTTTTATAGAACCCTGTGTGCGGCCCGGGCAGCTCCTCTTAGGCTAATCGTAACTATGAAGCCGGTTGTGCCGCCCGGCTGGGCGGCCAAAGCCCTGCCTAACAAGCCGCTTTTAGCAATGTAGAGGCCTCTAAAAGCAAAAGTTATACACAGGTTTGTGAAATAATATAGCATAATCATGTTGACAGGATTTTGAGCAATTTATAAGATAGGGACAGCACTTGAATAAAAAAAGTGCTCAAAAACAAAAAGCTCCATAACAACGGCTTCTCGCAAGCCGTTGTTCCTTGAAAAATACACATCATACCAAAACCCCAAAGACAAACTAAAAACACCACGAAAACCCGCTAAAAATTAAGCGGGTTTTCATAATTTTTGAGTTTTTATAGCCGCCGGTTTTACAATGCCTAGCGTTATGCATAAGCGAATTGTCAGCATTATCGAAACCGGCCTGGGCGGGCTGGTGGTTGATATTGAATGTCACATTAGTAACGGTTTGCCGGCAATCGTAATTGTCGGTTTTGCCAACAGGTCAATCGAAGAGGCCAAAGAGCGCCTGCGTGGCGCCTTTACTAACAGTGGTCTGCGGCTGCCCCGCAAGCGTATTGCCCTTAACCTGGCCCCTGGTGACATCCCTAAAGACGGTACCGGTTTTGACCTGGCCATGGCCGCCGCTATTATATCGGCTGATCAACAGGGGTTACAAACGAACCTGAACGATACCATTATCATCGGTGAACTGGGGCTGGACGGAACCGTCCGGCCGGTTCGGGGCATTATCGGCAAGTTGCTTACCGCCCGACAGGACGGCTTTAGCCAATTCATTATTCCGCACGGTAATGTTGAGCAGGCCCGGTTGGTGCCGGATATCACCCTGTTCCCCGTTGCTAAGCTGAACCAACTTCAGCAACATTTGCTGACAGCCGTGCCGCTGACCCCCGTTAACCCCGAACAGCCAGCCCATTCCAGTACAGGCAAAGCCACTGCGGGCCCTGATTTTCAAGAGGTAGTTGGCCAAAACCGGGCCAAGCGGGGCTTGGAAATCGCTGCGGCCGGCGGGCATAATATCTTGCTTAGCGGCCCGCCCGGCACCGGTAAAAGCATGTTGGCGCGGGCTCTGCCCTCTATCTTGCCGCCCCTGGTCTACGAGGAAATGCTCGAGGTTACCCATATACACAGCCTGGCTAGCCACAGTTTTGACCGGGTTATTGCCGAACGGCCCTTTCGCACTCCCCATCACAGCGCCAGTAACAGCGCCCTGATAGGCGGCGGCTCGTCACCGCGGCCCGGCGAGATCAGCCTCAGCCACCGCGGCATACTATTTTTTGACGAATTTCCCGAGTTCAGCCGCTCGGCTATCGAAGCCCTGCGTCAACCGTTAGAAGACAAAACTATTACCGTTGCCCGCGCTCGCGAAAACAGTACCTACCCGGCAGATTTCTTGCTAGTGGCTACAGCTAACCCCTGTCCGTGCGGCTATTACGGCTCGGAGCAAACCTGTCGCTGCCCGCCGCACCAGCTGGCCCGCTACCGCCGTAAGCTGTCGGGGCCGATTCTTGACCGGATTGACCTGTATATAGAGGTCGAGCCGACCGTGCATAAGCAGTTATTGCAGAAGGACGAGGCTAACGAGGCCAGCCGACATATACGTAAACGGGTTATTAAGGCCCGTCAGCGGCAAACGAAACGGCTCGGCGGTAGCTTGCTTAACAGTAGTATGGATAACCGGCTGCTCAAGCGGTACGCCAACCTGACACCAGAGGCCCGTACCCTGCTCGACCAGGCCGCCGGGCAACTACAGCTGTCGGCCCGCGGCTATATGCGAAGCGTCAAGGTAGCCCGCAGCATTGCCGATCTGGCGGGCAGCCCGACTATCGAAGATATTCACATCACCGAAGCCCTGCAATACCGTTACCGGCCAGCAGAACCGCTCTAGTTTCTGGTAATTTCTGTGTTGACCTCTGTTGCATCATCTGTTACACTGTTGCCGAAGCCATTAATAAGGTTAAGGAGAACGATCTCATCAACAAGTACACCCGCCTGAATGACTCAATTCGGGCTCCACGTTTGCGCGTGATTGGCCATGACGGCCAACAACTCGGTGTTCTAACGCGGCAAGAGGCTCTAGAGCTGGCCCGCGAGCACGATTTGGACCTGGTAGAAATCTCTCCCAATACAGATCCGCCGGTCGCCAAGATCGTCGACTGGGGTAAATACAACTACCAGAAGACCAAGCAGCTGCAAAAGAACAAGCGCAACACCAAAAGCGTCGACCTGAAACAGATGCGCTTCGGCCTCAAGATTAGCGACCACGACCTGGGCGTTAAACTCAACAAGGTTAACAAATTCCTAGAGAACGGCCACAAGGTCAAAATAACCCTGTTTTACCGAGGACGCGAACTGGCGCACAAAGACATCGGCTTTAAGCTGGCGGAACGTGTGATAACAGATTACGGAGATGAGATTATCGTCGACCAAAAACCGCAATTAGCAGGCAAACAGTTAAGTTTCGTAATAAGGAGCAACCCCCATGCCAAAACTAAAGACGCATAGCGGCACCAAAGCCCGCGTACGGATTACCAAGAACGGTAAGGTTCGACGTGCCCACGCTACCGGCAATCACCTCTTGCAGAAGAAGTCAGCCTCCCGTAAGCGCCGAATTAGTGGCCTGGAGACCTTAACTGGCAAAGCCACCAAGACTATAAAGAAGCAACTAGGAGTTTAGAATGCGCGTAAAACGAGGCGTCACCAGCCACCACAAACACCAGAAGATCCGTAAAGCTACCAAAGGTATGACCCGTAGCAACCGATCCAGCATCAAACGCGGCAAACAAGCCGTTACCAAGTCGCTGGTTTATGCTTATCGCGATCGGCGCAACCACAAGCGCAGCTTCCGAGCCTTGTGGAACACCCGTATTAACGCCGGTGCCCGTTTGAACGGTACTACCTACAGTCGACTGATTGCCGGCCTGAAAAAGGCTGATATCACCCTTGACCGCAAGGTTCTAAGCGAACTGGCCGTCAACGAGCCGGCAGCTTTCACCGCTGTCGTCGAAACAGTCAACAAAGCTAAGTAGTCAGCGGTACACAAACAAAATACCACCCTCGTGCGGGTGGTATTTTCATAGTGTGCTAGCGCCAGACTATCCGTAAGCCGGGTTCTGTTTTAGCTGATCATCTATCTAGCCTGCTAATTGCTTAACAGATCGAGCGGTTCTTGTGACGAACTCTGGCGGGAACCAGCCGCGCGGAGCGCGGCGAAAGCTCATCTCCTTGCAGCAGACAGGGTTTACCGCTCCAAGCTGTCACCAGCTCAGATTGTGGGCTCTTACCCCACTCATTTCACCCTTACCTCCGAAGAGGCGGTCTGGTTTCTGTGGCACTTTCCCTAGGGTTACCCCTGGTTGCCGTTAACAACTGCCATTCCCTACGCTGCCCGGACTTTCCTCCCCTGGCGAACCAAGGGCGATCAGCCGATAATCTGGCTACCGCACATTATACCATGAAAACACCGTGAGAACATCTATAGAACAGCGTCGAGCGTTTCGTTAACCATGCGGTCGGCCTCGGTGTTTAGCGCCCGCGGCACATGCGTAAAAGTAACTGCCTCAAAAGCAGCCAGAGAGTCCCGTACTTCTTGGTAAATCAGCCGCAAATCGGCGTTCTTGATTTTGTACAACCCCTTCATTTGGTTAACAATCAGCAAGCTGTCCATGTACACCTGCACCCGGCTGGCACCCAGACTTTTGGCATCCTGCAAACCCAGCTTGAGCGCCGTGTATTCGGCCACGTTATTGGTAGCCCGGCCCAGGTAAAAACCGCCCTCTTTAAGCATGGCGTCCTTCATATCATAGACTACCCAGCCCGAAGCGGCCGGTCCGGGGTTGCCGCGCGAGCCGCCATCGGTATACAATTTTACCTCTGTTATGTATGTTGATTTATTTACAGCATCATTGGCCACTGCCGATTTTGGGTCTTGGGGGCTGAACATACAGTCAATTTTTTTTATGGGCGTAGCCGGGTCAAGGGTTTGTTCGATATCGTCTGCTGCAGCTATCACAATAGTGGCCGGTTCGGGCATATCGCCCAACCGTTTAATCGTCACTTTATCAACTACAAACGAGCCGGCTGTTTCTTGGGTGTCTTTGTTGACCACCCGTACCTCGTCGTTAACGGTAATGGCTTGGTCATCATAGGCCAGCAGCAGCGTAGCGTTACCCGCCAGCTCCTGGATGTCTTTTTGTTTTAGGTACAGTGTTTTCATCTCTTTCATTCTACCGCACTTGGGCGTTTTTAGGGTATGGTAAGATAAAATCATGAAGAAGTGGCACGTGGTGATCGTCCTGGCTTTGGCGCAATTTGTGATGGTGCTGGACAGTACGGTGATGAACGTCTCGATCGCCGAAGTGGTGGCCGACCTCGGTACCACTGTTTCCAGCCTGCAGATGGCAATTACTTTCTACACCCTGACGATGGCGGCTTTTATGCTGCTGGGCGGTAAATTGGGCAGCGTCTGGGGTAAGCGCCGCGTTTTTATGATTGGCATTAGTATTTACGCCATCGGTGCCCTGATTACCGGCCTGAGCCCCAATATCGGTACGCTGATGTTTGGCTGGTCGTTTATCGAAGGTCTGGGCGCGGTGTTAGTCATACCGGCCGTGGTGGCCCTGATAGCCGAAAACTACAAGGGTCGTGACCGGGTTACAGGCTATGCCGTTATCGGTGGTATTGCCGGTGCCGCCGCGGCAGCCGGGCCGTTAATCGGCGGCTTCGTCACCACCTACTTCTCGTGGCGATACGTTTTCTTCTCCGAAGTCCTGATCATGGCTATCGTGCTATTGTTCAGCTACAAAATTACCGACGCCAGCAAGCGTCTCTCGGAGAAAATCGATATTCCCAGTGTTTTGCTGTCTTCGGTAGGTATGATGGTGCTGGTGTATGGCATCCTGCAGAGCAAGACCTGGGGCTGGGTAACGCCCATGTCTACCCCTGTCATTAATGGTCATGATATCGCGCCTTTGGGCATATCGCTCGTAGCCTACCTTATTATTATCGGCTTATTCCTACTGAAGCTTTTCTACGACCGCCAGAAGCATTTGGTTACCCAAAACCGTAAACCATTGCTCGACCCGGCTCTGCTGGGCATCAAACAGCTACGCAGCGGATTGTCGGTGTTGGCTGCCCAATACCTGATCATCGCCGGCCTGTTCTTCATCTTGCCAGTCTACTTGCAAATGACGCTGGGCTATGATGCCTTGCAAACCGGCCTCCATATTGTTCCCCTGTCATTCGCGGTCATCTTATTCTCGATGCTGGGCTCGCGTCTAGTCGGCCGTTTTTCGCCCAAACGGATTGTCCAGTTCGGCCAATATGCTATGGTGGTTGGCTCTCTAATACTACTCGGGTCTGTCTCTTTGGAGTTAAAACGAGTCCTGTTCTCGGTGGGCATGGCGCTGGTTGGGTCCGGTTTGGGTTTGCTGGCTTCTCAGATTAGCAACGTCAATATGTCGGCCGTAGACGAAAAAGAAGGCAGCGCCGTCGGCGGCTTGCAGGGTGTTGCCCAAAACCTGGGCTCGTCCCTGGGAACAGCCTTGATCGGCTCGGTATTGATCGCTTCGCTGACAACTAACTTTGTACAGGATATAAACGCTAGTAGCCTGCCCTCGAATATCAAGAGTTTTGTGCAAGAGAACAGCCAAGCCGGCGTGCTGATAGTATCGAAGCCGCAGGTTGATGCCTTCGCCGAAAAAGAGGGTGTATCAGATACCGATGCAGCCGAAGTGGCTCAGATTTACAGCGATTCACAGGTACGTGCCCTCAGGGGCGCCCTGTTCGCCATAGCAGTGCTTGGCTTGTTATCCCTGGTGCTTGTTCGGCACATCCCCAATAAGAAGATAATTAATTAACCAGATCAGGCGACAGCTTTTTCAAGTTTGGTTAAACGCCCGCTAAATTCACGCCTGTCTTGTTTCTGCTCCCGCCGAATGTCCCGCAATATGCTGGCGTGTTCTTTACGGTTCTTCTCTGATTCGCGCTTCCAGGCTTCGTGCTCACGCATCCATTCTTTGTGTTCGCGCAAGAACCCTTCGTGGTCGCCAATAGCAGCCACAGCTGCATCAAGCCTGTATTCGACCCTTGTTAGCCGCTCGTCTATGGAATCAACGCGGCGCTTAATGTGTGGTATATCAGCGACCATTTCGAATAACAGATCAATTTTGTCCTTGAAAAGCTCACCAAGTAGCTGCTGTTCCTGATCGTCGCTTAGTTCGTGCATGGTGCTTCCGATTATAAGCCAGGCCGGAGCCTGGAACCAAGCAAATTAATAAGTCTTTAATAATTGATTGTGGACAAATTGGTCGGGGTGACAGGACTTGAACCTGCGACCTCACGGCCCCCAGCCGTACGCGCTAGCCAACTGCGCCACACCCCGAAAAAAATAGCTGGAGCCAACATGATCACCTGCGAATACGCAAGTGGGTGCCCTCACGTGCCGACCCCCGGCCGGCGCAAATCTTGGGCTCCCTATGATTAGTTATTCAGATAATCATATGGTTGGCTGAAGCCTTGCGGCTTCGTTCCAGCCGCTCTTATTATACCGTGCTCCGGTGGCAACCGCCAACCACCCTGCCGGCCTACAACAAAAAGCGCAGCACCGCCTGGTTAAGGTCCCCCAAGATTGGCCCGATAACCGGCATCAGCACCAGCAAGATGATAATCACCACCATGATGCCCATTTGTTCGAAGCGGGCCATCACCCGCTGCACCGATTCGGGAGCTACGGCGTACAGCAAACGCGAGCCGTCGAGCGGCGGGATTGGAATCATGTTAAAGACAAAGAAGCCAATATTGACCTGCACAAAAATAACCAGGCTGTCCACCAAGAACGGGCTGGCACCCAAAGGCAGCAGTCGCACAATAACAGCCGTCATAGCTGCTAAGACCAAGTTGGTGAACGGTCCGGCCAGGCCAATCAGCGCTGCGCCCCACTCGCCAAAACGCACGTTAAAAGGATTAAACGGCACCGGCTTGGCCGCGAAGATCGGCGGCAAGCCGATGGCAATCAAAACCACCGGCAACAGCACGGTGGTCATAATATCGATGTGTTTAAGGGGGTTGAGCGTCAGCCTACCCTCGTCTTTAGCCGTGGGATCGCCCAGCCAGTGAGCGGTAAAGCCGTGCATAGCTTCGTGCACACCGACAGCCAGCAAAATAGCCACAAAAATAACTGCCAAATTCGTTATGTCCAAGCCCGGAGTCATGGCTGTTAGTATAGCATTACCTATGCCGCTGAGCCGTTCAAAATCTCTGGGCTGCCAAATAAAAAAACCTCCCGCTGGGTAGCCTAGAAACTACGGTGCCGAAGGTCTGGTAGTAATTATATGCAGGTGAGCTTTGTGAGTCAACAACTAGAAGCCAAAAAGTAAAATAGTTAACGGAAAGTTAATTTCTGGTTGCTATGCTTCTCTGGTGAAAATATACAAGTCAAAGGTCGGGCTTTTGTCTGGAACGTCCTATGAAGAAGCGCTGTACGTTGTGCGACGTGAATATAGAGTCATTCAGAAGCGCACACCCCGTCGGCAGCCCTATATCCGCTCCAAGTATTTTAGTAACGACAAGGTTTTTATAAATAATTTTCTGAATCATCTTGTGCAAAAACGCAAGGGTGAGCAGATTAAGCGAGCAAAACTATTTGCGTGTGCTCTTGACCTACTGCGCCACACGACTTTGGCGCCCACGACTATTATTAGTCAGAGAAATCCAAATGAACTATTACACCGCTTCACCGGGCAGACTAAAGATAGCCAGAAATTTTATGTACAAGTAAAGCAAAATGCGAAAAACGGCCGGAAAGACTTTATGTCGGTTTTTGGAGCAAAGAAATAAAAAGAAAAAGACCTTCCGCCAAGGGGTAGCCTAGAAACTACAGGCCGAAGATCTTAGTAACAATACTAGTAGGTGGTGGCTCGGAAGTCAAGAGAGAACCTTCCGCGGGGTAGCCTGGAAACTACGGGCCGAAGGTTCATGTACTATGTTACGGCTATCCACGGGCAGAATCAAGACGGGCGGCGGCTACTGTAGGACGTGGTAGTGGTAGATGTATTCGGTGGCGTCGGCGGGAGCGTCGTTGGCGTCGATGGTAAAGGTGGTGGTGCCAGCCGTGCCGATGAAGTACTGGATGCTGGCACCGTTGCCGTTGGCTGGTGTTAGTACTACGCGGACGTTGGCGCCATAGGCGTTGGCAAAGGTCACGGTGGCCAGTGTGCCGGTACCGGCTCCGGTACCGGTGGTTATGGTAACCGTACCGGCGGTGTCGTTGCCGGCAATGTCTATCGTAGCTCCACTGCCCGCCCCTGCCTCGGCACCAATGGTAGTCACGCCGCTGGTGTTGCCGGTGATGATGTGGCCATTGACGGTAATGCCCGCATTAAACGTAGCGGCGCCGGTAACCGTCAGCGTGCCGGTCACCGTAGCATTAACTACGCTAAGGTCACCCGCGGCGCTCACAAAGGCCAGCACGCTACCGCCGTCGTCCTGCCACTCCTGCAGGTTGGCAGTTTGGCCGCTGGCACCTTGAATCACCAGCCCGACTTGATCGTCGGCAGCAGCATGGATAGTCGCGCCGCCCTGTAGCGTCGTAGCCCCACCGGCCGTCAGCGTACCGGCAAAGTCACCATCCAGAGCAATGACAGAGCCGCCTACCGGAGCCGTACCAAACTCCTCGGCCGTAGCCTGAGAGTACAGACTCATGAGATTCAGGTTGCCGCCGACGCTTAAGGAGCGAGTGGAGGGTAAAGGAATCCCGGCATAGTAAACCGTATCCCGGTCACCAGCAGTGCCGCCGGGGTTGGTATCTCCTCCTGAAACATAGATATACCCGTTTACCACGGTAGCGGCGGCAAGAGGTCTATTATCTGGCAGGGAACTACTGTTGACTTGCCATGCATCATTGGCGCCATTGGGGTTTAGCTTTGCGTAATAAACAGCTGGTGATTGACCCGAACCACCGGAAGTAGTACCTCCGCTTATTAGGTACACGTAGCCGTTTGCTATAACCGAACTGGCCATTAGACGATTCGCTGGCAAGGTGTTGGCACTCGTCTGCCAAACTCCGGTCGTACCATCAAGATTCAGCTGGGCGTAGTAGACGGTATTGGTACCAGTGCTACTAGCAGTGCCGCCAATTACATACGCGTAGCCGTTAGCCACTACAGAGTTATGGTAATAACGATTTGCTGGCAACGTTTCGGCAGCGGTTTGCCAAGCCCCGGTCGTGCCATCAAGATTCAGTTCAGCGTAGTAGACGGTATTGGTAGAAGCTGAACCATCAGAACCACCAAGGGCATACACATAGCCGTTGGCGACAACAGATGTATGGTGAGTTCTGCTAGCCGGTAAAGTATTGACACTCGTCTGCCAAGCCCCGGTCGTACCATCAAGATTCAGCTGGGCGTAGTAGACGGTATTGGTACCAGTGCCACTAGCAGTGCCGCCAATTACATACGCGTAGCCGTTGGCGACAACAGATGTATGTCCTGACCGCCCCTCCGGTAGTGCATTAGCGCTAGTAGTCCAGCTACCAGTAGAGCCGTCAAGATTCAGCTGGGCGTAGTAGACGGTATTGGTACCAGTGCTACCATTAGTCCCCCCTATTACATATATGTAGCCGTTGGCAGTAACGGATGTTGCTCTGTCACGAGCATCAGGTAACACATTTGCATTCGTTTGCCAGGCATCAGTCTCTGGGACTAACCCCCCAAACACCGTAACCTGGTTATTGCTGGTATCCACTTGCAATAAGTTACCGCCTGCTTGGTTCTGCACCTGAAACGCTGTCGTAGAGTTCGCATCATTCTTGAAGAGGACTTGTCCTGAGGAACTGACACTGCCCATGACAGTACCCATACTATTCTGCCACTCTTGTAAGTTAGCTGTCTGGGACGTAGCCCCCTTGATGACCAGCCCCTTCGTGTCAGCAGCTGTAGATTCTATAGTGGCTCCATTCTGGACATAGGCTCCACCACCGACGTTCAAGCCACCGCCAATGACTGCACCACTTGTAAAGCTAGCTTGACCCTGCACCTGCAGAGAACCCACAAACGTACCGTTGCCAGCTGTCAGGCTACCGCCAGTACTGCCTTGCGAGAAGTCTCCACCATCAGCCAGGTTCTGACCTTGCAGGCCAACCAGGTCTAGGTTAGCGGCGCCAACTTGTAACCGGGAGGTAGAGGCGTAGTAGACGGTGTTGGTGGGCGTGCCAGTATAGCCGGCTGCTGTACCGCCTATCGCATACATGTAGCCGTTAGCTATAAAAGAGCCGTGGTTCCTGCGGTTCGTGGGTAATATAGTGTTGCTGGTCCGCCACACCCCGATGGAGCCGTTAGCATTAAGACGAGCATAGTAGACGGTGTTAGCGCCATTGCCGGCATCAGTGGCACCACCGATCACATACACGTAACCGTTGGCGATTACAGATGTATGCCCTGCCCGGCCAGTTGGCAATGCGTTGGCATTCGTCTGCCACGCCCCCGTAGAACCGTCAGCATTAAGATGAGCATAGTAGACGGTTGTTGTTCCGCTTTGAGGGATCTGTTGCATCCCACCAATAACGTAGACGTAACCATTGGCCACGACTGACGTATGTAGGCCCCGCTGTGCTGGTAGGGTGTTGGCATTCGTCTGCCACGCCCCCGTAGAACCGTCAGCATTAAGACGAGCGTAGTAGACGGTGTTAGCGTTAGTACCTAGGGTACTAGTAGCACCACCGATCACATACACGTAACCATTGGCCACTATTGATGTATGGTTTTGTCTGGCAGCTGGTAGGGTGTTGGCGTTCGTCTGCCACGCCCCCGTAGAACCGTCAGCATTAAGACGAGCGTAGTAGACGG
>CAYWVZ010000012.1:18196-18648 GCA_964462215.1 uncultured Candidatus Saccharibacteria bacterium
TGTTAGCGCTGGCAAAATTTGTACCAGCTACGCCAAGTCCACCGCCAATAACATAGATATAGCCGCCAGTGGTAACTACACTATGATTCTTACGAGTAGCTGGAAGAGTATTCGCATTCGTCTGCCACGCCCCCACACTGCCGTCAGCATTCAACTTGGCATAGTAGACGGTGTTAGTGCCATTGGTGCCATCGCTACTACCGCCAATAACATAGGCGTAGCCATTGGCGGTCACAGACGGTGTTGAGCGATTATCCGGCAACACATTGCTGTTGGTCTGCCAGGAGCTTAATTCTCCGCTGGTATTGTTCAGCAGGGTGAGCGCGTTGTTGGTAGCATCAGCCTGCAGCAGACTGCCAGGATTGTTGTACGGTTGAGGGGAACTGCCGGTAACTAGCGTAACACCGTCAACATAGATAGTTCTGGCAGTGGTATTAGTCTGCTTGATGTAA
>CAYWVZ010000013.1:0-15117 GCA_964462215.1 uncultured Candidatus Saccharibacteria bacterium
TACTCATACCGCAGTGCGTCAATCGGGTCGAGCTTGGCGGCCCGGCGGGCTGGCAACGTGGCCGCCACAAACGCAATAGCCATAATCAGCAGGATAATCGGCACCATCGATTGCCATGGGAACGAGAATAGTTCCAGCCCGCCGAACGCCTTAAAGATAGTGTTGCTGGCGATATGACTGCCTAGGCGCCCCAGCAGGTTGGCTGCAATCAGGGCGATAACGGCACCCCACAGACCGATCAAAACCGCCTCGAAGCTAAACAGCGCGAAGATACGCGCCCGGCTCATGCCCAGCGCTTTCATCAGCCCGATTTCACGGGTACGTTCCTGCACCGCCATAAACAGTGTGTTGACAATACCGAACGAAGCTGCCAGCAGCGCGATAGCCGCAAAAATGTTCAGGAACACTGTGATGGCATCGATCACATCGTTAATAACTCCCAGCTGGTCTTGCAGCGTAGTGGCGTCAAGTCCTTGGTCTTTCAGGGATTTTTTAAGAGCCGTCAACTCTTGCTCGCCCATGGCGGGGTCGAACTTAGCCACGATATTTACAAAACGGTCGCGCTGCGCCGGCGGTAAGGGGGCGTTGGTTTGCTCAAAGACGGCCCTAGCAAAAGCCCGGTTAGCTGTCACGCCGCCCTCGTTGATAAGGATTTTTTGCTGCACGCCGGTGATGACGGCATCTTTGGTGAAAGCATTGCCCAGTACGTCTTTGAAGGCGAACGTCACGGTTTGGCCGATGGCCTCTTGATCGCTGTCAAAGCCCAACGACTGTACGTAGGACTGCGGAATCGTTACCTGGTACTGGCTGCTGCCCATGTCGACCATTTCTCCGGCCGCTTGCGGCTGTATTAAGCCCTCTACCGTTTCACTGACCGTCACCTGGTACTTAGGCGCGTCGGCGCCGCGCGTGACATATTCCGCGTTCATAATATACAGGGGTTCGGCGCTGAGGATACCAGGCGTGTTGCGGACTTTCTCCAGATCGTTCGGCTGCAGCAAAACCACCGACGCGAAACCGCTCGGATCAAGCTGAGACACTTGGTCGGGGTTGTACTCTTTAGGACCGCTATCACCGCTGAACATCGGCTGCTCGTTGGTACCCATAATAATCATGACGTCTTTGGCGCCCACGGCATTAACCTGCTCGTTGACATAGGTTTTGAGGCCGGCACCTACGCCGGTCGTTAGCATCAACGTCAGGGCACCGATGAATACGGCAATGATGGTCAGGGCCGTCCGCAGCTTACTCTTGCGTAGGTTGCCATTGGCCGTCAGTAGGATGTCGCGGAATTTCATCGCTTGGCTCCAGGTTTGGCCCCGGGCTTAACGGCCGGCTTGGCAGCCCGGCTGATCTTGCCGTCTTTAATATGAATCTCTCGGTCGCAGCGTGCCGCCAAATCCGGGTCATGAGTTACAAAAATTAAAGTAATCCCCTTTTCGCGGTTGAGCCTGAATAATAGGTCCTCGATCTTTTTACCGGTATGCGAGTCAAGGTTGCCGGTCGGTTCGTCAGCAAAGATAACTTTCGGGTCGTTAATAAGAGCTCTGGCGATACATACCCGCTGCTTTTGGCCACCGCTCAGGTTGGCGGCTTTGTTGTTGGCTTTGTCGTCGAGCTCCACGGCTTTCAGGACCTGCAAGCCCCGTTTCTTGCGGGCGCGCGCCGGTACACCGGCAATCTTCAAAGGCAAAATCACGTTATTGAGGACTGATTCGTCGGCGTTCAAGAAAAACTGCTGAAACACAAAGCCGAATTCACTGTTACGCAGCTGGCCGACGCGTTTGCGGTCAAGCTTGGAGGCGTTAGTGCCATTGATGATAACGTGGCCGGTAGTCGGTGTATCGAGTAGGGCCAGTAAGTGCATCAATGTTGATTTGCCGGAGCCGCTCTTGCCGATTACCGCCAAGACTTCGCCCTCGTTAATGGATAAGCTAACGCCCTTTAGGGCCGAAAAAGCACTGGCCCCCTTGCCGTATGTCTTAACGATATCTTTTGTTTCAATGATTGCTGGCACCCGCCTATTGTACCGCGCACCCCCGCTGCCCGCAAGCTGACGCGAGGCTATAAACGAGTGGCTTTGACGGTTTTGTGGGCGGCTTCGGCCAGGTCGTTAAGCAACCGGTTGACCTCTTCTGTGGTCAGAGTGCGGTCGGGGTGTGTCAGGGTGATACGAAAAGCTATGTGTTTATGAGCAGTGTCGTTATCGGCCCGATATATATCAAGCGGCTCGATTGTTGATTCGTAGCCGTGCTCCGTTTCGGCTTCAGTGAGCGCTACCTGCAACAGGTCGCGCAGGGTTTGGTAGGCCACGTCGTCCTTGACCTTGAAGCTGATATCTTGCTGTGTTTTGGGGAAGCGTGATAACGGACGATATTGCGCCGGCTGCCGCAACTTCAGCACCTGTAACAGGTCGAGTTCAAACGCCGCCGTGAAATCGGGCAGCTTACAGCCTTTTTTAACGCCCGGTTTGACTTCGCCGACCATGCCAAGTAATTCACCGTTGGCGGTCTTTATGTAGGCTGTTCGGTTCCGCTCGAATGGCGCCAAGCATTGTTTGCCGGTATCCACTTTGGGTTCGTGCGTGGTTGACGGCTCGAATACCAAGCCGGTAAAGCCGAGCCGGCCAAGCACGTATTCCGCGTACGTTTTAGCTTCATAATAGGCGCTGCCGTGGTATTGGGCGGCTTGCTTGCCGTCAGCCGTAAAGACCAGCGCCAGGCGTTCTTCTTCGACTGGTAGGCCATCTTTTTGTAAGCTCTTTTTGTCATGGGTTTTGCCGATTTCAAAGATGGCGAACCGGCTGGTGCCCGCCTTGATATTGGCATGCACCTTATCCAGTAAACTGGGTGTGAGGCTCAGCCGGTAATATTGCAGATCGGGGCTTAGGGCGTTACTCAGTTGGAATGCCAGCTTGGGGTCTTGGCCGACTTTTTCGAGCAGGTTGCCATGGACGAAGCTGTAGGTCAGGACTTCGCTGGCGCCGGCGCCGCTAAGCACGTTCCGGATCTGTTTTTTTAGACTTAACACGTCGTTAGTCGGCGCCGGCGCCAGGCCGCGCTGCGGCAGCACTAGCGGCAAATGGTCGTAGCCGTACAGCCGGCCGACCTCTTCGACGATGTCTTCGGGGATAGCAATGTCGGTGCGCCAGAACGGTGCCGTGATGCGCAGAGCGTTGTTCTTTTCGCTGACTTCAAACTCAACGTTGGTTAAAAGCTTGGTAATTTCCTGGCGGTTCAGGGCTACGCCCAGCCGCTCGTTAATAAACTGCGGCGTAACGGTTACAGCTTGGTTGCGGCGCTCAACACTGGTGTCTTGGGCGTCAACCGGTTTGCCGATCGGCATGGCGCCGCTGCACAGCTCCTGCACCATGGCCACGGCGCTATGCAGCACCGCCGCGCATTGCCAGGGCGACTGGCCTTTGGTAAAACGCGTTACCGAATCGGTAAACAAGCCGTGCTCCATGACGGTGCGGCGGATGTTATACATGTCGAAGTTGGCGCATTCGATCAAAATGCGCGTGGTGCCCGAGTCGATTTCGGAATTATTACCGCCCATCACACCGCCCAGGGCGATTGGTTTATCTTGGTCACAAATCAAAATAGCGTCAGCCCGCGGCGTAATGGTTTTGCCGTCGAGCAGGGTCATCTTCTCGCCTTTTTTGGGCTTGCGCACCACGATGTTGGCAGTGCCGTTCACGGCAACTTTGTCGAAGTCAAAGGCGTGCAGCGGCTGGCCGGTCAGCACCATCAGATAGTTGGTCATGTCGACAATATTGTTGATGGGTCGGATACCGACACGGCTCAGATAGGTCTGCAGCCAAACCGGACTGGGCCCGACCGTGACGTTGTCTATGGCAATAAGCATGTAGCGCGGGCACAGCTCGCCGATTTGGTTGGTTACGCCGTACGCCTTGATAGCGTCGCTTTGGCCCGAAGTAAACGTCGTGGGCTGGATATACCAGCTGGGGCTTGAAAACGACCGATGGGTAATACCAGCCAGCTCGCGAGCCACGCCCAGGATACCGAAGCAATCCGGCCGGTGCGTGAACATCTTGTTTTCGATGTCGATAATGGTGTCGTCAAGCTGATAGGCGTCGGCAAACGGCGTGCCGGGTTTTGCTGTAACATCAATTTCGAGCAAGCCGTCGTGGTTGTCGCCAATCCCCAGCTCGGCGGCGCTGGCCAGCATACCGTTGCTGGTAACGCCGCGCAGTTCGCGGGCTTCGATGACAAAACGTTCTTTGTCGTAGGTGCTGGGCACCACGGCACCGGGCGGCAGCCAGGCCACAGCCAGGCCGGCGCGTACATTGGGCGCGCCGCAAACTACCTGCACCAGGCCGTTTTCGTCGCGCGGTACGTTTTTGACCACGCCGCCGTCATCGATTTTACAGATATGCAGTTTGTCGGCATTGGGGTGTTTTTGGCACTCCACAACATCAGCTATGACAATATGTTGATATGGTTTGCCCACATCGACTACTTCTTCCACCTCGCCCAGCTGCGCCCCAATTGCGGCCACCAGCTCGTCAACCGGCAGTTTGACATCCGTAAACTCTTTGACCCAGTTCAAGCTAATTTTCATTTGAATTGCCTCAGAAATTCCAGTTTGGCGGATTCGAAGTGGCGGATGTCTTCGATGCCGTGTTTCATTAATACCAGCCGGTCGATACCAAAGCCCCAGGCAAAGCCGGTGTACTCGGTCGGGTCGATGCCGGCCATTGTGAGGACATTAGGGTGGATTAAGCCGCAGCCGAGCAGTTCCATCCAATCGCGGCCGGGCCGCTTGATGGCAAATTCGAAGCTCGGCTCGGTGAACGGAAAATAAAACGGCTGGGTGCGGACTTCAAGGTCTTCCTGGAAGTAGGCTTCGAGGAAGGTCTTGAGCGTGGCCACCAGGTTGCCGGCGTTGACACCTTTATCGACATAGAGGCCTTCGAGCTGGTAGAAGGTGTGCTCGTGCGTGGCGTCGAGGTCTTCGTTGCGGAATACCCGGCCGGGGATAACGGCGGCGATTGGCGTACCTTGTTTGAGAGCGCCGGCGCGCTCTTTGAGGACGCGGTTTTGCATGGTGCTGGTGTGCGCCGGCGCGATCAGGCCCTCGGTGGTCATAAAGGTGTCGTAATCGTCGCGAGCCGGATGGTCTTCGGGGAAATTCAGAGAGGTGAACATGTGGTAATCATCGTCAAGCTGGCGCGATTCGACCGCCTCAAAGCCCATACGGTAGAAAATATCCAAAACTGCGTCGAGCTCGGTCATTAGCGGGTGGCGGCTGCCGCGGTCGGCCGTCAGCAGCCGCGGGCGCTTGGCGGGCGGCGTGTTGGCGCCAAACGGCGCGGTAACGTCGATCGGCTCCAGCGCCTCTTGCTCGTCCGCGGCAGCCGCCACCAACGTCTCCAGGTGCGCCTTCAGCTGGTTTATCTCTTTGCCAAAAGCGGCTCGTTCGGCCGGCGGTAACAAGCGCAATTCGGCGTATAATGCCTTCAGTTCGGTTGCCCGCACAATAGTCGCTTTATCGTCCAGCCCCGCCAGACGTTTTTCGAGCACTGCCGCCACGTCAGCAATTTTCTTGTTTTGATAAGCCATATTGCTTGTCATTATAACAATCTCTGTACAGCTCCGCTAACTTTTACTGAATTAGAAAAAGCCCCGATGGGGCGTGGCTAATCCCGCGACAGCATCATGGCCACCCGCGCCAAGGCAATCCGGCGGGCCGGCAAATCAATCAGATATATCGGTTCATAATCTGGCATGACGCTATTAATAAGAATATTGCCGGTGTCTATGCTGCCATTTCCTAAATCGTCAACGCCAAGGCGCAGGACCGAGTGGCCCAGCGCTTCTTTGATGCGCCCATGTATCCGGGCTGGTAGCGGATCGGATGTCTCGGCCCCATTCGCGGCGGCATATCGAGACAGTGTAATGAAGCTATCCGGTATACGCTGCATCACGGCGATGTTAGTGGCTCCATCATGACTGCGCGCCGCCATATAATATTCCGGGGTAGTCACGCCCGTTTTGTGGTAGCTGGTTTGCAGATGTCCCCGTAAGCGATCCATAAACCTGGTCTGGACGATCAGATTCTCGGGGGTAACTTGCCGGCCGCCGCGAAAGTAGCTTTCCCGGCCGGTTTTTGGCGTAGAGGTTTTTATGCACAGCTCTGCGTAGCCTGGCAGCGTGTTCACTTCTGCCCGCATACCATAGCCGATGTACTGGTAGGGGTTTTTACCGTCGGCTGCCTGTTCGACAAGCGTCGCTCTGGCAATGGCATCTGCCAAATCCGACCGTTCCTGTAATAGCTCCGCCCCTGCCTCTGTCAGGTAGGTATGGAAACCTTCAATCTGGAGCGGCACCGCGCTTCGAGTCATAATGTAGTATATAATAACACTTTTTTTATATTTAGTAAAACACTTTGTGTGCTACACTGGGATGTATGGCACAATTCAGTTTTGATATCGTTAGCGAATACGACAAGGCCGAGATGAACAACGTCTTCGACCAGACCCAGCGCGAACTGACAAACCGCTATGATTTTAAAGGCACCCCGGCGGCACTGGACTGGTTGGATGGCGACAAAACCGGTTTTAAAGTCACCGGCAACAGCGACTACCAGATCGAGGCTATCCTCGACATCGTCCGTAAAAAGCTGGCCGCCCGCGGCCAAAGCCAAAAAGTACTCGACACCAGCCGGGCAGCACAGACCAGCAACTTGCAAACCACCCAAGAAGTGCCGTTCCAGCAAGGGCTTGACCAAGACAAGGCCAAGAAGATTACCAAGCTGCTGCGCGACGAACTGCCCAAAGCTAAAACCCAAATCCAAGGTGACGCCGTCCGCGTCACCAGCGGCAGCAAAGACGACCTGCAAACTGCCATGCAACTGGTCAAAGCCCAAGACTACGACTTCCCCATCAACTTCAGCAACTATCGCTAAAACTTTCGCAATCTTGGTATTTTTGTGGTATAGTTAGCGTAATTATTATGAATGAGTACGCTGGTATCACCGACCGAAGCCAGGATGTGCTGGAGCGCACCGTGCTGCCGTGCCAGTTGGCTGTGCCTAATCTGACTATCTTTGAGGGGTCGACCTTTTCCTGGGATTCACCCCTGCAAGCCCGCGGTTTGGTGTACGCCAACCAACAGCTTGGAGCCGCCTGCCTGCTGAATTACGTAGAGCGTTTTCAGTGGAAGAACAAGATGATACCCAATGAAGGTTCGACCGGCCGCGTACATGCCCGCACCCAACGCAAGGTGTTCGGCACTACTGATTTGCCCGACGCGCCCGACGGCGTCATGACCAGCGGCATAACCCAGCCCCCGCTCATGACGCCGCTCAGCCTGGAGGTTGCCCAGCAACTGCCGGCTCGTGAAAAACGGGATTTTCTCAAGAAGATGTTCGTGCCGCTGCGCGGCTACACCGAGTGGGCCATGGACAAGCGTATCGACCCTAATACCGGCCTGTTCACGGCCATTCATAGCTTCGAGGCCGGTATGGACGATTCGCCAACCTGGGATATCCCGCAAAGCGAAGCTTACCTGGGCGACCCGGACATAATCAGCCGGCTCGCCCGCAGTCTGGGGAGCCGTGCTATCGGCTTGGGGCGCATGCTCACTGACGGCCGGCACTCTTCGCTTGAGCATCGCGCCACCAACACAAATGTACTAACCAATTACTTGCAATTGCGGCGTATCAGGCGGCTCGGCTACGACATCGACCGGATTCGCACGGAAGACGACACGGCAGTACTGGTTAATCACCTTGGTTTTAATGCCATTTTGGACTGGTCTAACCACGCTTTGCGCGATATGGCCGAAGAGATCGACGAGCCGGGGTACGAAGTTTCCGCTGGGCTGCAGGCCAAACAAGACCGCTTGCATCAGGCCATTCAAACGAAGTTGTGGCATGAAGACCCGGCCGATCCTTCACGCAGCGGCTATCGCAGCATGAACGCCCGAACCGGTGAACTAATCGAGGTCGAAACGATCGACGAATTATTCCCGCTGGCTACGCCGATTGCTGCCGACCGGGCCGAGCACTTACGGAATAAATTTCTGGAAGTATACCAAGGTTCCTGTGAAGCCGTAGCGCCACGGTCGGAACATTACCGGGCGGGCTGCTATTGGCGGGGCGGTGACTGGCCGTTCGCCCGAGAAGTCGTTAACCAGGGGCTTGAGCTACACGGTTATCGCCAAGAGGCTTTGGAACACCGCGACCGTACCCTCAAACGGATCAGCGAACCGGGTAAATATGAGTTTGAAGAACCGCGGGCCTTTGACGGCCAGGGCCGGGGCCGCGGCATTACCGACTTCGGGCCGACGGCCGGACAAGATATGCACTGGGTGTATCTGCAAAAAGCCGTATAAGCGCTGCGCCGTGACACACCCCTGATTATTCGCGCCGCAAGGCATCAATCGGGTTAATATGCGATGCCCGACGGGCGGGGACGTATGAAACAACATATCCTACGATCAATATGAATACGAGTAAGGCGGCGATTAGCCACACCGGGGTCGAAAACAGTGAAAAACGTTCAACCGCACCCTGCGCCGGTGTTACGTGATTTAAGAACAGGTCGATCGCAAAGCCGAACGACATAGACGCGCTAATGCCGATGACACCGCCGATAAACGAGAGCAGCAGTGATTCGGCGATAAAGAGCCGCCGCATATCCTGGCGGCGGGCGCCAAGCGTAAACATCAAACCAATTTCTTTTGTCCGCTCCAGCAGCGCGATAGTTAACGTGTTGAGCATACCGATAATGGCGATAGTCATGCCGATACCGCCAAAACAGATCAGAATGACATTAAAGAAACGGAAAAAGCGATTAACTTGTTCGAGCGTATCGAGCGGTGACGAGGTTTCATATCCGTACGCCTCGATTTGCTGACGGATCTGGGGAGCGTATGATTGATCCATGGCGACCACCTTGACCTGATCGTATTCCTCGACGCCCAAGGCCTGATAGATGCTTTCCGACAGGTAGGTGGCCGGACCGCCCGCGTAACTCGTAACACCAACGATGGTCAGCGGCTGCTCCAGGTGCCGCATACCCGCATCGAGGTTGAGCGTCAGGTCGAACTGTTTGCCGACGGCCTGGCTGGCGTCATCATACCCCAAAGCCGTAAGCATGGATTGGTTAATCAACGCTTCTTGCGTGTTGGCGGGGTTGATCTGGCGCCCCCGTACTATGGGCATGGTGCTTAATTCCAGATAATCTTTGTCAACCCCGTAGGCCACTCCATCCGAATTGGCGCTGCCAAGGGTAAACTGAGCCGCCGACGTGTATTGGGTGCCGATTTTATCGATAAAGGCCAGGTCTTCGAACTGTTCGATAGATTTTTGGTTCAACTGTAAAACGTCAGAGTTGGCGCGAGTCACGTTAATTACCTTGACCGAATCGGTGCCGATAATCTGCTTTTGCACTAGGTTTTGCAACCCCAAACCAAACGACAACAAGAGGAAGATAGAACCAATACCGATTACCACGCCCAAAATCGTCAGCCCGCTGCGAAAGCGCTTGAACTTGAGGTTTTGCCAGGCAATGTGCGCCAAAATGCGGAGTGTAATGGGCTGCAGGGCCGTGATTGCCGACTTGAAACTTTTTGTTATGGGCGCCATGGACACCGCCTGGTATACGCGCGGCTGTTCGGTGCCGGGCGGCTCGTGCGGCGCGATCTGTGCAACTGCACCATCTTTAAGCCTGATTATCTGGGTACCATACGGCAGATATTCCTGGTTGTGCGTCACCAATATGATGGTTCTTTGCAGCTTTTCGTGAAAATATTTTAGTAGCTGCATGATGATTTCGCCGTTTTTACTGTCCAAGTTTCCGGTTGGTTCGTCGGCAACAATGTAGGTGGGGTTGCTGACTAACGCCCGGGCCATCGAAACGCGCTGTTGCTCACCGCCCGACAACAAGGTGGGTAGTTTGTCCTTGTGGATGTCCATGCCGACCCGGCGCAGCGACTCCAGCGCCTCGCGTTCGGCGTTTTCGCGATTGTACCCCAAGAAAAAAAGCGGTAAAGCCACGTTCTCTAAAACATTCAGACTTTGCACCCAGTAATTTGCCTGGTGAACGACACCTAAAACTTTTGCCCGAAAGTGTGCCAGTTCCTCTGGTGTCAGGTTATAAATATTCTGGTCTTTATACCGAACCGTACCTTGATCGGGCTTTTCGAGTCCGGCGATAACATTGAGCAAGGTGGTTTTACCGCTGCCCGAAGGGCCGTGGATAATCGTAAAGCTACCTCTGGGAATTGTGAATGAAACATTTTTCAGAACAGGCAGTATGCCGGTGCCGACTTTGTACGACTGGACAACGCCCTGTACTTCGATTAGCTGATTGTCGCTTAAATCGGTCATAGGCCGAATATTCTTTCTAGGGTCGCCAGAATAATATCGATAACGCTATCGCTGGCCTGCCCGATGATGGCGCTCCGGTCGGCGCTCTTACTGATGTTGTCGCTCTTATCGCGCGAGATTGCCTGCACATGATAGACCTGCGACGTATCCAGATCAGAGATAACCACCGTGTGCTCCCGCGTTAACGCCGCGGCTTCGGCGGTGGTTGCGTTATAGCTGTTGCCCGATGTGCCTTTGCCGTAGGCAATCTGGCTGGTGGCCGGCTCGTCGGTTGTCCACGACACGATCAGTTGGCCGCGGGCGTCCGAGCCAACGCCGCGGATGGCGGTTTCGACGCGCACATTACTGATTTTGGGTGGCCGGGTATCAAGTTCCGTCTTAAACGTTTGTTCCTCGGAGGTCGCGAGGTTGCCAAGCGCGTCGCGCGATTCGGCCACCAGCCAGTACACGCTATCATCCAGAAGATTAGTAATGACAACGTCGTGCTCCATCGTCAGGTCGGATTTGCTGACTTCCCGGTTTTCGGTGATAGGGCGGGCGTGGATACCGTACCGTACGAACGAGGTCGACGGCACGTTAGTATTCCAGGTAACCCGTTGCGTGCTGGTCGGCTCCCCTTCGACCGGCTGGAAACGCAAGTTCGTGATGCGCGGGCGGGCGGGCGTCGTAAAGCTATCAATCCGCCGGCTGTCATATTCATAGCCATTGGCATCTACGGTATTAAGTTTATAGAAATACGTCGCCCCGTCGTTCAGCCCGGTTAGTTCAACGGTGTATGATGACTCGGCGGTCGAGGTGTTAATGGTAACCAGCCCGCCAAAACCTTCGTTAAGCCCATAATATACCTTTACGGCAGCAGCGTCTTTTGAGGTAAATTGCAGAATTGCCGAGTCAAGTTTAACCTGGCTTAGCTGTATATCCTTAACAACGGGAGCAGGTAGGGTTTTAAAGGTCAGTTCGCTGGTGGTGCCAGTGTTGCCGTCTTCGTCGGTCCACAGAGCCTTATAAAAGTAGGTGGTGTCAGGGTCAAGATTCTGCAATGTAATAGAGTGGGTTTTGGTCTGGGCAGATTTTGAGACTTCGGCGTCAAAATAGCCCTCTGAACTTAGCCCGTATTTAATTCTGCTGTCACTGTCGCGGTCGGTCACCCAGACAATCGTGGCGGTGCGGGGCTCGACCGTTACCGAAGGGCCCGAAACCAGTACCGCCGGGGTCGTGTACTTGCCGGTCGGCACGGCACTGGCGGTGGCAGAGTTGGCGCCGCAGTTATTGGCGCTGTCGCAGGCACGAATCTTATAGTAATAGCGGATTTGGCTTAGGCCGCTATCGACATAACTGGTTCCGGCGGTACTCGCGACTTGGGCAAAGTTTACATTGTCGGTTGAACGGTATACACGATACTGGGCCACGCCGGCACCGACGTTGGTAGGAGCCTCCCAGGAAACGGCCAGCCGCCAGTTGCTGGTAGCTTTTATGCTGATATCGGCAATCTCTATATTTAGGGGCATGCCCGGTGCGGCGGTATTGGCCGTAAAGTTGGCCGTGGCCGCGGTGGCGTAGTTGATATTGCCGGCCTCGTCTTTGGCGACCACATAAATAGTGTTAACACCGGGTTGCGTAGCATACGCGCCGCCCGGCAACGACGTTACCCCCGGATCGGTAAAGGTACAGTTGCTGCTAGTTGGCGACACATTGATGGTGTAACAGTAGGTGATGTTACTCTGGGAGCCGGAAAAGGTTGCCGGCGGCAGCCACGAGAACGAGAAGAAATTGGTGGTGCTGGTCGATGGAGTGGCCTGCAGGTTCTGTGGCGCCGACGGCGACGAGGTGTTCAGTTTAATCACGGTCGTTACGTTAGCCGCCGAAATATTGCCGGCAACATCGTAGGTACGGAAGTAGACAACATTGTTGCCTTCGACCAGCGCGTCGTAGTCGATGGGGTTGACCGTGGTATAGCTGCCGTCGTTGGGAAGCAAGTCACTCATATTCTGGGCGCCGCTATGGCTGCTGCCGTACCATATGCCGTCCGGGCCAATCTTATATTGCAACCCGTCAACACCGGAATTGGCGTCGTGTGCCCCGTTACCGCCGTCGGTAGGCCACGTCAGTGTTACGTCCTTACTCGACACAAACTGCGACGGCGCCGAAATAAATGCCGGATTGGTTGGCGGTACGTTATCAAAACGGAATTCAAAGGTAGTGCTGTCGCCGGCGTAGACGTTGTGAGAATTGTCGATTGCCTTAATGTTGAGGTAATAGGGGTTTTCGGCGGTAAACAGGGCCGAGGCGATGTAGCCGGCGGTAGCTAAGTCAACATCAGTGCTGGCAACGGCAAACGGACAACTGCCGCCGGTATCAAGCGGGCTTGTACCGAGCACACCTTTGCTAGTTTTAGGGTCGCCGTCACTATCTAAGCCCAGGTACAAACAGTAGCCGGCAATGCCCGAGCCGCCGGTGCCGTCATCGGCGGGCGACCAACTGAAATACGGGTTAATGTTAATCCAGCCGTTTTGGAGCACCTCGCTGCCGCCGGGGCCGCGCCACATTTGCGGATTAGTGGCGTTGGTGGGTACCGTAATGTCGGGGTCGTACCCGTCGGCGGTGACCATACTAAAATCGACCCACCCTAAGTCGACGCTCCAGGCATAGCCCGAAAAAACTTCGTTAGCGATTATCACGTATGCCCCGGAGTCGTTGAAGCTAATGTAGCTGTCGGTGTTGGTGACGGCGGCCTTGCCCGACAGCACACCGGTCACGCCGGCCGTGACCGGCCCCTGGGGGTTGGGCGCCCCGCCGCCAAAGTTAACCCAGCCGATATCCTCGCTCCAGCCGTAACCGGCCATCTGGCGGCTAAAATTATCGATGGTTACATCGCTGCCATAGCTTGGATCGAAATATATTTTTTCGCCGGTGTTTAAGACAGTGGCATACCCCCGGACATACACCGTACTGGAAGCCGATACGCGGGTTAACGTCAGTACAAAAATCGTGCCGACCAAAAAGACCGCACAGAGGCCGGCGGCCATATGGAGCTGATGGCGGTACCGCCAGTTCCAATACCTGGCGTAGGGGCGAAGCCGATGCCGCAAATAGTAATGGAACCGCCGGATGGTGGCGGCGTACAGCCAAGCTAATAAGGAAATGATTTTGTTGACGAACGGAAACCTTACAAAACGTCTAAAGCACCCCCCCCCCGCTCGTCGGATCGCTTGTAAAACCTGGTTGCAATATACTGTCAGTCGCTTCTGGTTCATACCTCACCAAACTCTTTCGCTTCATTATACCACTAACGCTAATCCTGTCTTCAAGGTCTTGAGAGGTAATTTTCAACTTTCTTTGTCATTACGCTATTATTATAGACGCATGATAAGTGAAGGAACTGCCGGCATGAGTGACGATATTGCCAAAATAGCTATATTTCGGAAAAAAGAGATCCGCAGACAGTTGCACGGCGGTGAGTGGTGGTTTGTTGTCACCGATGTAATTGCGGTTCTGACAGACTCAGATAATCCGACGCAGTATTTGCGCAACCTACGCACCCGTGACGAGGAGCTGTCTCGTCTGTTTGAGTCTGTGGAAAAAGGGGTAGTTCAAATTGAACCCCCCCTTGCCCTACTGTTTGATACGCCTGGCGGTAAACAGAAGCTGCTGTCATGGAATACCGAAGGTATCTTTCGCCTGATCCAGTCCATCCCCAGCAAGAAGGCCGAGCCGTTCAAGCGCTGGTTGGCGCGCGTGGGTTATGAGCGCATACAGGAAATTGAAAATCCGGAGCTGGCGCAAAAGCGCATGAAGGCCATTTACCATGCCAAAGGCTACCCGAAGGCTTGGATTGAGCGTCGTGTACGCGGTATTGCTATCCGCAACGAGCTAACTGACGAGTGGGAGGACCGGGGCGTCACTGAACAGCAAGACTATGCCATCCTGACCGCCGAAATATCCAAAGCCACCTTTGGTATAACGCCAAGCGACTACAAAAAGCTGAAAGGGCTGAAGCGCGAAAACCTGCGCGACCACATGAACGACCTGGAACTGCTGTTCACCCAGCTAGGTGAGGCTGCCACCACCGAGATTGCTCGTACCGATGACGTACAGGGCATGGACGGCAACCGTGACGCCGCTAAACGCGGTGGCGCCGTTGCCGGCACTGCCCGTACACAGCTAGAGAGCGAAACAGGCAATAAGGTTGTCAGCAAAGATAACTATCTACCTAAACCCGGCAAAAAACGTATCAGCGACCAGCCTTCTTAAGATTTTGCCGTATCGTACGTTGCAGCCAAAACGCGTTAGCCCATTGCGCGTGCGCGGCGTACGAGTCGAATATCTGCCGGCGTTTGGCCGGCTGGCGGTTTTGCTCCATTTTATACCGCCACTCATGCACCACCCTTTTCCGTACCAATATGTAATCCGGCCGTATGACGTAGCCCAAAAAATCAACGCCGTCACTGATCGGCCGATAGGTACGGTTTTGCAGGCGCCGTTCCAGGCTACATAGATTTTTTTCGAGATCGTGCGCGAAAAGCCGGTGATAATAGGTTTTATTTTTGTGCTTCCGGCAGTCAATATACGCCTGGTACAAGTTCTGGAACGTAAAATAGGTCTGCGGCATACCAAGGATGGTACGCCCCAATTATTAAATTCTGATTAAATATTAAATTCTGATTAAAAACTATCTTTACCGGGCGGATTATACCCAAAATGTGGCATAAAAAAAGAAGGTTCAGAACCTGCGTAATCCAACGCTGCCGAGCCTTCAAT
>CAYWVZ010000014.1:0-14968 GCA_964462215.1 uncultured Candidatus Saccharibacteria bacterium
CGGGAAGCAAAGAACAGGGGTAATCATAGCAAGCGGCCGCAAAAAAAGCAATGCCCGGGGCTATGGATTGATGTACTTAGTGGCCTTTTCTTCGTCTTTGAGGTCGTTGATGTAGTCGTTAATGTTCTTGAAGTTAAAGTTTATGTACGCGCCCTTGATCTTGCCGTCGCCGGTAGTTTCGAGGTTTTTCAGAATTTGCAAGCTGTAGCCAGTGTTGATTACCGCCGAGACTTCGCCGGGCTGAAGCCTGAACAGCGCGTCGGTGGTTATGGGGTTAAGGTCGCGGCTGGCCGGATCGACCAAAAAGCCGAACTCCCCGCCGCTGGTTTTACCGTTAGGGTCGTCCGAATATTTAGCTGCCACTTCGGCGAACGGCGCACCGGCCTGGATTTCGGCCAGAGCTGTCTCGGCCCGTTGGTGCGTCTCGGTATCGAGCTTTGAAACAACTTTTTGTTCAAGCAACTGTTGCTTGATCACCCGCTTAAAATCTTCGGGTGACCAGCCAAAGTTTTGCCGCAAGGCGTCAACGTATGCCTGTTCGCTGCCGCCCAAGCGGTTCTGGCGGCGTAAGATAGTAATCTGGTCGTTCACCTCTTGGTCGCTGACCGACACCCCGTTTTGCTTGGCCAGCTGCTTCACGTAGGCGTCGTTAATCACCTTGTCGAGCGCCCGCTTTTTGTAATCTGTCAGTTGTTCCTGGCCGGCCGGAGTGTTAAAGTCCAGTTTCTGCTGGGTCTCGTAAAAATGCATGTAGTGGCGCAGCTCAAACAGGTAATCTTCGTACGAGACGAAGCGCGGGCCGGCTTTAGCTACCGGAAACGGCACTACTTGAGTGACGCGGTACAAGAAAGACGATGTTGAATCCAGGCGATACAGCGCTACCAGGCTGTAGCTGATGAAAATTACCGCGGCGGCCGCAATCAGACTGGTGGTTATCAGCACAATACGGTGTTTCGAGTGTTGCAAGGGGTAAATATACTTGCGGGCGCTTGAGAGCACCTCTTCGCGGTGAGCAATCACCGTATCATTGGTAATCCGCGGCGACTCACTGTCCGCAGCCGGTTCTCCCGGAGAGGGTTTTTTAGGCAATAGTTTCTTAAGCTTCTGCTTCATCGTCTGTGTCGTCCTTGTTATCACCGCTGTTGGCAGCCGCCGGAAAACCGCCGCCGCTCAACATGCCTTTGTCGCGCAAAATCCCTAGCAATTTCTTCTGGATCTTAGCCGGATGACCGATATCATGGATGACCAAGTCGCCGAGATAGGTTTGCATCATTATTGTACCAAATCCCAGCATAGTTTGCTCGAGTCCGGACACTTCGTAATTGACCATTTGGATCTGCCCCAGGCCAAGGTCTACCACGCTGCGGTGGAACAGGCCTTTTTGGGTAATTTGGATCATCCGCTGGTCGGTAAAGATAAACACGCTGTAATACCAGCCGATCCACGACGGAAACAGCAGGATTAGGCCTAAAACCAAACCGGCCAGCACGCTTAGGAAGAAAAATGTCATCGTCGGCGGGCTGTTGGGCCGCAAGTAGGTCAGCGCCAGCGTTACCAACGGGCCGACCAGCATACCCAGCGCCGCCAGAATCAGGCCGCGGCGCATAACGATCGGGTGTTTGCGGAACACGAACAGCACTTCTTCATCATCCATTTGGTCGGCAAAGTATTTGTGCCGCGCTGAGGCTTTTTTGGGCATAGCACTAGCGTAAAGCTTTTTGGGCGCCTCGTCTAGGGGTACAATACGGTATACTAGAGACGGCCCGGCCCGCGTCCCCATAGTTCAATGGATAGAATAACTCCGTCCTAAGGAGCAGATCCGTGTTCGAATCGCGGTGGGGACACCACCTTGACTATTTTTTGTTCTTTTTGCGGTTCTTGGCCTGAGTGTAGATTTCGTGAACCGTTTCGTAGTTGAAAAGCTCGCTTTCCGAGAACCAATGGGCAATCTCGGCCTGGGCCTCGGTGGCATCACCCGAAGCATGGATAATATTTGGAACGCCGATCTCTTCTTTATTAGAGTGCTCAAAGCCCATGTGGGCGTAGTCGCCACGGATGGTGCCTGGGGCAGCTTTTTGCGGCTCGGTGTCGCCGACCATTTTGCGCACCAGCGATACACTGTCGATACCTTCCAGCACACACAGCACCACCGGGCCTTCTTCCATAAATTCCAAAGTGGTGTCAAAGGCCTTTTGGCCGCGGCGGGATATCATTTTACTAATCTCTTCGTAATGATGAAAGTACTGTTCATAATCCGGTTGGAGCATTTTTACGCCAATGATCTTAAGCCCGGCGCGCTCGAAGCGGCTTAGTACTTCGCCCACAATCGCCCGTTTCACGGCATCAGGTTTGAGAATAATAAGTGTTCGTTCCATTGATTTCCTTTTTTGCTTAATTTGGGTCTATTGTAACAGATATCAATCATTGGGACTATGTCGTACAATGTAGTTATGCTATTTAGCAAAGCTAAAACCGATTTTTTGGAATATCTGGAGATTGAGCAGAACCGTTCGCAAAAGACGATTGCCAACTATGACCATTACTTGACCCGTTTGGTAGATTTTGCCGGCGATATTAAGGTCAGCGACATTGATGCCGAACTGATCCGCAAGTGGCGGCTGTGGCTGAACCGGCTGGGTACCAATACCAGTGACGAACTGCAAAAAACCACCCAAAATTACCACCTGATTGCCTTGCGCAGCTTTTTAAAGTATTGCGCCAAGCGCGATATCCCTGCCCTGGCGCCCGACAAAGTCGAGCTGGCCCGCACCACCCGTAAACAAGTGACGTTTTTGACGGCCGAGGAGCTGGAGCGGTTGTTCGCCGAGCCGGATATATCCAGTTTGAACGGGTTGCGCGACCGGGCAATTTTAGAATTATTGTTTTCCAGCGGCTTGCGCGTATCGGAACTGGTCGGACTGGACCGTGACCATATTAACCTCAAGCGGCGGGAGTTCATGGTGCGCGGTAAGGGCCAAAAAGATCGGCCGATTTTTATCAGCGAAGGCACGGCCGGTTGGTTGACGCAATATCTGGACAAGCGCACCGACACTACCCGCCCCCTGTTTATTCGCTACAGCGGCAGCAAGAAAGTCGACCGCAGCGGCAATTTTACGCGCCTGACGGCCCGCAGCGTTCAGCGCATGGTTGCCCGCTATGCCCTACTGGCCGGTATTACCAAACATGTTTCGCCGCATACCCTGCGGCATTCGTATGCCACCGATCTACTGATGAACGGTGCCGACTTGCGTTCCGTGCAAGCGCTGCTCGGCCACAGCAACATCGCCACCACCCAGATTTATACGCATGTTACCGACCCGCACCTCAAGGCCGTACACCAGAAGTTTCACCGTAAAACCTAGTTCACTAAAAACTGGGTCTTGATTGACCCGGTATTTGGCAAGCTTTTTCGTCGTCAAGCTTAACGTTCAAGTTTGGGTATAGGGCTGGATTGGGGCTGATTACCTCAGCTCCCCCCGTACCGTTCGTCGGCCCCGGCCAGACGGCGTATCGTTTACAGATAGTCTCGGCCGTTTCCAGGCCAAACTCCGGGAAGTAATATGAACTGGCCAGCGGTACCCGCACCTGGATACGACGCACCACGTCCTGAGCCTTGCCGGTAGCGTCGATCACTGCCTGCCCGCCCGACAGCGGTACTGTTGCTGTACTGCTTGAGGAAGTGCTAGAAAGCCCAACAACTGTCACTGCCACCGGCTTATAAATGGCCTTAAGGCGTAACCAGAGATCCGTGGTATTCAAGGTAGTGATAATAACATTGCAGCGCCGGGGTTTAGTCCCCTTATTTGCGTTACACTCCCCGCTAACCAAAGACCCGTCGCCGCTCATGCTGGTACTGTAGGCAACCGTGCCGTTACCGCCTGAGGTGCTGCTGGCCCGCGGATACAGGAACAACGTTTGAGAGTTAGTAAGCAAATTGTTTGACGAAGGGTTCGTGCCGGATGAGCCGGTTGAAGTAACTGCACTGTTCGGCAGAATAGTTGCCCGCAACATCCCGATAGACTGCGGGAAGCGCGCGGTTTCCGTATTAAAACCCTGGCTTGGATTTCCAAACAAAGAACCGCTGTAGGTTGGCTGGTTAGGCAGGTAAAACGGGCTGCCGGAGTTGGCAAAGATAGACCCCCCGGGATTAGACCCTGCATCTTCCCAGCTTATCTGTAACCTTCGGATAGCCGCACCGTTTGCCGATGTAAGGCGTACCACTGTAGATTCATTAGCGCTAATACTATCGTATTTAAGTTCGCCCGGCTGTTTGTTTAGCAGTACACAGGTGTAGCTGGCACCGCCGTCACCGATTGCCGTAGGGGTCGATTGGCAGGCTGTTTTATCACCGAGGTTGGGATTAGCAACTAGCTCTTTTACGACACCGTTCACCGCACTTTCGGCGGCGTAAAAGGCCTGGGTGCTAAGCCGCCGGTTTAGACTTTCGTGCTGGTTTTGGCGTACCAAAAAGGCAAAACCGAGCGCAACCAATGATATTAACACTAACAGGATCATGGCAACAATGATCGCCACGAAGCCGTGCTCTTTGTGTGACAATTGCTTTAAGGATGATTGCTTTAGATATGTATATCTCATGGTTATTGTCCTGCCTGGTCCAGGCGTCTAAATAATTGTGTCGTTATGCTGGCGGCTGCGCACCACTGGCTACCGATTACATTGCCGCATCTTGTAGAATTGAGTGGAGCTGGATCCAGCAGGTCATTGTCGCCATACAATATACTAACCGTCAGTGTACATAGTTTGCCAGACGGGCACTGGAGGTCAAAATCTTTAGTTGTACGCATATTTTGACCCAGTAACTCCTCGCCATTGGTAAGGTTCTGCCTGAGGTCAACCGGGGTGCAATCACTGGTCGGAGCGGTGTCACGCCAGAGTCCGTGCCGAGCCGCGTAAGCGTTAGCGCCGGTTGTGCTGTAGCTGCCGGCCGGTACATTGCTGTTGACTTTTACGCCCGGCGCATAGCTGTATCTTTGCGCACCAACACAAAACGCCCTAACCGTCATGCGGTTTGTACCGCTACCATAATTTTCCGTACTGGAGTTGAAGCCTTCGGTGCCAAACTGTACCTGTTGGCTAATTTCGTCAGTGATACGGCGAGCCGTTTCTTGGGTGCGGGCGGTCACTACACCACGATAGTACATTCTGCCTAGCTGTAGCAATACCGCCATAGCCGACAGTAAAATCACCGAGAATATGACCGTTGCAATCATTAATTCAACCAGTGTAAAACCTTTATTGTTCATGATAGCTTGTACCACAACTTAACTTCGTTACGCCGCCCGTTAACACCATCCCAGCGAACTATGGCCGTATAAAGATTAGAGTTCGAGCCGGTTCCCCTGGTGATGCCGAAGTAATAGCAGTAACTGGTACAAGACACGCCTTCCGGTACGTAGCGGCAGGACGCCGAGTAGCTGCTAAAGTTATCTGAATCAAGATTTGGACTTAGGGTGCTCGACGAAAGGCTAACTACCCCCCCGGTACTGTTGAAACAGAATTTGGAACCGGCCGCCGGTAGACTCGCCTCATCAAAGGCCTTGAGACTTTCAAGCTGCCCTTCTGCTAACTTGAGCGCTTGGGTCTGCTCCTGAACCTGCAGGTTGGTCTTTTGGCTTCTGGTTGCCAAACTATAAGAGGTGACAAACACCACGCTAAGAACCATGACAACAATTAGTACTTCGACGATAGTATCGCCCCGTTCGCCCAATCTAAATAATGCGCGTCCTCTTAACATGCCGAGTTACTCCCAAACTGGACGTTAGTGGTTAACGTCCCTTTATCTGCCCCTAGCGCAATAGATGCCTTTTGGTTGATGCCGCCCTCTAAGCAAATAACAATCGTGGGATTAGCACTCGTCGCACTAAAGGTAGAGTCGCCAACGGCACTAACAATCTGGGCACTGGTCCGAGGATAGGGGCTACTAACCGGCCAGGTGTCTAGGGATTGGGCTCCGGCATTAAGTGCGTTGCCGGTATACGTACCGAGAGACTGCAAGACGGCGAACGCCCCGATAGGACTGCTTGCACTGTTAAGATTTACACTAGTTACATATAGTCCATTGGGTAACTTTATAGATTGAGTTAGGTTATCGGCTATCTTAGGACGAACACCGCTACTGCTGGCGCCACCGGTCATGCTGTCCGCTACTTTATTACTGTCATTGGGTGCGGTACGCCGGCCAAAGACCGTATATATATTAAGGGTTGTGCAGTCCTTCAAGGAAGTTGCGCTGCAACCGCCGCCACTCACCCCCGGCTGCAGGACCTTGCCTAAGAAAATACAACCAGTATTCGCCCCTTGCTTAGTAGTGCCTCCAGTTTGAATACTGGGCGCAGCAGTACCAGAAACCGTGCAGGAATAAGACGGTTGCGTCGGATAGGTGCCAGCCGACACTTCGTTGATAGCCGTTTTAATCCTGGAGTCAAGCTCCTGCACGGCCTGCGTAAACTGCGCCCGGGCAATCCGACCGTTAAAAAGCACCAGGGCACTGGATACTAATATCCCTGTAACGGCTAGGAAAATCATGGTCTCGACAATAGTAAGGCCAGCTTGCTGCAGCGCGGCACGTTTCATGTGTTTAAGTATAGCACAAGCAGTATGGGGTCTACAGAAGTAAAAACTGCCGTTTGTACCAACCGACGATAGTTTGACCGAAAAGATAGACAATAATTGTAGCAACGATCAAAAACGGGCCAAACGGCAGGCGTTTACCGAAAGCTTTTTTATCGGTCAGCAATAGAGGTGCCGCGCAGATGGTCCCCAAACAGGCAGCGATAAACAACACGGCAATACTGTTGAGTGGTCCGCCAACCAACGCGCCAAGCACGATGCCTAGCTTTACATCACCGCCGCCAATCCATTTGCCGCCCGATACCTGAAACAATACGTAGAACAGCCCGGCCAGACACAGAACCCCCCACACCGCCCCTAGCACCAGCTGAGGGTTACCCTGCCATACCGCTAGCAGCACTACTTGTACAATAACTAACGCCGTCAGCGGCGCTACGATCCGATCCGGCAACAGCATCCATTTGAGGTCATAGACTATAAGCGCCATAAAACCAGTCGAAAACAGCAACCATACGGCAAACTGGAAGATACCGCTGGGGTCAAAGCCATACGGCCAGACAACGTACGATAGTACAAACAAAGCGGCTGTCAGCAGCTCGACAATCGGGTATTGCCAGCTAATCGGTTGTTCACAGTAGCGACATTTACCTCGTAGGCTGAGCCAGCTAAACACCGGTATCAGATCAAAAAATCCTAGGGCGTGGGTGCAATGCGGGCAGACTGAGCGACCGGTGGCAATCGACAAGTTAGCCTTAGTCTGTTTCTTTTTGGGTTTGTCCTGTTCGTGCAATCGCCACACCAAGGCATTAACAAAACTGCCCAAGCACAACCCCAGCGCAATCAGTAATAATATAACCATTCACCCTATCATACATAAAAACAGGTGCCTGATGCACCTGTTTTTACGAAGCTAGACTACGTTTAGCTTTCTTGACACTGCTTGACCTCACCACCAGTCGAGTTTTCTACAGAATAGCGTATAGCTATAGTGCGGGGAGAGGACGTGGCCACGGTATTACCGGTAGTCCCATCACATCTTGCGCCCGTAACTAATTGCATGGTATTTAACGCTATGCTAGTAGACTGTCCCCCAGTGACAACAGTAGTCGGGAGCGTGTAGAAACCAGGTTTTGCCAAGTCATTAATGCCGTTGGCTCCGCTGAGACTGGCCGTGACTGGTGTCGCGCCGTTATTGTTATTGCTCCACTCATTGACGGCTGCTAGATAATTAGAAACGTCGTTTCTGCGCTGTGTATTGCGCGAATTACGCTGCAGCGCCGGTACCGCCAAAAATACAATCAGCAGGATGACTGCCGCGATAACCAGCACAATCATGACTTCGATGATAGTGAAGCCCTCTTGTTTTCTCTTTAAATTCTGTAACATGCCCGTTCCCCCTTAGTAGGTATTGTTTATGCTTATGGTTAAGAATATAGCGGTAACCAAACTAAAAAGCAATAGCTTTATTACTAGATTATAGCGAGATCTGGCCCACTAAACTATATATTGGCAGCAATACTGCCGTGACCACCAATAACGCTACGGCGCCCATGACAATCATCAGCACCGGCTCAATAGTGGTTGAGATGGTCCGGATTTGAGTATCGACCTCTTTTTCGTAATAATCGGCGGTTTTACCTAACATCTGTTCCATAGAACCGGATTGTTCGCCGATTTGCAGCATATCAGGGACAAGCGGCAAAAAGTTAGGGTCGCCTTTGAGGGAGCTCGACAACGATTTACCGCCCTTTACTTTTTCGGCGGCTTTATCGAGTGATTCCTGGACATGGATGTTGTTGATGGCTTTACCGGTAATCTCGAGCACCTGGATGAGCGGCACGCCGCTGGCTACCAAAGTTGAGCCAATGCGGGCAAATCGGGCCATGTAAAGCTTCATAAACAGCGGGCCGATGGGCCAGGCCTTCATTTTGGCCTTGTCGACAAACCGTTTACCGCCTACCGAGCGGGCCCAGCGCGAACCCAGGAAAATAATAACCGCCAAGACTATTAGCTCGATCCACCAGAACTTAATCGTAAAGTTGGCAATAGCCACCAGAATGCGAGTCACCAGGGGCAATGTGGCACCCGGAATGCCCTCGTACACCACCTGCACGGCCGGCACTACCCGCACCACCATAAAGATAACTACGCCGACCATTACTACCAAAACAATAATCGGGTAAACCATGGCGCCGCGGACTTTGCTGATAATCTCGGCGTCTTTTTCTTTTTGGTTAGCCAGGCGCTCCAGGGAAGTGTCAAGGGTACCGGAGGCTTCGCCGGCCGCTACCAGGTTTACGAAGACAGGATCGAACACGTCCGGAAACTTAGCCAGCGCCGCCGAAAACGCGGTCCCTGACTCTACATCGGTAATAATCTTATTGATAACCGCCTGGAAGTTTTTGTTCTGAGTCTGGTTGGACACGTTGTGCAGGCTTTGGACCAGCGGCAAACCGGCGTTTATAAGGGTCGATAATTGGCGCGAGAACAACACCTTATCTTTGGTGCCAATGCGGTGCAGGAGCCTGCCGAGCAAACCTTTCGATTCTTCGTCCTTAAGCGTTAGGCTTAACGGCGCCAACCCCTGTTCGCGCAATAGTTTAGTAGCCGACTTTTCGTTTTCGGCTTCGACGGTAGACGCGACTTTTTGGCCAGTGGCCGGGTCGCGGGCAGTGTACTCGAACGTCAACATGGCTTGTTTAGCCCCTCATCATTCGGTTAAGCTCCTCTAGGTCGATCGCAAAGTTACGCGCTTCATCATAACTAATACTACCAGCCTGGATCATACCGACCAGAGTTTTATCCATGGATTGCATGCCGAACTCGCCGCCGGTCTGGATAACCGCTTCGAGTTGGTGGCTCTTGCCTTCGCGGATGATATTACGCACAGCCGGTGTGGCAATGAGGATCTCGGCTGCCGCCACACGACCGCCGCCAATAGTTGGTATCAGACGTTGTGAACAGATAGCCATGAGGATATTAGCCAGTTGAGAACGAACTTGCGGCTGCTGGTGCGGCGGAAAAACGTCGACCATGCGGTCGATACTTTGGGAAGCCGAGTTGGTGTGCAGGGTGGCAAAAACCAAGTGGCCGGTTTCGGCGATGGTAATGGCTGCGGCAATGGTTTCGAGGTCGCGCATCTCGCCGATTAAAACGACGTCTGGGTCTTCGCGCAGGCTGCTGCGCAAGGCGGCCGAAAACGAATAGGTGTCGTAGTGTACTTCGCGCTGCACTACTACCGAGCGTTTGGAGTTATGGGTAAACTCGATCGGGTCTTCGATGGTGACGATGTGTTCGGCCCGTTCGCGGTTGATTTTATCTACCAAGGCCGCTAGCGTAGTCGACTTACCGGAGCCGGTGGGGCCGGTTACCAGCACCAAACCGCGCGGATATTCGGCAAATTTGTTAACAATTTGCGGCAAACCGAGCTGCTCGATAGTAAGCAGCTCGTTTGGGATCAAGCGCAGAGCGGCGGCTAGGTTGCCTCGTTCGTGGAAAGCGTTAACTCGAAAGCGCCCCAGGTCGCCATACGCGAAACTGAAGTCAAATTCTTTATCTTTAAGTAAAATTTGTTTTTGGTCTTCGTCCAGGATGGCGAAAACCAAAGTCTCGACAGCTTCTTCATTGAGTTTGGCCGCCCCTTGCATGGGTGTTAGCTTACCGTCAACACGCAAAACCGGCGGCAAGCCGACCTGCAAGTGCAGGTCTGATGCCTTACGCTTAATGACCTCGTCCAGTAACGGTTCGATTCGTATTTGTGTATCTGATGCGTCGGAAGCCATATCCCTACCCCCTTACCTTAGGCGCTGTCCGCGGCAGCGACACGGTTTACTTCACTCAGTGAGGTATACCCTGCTAAGGCCTTTAAATAACCGTCTTCGCGCATGGTGATCATGCCTTGGGCCTGGGCTGCTTTCTGGATTTCGGCGCTCGTGGCGCGCTTGATAACCAGATTTTGGACGGTCTCGTCAATATCGAAGACCTCGTACAGCCCCATGCGGCCTTTGTAGCCACCACGGGCCTCGGGACTATCTTTGCCCTTGAACAAAGTATAAGCGTTTTGCCCCCTAAGAGGCAAGGTTTTATAGCCCAGATCTTTGCTGACCTTCTCTACATCAGCTGCCGTAGCCGGCAAAAGATGGTTCAAAACCTTGTGAATGGCCTCTGTTTCGGCTGGTGTGGACTGGTATTTTTCGTTGTCTTCGGATAAACGCCGGACTAATCGCTGGCCAATCACGGCTCGCACGGTCGAGGCGATCAAAAACGGCTCGATGCCCATGTCGAGCAGGCGCGGCAGAATGCCGGATGCCGAGTTGGTGTGCAGCGTCGAAAACACCAGGTGGCCGGTCAATGCCGCCTGGACAGCCAGGGTGGCCGTTTCTTTATCGCGAATTTCCCCCACCATTACTACATCGGGGTCCTGGCGCAGCACCGAGCGCAAACCGGATGCAAACGTTAAGCCAACGTCCGGGTTAACCTGAATTTGGTTAACGCCGCCGATTTTATATTCGACCGGGTCTTCCAGGGTGACGATGTTAATCTCGTCGGTCTTAATTTCTTGCAACAGCGCATACATAGAGGTGGATTTACCCGAGCCGGTAGGGCCAGATGTCAGCACCATGCCGTTAGAGAACTTAATGGCTTCGCGGATAGTGCGCAGAGCCCGGCCGGTGTACCCCATGTCTTCCAGCTTTAAGCTGGTACCGGTTTTGTCGAGCAGACGGATAACCACTTGTTCGCCCCAAACCACCGGTGAAATGGCAATACGCAAGTCGATATCACGGCCGCCGACGTTAATGGTAAACTGGCCGTCCTGCGGAATGCGGTGCTCGTCGATTTTCAGGCTAGCCAGGATTTTGATCCGCGATACCAGCGGTGCTTCGGTACTCTTGGGCAGACGCATAATCTCCCGCAACACGCCATCTACGCGGGCCCGGATTTTAAGGTCGTCCTCAAGCGGCTCAATATGGATATCGCTGGCCCGGCTGTTGGCGGCAAACTCCAAAATGGCCGACAGTGCTTTACTAATGGGTGAATCTTGGACGATTGTCTTGATGTTTCTTTCTTGTTCGCGCTGGGTGGCAGCGGCACCGGTAGTTGCTTTATCTTCTTCGGTCACCTGCCCGCCCAAAGCACCTACAACGTCTTCATTCAGTTTGGACTCATACTGCCCGAGGACCCGCTGAATACCCTCTTCGCTGGCGGCGTAGACTTTAACCGGCCGGCCGATTTTATTGGCCAAAAAGTCTACCGCCTGGACGTTATCGGCGTCAAGCATGGCCACTACCAGCCGGTGTTGCATAGTGCCAAGCGGCACGGCCATGTAGCGCTCGGCCAGGTCTTGCGGCAACAGAGCCAAGACTTCCGGGTCAATCCGGGCGTGGCTGAGGTTTACGTACGGAACATTGGTGGCACTGGCAATAGTCTTGGTTAGTTGCTCGTTGGTAATGTGCCCTTTATTCACCAAAAAAGAGAAGAACGGCGTATTGGCGGCAGCAGCCTCGTCTTTAAGACTTTTAAGCTGGTTAGCCGGAATTAAACCGTCTTTGACCAGGTGGTCTTCGACTTGTGTAACGGTCTCGGCCGATAAGACACTCATTGCCGCCTCCGACTATTGGTCACCACTGTTGAATGGAGCTGGGTTTTGGTCGCCGCCGATGGTAATGTTTTTAGTCGGGTCAATGGAGTTGCCGTTAAAATAGCGGTTGTCCGGCTGCGGAAACTCAGCGGTAATTGGCTGTATAACTTCGACTTGTGTCTCTTGGTTGGTTGGAATTTTAAACAAGAAATTAGAAAGTAACAGCGATATGCCGCCGCTGACAATAATTACCATAATTATTAAAACCATGTCTTTTTGTTTCATCGGATGGCCTCCGTTTTGACAGTTATGTCCCTTTGTGGCTGGTAGTACGTTATGGCGCTAATCGTTAGCTGTAAATCATTATTGCTACCGCTCACCTGAATTGTCTGTATCTTGATGGGGCGGATTGACCGTTCCAACAGGCTCAACAGGTTTCTAGCGCCATCCAGATTGGTTGTAACGCTTATAGTAAAGGGCATTTCGATGGGTTGCGGGGTAGCACTGCCCTGCTGTTCTTGTTGGGCCAGCTCGTCGTCGGTACCGGTGATGCTGTCGATTCTGTAGCCGTTGTTGGTCAATATTTTTTCTAAACTTGATGTAAGTGCCGGAAAGTCGTATTGGCTCGGCAAAGCATCAAGGATAATCTTGGCATTGTCGCCGTCACGATCGCCCGTGCCGTTGGGGTTGCCGCCAATAACATTTTCTGAAGTGTCGATAAACGCCTGGTACGACTTGGTTAAGGTGTTGGCGGCTTTAATATTGGCCTCTAGCTGATCTACGGCCTGTTCCTTAGCAGCAATTACCCGCGCCTGGTAGGCCCGTTTGTTTAACAACGCCCGCGAGGCAACCAGCGAGAAAGCGACAACAAACGCCGCTATCGCCACCGTTAAGACCATTGACGAATTAGCTTTGCTAATCTGCAGGCGTTTCATTGAAAGTGGTAATTTTGCCATAGTATCTCGCCTTATTGCTCTGTTTGATTAGTTTGATTTTGTTGGAACAAATCGGTTGGTTTTTCGGTTTCGGAACGGGTAGAAACAATCTTTGGTACCGCCAATTGGATCTGCTGGGTGTTATCAAAGATGACCGGGTCAAACCTCACGCTAACCTGATAGGACGTCCCGGTTTCGTCAACCGTAAAACTGGTTAACACCACGTCAGAGAAAGCCCTCTGCGGTGTCGTGTTACCGTCTATGGTATAGGTGGTGAACTTAAGCGTATCGACAAATTGGTTGACCGTGCTTAAGGCGTTGGCGCTGCCGGAAATAGCCAACGTGTTATCGGTGAAATCAATAGTGGCTTCCGATATATTGGCTTGGGCCGGCGTGACCTGCACCAAGTACGTAAGCAACCGTGAAACAGCCGGATCTTGCTCGTGCAGTGCGGTTAAACTGGTCAGCTGGTTTTGGACGGTCAAAATTCTATCGATGTTAGGGACGGCCTGTAGTTGAGCAGTGTCCCGTTTGATGTCGTTATTAAGGTCGCTGAGATGTTTGCGTTGCAGTACATTAACCACCAGGAACAGGATGATAAAAACCGCCAGCGCCAAGCCGCCCAGCAGCACTGACGCCATTACGACCAGCCGCTTGGTGCGGCGGGTCTTAATGTACTCCACCTTTACATCGGGTAGTAGGTTAAACTGGATCATTCTTGCCGCTCCGCCAGGCCGACGGCCACACCAAAGTTATTTGAAATCGACAATAACTCGTTTTGTTGGCTCTGCGGGAAGCTGACATTACGCCACGCGTTACCGATTTCGACACTTAAACCGAACTTATTAGCGATATAAGAAGGAAGCTCCGGCAAGGTCGAGGCGCCGCCGGTGACAATAACACGGTCCAGCTTCGTTTCGGGGTAGCGGGTCTGGAAAAACTTAATGGATTTTTCGATCTCGGCTATTAACATGTCGACGGTAGCAATGATGGCTTGGTAAATCTGCCCCTCCAGTTTGTCTTTGCTCAAACCGAACTTAAAGACAAACTGTTCAGCCTGTTTTTCTTCGATATTGAGGTTTTGCATAGCCGAACGGATAATGGCCTCTGTACCGGTGGGCATCGAGCGGGACAGGCGCGGCGCACCGTTCATGGTGATGACCAGGTCGGTGGTTTTATAGCCGACATCCAGAACCATTTGCGGCGCAGTGGCGTTGCTGGCCACCAAAGCCCGGGCCAGCGCCAGGTTATCGGGCTCAAAAGCGATAACATTTAAGCCGATCGACTCCAGTAAGTCCAGGCGTTTTTCGACGAATTCGTCGGTAACGCTGGTAAGTAGTACTTCTACTTTAGTTTTGTCCTTGGGCGAATCGCCGATAACCGCCCAGTCAATTTTTGACTCGGCCAACGGCGTCGGAATAAGCGAGTCGGCCTGCAGGCGGATTGACTTGGCCAGCTCCCCTGGCGACAGCCGTTCAATGTCGACAACTGTAGTAAAAACTTTACCGGACGGAATACCAACAGCCACGTTGCGCGTGTTCAGGCGGGCTTGGCCCAATAAATCTTTCAGTATTTGAGCCAGTTTTTGTTCGTCGGCACTGGCGTCGCTCATGGCAATTTTGCTGTCTACCGGCGCGTGGGCATACTTAACCAGTTGCTTAACCGGCCCATTGCCGTGCAGCTGCACGATCCTGATGGCGGTGGTGCCCAGGTCCAGTCCAAAAAAATCAGATACGCCGGTAATGAGACTCATCTTACGCCGATTATACCATAAGCGTTATGTCGTTGTGCAAGCATTTCGGGCTTGGTTTACAAAATCGGCGGCAGGCTGGTAATGGCGTCATAGGTTTTCTTGGCGGGGCTG
>CAYWVZ010000015.1:0-13011 GCA_964462215.1 uncultured Candidatus Saccharibacteria bacterium
TTTAAGCTCGACGTTGGACTTTATCAGTTACGCTTGCAGGTCGCTGACCAGCGTTATAGGCACATCTGAATAGATGCAAAAACTTCTATTAGCGACGCCAAAGAAGCTGTAGCAAACTTGTTTGCCCGCAGTAACTTTAGTTTCGCGCCAGCAGTAGTTTAACCTACTGCCGCTCCCCGCTCGACACCAGATAGAGCAGGTGGGCGTCATATCATCCGGTTGCCTACGTTGCGCCTGATTCACTCAAGGTAGTAAGCTTTGAATCTGCCCGCCGTGTTATGTTGTCTGTTCTAAGACACGGCGCTAAGACACCTAAACAGACTATACCTGTAGACGGCTAACAACGATAAACCATCGGACGCGGGGGCAGTACCCGCCAGCTCCACCAAAAACGCATCAACTAAGGTTGGTGCTTTTTTGATTCCCACTCATGCTTGCAAATTTTTCATGAAAGAGGATTATGAGTATAAATGACGGAGTTACGTACACCGGAACTAGCCGTGTCGTCCACGTTTCGTGTCAGCCGGAAAGTAGCCAGCCAGGCCAGGAGCCGGCACCTCGGTTTTGTGGATGAATTGCCCAGGTTGGCTGAGTTTGGCGGCCGCCACGTCCGGGCTTCTGCCGGGATGTCCCGCATCGATATCGTACCCGACGAAGAAACCGAACTGCTGCGGCAGCAACACCCCGCCATTACCGAAGAATCTATCAGGCGGCAAGTATATGATATCCAGGGCAGCCGCCTAACTACGCTGGACGAATTTATGACATTTAAACTGGGTCAGGTAAGTACGTTTGATCTGTGGGGAGGGCGTAAGGCCGTGGGCGTTCCGGTTATAGACGATGACGCCACTCTGGCCGGCGAACGGCAAGAGCTAGCCGGGTGCTTTTCGGTAGCTGCCAACACCGAAATTATACTATCCCGGACGGCGTTCTATCTGCTCCTGGCGGTGTGCGACAAGCGTGCCGGCAACCTGGAGCCGATGGTCGAATACGCCGCCAGCCGTTCGCCGGACGAGATCTATATGTTCGACGCCAAAGTCAGGCATGTCGATCCCTGGCGCCGAACGACTGCCCCCGCCTTGTAACAGGAATCTATAGAAGCGGCTGCGGTAGTGCTTGCAAACCACCCCTAATGTGCTATACTGCGTTTACTAGAAAAAGCTGCTGATCCAAAGTTACGGTTCTAGGTTAATAAATTCAGGTTTTTACGAGGAGCAGCTAACTGGACTTCATTGCCAGCTTACCTCCGACCCGAAAAGGAGATAAACTAATGGCAACTAAATTATTCGTAGGATCACTATCCTGGAATGTTACTGACGACCAGCTGAAAGATTTCTTTTCTGCTGCCGGTCAGGTTGTTTCGGCAAACGTTATCGTTGACCGCGACACCAACCGCTCTAAGGGGTTTGGTTTCGTTGAAATGTCATCTGACGAAGAAGCCAAAGCTGCTATCGACCAGCTTAACAACAAAGAGCTTGACGGTCGCGCCATCGTTGTGAGCGAAGCCCGCCCACGCGAAGACAAGCCTCGCCGCTACTAAAGTAGCCGAGTTTTGCATACAAACACCCCGCCCAAAACGCGGGGTGTTTGTTATTATGGGGGAATGAACGACTCGACCAGGCACCTGCTGATAAACCTGCTGTGCTGGAGTATCGGTGTGGCGGCAGCACTGCTGGCCGTTGTGACGTGGGGCCAGGCTTTTGCCTGGCAAACGGACCGCCTGTCGGCCTACTTATTGTTCCCGTTGTGCGGCTTGCTGGCCTTTAGCCTGATGTGGTCGCACTATGTGGCCGGAGTTGTCAGGCGGGTAGGCAAAACCGAGCGGACGGTTATCAAAAATTACTTTATGCTAACTGGCTACGTGGTGCTGGTGCTAATTTGCCTGCATCCGGGGCTACTCATGTGGCAATTGTGGCGCGACGGCTTCGGTTTGCCGCCAAACAGCTACCTGGAGCATTACGTGGCGCCGTCGCTGCGCTGGGCAGTTATGCTGGGCACGGTCGGCTTCTTCATTTTTATCGCCTACGAATTCCGTCGCTGGTTCAAAGACAAAAGCTGGTGGAAGTGGATAGTCTACGCCGGTGACCTGGCCATGTTCGCCGTCTTTTTCCATGCCTTGCGGCTCGGCACCAACTTGCAGAAAGGCTGGTACCGCTGGGTCTGGCTGTTTTACGGCGTCTCGCTTGCCGCCTCGCTGGCCTTTATATACTATGTAGACAGGCGTAACGCCTCTGTAAAACCGATAAAAGGAAGGAAACGAATATGAAGAAAGCGATACTTGTTATCATGGTGCTGATTGTGGCAGCTGCCGCCGGATTTGGTGTGTATAGCCTGACCAAAAACAAGGAAGACCACGACCATGCCGATCACAGCCACGATACCGCGACAGTAGAAACCGGCACTGCCGCGGACGCGCCGATGACCGAGACCGAAGCTCCGGCGGCCGACGCCACCGTTATCACCTACACCAACAACGGCTTTAGCCCCGACACCGTTACCGTCCGGGTCGGCTCAACGGTCACCGTTAAAAACGATTCCTCGCGTGACGTGCAGTTCAGTTCCGACTCGCACCCCACCCACACCATTAATTCCGAGCTCAACCTGCCGGTTATCGGTCCGGGCCAGAGCCGTAGTTTTGTGGTTGAAAGAACCGGCACCTACGGCTACCATGACCACCTCGACTCTACCCGAACCGGCACTATTATCGTAGAGTAGCGGGCAATAAAAAAGTCCGGCCTAAACACCGGACTTTTAGCGCTGCCAAATATAGTTATTTGGTTTCTTCGACGTCGACTTCGATGCCGTGTGTGGTGCGCAAGAAAACGTTGGCGATCAACGTCACAACTGCGCCGTACAGCCAGCCGAGCACAAAGGCTACGAACGGGTATAGGACCAAAGCGGCGACCCAAGCGGCCACGGTGGCGCCAATCTTGGCCCAATCACTTAAATCATCCGACTGGACGATAGCGATTGTGCTGCTTATACCAATAAATACACCGGCTACGACAGCGAATACTGCCTGAGCCAAGCCGACGAAGCGTGCTACAGTGGTGACACCGAGCTTGCGTACGATGAGCTTCTTCATACCTACCTCCCCCGTAAGGGTTATTTTATGATAACTTCACTCTAATACTAACTACACGACCTGTCAACTTTATAGAATAATACTGCTTATGTTTAAGCTAACTGGACAAAATAACCAGTTTATCGCCCAGTAAACCGGCTAGAATAGCAAAGTCTTGGTCGAACGTAACCAGTGTGTCGTCGGTTTCGCGCGCCAAGGCGGCAATCCAGATGTCATTTTGCGACAGAGCCCGGCCTTTTTGCTGGCAATAGTGTTGCAGTTCGGCATAATGCCTGGTGGTCTTAATACTTGGCGACACAACGGTTATTTGCGGCTGCGCCAGGAACTTTTGCAGGAGCCGTTCGTTACGCCCGGCTTGGCTGCCTTTAGCAAAGCCATAACGCAACTCGGCTATGACCGGCAGGGGAAGCGTCAGTTGATGGGCGTTGCTAACCAGCTGCGTAATGGCGGGTATACCGCGCGCCAGGGCGCTGTAGGTGTTGGTATCAAGCAGCATCTACAACTCCTTGGCAGCCCATTCTTTTTGTATAAGATCTTCTTCTTGAAGGGCCTGCAGGGTAGCTTGGTCGATACCGCTGCCAATAAACCAATCTAACGCCGTGCCAACACTGGCAGCGGGCGGCGCGACTTTTTCTGACAGCTCCTCGATAACGACTTGATTTAAACTTTTGCCACTGAGCTGCGCTTTTTTACGCAGATAGCGGTTAACGGGCTGTGGAATGTTACGAATGGTGTATTGAATAGTTTTCATGCCTACATGATAGCATGCATGCCTGCACTTTGTCAAGAAGAGTTGTCTGTTTGGCTGAACCATTGTTTATGTAGGGCGCTTATGGTATAATTGTCTCAAATAGATTTAAGCGTGCGCTTGGATGACAGGCGCATTTTTAATGGAGAACCATGAGCGCCTACGTCCAAGACCCCACCAAGATTCGCAACATTGCCATTATTGCTCATGTTGACCACGGTAAAACAACCCTGGTGGACGGGCTGTTGAAGCAGTCGCAGACCTTTCGCGACAACCAGGCCGAGATGAGCCAGGACCTGATCATGGACAGTGGCGACCAGGAACGCGAACGCGGTATCACCATTACTGCCAAAGTAACGGCGGTGCAGCACGGCGACTACCGCATCAACATTATTGACACCCCCGGCCACGCCGATTTCAGCGGCGAAGTGGAGCGGACACTGAACATGGCCGACGGCTGTATCTTGATCGTCGACGCCCAAGAAGGCCCGATGCCGCAGACCAAATTCGTACTCAGTAAGGCGCTGGCCGCCGAGCTTAAGCCGATCGTTATCATTAATAAAATCGACAAGCCCGGCAGCCGGATTAAAGCAGTCGAGGATGAGCTAGCCGACCTGTTTTTAGAACTGGCCGTCCACGAAGACCAGCTGCACTACCCGGTATATTATGCCATTGGCCGGGCCGGTAAAGCCTGGGCGCAGCCGCCCGTTGATGCCGAGGCTGCCGCCGACCTGGAACCGGTTTTCGACGCCGTTATTAAAGATGTTCCGGCGCCGCGTATCGAACTCGACAAGCCGTTTCAGATGCTGGTAACCGCGCTGGCCTGGGACAGCTTCAAGGGCAAATATGCCATTGGCCGGATTGCCCGCGGCCAGGTTACGGCCGGCGACCAGGTGACACTCTGCAAGAAAGACGGCAGCCAAACCAAAGCCAAAGTTGACCTGGTATTTATGAGTCACGGCGTCAGCCGCTTCGAAGTGCCGCAAGGCGTGGCCGGAGACATCGTCCAGCTGACCGGTATTGCTGACGCCCAAATCGGTGAAACCATAGCTGACGCCGACCAGCCGGAAGCTTTGCCGGTACTGGAGGTCGAAGCCCCGACCCTTAAGATTTACCTGGGCCCCAACACCAGCCCGTTAAAGGGGCAAGAGGGGGAGTTTACAACTTCGCGCCAGATTGGCGAGCGGTTACACAAAGAGCTTGAAACCAACGTTGGTTTGCGGGTCGAAGATGATGGCATCGGCTTTTTGGTGTCCGGCCGCGGCGAGCTGCATCTGAGTGTGTTGATCGAAACCATGCGCCGCGAGGGGTATGAGTTCGAGGTTGGCCGGCCGCAAGTGGTAACCCGCCACAAAGACGGCGCCGTCGAAGAGCCGGTAGAAGAAGTGATTATCGAGGTGCCGGCCGAACACGTCGGCACGGTGCAAATGGAGTTAGGCCGCCGCCGCGCCACACTAAAAGAACAGTTTGCCAGCCCTAAAGGCGTGACCAAGCTGGTCTATGAAATGCCGACGCGCGCCCTGCTGGGTATGCGCAACATCCTGATGACCAGCACCAAGGGTACGATTATCATGAATAGCCTGGTCAGCGGCTATCAGCCGCAGGGCGCGCCGTTGCAACAGCTGCGCAACGGCGTATTGATCGCCTTCGAAAGCGGCGTTACCACGCCCTATGCCCTGCAAAACGCCGAGGCCCGCGGTACCACGTTTGTCGGCGCGGCTGCTACCGTCTACGGCGGCCAGATTGTCGGCTTGAACACCCGCCAAGAGGACATGGAAATTAACGTCTGCAAGGCCAAGCACTTGACCAACATGCGCAGCTCCAGCAGCGACGGCGTCGTGCAGCTGACACCGCCAACCATCTTCAGCCTGGAAGAGTGCCTGGACTTCATCGAAAACGACGAACTACTCGAGGTAACGCCAAAAAACCTGCGCCTGCGTAAGCGCGAACTTGACCCCAACAAGCGTAAGCGCCAAGCCAAATAATCAACATAGTGCTTGACGCACCCTGTCCCGGGCTCTTAAGCTTAGTACAATGCTGGAAAAAGCCAAACAAGTTGCCAAAAGAGTACTGCTGATCCGCCAGACGCATGACTTAACCAAACACGACGTAGCCGAGGCCCGCGAATACATCGCTCGTTTCTGGAAAAAGCTGGAACGTTCCCACCCCAAAGACGACGAAACGCTTTTTGGCGTACCCAAACCGTACTTAGTGCCGGCCTACGAACCCGGCCATAATTTTGACTTCAACGAACTGTACTATTGGGACAGCTATTTTATGGTCCAGGGTTTTTTGCGCGACACCAGGCACAAAGATCTGGTCATGGGTATTTTAGAGGACCTGGTTTATCTGGAACGCAAACTCGGCATCATTCCTAATGCCTCGCGCACCTATCTGACCGGCCGTTCGCAGCCGCCGCTGCTGACCAGCTTTATTTTCGATGTCTATGACGCCTACAAACCCGACAAAAAGTGGCTGACCCGCAACATACAGGCTGCCCAAGAGGAATACTACGACGTCTGGCTGGGCGTTACTAAACCCAACGAGCGGCAGATTTATCGGGGCCTGAGCCGCTATTACGACATCAACTACCTGCATGATCTGGCCGAAGCCGAAAGCGGCTGGGACATGACGCCGCGCTTTGGCCGCAAAGCCTTAAACTACGTGCCGGTTGACCTCAACGCGCTGTTGTATAAATACGAGACGGACTTTGCCCGGGCGGCTACTATTGTCGGCGACAAAAAGGCTGCCAAGACGTGGCGGACCCGCGCCGCTATGCGCAAAAAGACCATGGACGAGTTGATGTGGAGCCCGTCGCGCGACTTTTACTACGATTACGATTTTGCGCGTCAGCGGCGCGGGTCCGTCAGCTCACTAGCCGGCTTTTACCCGATGTGGGCCGGCATGGTCAGCGACGAACAAGCCGCTTTGCTGGTCAAGGCCCTGCGCAAGTTCGAAGCCAAAGGCGGCCTGGCCACGACCGACCAACAGTTCAACCAGCGTCTGCCCGGCCAGTTGCCGGGTACCGGCAACACGCCCACCCAATGGGCTTATCCTAACGGCTGGGCGCCGCTGCATTTTATGGTTATTAAAGGCCTGCAACGCTACGGCTACGATGAAGATGCCCGCCGGATTGCCATGAAATGGCTGCGTACTAACTTGACCTGGTTTAACCGTGACGGCGTTTTTCTCGAAAAGTACAATGTTATCAACCCCGACAAACCGCCCGTCAAAGGCGTGTATCCCTCGCAAATCGGCTTCGGCTGGACCAACGCTGTCTTTGAACGGTTCTGTCAAGAATACATTGACAGATAAGCGTATACTGGAAGGTAAGATGAAACAGGTACCAGACCGCCCCGAGCTGCTTGCGTCCGAACGATGGTTTTATGATCATGAGAACCTCACTTCCAGCGTAATCTACGAGCATGTCAAAGGGACTACTCCCGAAGTAACTAATCATCTGTCCTGGGGGCGCCTGGACGTTGTGAGCGGCAGCGGTCGTCTGGCCCTTGGCTATTATGGAGTTGTGCCTCTCGAAGCGGGGCAATCCATTGACATACCGCGGGGGCGGCGCCACCAGCTATCGGGAGACATCGGTTATTTATTAACCAGCCAACCGGCTTACGACTCCGACTATGTTACCGCCCGGGGTCAAAAACTAAGGGAGACTCCGCGCCGCGTGGCCCTTGACCTAGCTAATTTTGCGCAACGCCAGCCCGAAAACCGGGACAAGCTCATCATATATGCTACGCACATTGTTAATTCTTTGCACCACGCCGAGCCGTACGCTATGCGCGCCCGGCTGCACCACGCCGAGCCGCATACCACTTTTGTTTATTGATTTTTCGGCGCGTATTATGTAATGGAAACACCGGAGGAAGTATGGCAGAATTTGAACATCTTGAAGAACTGGTTGTCGGACTATGGGACAGGGAGGCGCTCAAGTTTGATGCCACTGGGTTCAAACTTAGTTCAGGACGTGATGCGCCGCTTTATTACAATCAACGTAAGCTCACCTCTTTTAATACCCGTGCCGAACTGACCAGGCCGCAGCAACGGCGCATCAGGGAGTTGGCGGTGAGAGCGTACGTTACTTTACTGGAAGCAGCGCCGGAATACGACCATCTTTTCGGGATACCTTACTCTATGACCGCGCTGGCCGGCGGCGTCGCCGAACGGGCGGGCGATTCCTTGCTGTGGGGAGTAAAAGAATCGGAAGATCGTACCGATGACTATGGTGAACATGCCCCCATAGAAGGGGATTTTGCGTTTGCTGAATCAGTAGAAGTGCTTGACGATGCGGTGACCACCGGAACCTCGGCGCTCGATACGGCACAGCGTTTGGCCGAATATGACCTTAAGACCGCCGGTTTTGTATTCATGTTTGACCGCGAAGAAGGCGGCGCCGAAGCTATACGGACGGCCGGATATGCCACCACGGCGGTTTTCGGCCTGGCCGGAGCCATGGAAATTTTGCGGGATGCCGGCCGGATTGGTAGTCAAGAATTCGACCAGGTGGCCCGGTACCACGACACCCTTCATGCTACCGGATTGCTGTAAAAGCTGAACTGAGGTAGGATATAACAGATGAACTACTACGTCACTACCTCTATTCCGTATGCCAACGGCGAGCCGCACCTGGGGCACGCCCTGGAGTTTTTGTACGGCGACGTTTTGGCCCGGGCCGCCCGTGAAGCCGGCGAAGCGGTCATTTTCAGCACCGGCACCGACGAACACGGCGGCAAAGTCGCCGAAAAAGCCAAAGAACAGGGCGTGCCCCCCCAAAAATACACCGACCACATCAGCCAGCAGTTCCGCGACCTGCAAAAGGCGCTCAACATCAGTAACGACCGCTTTATCCGCACCACCGACGCCGCCCATGTGCAGCGCGCCCAGCTGATCTGGAAGGCTCTAGCTAAAGACATTTACAAAGGCACGTACGTCGGCCTGTACTGCACCGGCTGCGAAGCTTTCGTCACCGAAGCCGTCGCCAAAGAAAACAAAAACGTCTGCCCACACCACAACCAGCCCTACGAAAAAATCCAAGAAGAGAATTACTTCTTCAAACTCAGTTCCTACGCTACCGAAATCCGCAAAGCCATCGAAACCGACGCCTACCGGGTCATTCCGACCACCCGCAAGCATGAAATCCTGCAAGTCATCAAAGACGGGCTGGAAGATATCAGCATCTCGCGCCCCAAAGAAAAAATTGCCTGGGGTATTCCGGTGCCGGGCGACACCACCCAGGTGATGTACGTCTGGTTCGAAGCATTGATGAACTATATTACCGTGCTGGGCTACCCCGAACACGAGGATTTCAAGAAGTTCTGGCCGGCCACCGTGCACGTTATCGGCAAAGATATTTTACGCTTTCATGCCGCCATTTGGCCGGGCATGCTGTTGGGCTTGGGCCTGGCCTTGCCCAAAAACCTGTATGTGCACGGTTTTATTGGCATAGACGGCCAAAAAATGGGCAAAAGCCTGGGCAACAGTATTGCGCCGCAAGAGATTATCGACAAGTACGGCGCCGACGTCTTTCGCTACTATCTGGCCCGCCATATTCCCAGTTACGCCGACGGTGACTTCAGCTGGAAGCGTCTGGACGAGGCCTACAACAACGAACTGGCCAACGAACTGGGCAACGCCGTCCAGCGCACCGTAGTCATGCTGCAAAAATACCTCAATGGCATCGTCGGCGATATTCCGCCGGCCCAGCATGACGTCGCTCCGTACAACCAGGCGCTAGCCGACTGCCGGTTCGACAGGGCGCTAGACGAAGTTTGGGAGCAAATCCGCGGCCTCAACCAGTACATCGAAGAACAGAAACCATGGGAAATAGCCAAAGAAAAAGACGAACAGCACTTGCGCGAAATCCTGTCGTATCAGGCCGGCTGTTTGATCGAAATCGCCCAGCTGCTCAAACCTTTTATGCCGGATACGGCCGCAAAGATAGAGTATATCTTCAACGAAGGAGTGGTCCGGCCGCTCGAAACCACGCTGTTCCCGCGCCAGGAAACGCCGCCCCAACCCGCTGCCTAAAAACAGCAAGAAGCCCCTTGCAAACGCCCAAAAAGTGCTATAATACCGCTAATGGTAAAAGCAAAAACCGCAAAATCCGCCGGTTCGGGCCTCGATAAGGGCATGTTGGCTCGCTGGGTTATCCTGATTATCATTGCCGTCACCAGTATGTATGTGGTCAAAGAGCCGCTGCTGGCCTTAATCATCTTCTTCCTGCCGGTGACGTGGGCGTTTTTGCATGGCCGCCGCTTTTTTGGCTTGCGCAACATCCTGATTATGTTCGCGATTATTATCGTGGTTGGTTTTTTGGGTGAATATCTGGGCGTACACACCGGCAAGGTGTTCGGCGACTACTTTTACAACTCCAATCCGCACGTTAACGGCTTTTTGATCAGCGGCGTGCCGCCGCTGGTGACCCTGAGTTACATATCTATGGGCTACACCTGCTACATGATGGCGCGCATTATCTTGGGCAGCTACAAAAAGCTTACCGGCTGGCTGCTGTTGGGCGTCCCGGTGCTGTCGGCCCTGTTTATGGTCATGTGGGACCTGTGTTTTGACCCGACGTCTTCGGTGGTTAACCATCTGTGGACATGGCCACGCGGCGGCGCCTACTTCGGCGAGCCGTTCCGCAACTTCGTCGGCTGGTTCCTGGTCACCGGTGCGTTCTTTGTGGTCATTAGCCTGTACCTATACTTCTTCGGCAAGACTAAAGACTACATGGCCAAGCCCACCAAAAAGTTCCTGCTGGAGCCGATCTTCCTGTTCGCGGCCAGCGCTTTTGCCATTGTCATGAAAGAGGTGTTGCCCGACCCGACGCTAATCCAGCAGAACATGGCGCTCATCGCCCTGTTTGGCATGGGTACCGTGGCGGCCGTTACGCTGTTACGCTTAGCCACCGACAAAACCGTCAAGCCGGTCTAACTCGCGGTACAATAGGGGTATGCAGTTTGTTGATACGCATTGCCATATTCACTTCGCCGACTACGGTTTAGAGCCGGACGAGGTTATCCGCGAAGCCGCCACGGCCGGTGTGGCGCGGCTGTTATGTGTGGGCTGCACCCTGGAAGACAGCCAGGCGGGCGTTCGGTTTGTGCAGTCACGAAAGGGCTGTTGGGCTAGCGTAGGCTTGCATCCGCACGAAGCGCACCACTACGTTAATGACGCCCAAGCGTTGACGGCCTTTAAGGCGTTGGTTGCCCAACCTAAAGTGGTGGCCATCGGCGAAACCGGCCTGGATTATTACTACAATCATTCGCCGCCGGAAGCCCAAAAGGAGCTGTTGCAGTTCCAGATGGAACTAGCTCAGGAGTACCAGTTGCCCCTTATTTTCCACGTCCGCGATGCCTTTGACGACTTTTTTGCCCTCTATGACCAATTTCCAGGCCTTCAGGGCGTTGTTCATAGCTTTACGGCCGATACCGCTACTCTTGACAAAATACTCGCTAGAGGGCTTTATATAGGCTTAAACGGTATCATGACCTTCACCAAGCGAGCCGACCAGCTAGTGGCCGCCCGGGCAGTGCCATTGTCGAAATTACTTCTTGAAACAGATGCCCCCTTCTTGACCCCCGTACCCTTTCGTGGTAAAATCTGTGAGCCTAAGTATGTGGGAGTCATAGCACGGTTTTTAAGTGACTTGAGGGGAGAGCCCCTTGAGGATATCGCTGCGGCCACGACCCATAACGCTAAGCACCTCTTTAAGCTAACAGACTAACCCTCAAGAAGTGGAGTAGACGAAAAAGATGTTACCGTACAACCAGCCCGAAGCCGCCCCCGATGGTATTGACCCCGAAGTTCGGGGCATTATGCTGGAGCGTTTGCAGACGGTATGGATGAATCTCGAGAGTATGGGCCGAAATCCGGCCGCCGCCGCTGCTTTCCAGACTACCGTGTCAGAGCGGCCAGCCGCAGCGCCGCAGCCTGCCGTTACCGGCGTCCAGGGCGAACTGACGGTCGAAGCCGCCCGCCAGGCCATTAGCGCCGTATTCACAGGGGGCGGGCAATGATAAAAAAGGCTTTTAGCCAACTGCGCAGCCAGCGTGACCACGCCCGCCGGGCGGAGCTGCAGCGCAACCTTATCCGCCACGAAGCTAAGATTGGCGGCCAGTTGTTCGGCCCGGTCCCTAAAGGTGTTCGCCGGGAGTTCTTTTGCCTGGATGAGCATAGTTGGGTTTGGCACGAGGAGTATGCCGGCACCAGCGGCAAGCGCCGTACCCAGACCGTCCGTTACGATATCCGCCCCACCGGTATCCTCAAGTCACAAGACGGCCAGGCTTACCGCCAGGTGGGTCCGCAAGAAGCCAAAAACCTGTATCACGCTACCCACAACTACTACCAACGTATCCGCAAAGATATCTATAGCGCCGTAGCCTAGGGGGCGCCATGACACAGCCCATTTATCTCGATCACGCTGCCGCCACACCGGTAGATCCGGCGGTGCTAGAGGTTATGCAACCGTTTTGGCAAAAAGCGTTCTATAACCCGTCTGCCACCTATGTAGCGGCTCGGGCGGTTAGCCAGGCTTTGCAGGAAGCCCGCCGCCAGGCAGCCGCCTGCCTTGGCGCCCGGCCGGCAGAAATTATCTTTACGGCCGGCGGCACCGAGGCCAACAACCTGGCTATCGACGGCGTTATGCGGCGCTATCCCAAGGCCAACCTGGTAGTTAGTGCTATCGAGCATAAATCCGTCTTGGAAACGGCCGCCCAGTACTCGTACCGGACCGCGCCGGTTAACGCGGCGGCGGTTATTGACATCGAAAAGTTAAAAGACCGGATTGACGACCACACGGTGCTGGTTAGCGTCATGTACGCCAATAACGAAGTTGGCAGTATCCAGCCCCTGCGGCAGATACATCGCCTGCTGGAAGCTATTCGCCGTGAGCGGCGCCTGGCTGGCAACAGCCTGCCGCTGTATTTCCATACCGATGCCAGCCAGGCGCCGAACTACCTGCCGCTGCAGGTTAGCCGCCTGGGCGTAGACATGATGACGGTTAACGGCGGCAAGATCTACGGCCCTAAGCAAACCGGCCTGTTGTTTGTAAAAACCGGTGTGGAACTGTTGCCGTTGGTCAGGGGCGGCGGCCAGGAACGTGGCTTGCGCAGCGGTACCGAAAACGTCGCGGGGTTTGCCGGCCTGGCCGCCGCCCTGCAGCTTGCCC
>CAYWVZ010000016.1:0-12812 GCA_964462215.1 uncultured Candidatus Saccharibacteria bacterium
TGCCGAGCTGAATCCCGACGGCTCCACCGGCGCCTGGCAAACCAACGCCAATGCCCTGCCGGTTAATCGTGCTCTAGCTGCTTCCGTCGTCGCGAACGGGTATATTTATATGATAGGGGGGAGGCTAACTTATGACGTGGCTTCAGGTGGCACCAACACCGTCTACTACACCAGCCTCAACACCGTTTCCACCCGCTCACTCAATGTCGGCGGCAACCTTAATCTCATGAACCTGTATTCCCAGGCTACGGCTGAAGAGTTCGGCACGGCTCCAGTTGGTGGTTCTGTCATAGCTCTGAACGGTGACTTTGCCGGCACCCTAACAGTGGCTGGAGCTAGCACGCTGCAGGGCGGCGCTACCATTCATGCTGCTGCCGACGATCAAGTCGGGCTGGTGATCCAAGGTGCCTCCGGCCAGACTGCCAACCTGCAGGAGTGGCAGGATGACACGGCTACGGTACTGGCCTCCATAGACCCAAGTGGCAACTTGTCCGTAGCTAACGCTACTGTAACTGGCACCTTAACCGTCACCGGAACCGCCACCTTCAACGATACCCTAACCGTTAACGGGCACATCATTACCGGTAACACCAGTGGCTCTACTACGACTGCCGCTGAAACTGCTGCCGGCGCAGGTGCCAGTGTCAACCTAACCGGTAATGACACGGCCGGTGTGATTAGTCTTACTACCGGTTCCGGCGCAGGTACGGGCGCGCTGGCTACGGTGACTTTTGCCAACGCTTACGGCGCTAACACCCGGGTAATCCTGACCCCGGCCAACGGTAACGGCGCCACTATCCAGTACTTTACCGCTACCAGCGGCACTACCACCTTTACTATAGATACCGGCACTGCCCCGGCCGACAGCACCGAGTATATCTATTACTACCACGTCATGCAGTAGCGCCCGGCTTGACTTAAAAGCCCAAAACCTCTAGAATAACACCTTGAATCTTTACGAACTTAAAGGATAAACCTATGCAAAAGTGTGAAATTACCGGTAAAGGCAAGCAGTTCGGCAGTAATGTCAGTTTTTCGCAGCGTCACACCAAAAAAGTCTGGAAGCCCAACTTACAGAACAAGACTTTCATGGTTGACGGCAAAAAAGTCACCATGAAGCTGAGCACCCAAGCTATTCGCACCCTTAAGAAAAAGGGCGTTATTACTAAATAGGCTGCGGCCTATTGCCGGTTGGCCCCTGGCCTACTGGCGTTCTAGGACAATCAGTTGCGTTGTGTCGGTTAAGTCGGCGGGCTTGAGTTTAAGCTTGGTGACTGTTTCTTTCGGTTCCATAGCAAGAGCCTTTAAAGCCTCTTGCAGCGGTTGTTGCGGCACCGGATATTTCAGCTTACTGTCGGCGTAATGCGTCGGGATTACCAGTTTAGGCTCGATCTTCTTGATAAGTTTTAGCGCACCGGTGGCATCAAGCGTATAACCGTTGCCGCCTACCGGTACGAACAATACATCTACCATGCCGATGGCTTCGAGCTGTTCGTCGCTGAGTTCCGGATAAATATGCCCTAGCACCACTACTCGGAAGTCGTCGGCCACCAGTTTGTATATGACCGCGTTCAGGCCATCTTCGTCGATGTGCGCCCGGGCCGGCACACCCCTGATAGACACGTTCGAAACTTCATATTCGCCCGGATAGTCAATCAGCAGCTTTACTTCGGTGTCTGGTTCGCCATGCGAGCCGGTAAACAGCGCTATATCGCCCGTTTTGGTAACCGATGACAGGCCTAAGTCGGCCAAATTGTCGTCAATGATAATATTGGCGTTTTTGGTCGTCAAACGCAAACAATTAGCGCCATAAAATTGTATGTCCATTATTTCTCCTTTTTGGTTGGTTCTTTGTCTTGGCTCAAAACCTTATGTTTGTCGATCAAAACCTGTTTTTTAGCCTCCATAACAGTGGCCAGGAAGCGGTCGTTAACCTGCTGGCGGTATTCGAACTCGTTGGTCGGCATGTGGGTGTAACGGACTTCCTTGCCCTCTTTGGCCTCTAGTTCGTCGATGTATTTGCCCAGCTTGGTTTGGTTGATGTCGCCGACGATCAAAAAGTCGATGCTTATTAAATCGTCGCGCGTAAACTGGCCGGTCAGGATGGCTAAGTCGACATTGCCCAGGGCTTTGATGAGCTTAACGTCGTTGGGTTCGGCGGCTGCGGCGTCGGCTGTTTCGGCAGAGGTCACTTTTTGGTTGCCAAAGATTGCTCCCAGCGCCTTGTAGTGCTCATATTTTTGGTTGACTTCGTAATACAGGCGGTTGTTGTTGGTGTCGGACGAGATAATGCCGATGCTCAGTAAATTGGCTAATTCGCGGCGCACCGAATTGATTTGCTCATCAATTTTGCGGGTAATTTCGCGCACGTAAAACGACCTATTAGGGTTGCTGAAGAAGAGTTGCAGCAACTTAACACGTGTTTTGCTCCCAAATAATTGCTCAATCACCCCCCTATTGTAGCAGATGCTTGTTCAAACGAGCTACACCACTGGATATCCGGGTTGCGTTTGAACCAGGTGCGCTGCCGTTTGGCGTACTGCAGGGTGTGCGTAATGATGAGTTGTTTGGTCTTTTCCAGGCTTTGCTGGCCGGCAAAATACGGCTGGAACTCCTTGTAGCCGATGGCACTCAAGCCCGGAGAGTGCCAGCCGTAGGTGTTGGCGACATTTTGTACTTCGTGTTCCAGGCCTTGAACAAACATCTGCTCTACCCGCTCGGTCACGCGTTGTTTAAGCTCCTCCCGTGGTATCTGCAGCCCGATAATAACCGCTCCAGGCCGCAGCGGTTGCGCCGTTTTGGCAGGCTTAAACGTAAAGTTATACAAAACGGCGTCCACGTATAGCCCCGTGCCGCCCACTATAATCGGCAACTTGCCCCGGCTTTGGATATCTTTGATGGCCTGGTTGGCCAGGCGCTGGAAATCGGCCGCTGTAAAGGTTTGGTCGGGCGTAATGACGTCCAGCAAGTGGCACGGCACGTGCTTTTGTTCGGCAGCCGACGGTTTAGCCGTGCCGATATCCATACCTTTATATACAGTGCGCGAGTCGGCGGCGATAAGTTCGCCGTTGTACCGTTCGGCTAGCTGTAATGCCAAGGCGCTTTTGCCCGACGCCGTTTCGCCCACGATTGCTACCAGAGACGGCTTTTTTACGGCTGCCACAACAAACCCTCTACATCTATATGAAAATCGTCAGATACCGCTACGCCCTCGGCCTCCAGATGCTGTCGGTGTCCGGTGACGCCGCCCGGATAGCCGGCCGCCAGGCCGCCCTGCTTGTTAACCACCCGTTGCCAGGGCAAGTCCGGGTCGCCATAATGCGCGATGCCGCCAACTATCCGGGCGGCGCGCGGGCTGCCGCACAGCGCCGCAATTTGCCCGTAGGTCATCACCCGTCCGGGCGGTATCTGAGCCACCAATGCCTCCACCCGCTGTTTGAACGCCGAAGAAGCCTGTTCGTCCATACTACAACAACTGTTTAGCTACAGCTTGCCAGTCGGCTACCCTGACCACGTGCCGCGGCAAAGCATCACTTTTATTCCAGGGATAATTACCGAACAAGAACACCTCGACGCCTTTGGCGGCAGCGCTCAAAGCGTGCTGCAGATGGTCGTCAATCAGGTATGACGCGCCCAATCGCACGCACACGTCGCCCTTGGTGCTGGTTTCTTGACCCTCATATTTAAAGAAGTTCGTAAAGACGACCGACTTAAAGACTCCCGGAAAATGCTTGTCCAGCCAAGTGTCGGTATCCTTTTTGGTGAAGTTGGGCCGGCCGGTGACAATGTGCAGTTCGTACTTTTCTTTGAGCTTATCCAGCACCTTAACGGCGCCCGGCAGCGGTTTTAGGTTCTGGTAATCCTCGGTGCCTAAGTAGGCGTTTAGCCGGCGCACCACCGTATCCATGTCGGCAGTTTTCCAGACCAGTTCCAGGTCGTGCGAATAGTATTCCGGCAACGTTACATTGGCCTTGTACTTGGCATTGTAATAATCCAGCGACGGCCGGGCAGTTTTGACCAGCACGTCATCCAGGTCAACGGCTATGACTTTTATTGTTTTGTCTCCTCGTAGCCCTGCATTGAGGTGTGCGTGACGCGCGCCGTAACTTCGTTGGCCACGGTTTTTAGGAATTCGTCGATGGTGATCGGCTCGGCCTTGGTCTGCACCTCGATATCTTTGCGGATGCGCGGCACAACCTGGCCGCTGTCGACCTCTTTGCCGCCAATCACCAGCGTATACGGTACTTTCTGCAGTTCGGCGTCGCGGATTTTCTTGCCGACCGATTCGCGGTTGTTGTCGAGCGTCATGCGCAAACCCAACACTTTGCCCTTGTCGACAATGTCTTGGGCGAACTTCACGATAGCTTCGTCTTGGTTGAGCGTAGCTACCCGTACCTGTTCCGGCGCCAGCCAGACTGGCAAGCGACCGGCGGTCTGTTCCAGCAGAAAGGCAATAAACCGCTCGTACGAACCTATAATTGCCCGATGAATAATGACCGGCGTTTTCGGCTGGTCGTCGCTGCCTACATAGGTCAGGCCCATGCGCTCCGGCACTAAGATGTCCACCTGCACGGTGGCAATGGTGTCTTCTTTGCCTAGGACGTTGCGCACCTGCACATCGAGCTTTGGCCCGTAAAAGGCGGCCTCGCCCTCGGCCTCCACAAAGTCGGCTCCGCTCTCTGTTAGCGCCTCGCGAATAGCCTGGCTGGCGGCTTCCCACTGCTGCTTGTCGCCAACAAACTTGTCGGAGCTAAAGTCCGGCAGGCTCAGGCGGAACCAATAGTCTTTAATCCCCAGCTCCAGATAGGTTTCGTCAAACAGAGCCAGCACCTCGAGGAACTCACCCTTCAGCTGGTCGGGGGTAACGTAAATATGCGCATCGTTTTGGGTAATCGGCCCGCGCACCCGAATTAGCCCCGTCAGCGTGCCGGACAGCTCGTTACGGTAGATGCCGGAGGCTTCGGCCAGCTTGAGGGGCAGGTCGTGATAACTTTTGACCAGTTTTTCGTAAATCATGTGGTGGTGCGGGCAGTTCATTGGCTTGAGGTAGAACTTCGCCCCTTCGTCGTCGGTTAGCTGGTACATGTCTTCGGCGTAGTATTTGGCGTGGCCGGAGCGTTTGTACAGCTCTTCGTGCGCCAAAACTGGAGTCGAGACGTACTGGTAGCCCGCCCGTTCTTCTTTGGCGCGCATATACTGCATCAGTTCGTGTTTAATCGTCTCGCCCTTGGGCAATAGCAGCGGCAAACCGGCTCCCACCAGATCAGAGGTCATAAAGATGTCGAGTTCCTGGCCTAAACGGCGGTGATCGCGTTTTTTGGCCTCCTCGAGCAGATGCAGGTACTTGTCTAGCTCTGTTTGGTCTGGGAACGCCACGCCGTAGATGCGCTGCATCTGAGGGTTAGTCTCTTTGCCGCGCCAGTAGGCGCCAGAGACGCGCATCAGCTTAAAAGGCCCTACTTTGCCGGTGCTAGCGACGTGCGGACCGCGACAGAGGTCGGTAAACTCGCCGTTACGGTAAAACGACACCTCTTCTACCTTGCCCGGGTCGCCTTCCGGCGCAATGGTACCCAGTTCGTCGGCGTCCAGGTCTTTGGCAACGGTGGTACCGGCTCGCTTGAGGTCGTTGAGCAGCTCTTCTTTATAGGGTTGATGGGTTTCTTGGGCCCAGGCAATCGCCTCGTCAATCGGCAGGCTAAAGTGCTCAAACGGCTCGTCGGCAGCGATAATTTTACGCATTTCGGCCTCGATAGCCGGCAGATCTTCTTCGGACAGCGTGTCGTCACCCAGGTCTACATCGTAGTAAAAGCCGTTTTCGACCACTGGACCAACGCCGAACTTGGCCTGTGGCCGCAGCCGCTGGATGGCGGTGGCCATAATGTGCGCCAGGCTGTGGCGCATAGCATACAATTCATCTGGTGCATCAGGGGTCGGGGCTTGGTTTTGGGTCATCTTCTCTATCATACCACCCCTTGCACCCCTGAAAAAGGACGAAAATAAAAGTCGGTCGAATGTTCTCGCACGACACTCGACCGACCGCAGTTTTGCCTGACAAAACACCCGGCAAAACTCACATCACCTGCATGAGTATAGCCATAGTAGTACTATATGGCTAGTACTATATTGTTGTATTCTACACACCGGCTTTGGGGATAAATATACCATGTGTGACAAATAAAAGCGGTTTGATTCCTATCCGAACCCAGGTTATACTACTAGTACACATGAAATCTAGGTGGTTCCATTTAAAAGAAACAGCGGTGACAATGCGAAAAAGCGGCATGTCTATGACCGTCATTGAACGTAAGCTCGGTATCCCCCGCTCTACTCTGTCTGGCTGGTTCAAATCTGTCCCTTTAACTGAAGAACAGAGGTTGAGACTCACGAAAAACAGTCAGGACGGCTGGGCAAAAGCCCGCGTCCGGGCTGTCGAAGCCCATAGAGCTACAAAGGCCTTGCGCCTACTTGAAGCCGAGAGACAAGCACAGCGGACACTGGCAGAAATTGATGTCAGTGACCCGGCTATTTTAGATTTAGCGTTTGCGATGCTATATCTTGGAGAGGGCGCCAAGAATGGGACCACCTCTCTGGCCAGCTCTGACCCGAAGATCCTCAAGTTTGTGCTTGCCATATTAAAACGTAATTATGATGTCTCACCCACTTCTGTGAGGTGTGAGCTACATCTTAGAGCTGACCAAGATGCTGCTCAAATGAAAAGTTACTGGTCGCAAGAACTTGGCATTCCTGTAGATAATTTCCGTAACGCGTTTCATGACCAGCGAACTGTCGGCCGGCCAACATACGACCATTATAAGGGAGTGTGTGTTCTTTATTGCGGCAGCATTGCTATTCAAAGAAAGCTCATTTCCCTGTATACTCTGTTTTGCGAGAAAGTTGCAGCACTGGATGGGGGCGATTAGCTCATTTGGCTAGAGCGCCTGATTGACGTTCAGGAGGTGGCAGGTTCAAATCCTGCATCGCCCACCAGTGTAATATCGGCAATATGGACTGTGTTGAAAAGGATACCTAATGAAGCTCCCCGCGCAAACATCAACACCCAATATGCCGACTTCTCAAAAATTGTTACGGCAAATCGAGGAGCTTTTCCGTTATGGCAAAAAGGTTGCTATGGATACGAGATTACAGCAAATTACTGATGGAATTATCAAGCTTTCCAAGTTGTCGGCACAGGAAACCCATCGTTAGGGCACGTCGCACAATCATCAAGCTCTCCGGGGCGAGTATTGACATGAACTAATCGCTATGATAGATTACTCCAGTTAAACGAGGCACGTGTGTGAGTACCAATAGACGCAGTTCGCTTGCGGACTTTAAGCTCTTCTACGAAGAACTAACCTTTATAAAACCCACGCCCAACCGTATCCAACGAAATCGAACCGTTCTGGCCAGCAAATAAGCTGGAAGTAAATCGGCCGGAACCCTAAAACCACCCGCTGTTACCAGGGGTGGTTTTTCTATTACCGCGCTAATAAAGGCTAGTTTTCCCCGTTTAGCCAAAAGTTATCCACTAGCTTTTTCAATAGCGTTATGTCAATATGTTGACATGGTTTGTCTCTATTGCGGCGGTGAAACCGGCGTTACCAACTCCCGACCCCAGAAGCGTACCAATACCATCTGGCGGCGCCGCCAGTGTACAGACTGCCGGGCTCTGTTTACGACCGAAGAAGCCGCTTTGTTAGCCGCTGCAGTCGCCGTTGCGGCTCCGGACGGGTCAATAACCGGCTTTGGCCGTGAAAAGCTCTTAATCAGCCTTTACAACAGCCTGCGGCACCGTCCGAGCGCCCTGCAGGACGCCATTGCCCTAACCGACACCGTTACCAGCCGCTTACTGGCCCGCGGCGGCTCGGCTAACCTGCCGACTGCCGTTATTATCACCGCCGTCGTGCAGACGCTGCAGCCCTTTGATGCGGCCGCTGCCGTCCAGTACCAGGCCTACCACCCTCTTAAGCCCCTCAAGCCTTAGGGGGTTTTAGGGGTTTTTCTCTTGAAGAATAGAAAACGCCGTTTTTTCTCTTTCTTGGTGGCGCCGGCCACGGCTTTTTCGGTAACATCGAAGGTATCCATGTATTTGCCCAGCATCAGGCGGGTCTGCGAATACAGGCCTGAAAAGCCGTTGTAGACAATGGTCGTCAGCGGCAAGTACACCCACTGCAAGACCATAAACACCGTCCGGTGGCGCTTGTAGCGGGCCGGCTTGGGCGGCAAGGTCAGAACACTCAAGAAGAACGTCAGCACAATACCGGTTAGGGCGATGGTTTGGATGCGGCTGGCCATGATCGGCAACTGGCTGGCGGCATAACTGTCGGGGTTGAGCAGTGCCGGTATAAAGGCCGCGCCTAAGATCAGCAGCGAGGCGGTGGCCCAGCTAACGTGGCCCTCGAACAGGCGCCACAGTTTAGCGGTCAGGTCGAACTTATTAACCTTGTTCTTGCGGAAAAAGCCCATCTCGGTAACGTAGGCGATGTCGCTGCAGCCGTAGGCCCAACGCCGCAACTGGACGAATTGAGCCACCAACGTCTTGCGGTAGGTGCCGGCGAACACCGCGTCCTGGTACACGGGGGTAAAGATCGGGTAGACTTCGTGCTTGCCGTCAAAGCGAAAATAGGTGCGCCAGAACTGGTGGCCGTCTTCAACAATGGTGCGGACACTCCAAAAGTCGGTGTCGAGCAACGCCGCCAGGCTTTGGGCATGGGCCGAAAAGTTACGCAAGGCATGCAGACGCATCGAAGCCACTACCTGGAAGAACGAGTTACCGGTGGCAATCACCCGCATCGGTGCCGGCGCGTCCCAGATGTTCTGGGTATACAGAGCGATCGGCTGGTACGAGGTGTGCAGCGGGTCGGGCGACACGGCGTAGGTATAGGACAGCGCCGCCAGGTAGTTGCGGTGCGGGCGGTTATCGGCATCCAGGGTGGTGACGACTACACGGGCCGGGTCAATTTTGTGTTCGGCCGCGTAGTCGGCCAATTTGCGGCCGGCGTAGGTGATATTCGGCCCCTTGCCCAGCACCTCACCGGCAATGTCACTGGGATGTTCTACCGCCATAGCATGCTTAAACTGCGGGCCGTATTGGGCCACCAGCTGCTTGGCTTGCTTGGCGACTTCTGCCCCGCCCCGCTGCTCGTAGGCCAGTACCAAAATTACCTTTTTCATATCGTAATGGCTGTTCAACACCGACTGGAAGGTCGGTTCTAACACCTCGCGGCTTTCGTTATAAGTGGCAATAACAATGGCGTGGATAATATCGGCGGGCTTAACTTCGCCGGGCTGAACTTGCAGCCGCTCCAGATTTTCGTAGTGCCATTTGGGCCGTTTGCCGTGGTACTCGGCTTCGGCGTGGCCGGCTTCCAGGTCTTCCAGCAACTTTGGCCAATCCAACTTTTGCTGTTTTTGCAGTACATGCCAGCCTTGCAGCACCCGAACGTTGGTAGCCACCGCCTTCATAAACCAGACTAACAGATAGATAATCAGTATATAAACCATGGCGATGGGACTGACAAGGCTGAGGATAAACGGCAAGATAAGGATGGTCCAACTGACCATGCCCGGCAATTTCTCAAAAAACTTATACCGCTTGCTGCGGTCTTTGGCATACGGAATTTCGACGTCGATCATGCCTACCCTATCGAAGTACCAATAAAGCGTTGCTAACAATCAGGGTAAGCGCTAGTAACAGTGCGCCAAAAGCCAAAATCACGGTGGCCAGGCTGCGCTTGACGTGGTACACACGCATGCTCAGCCAGGTATGGAAAGCCAGTATAAACACCGCAAAAACGATAAAACTGAGCAGCCCCACAAAACTGCCGACGGTATAAGCGTTAAGGCCAAGATTGGCGCGGTACTGGACAAAATAGCCGCCGGTTTCGGTGGCGTCCAGCCGCAGCAGGATAAGCACCGTGACCACTGCCGTCAGAAAAGCGTTTACGGTTAACAGCAACAAAATTAAACGGTCATGAAAATATTTCTTGGGAATATCCATAGTTCTTCCTATTATACGACGTCCGGCGGTTTGGTGCGAGCGGCTTATGTGGGCGGCCCGTGGTGCGACATTGTGCACGAAGCTAGAACTCATTTAATCAGTTCTGGAGCAGCTTAACATAGTCTGATCTGGCGTACAGTATGCGTAAAACATAGACCTCGTGGTCTACGAGTTTATAAATTATTAAGTAATTTTCTGCTATTAGGTAGCGGTAGCCGGATAACTTTATGTCTATTGTTTTTAAGTTGGCACCTAACTCAGGAAAGTCTGATAGCCTCTGTGCTAAACGGAGTATTTTATCAACTATATTACGTGCGGCAATTGGGTTATTTAAGTCCCCGCTTATGTAGCTGGACAAGCCGTCTAAATCTTCCTCTGCTAGGGCTGAGAATACGACTTTCATAAGTCTACATTATGTTTCTTTGCCAGCTGCTCCAAAGAGATACCCTTATTTTTAGCAAGGGATTCTTCGCCTTTATGTATTTCTCTTAGTAAAGTCTCTACGGTTTCTTCGTTGGTGTAGTCATCTATCTTAGAAATTACATATCTACCTCGACCATTGCGCGTAAGGTAGACCGGTTTGTCTACATCCACCTTGTTTAAAACTTCGGTGTAGTTTCTTAAATCTGAAATGGGCAAAATATTTGGCATATCGTATTCCTCCAACAAACATTGTAGCAATATATGCACGCGAATTCAACAGCAATGGTGCGGGTAGAGAGAATCGAACTCTCCTCTCAACCTTGGGAAGGTTGCATATTAGCCACTATACGATACCCGCTCGAACGATTTTATAATTTCGCCAGAGCCTATTTTACATCGACCCGTTATATAATGACAGTATATGCCATCGGATAACACTATTGGTTTGGTTGTGCTGGCGGTCGTGCTGGCGGTGCTGTACGTTTGGGTACGGCGCGGCCGGAGTTTTGGCTATCAAGCCCTTGCGAATCGAGCTAAAACACTTAACCAACAGGGGCTGCAGCCGGTGTTTCTTCTTTATTCCACGCAGAGCGTTGGAATGTACCGCAGAAGTAGAGGCAGTGCATGGGATTGGCTGAACACCGGATATCTTGCCTATGTTAACGACGGTGTGCTTACCATTGAATTCCCGTGGTGGAAAAAGATGCAACAGGCGGCGGCCTGGCGGCCTTCTGACGCTATTGATATGCAAAAAACAGACTATACGAATACACGCTGGCGCAAACGGCCCGGCCTACTAATTGGGGACAGAACATACGCAGTGGTCGGCATAGATGTCACGGACCCTGCTGCGGTAGCACGGACTTTGAAAATATCGGACGCCAGCCGGGCGGCACTTGAAGCTAACCGGAACAAACTACTAGCGAAATTTCAGGGATAAATAACCTAAAGGGTTGGTTTGCGTGGAGCCACCTTGGGGACTCGAACCCCAGACCTCCACTTTACGAAAGTGGCGCTCTAGCCAGCTGAGCTAAGGTGGCGCACCGGCTTGCCTTGTTATCCAGACAGGTATTATAGCAAAACTAAGCGGGCTCTTCGGCCTTGAGGGCGGTAGCAAGAGCCTGTGAATAGTCGACAAGCAGGTCTGTCAGCTTTTCCCCTACGCCGTTAATCTTTAGCTCTTTGTTACGCAATTTTTCCGACAGCTCCCCGAGCCGGTCGGCCCGCAACCATCGAGGGCCCGGATTTCCTGCAACAACTACATATTCTTGCAGGCCCGACGACGGGTACAGGGCGTTGGACCGTAAGATTGCATTATACGCAACTATTCCCCTGGTCGGACTATTGTACCGACGGTTGGCAAAGTTGCCCAAATGTTCGCGAGCTATAACGGCGACCAGTTCATCGGTTGCCGGATAGATTATCCAATCAACAAGTTCCGGGCCAAGCATGGCTTCTGGCTGTGTTTCTGGTCGTGTTCCGGGTTCTGGTTCTGCTTCTGTTTCTGTTTCCGGCCGCGGGCCGTTAATGAGCCATTCCCGCAATGCTTGACGGCCATCGTCTTCGTCGTCCGGCATTATCGGGTCAGTGGTAATTTCTGTCGGTTCGCCTATTTGGTAAGAAACCCGTTGTTCGGTGCTAACTTTACCCAATACCGCCAGCAGCTGCGGCAGCTGGTTAGGATCTATCTTGCCTTCAAATGTTACCGAATACGGTATGGGCTCTCCGCCAGTTTCTGTTGTCATAAAACAAGAATACCATGTTACCAAGGTTTTGTCTATCTATACGGCGGGTTAGATCCGGCGTTTTTGGTTAGGCCTTTTTGGAGCGGAGAATGGCCATAGCCACCAAGCCGACACCAACACCAATAATGGTACCGGCACCTACCTCGCCGACCAGCATACCAAAACCAATGCCCAGCAGGACGCATGCACCCATCGCCAAGCCGGCGACGTCTGTTTTATTATCACTTGCCTTTGCCATAATAAACCTTTCTTACTATTACTGCTTGTGTTTATCTTATCAGTCCATTTCAGTAAAAACAACGAATGGGTCAATCTGGCGGGCCCGACCGGATACGGCACGGTTTTCGCTTTTCGGTGCAAGCACCTGCACGCTCAAACCTGTACGAACCGGCGATTGCTCGCTATTGCTCGCTTCGCCTGGGTTCAAATCTGAGACGAATCAGGCCAAGAAAAAAGAGCCACACAAGGTGACTCTCTTTTCTTGGCGGGCCCGACCGGATTCGAACCGGCGATCTCCTCCGTGACAGGGAGGCGTGATAGGCCGACTTCACTACGAGCCCGCGCATGTGTCCCCTGCCCGCGGCAATCCCGGGAAGCAAAGAACAGGGGTAATCATAGCAAGCGGCCGCAAAAAAAGCAATGCC
>CAYWVZ010000017.1:0-12194 GCA_964462215.1 uncultured Candidatus Saccharibacteria bacterium
TTTACTACCGCCGTAAAGAAATATACGAGCGGCTGAAAGAACTCAACGCGAAAGGAAATCGCACTTGACATCCTCCCTAGTGAGGTATACAACTGGTCTTAGGGTGAGAGCCCGCGACCGGCTGTGCTCCGTCTAGTTTCTAGCCCTTTCTCGGCGGGGCGCAGCCGGCGCTATCGGATCGAGGGATGAAGGTTAAAAGGGGCTAAGTTAAAATCTTGTCAGAGAAAGGGCTTCAATGACAACCGACACGCCTGACCTACGCGAGGCGGTTTATCGCGGCTTCGCCAACCAGCCACAGAAAGAGTGGACTGGTATCGACGGGCAGCCGTTCGACCGGCGAACCGCGGTATCGGCCTCGGAGATCGGCCAGTGCTCGCGGCGCATCAAGTATGGAAAAGTACAGGCTGCGCCTCCCCGTACCTCACTAGGTGAACTCGGGTCGGCCGAGCGGGGGAACGATGTCGAGAACTGGATCATCCGGCAATTAGTCTCCTACTACAGGACGCAATCGGATTGGTTGCTGCGGTATCCCGGCGCTGAGCAGCGCACGTTCTTCGATGGGGCGCAGTCGGGTACGCCGGATGGCCTGCTGTCGCACATCCCATCGTCCACCCACTTCGTGCTGGACGTGAAGTCGATTGATCCACGCACGAACACCAGCCGGCTGCCAAAGAAAGCGCACATCTGGCAGGTGACCCAGAACGCATACCTCATTAGGGAGACTGTCGGGCTGAATGTGGTCGGCACCATCCTGTTGTATGTGGATGCGTCCGACTACTCCAAGCTCTACCAACATTTCACCGAATACTCCGATGATGTGGCGCAGATGCTCAAGCGTCGAGCGGACACGATCATGCGGGCAAGCTCGCCGGAAAAGCTACCGGCCGAGGGCATATTTGCAACCGACTGGACTGCGGATTGCACATATTGCCAATTCAAAGCGTTGTGCAGCGCGTATACTGCCGGCGTTCAACTGTCAGACGACGACAAGTTTGACAAACTTCTGGAAGCAGAAAGGGCAATAGCGTCATGGAACTTGACAACCTGAAAGCACTTATCATCGAGGTCGGCGAACTCGATGAACAGATCAAGGCACTTCAAGACAAGAAGGCCAAGATGGAGGCGCCACTCCGCGAGGCAATGTCCGGGGTCGGCAAGGTGATCGCCGGCAACTTCGAGCTGTCTGTGACCATCAGCAAGGGTCGCACGACCTACGACTACAAGGCCATGAAGGCGGATGGCATCGACTTGACGCCCTACGAGAAAACCGGGGCGCCGTACTCGACGCTCAAGATCGCTCGCGTCATGGTGATCGGCCATGAGTGACGCCCCTACGTCGACCACCGACGAGCGCGACATCATGCTCATCCAGACCGCGATGGCGGCGCACCGGCTGCACCTTGCGGCTGGCGCCTTCAAGGGTATCAAGACCGGCGTGCTTGCCGCCAACGTGGACACGCTGTCCAACGCGCTCGTGCGGCTTACCCAACTAGGGATCATCGAAGCGCCGAGCGAGTTTTCTGACCCGCTCGGCACGGTGTACGTCTGGAGGGGGTTCGAGTGAAGCGGTATCGCCTCCAGCACGAAGATGTCGACGCCCAACTGATGGCGTTCGTAATTCGAGAAGTGAACTTCCGCACCAAGTACCTTGGCGATACCTACCTGGGTATATCGAAGGCGGCAAAGGTGCATCGGTCCACCCTCGAAAAGATGTGCAACGGGACGACCAAGCATCCGCAGGTCAGAACGTTGTTCTCGCTCCTGACCACCCTGGGATTTAACTTCGATGTGATCCAGAAGGAAGTCAGGGAAACCGTGGTCCCGCTCCATATCGGATAAGGGATGAAAAAAGGAAGGATGAAGGTATGACTAACGATCTGGTGAAAGCTCCGTTCGGCGGCGTGATCGACCTTGCGGACGACCGCGCGCTGCTGGCGCAGATGCAAGAGACCGCCGACGTCGGCGCCCGCATGGAAGGCGTCATGTTCGGCTCGTTCTCGGGCAAGAAGGGCGTGTATTCGCTCGGGACCGACAAGCGGGAGCCGGGCGAGGACGAGCCGTTCCTCGTGGCGATCCCGCTGTTCAGGGTCGGGTACACCTGCTGGAAGGGGGGCAAGCCCGTCGCCCAGCGGATGGCCGGGCTTCGTGAGCCGAAGGTGATGGAGCCGACCGACGACGAGTTTGGTCCGTTCGATGATCGAAAGGGCGAAGGCTGGCATCTGACCCGTTCGTTCGGCTGCCGTTCGCTGGAGACCGGCGAGGAACTGTCGTTCTCCAACAACTCGAAGTCGGGCGTGGCCGGGATCGCTGCGCTCCAGAAGTCGATCATGGAGAGGATCGCGGAGGGCAAGCCGGCGTGGCCGATCATCTACTTCGGGCGTGAGGAGTTTGAGAGCCAAGGCTTCAAGAACTACAAGCCCACCTTCGAGGTGACGAAGTGGCTCGACCGCTCGGATATTGTCCAGTGGACGGGCGACTTCGATCCTATGTCGTGGCTCGACGACGCGCCGGCCCCGACGCCGGTTGTCGAACCGCGTCGCCGCAAAGCCGTTCTCTGATCCCTAGTTAGGGGAGGCTAGAGAATGGCTCAGGCTGCGCCCGCCCCGTTTGATCCCCACTCGCCGATGTGTACCGGCGAGGGGGCGGGCGCAGCCGCTTTAACCGACGAAAGGGCTAGACTATGACCGTTGACACGAACGAAATCGAGCAACGCATAGAGACGTTGGTGCGAGCGTCCGCTACGATTATAACGAAGGGCGCAGCCAAAACGTTACTCGCCGAGTTGCGCGAGCGTGACCTGTGCTCGCTGGACTTCGAGACCACCGCGCTAGACGCCTCCGAGGGGCGCGTGCGGCTGACGGTGATCTACGATCCGGTCGACGAGCAGGTTTACATCCTCGATCATTACTTCTGCGGGCCTTTCAGCGAGCTTGCGCCGTACTTCGTCGGCCCTACTTGGGTCGTCTACAATGCGAAGTTTGAGACCCGGTGGTTCGACGCCTACGTTCCGGGGCAGGTCGACATTTTCGACGTGGACTTCCTTGCGAAAGCCACTATCGGCGGTTTCATATCGTCGCTCGACCGGATGGCCTATCGAGATTTGGGGCTGCGGCTGGACAAATCGCTGCAACGATCCGACTGGACCAAGCGCCAGCTAACCGAAGGCCAGTACCAGTACGCGGCGACCGACGCCGTTGTTACTTGGCTGCTGTTCGAGCTATGGCGTCACCGGGCTGTTGAAGCGAAGGTGTCCAATCGGGCAGTAACTACGTTGCAGGACGCCGTGCGCCCGACTATCGAGTGCGAAGATACCGGCATGAGGCTTGATGTCGACTACCATCTGGTCAACATCGAACGCTGGAAGCGGAAGCAGGAAATCGCCCTGCGTCGGGTGCGTCGGCTGACGCCCAAGCATGTGATCGACAACCTGAACAGTGACAAGCAGGTGTCCGACTTCCTGATCCCGCAATTGAGCAAATCGCTGTTGGCGACGTGGCCCAAGACCGACAAGAAAGGGCAGTTGAAGCTGTCTCGCAGCGTGATTAGACCCATCGCCAAGCGCAGCCCGTACCCTTTCAGCCGGTGGCTGAACGCACTTTCCCTAGTGAGGTATTATAACAAGTACCTGTCGACCTACGGAGAAACGCTCGTCACCAAGCAAAACCTGTCGGGCAAGATCACTTATCGCATCAACATCGCTCAGGCTGCGACCGGGCGGGCATCGAGTAGCTCTATCAATATCCAGAACATTCCTCGGGCGCCGTATGTTCGGAAAAGTTTCCTCCCGCCTCCGGGGTTCGATTATCTGGTGGCGGCTGACTATTCCGGTATCGAAATCCGAGTGCTCGCCGAGCTATCGGACGACGACAAGCTGCGGTATGACGCGATCTATGGAAACCTGCATGGCTCGATGGCAGCCGAAGCAGCGCACATTCCCGAGGCCGAGTTTCTGGCTGAACTGGAAGCCGGCAATCCGAAGCACAAAGCCATGCGGTCGAGCGCCAAACCGGGCACGTTCCGAATTACATACGGCGCCGGGGCTGGGGCGGTCGCTGACAGCCTCAACTCCACGCTGGACTACGCCGAGGACTTCATTCGGAAGTGGGCAGCCCGGTATCCGAAAGCCTACAACTACCGTAATATCATGTATGAGTACATGATGCAGCACAACAAACTGCCGATCATCGACGGGCGGTTTGTGTGGGTGCCGAAGCTGGACAGAACGTTGCCGGTCGCGGCTAACTACCCGATCCAAGGTGCTGCGGCGTCGGTGATGATGAGCGCGATGCACCATGTGAAAGAAGAACGCGACCGGCTAGCGACGCCTTCCCTCATTAGGTTAGTGGCGCCCGTCCACGACGAATTGATACTGGCCTGCAATGCGCCGCACATCGAACTGTCCCGCACCATCTTGCAGACCGGAATGGAAGCCGGCTGGCTGACGGTGTTTCCCGGTACGAGCATTGATAACTTGATCGAAATTGGCCACGGGCCAAGCTGGGGCGAGGCACACTAATGAGAGAGCTTGTCAAGGCCGATTACCTGAAACTGGTCGAGTACGCCAGCTTGAACAACGACGTCCCCTATGCGTTTCTTGAGTGGGACGAGTTTTACGAGTACGCCGGCGTCGTCGTCCCGAAAGAGCGAGCGCGCGGCAAGAACGGCCAGCGGCCGTATACGCCCGCCGCGACCAAGAAGTTTGAGGCCGACGTGAAGGCGTGGGCCAAGGATAAAGTCCGACTGCGCCCCTACCCCGTCGCCATGACTATCATAGTGTATGACGGGACGGACGATCCGAACCTAGTTAGGTTCAGCCGGGCCGGGCTGGTATACAAGCACAAGAAAGACTTGGACAACATCGGCAAGGCCATCAGTGACGCCCTGAACGGCGTCGCCTACAAGGATGATCGGCAGGTGGTCGACATCAACGTGCGGCGCCGCTACTCGCGTGTCGAGGGCTTCTGGCTGCGCATCAGCCGGGCCGGGCTGTCGCCGCATGAATACGAGACATTTCTGCGCTACTACAGACTTCAACACAGCTTGGCTTGAGGGAGAGAACTATGTCGCGAGCCAAGGCTAATGAAGCTCTGATCCAAGAAGCGGTGGCTTGGGCAGAGAGGGGCATCAGCGTCTTTCCGTGCCGCCACGACAAGAAGCCGCTGACCGAGCACGGGTTCTATGACGCCGAAACTGACCCTAATAAGGTAAGGGCGCTGTTCGAGTTTTACGGTAATGACGCCGTGATGATCGGCGGTCGGATGGGCGGCGGCATATTCGCCATCGACGTTGATCTATACAAGCCGGGCGCAGATGCTTGGTACAAAGCCGCGGTTGACGAAGGGGCGCTGCCGGAGACCCGAGTACACGAGACCAAGAGCGGCGGCATCCACCTGCTATATGAAGGCGACGCCGCCTCTGCGGTCATAGCACCGGGCGTCGACGTAAAGGGCGAAGGCGGTTACATCATCCTGCCGGGCACTCCCGGCTATACCGTGCGGCAGACCGGCATTGCGGAGGCACCGCCCCGGCTGGTCGAGTTAATCCGGCACCAGTCGCGGGCGCAGAAGGCTTCGACCACGACTGACCTCGAACATCAGGTCACGTCTGCCGATAGCTTTCACGAGCCGCTGGCCTTGCTGGCGGCGCGCAAAGCAGCGGCGGGAATGGACCATGTGGACATTCTGCTGTACCTCCAGAAGGTTCTCAATTCCAGCGTTGCGGCTGCGCCCCAGCACCCGCGACACGCTCGCTGGCACAAGATAGTGGGCGACGACGGCGGGGAGTTGAGCCGCATCGCCTACTCGGCGCACATCAAATACAACCGCGATAGCGAGATTGAGCGCCACCTTCTCGAAGTCGAGCCGGGTATTCTGGACGCCATCGAGAACGACGCCGGTGCTCTGTTCCCTAACCTAGCTAGGGAAGCGGTGATGATCGAGCCGGACGGGGATGTTGCCATCCCTGACGAGTGGCCGTTCATCGGGAAGCACTTCTCCGAGGATGAAGAACTAGAGGGCGCAGCCTTCTCAATATATCCAATCGTCGTTGATGACGAAGTGTCGGTTATGTTTGCCGAACCGAAGTCGGGCAAGACGGCTATCGCGCTGACGCTGGGGTTGCATCTGGCGACCGGCATACCGTTCGGGGAGTTTAAGATACCGGAGCCGGGGGCGGTGCTGTACTTCGCCCTAGAGGGCACCCGAGCGATCAATCTGCGCCGCGCTGCATGGAAGAAAACGATCCTAGAGGGCGGGCATGTCATACCGGATAACCCGCCGTTCTTCTCTATCGAACAGTCCATGTCGTTCTACGCTGACAAAGCCCGAGACCAGTACGCGAAGAAGATCAAGATCGCAGAGGACTGGTACATCAAGCGTGGATACCCCAAGCTGCGCCTCATCGTAATCGATACCCTAACTAGGGCAATGAGCGGGGGCGACCAGAACAGCGCCGAAGATACGGCGAAGCTGTTCTCGATTGTCAGTGCAATCCGGGCGTATGGCATCCGGGCGCACGTCATGTTCGTCCACCACAAAGCCCGCACTGGTGGGGTCCGTGGGTCTACGAACATCGAAGCTGAACCTGATGTTCTGTTCGACGTGTCAAAGGACAAGAACACCGTGTCGTTGAAGATCGCTCGGGCGCGGTCTATCGAGGACGGCGGATCATATCACTTCCGGCTGACCGGGATCGAGCTAGGGAACAACCAGCAGGGGTTCCCGCAATCTGGCGTGCTACCCGTCCCTATAACTGCGCCCGCCGATCCCCATGAACGGGCTGAGGTCATGGTGCCGATTGACGAGGCGCGGCTGGAAGTGATGCAGCTAGGGCCGGGCCTGCACGTGATCCAGAAGGTTATGGCGATCCTGCGGTCCAAGAACCTTACTACTGGCCCCCGAATGACGGCGGCCAGTAGCAAGGAGGGGCGCAACCTGTTGTCACAAATGTTCCCGAACGATCAACTGTTGTGGCGCAATACTCACATCGTGACCGTCGAGTATAACGGTGACGTACCTAACGCGGTAAACATCAGGTTGATCGGCGGCTAGTCCTCGGTCCCCATGATGTAGTCCCACAATCCGGCCCCCTCGGCAGCCTGGGCCGATCTGTTGCCAATATCGGTGGGGCCACGCGATGCGGACCTCACAGCGTTGACGCCCCTTCTGGTGACTTCTTCGGTGGGGTCGGTGAGGAAGTGAATTGCGGAGTTGAGCGTTGACGGGTCGCCTTTGTATAGATGCTCCAGCACCGCCTCGGCCGCAGAAATCACCATAGGGCCGCGCGATTTGGGACCGTTCAGCATGGGGCCGGCGTTCTCGATCAACTCCACGACGGCATCGTTCCTGACGCCGCGTGCTTTGAACATGCGAGCCAGCCGGTCGCGATAAGCAGCCAGCGTATCCACGTTGTTGAGCGCGGCGAGCATGTCGTCAACCTTATCGTCGCCATACACTTTGCGCATGACGTCGATATTGCCCTCCTTCTGGTGAAACCTAGCTAGGGAACTGTCCGGGGCTGGCCCATAGGTGCCCATCAGCATATTCATTTCGTTCATAAATCCGTTGCTGCCCATGCCTTCGCGTTGGGCAGAGGCAAAGCCCTCCGAGAACGCTTCCAGCGCAGCCGGGTTGCCCTGCAACGACTTCTTATATTGGTCGATGTCCTGAGAGGCTTTGCTGTTATAGATGGCGATTTCTTCGGGAGTGCCGCGCGGCGCCACCGTCTTGCCGTACACTTGACGCCCGGCTTCGTAGGCGTCGCTGATCTGCATAGCGGCGGCGTAGTCCGAGCGGGCTTCCCCGGACAGGTTCATCGTGCGCTCCGAAAGCTCGTCGTCGATGTATTTCAGCGTCTTGGTCAGCGCCGCTTTGCGTTCAGGCGTCACCGCCACACCGGACCCCGGAGACAGAATTGCCGCGAACTGGCGCCTCGCGTCATCCAGCTTAGAGAGCGGGATTTCCGGGAAAATATCCGGTATTCTGGCGTCCGGCAGCTTGTTGTCAACCGGGATTTTGCGGACGCCTTTGGCAATGTCCTCAAGCTCGACGCCCCTAAGTAGGTCTTTGAAAGTGTTGTACGCCCACGTCTCATCAGGATTGAGACCGGTGACGCCCTGCTGAGAGCGCCCGCTGCTGCTGGACAGTTGGCGCCCGACATCATCGACAATCCTCTGGCTGTCAATAATGATAGAACCCAGCGGCATCGAGCCGTCAGGCATCGGGTCAGTCTGCCGCAGGCTGGACAGGATAAAGACTGCGCCCTCCGCAGCGGACTGCGAGTCCGTGGCGACTTGTTGGACAGACCGCGGCTCACCCAGCGCCGTGTCGAACTGTCGCTGGATCACCCGCGCGGCTTGGTCAGCCTGCGCGGCGGTTTGCGTAAGAGCTTGGGTATACCTATTTAGGTATTCATCATGCTTGTAGTTGGTCCCTTGCCGCATAAAGGAGACCTTCGGGAACGTAATCCCAGCGAGCGTGTCGTGGAACCGCTTGGTAGCTTCGGCAACTGGCCTGTCGGGTACTTCTAGATCGAGGATGTTCTGGCCGGGGCGCAAGTTTTGGAACGCGGCTTCCATCTGGTCGACACTCATACCGCCGGCGCTCCCGCCGGTGTTCCTCATGCCTTCGATGATAGCGCGGTCGCCGGCAGTAGCTGGGTCTCTCAAACGCTGCATGATTGGGGCGGCAAAGTCGCCCATAATTGCTTGCGCGATAGGCGCAGCGACCGCGCCGACCGTAGCCTGGAGCGCGATGTCATTTGGATCGTCACCTCGGAGAGTACCCTCGGTCGCTTCGGCTGCACCCCCCGTCAGCATGTATTTGAAGTATTGTGATGCTTTGGCCCCGAGAGCGTTGGTAGCAGGCCGCAGCATGTGCAAACCCTGATCGATCCTAGCGGCTAGCCCACCGGGCATAACTGCCCCTGCTACCTCGGAAACTTCATCGCCATACCCGTACATAGTGTCGTTCAGCCGCGCTTTGGCTTCGTCTGTCCACTGCCACGGCTTCTGATAGCCTTCCTTGTAAGCCTCACCTAGTTGGGTAAGGACCGGATCGTCACTCTCGCCGAGCTTGAAAAGCTGGTTTCTGGCGTTTACAGAGCCTTCGACGACGCCTATAAGGGCGTTGGGCAACCCGAATAGGGCGGAGTTGCCGAGTACGTTCGCAGTATCGGCGCCCGACACGGCCGCAGCCTCCGCGACACCCATGTCTGAGTAACGGCGCGTCGGGTTTTTGGCTTCTTCCGCCTCCACCTTCTCGGCGTAGGTCGGACCGCCGCCTACGGCTTTTGATCCCGTCCGACCGCGACGGTCAGTGACGACTGGTTCGCCGGTCTCGTCAACCGGCTGCTGGCTGACTCTGTTGCGGAGGCTGTCGACAGTCGCCATTATTTCAAGTCCTCCACGTCATAGAAAAACTCACCGGCCAGAGCCTCGGGAGAACCCTCTGCGGGCGGCGGGGATTTCAGAACGACATCAATGCTGGGGTCAGCGGCGTTCAAGAGCCTGAATTGCTCCAAGGTCATAGGCGGGGTGTACCTGCGGGTCTTGGCAGCCATTTGATCTTCCGTCCAGCCCATCCTGTCTAGGATCGCTTGCTGCTCGTCGCCGTCCGGGGTGCCGTAGTAGTCTACGATAGCGGCAAGCTCGTCTCGCGCACCGGTGCTCGGGATTTGAAGGTCGATTCGCGAAGCGTAGTATGGCGTCAGTACCTGATGGAGCGGAGCCATGTCGAGCGCGATCTTCTCTCGCACTTGCGTAAGGTTCTCCGCCCCGAGATTTTCATTCCTAACTAGGTGAGCCGCCGCTTTGTCGAGGGCGTTCTCTGACTGCAACCGGCTGAGAAACCGAATACGGCCCTCATTGGTCGACATATCGGACGCGCTCATGCTAAGGAGGATTTGCTGCTCTTTCTCGGTGAAGCCCTGACCAGTCATTTTGTAATGAGTAGCCAGCGCGTACATGAAACGGGCGCCATCCATGTCGAGTTGCGACAAGTATTGGTGATCCAGCCCGGTCATGGCGCCGATACGGTTGACAACCGCGTCCAGCCCGGCTGTGTTCGCCCACTCGTAGGCTTCTCTGACCCACCCGGACAGCTTGCTGGTGTCGCCGCCCGCATTGATGATGGCAACGGTAGACGCAATCGTGTCGTCAATGACCGGCTTAATCATGTCGGCCTGCACGGCTTTGTCCAGCTTCTCCGCTCGGAACTCCTCGGCAGCGCGAGTTTCAATTTTGCCTTGCTCGACGGCAGCGGCTTCGGCGTAGAGATTGGGGACGTTGACGTCGATGTTGGTGCCGCCGTCGTTCGCCAGCAACTCCTGCATGGCGGCGTGGGTGCTGCCACCGTATTCGGCGCCCCCGTTGTCTCTGTTATCAGCGTCAACGAGGTCTTGCGCTTTCTGCCTGAAAGCGCCGATGTCCTGCTCGATGCTGGGCGCCGCTTCCAGAATGCCCTGCTGTTCCTCGGGCGACAGGCCCTCAAGAGCGGCGGCTTTGTCCTCAGGCGTGGTTGCCGAGGCAAACCTAATTAGGGCATCGGTGTTGAGGGGCGCATTCGTCTTTTGCTCCCGCCCGATGGTCTGCTGGATGGCTTCGAGGGCCGACGAGGCGAGACCGGCGTTGCCCGTACGAACAGCCGTCTGGTACATATCGAGGGCGCCAGCGGCTTGCGGGTATAGCTCGGCCAGCCGGGTGGCTTCTTCCTCCGGCATCGGAACGATAACGCCGGTCTGATCCAGATTGGCCTTCTTCTCATTCAGTTGATGCTTGGCGACTTCGAGATTGTAGTCTCGATCCGCCATAGCGCGATCATAGGCTTCCTGATCCTGATTTTGGATAGCCTGTGCAGCGGCGAGCCGATCCGCTTGGATGTTGGCGTAGTGCTGGGTCAGGTCAACCGGCTGACCGGCGGACATTTGGCCGAGCCCGACGCCGATCCCGCGCATCAGATTGCCGAAGTCGTCCGACTTCCACCACGGGGTTTTCTTTTCTTCGCCGGGCGCCCCCGGCGCGCCTGCACCGGCTGCGCCCCCCGAACCGGGCTGACCGCTGACCGACGAAGTAACCAGCTCGTCGGCAGGCGTACCTGTCGGGTAGTCGGCAGGGTTGGCGTTCAGCGGGCTGCCCGGCAACTGTAGTTGAGGGCGGGCGCTGTCAGGAATACCCATCGACATCGTGGACGGATCAATGGCCTGCCTCGGGTCCATCATCGCTTGCGCGGACGGCATATTCGGGCCGAAACCTAATTGGGTAGAGGGGCCTTGACCGCCGCCGGGCGCCTCCGGGTTGATGGGGGCCTCCCCGTATAGCTCGGCGAACGATCGCATCCGCTCGGCGTGGGCCGGCATCAGCGCGCTGTACGCGGCCCCCTCTGCGACGGCGGCGCCTTTGGTCAGGTCGAAAAACGCATCCGTGCCCGAGGACGCGGCCTTGAGCGCGTCGCGGGCCAGATGGATAAGCGGGTCGGCTTGTTTGGCGGCGGCTTCCACCGTGGGGCCGGGCTGATCCATTGATGCAGGTACTCCCGGCTTCTTGTTGAGCCACAGACGGGCGAATTGTTCGGCGGTGGTCGTATCAGGATTTCCGCCGTTCAAGGCGACGGCCTTCCGGCCAACCAGATTGGAGGCCAGCGCGGTTGGGTTGGCGAGTAGCTTGGCAGCGCCGCCGCTGCCTTGTTGGTGGGCGAGGTAAAGCTCACCGATAGTCGGGTCTCTGCCTAGCTTCTGTTTGAGCGCAGCGGCGTTATCGCGCGCCAGCCTTGCAGCCGCGTCGCCTGACGCCAGCGGGTCCATGACCGACTTCGCATCCAGCCCGTACTGGTCTCGGGTGGAATTGATGAACTGAAATGGGCCTCGCGCGGTCGAATTGTCGTTGACCAGATCGCTGCCGTAGGTGCTTTCGATCCCAGCAATGTGCATAAGCGTGCCTTCCGGCAAGCCGTATTGCTTCTCGTACTGAGAATAGACCGTGCTGTAAGGCGTAAGGCGCCCGTAGTTGGGCGCAGGTTTCGGCTGCGGTTGCTGCGGCTGCGGCGAAGCTATGGTAAAGCCCATATGCGTGTACCTTACGGGATCATCTTAAGCAGATCGGGACCGGCTTGCATGAACAGCGATAGGTAGTCGAACAATCCGGGTGAGGTCGTTTGAGTTTGCGTGCCGGTTTGCGTGCCGGTTTGCTTGCCGGTTTGCGT
>CAYWVZ010000018.1:0-11867 GCA_964462215.1 uncultured Candidatus Saccharibacteria bacterium
GCATAAAAAAAGAAGGTTCAGAACCTGCGTAATCCAACGCTGCCGAGCCTTCAATGCCTCTAGTCTAGTATAGTCTATCTTGCGCGCAACACGGCACATTTACTCTTTGATAATCTTTTGTTATAATACAAGCATAAGTCGGGACTGCGGATGCGGGCCCGATTTTTATTTGCCCCTGGTCTTGGGTAAAACAGATATGCCTACATTTTCCCATCGGCCGTTTATGTTCCTGACTTTAGAGAATACACTGTCATAGGTAAGCTGCTGCCCTTGGCGTTCTGGTTTACCAAGAAAGTGTCGAGGCGACCATATCAGCTATTTGCAGTCCGGCTAGGTTATCTGACTTTTGCTTGAATTGTATGGCTGGTTCGAGTTTGAGTTTTAGCTCTGCCGGCTGGACTTTGTTAGTCCCTTCAACCCTTGAAGCAAGGTAGGCTATCTCTAGTTGGTTGTCTAGGATACTGTTGCGGCTCTCGGCAATTAGTTGGCCTTTTTCAGTATCATTCAGGTCAAAAACTAAACGATTAAGCAGATTGTCAAAACTGAGTAGATATGGATCACGAGCTTCTAGACCATAGTTGGCGAAGTGTTTATCTTTGAGAATTACACAAGCCACAATACTAACCCTGGCTGAACGGAGAAAGTGCTCGAAATCCTTGTAAAATGACCTGCGGAAATCTGTATCCAAGAACTTCATATACAGATTGTCCTTGGCGCTTTGTGGATGAGTCATCTCTTTGCTGTGCAGCACAATGTCTGATGTGTCAAAATGACGCTTTTTGAACGCGTTGAGCAGGCCAGTTAGTTCACCATCATGGTAATTCTGATCAACTATGGCTCCAACGAGAACAAAGATAGGGTATGAGCGATCTATCTTGGATAAGCTATGGTCGCCAGTCTCGTCTATGTACAGTGCTTTCATAGGTATATTATATCAACTAGAATTTGGCAAAGAAGGATGCCCCGCTTCCGGACACAACGAACTGAGTTGAGATTGGTCTTCGTTTCATTGTTCGTGTTGCCATTGCTGAGGTTGACGCGCCACGCATTGGTAGCACTATTCTCAGTGGCCGACCAAAAGTTGGCCGCAGGGAAAAACTCTGCTACCGACTTGAAGTACACAAGCTTTCAGCTTAGGCGCGCTAAGTAGAAGACTTTGAAGCTATTCCCCGTAATGAGGAGCGGTAGCCGTAATGGGGCACTTTACACCCGAGATGCGGCCGCCGTAGTAAAACGGCCGAACAAATCAGTTCTGAAACATACCCTTCTTTGCTGGCCTCTGCGGGCTCACCATTGCTTATTTTACACTAGGTTGCGGTGTCTTGTTTTTGTGACCAGGTATACCACTTTTTTAGTTGGCGGGAGATTTCTAGGAGTTGCTTAAAAAAGTATTCGTAGCTTTTGGTTTTTATAACCTTGAGGTCGGCCAGCATGCGCACTTTGAACTTAATCCGCTCAATAACCAAACTGGCTTTTTGCAGCACGGGCGCCTTGTTGGTCACGTTATTGGCAATGATGATGTGGTCGAGCAAGTCGCCCAGCAGCCCGGTGACTTCTGTGCCCAGCCCGTATTTAAAGTCTTTGGGGAAAACCCCGCGTAAGTTTGAAAAAATAGAGGTTTAACTGGTAGGTATCCTGGAAAACGCTTAAATGATCGTAACGGGCCATGCTGTGTTTCCTTATTTATTTTTTACCGGGCCGCCGGTACCCGGCGGCTTAATAATTACAATGACAAAATGATGGGATTACCGGACACAACGAACTGAGGTGAGACTGGTCTTCGTTTCACTGGTCGCGCCGCCAGTGCTGAGGTTGACGCGCCACGCAACGGTAGCACTACCCTCAGTGGCCGACCAAAAGGTGGCCGCAGGGCCGTCCAGGTTAAAGAAACTGCCGTCGATGTAGGCCTGCTGCAGTTCCTTTTGGACGGGTAAGCGCCAGACACCGCCGCCGTTCATTTCGGCGCAAAGCTGTATGGCGGTCTTGTTGCCAACGGCTACGTTATTGGCACCGACGGCACTCCACGACCAGGTGCTGCCGGTTCCCGTTGTGAAGACCACCGTACCCGCGTCGTTGGCCAAGGCTTTGCTCCAGATTATGCCGGTGCGCTCGTCGCGCTTGTCGTCGCCGGTTACCGGCGGGCTTGGTACCGTCCAGGCAATGTCGGCGGTACAGTTGCTGGTGGGCGTACTGCCGCCGGTGTTGTCCTGCCACACCTGGGTCGGACACGGGCCGGGCGCCGGGTAGGTACCGGTTTGCTGGTCGCGGCTGTTACTGTAAAAAGTTTTGTCTTTACGGACATCGGCCGGGTCAGCATCGCCGCCCGGCGTCCAGGTGGCCGCGGTGTTTATACGGTTCCACATGGCTCCCCAGTCGGGGCTGTTGGTGTCACTGCCATAGCCTAAGCCGACCAGGGTGTTGTAAATGCTCTTAATGCGCGAGGTGAGGCCGTTGTCGTCACCGCCCGGATAGGTTTCGGCGCGCACCTGCAGCACCCCGATCACACTAACCAGGCTTATCGACACAATAAACAGCGCCGCGACGGCCTTAAAGCCGGTGCTTTTTAGACGTTTCTGGGCGCCGCCCTCTTTGTTGCTCTTTTTGTTACCCTCTTCGTTACCCTTTTTGCGAAAAATGGTGCGAGCCATGTATTTCCCCCTGCAAACTTGCCTTGGGCTGCATTATAAACAAGCTTTACCGTTTCGTCAAAATAGTCACAATCATAATGGTCACTATCATCCATAAACGGTATACTAGGGGCATGGAAACGACCGATGACTTGTTCGAGCAAGCCAAAACGATCCTAACAAACAACGACCATGACGGCAAACACACCATACCGGCCGACGGGCTGTACCCGCACCAGTGGTTATGGGACAGTTGCTTCATTGCCATTGGCCTGCGGCATTACGACGTCAAGCGCGCCCAAACCGAGCTGCTTAATCTGCTTAAAGGCCAGTGGGCCAACGGCATGGTGCCCAGCATGATCCTCAACGGCAAGTTCACCCTGCGGCAAGACCGTAATTTCTGGCGCAGCCAGGTGTCGCCGTATGCGCCGGATAAAGTTGCCACCAGCGGCATCACCCAGCCGCCCGTGCTGGCCGAGGCCATCGTTAGAGTCGGCAAGCAGCTCGGCAAGGTCGAGCGGCGCAGCTGGTACCAAAAGAGTTTTGCCCAGCTGGTGGCCTACCACCAATGGTTATACACCGACCGCGACCCTCACAACGAGGGGCTGGTATTGCTTATTCACCCCTGGGAAAGCGGCCTGGACAACACGCCGCCCTGGATTGCCGAGCTGCACGAGCACCGCCTGCCGTTTTGGATCCGAGCCATGCACGGCCTCAAGCTGGACAACGTGTTTACGCTGTTCCGCCGCGACGTGCATTTTATGGGTTCGGCGGTTGAGCAGCGCATGCCCACCGTTGATATCTTTGCTCTCTACAGCATGCAGCGGCGGCTGCGCCGCAAAGCCTACAATATTGACCGCATCCTGACCCATTCTATGTTGACCATCGAAGACCTGACCTTTAATTGCATTTTGGTGCGAGCCAACCACTACCTGCGGCACATCGCCCGCACCATCGGCAAAGAGCTGCCCGAAGATCTGCAGAAACACATGCACCGCACCGAGCAGGCGCTCGAAACGCTGTGGGATGACCAGTCCGAGCAATATTATTCGCGCAATTATGTAACGCACAAACTGATAAAAATACCGAGTATCGCCGGGCTGATGCCGCTGTACGCCGGCACCGTCAGCAAAGAACGGGCCGCCCACCTGGTAAAGCTGCTGACCTCCAAGCCGTACAACCCGCGCTATCCGGTACCCAGCGTGCCGACCGATTCGGCATGGTTCCACCCGCACCTGTTTTGGCAGGGGCCGACATGGCTCAACACCAACTGGCTGATTATCGAGGGTCTGCGGCACTACGATTACAACAAAGAGGCCGACCACATCGCCGAACAGTCACTGGCTATGGTGCGCAAAGGCGGTTTTTATGAATACTTCTCGCCGCTGGACGCTTCGCCGGCCGGAGCCGCCAACTTCTCGTGGACGGCCGCGCTAACCATCGACCTGCTGAACCACAATAACAAACAGAGGTAACCGTCTCGATGTAGACAAGATGCATTATGCCGCATAAGGATGTATACTTACTGACATGAGAAAGCATATATTAAAGAACGTCACGCTTAGCATTCCTGTATCGATATTCCCTCAAGGGGAGGCTTATATTGCCTATACTCCTGTTCTCGATATATCAACATATGGGACAAGCAAGAAAGAAGCACAAAAAAACTTTGAAGAGTTGGTTGATACCTTCTTTTCTAGCTTTGAAGATGCCCGCGAGCTTAAACAGGTTCTCGAGTCATTGGGCTGGGTAAAACAAAGGACCACTTGGCAGCCGCCAAAAATAGAGCAACAAAAAATAAAAGTACCCGCTTCACTTGTTGCAGCATGAGTGCAATCAAGCCGGTTCCCGAGTTCATAATTAAGAACAATTTAAGAACTTTGGGCATTTCAAATCAAGATTACAAGGAAATATTGAAAAGAGTTAAATAATCTCTGCCTGCCTGCAAGACGTACTCGCCGTAACAAATAATTAACTTATTATTCGTCTTTAGTGGGGCTGTCTAAAATAAGCGGCTCGACGGCCGGCGCGCTGTCGGCTATCTTGACGACGTCTTTGTCGATTTTCTTTAGTTCCTTGTGGGCGTTGTTGTAGTGGTTGACAGTAGTACCTAAACTGCCGCCCAACTTTTGCATCAATGTTTCGTACGCGCCGATGTGCCGGCCTAATTCGCCCACCCGTTTTTGGATCTCTTTGGCCTGCTCTTCGATACTTAAGCTGCGCAAACCCTGCAACACCGTCTGTAAATAAGCCATGAAGCTGGTCGGGCTGACGATAATGACGTGTTTTTCGGCAAAGGCGTATTCGATCAGGTCGCGTGAGTTGGTGGCCGTAGTGCCAACCTTGTTAATCAGCAGGTCGTAGTACAGCGACTCGCTGGGGATGAACATGAAGGCAAAATCCATGGTGTTTTCGTTAGGCCGGATGTACTTGCTGGTTTCGTCGATCCGGTTTTTGAGGTCAACTTTGAATTTTTTGACCACCCCTTCGCGAACCGTTTTGTCTTTTTCTTCAATCAGGCGATTATAATTTTCCAGGCTGAACTTACTGTCAATGGGCAGCACTTTGTCTTTATCCAAGAAGATGACGGCATCTACCGTTTCGCCGTCTTCGAACTTGTACTGCATCTGGAAGCGGCCGGGCGGCATGACATTTTCGAGCACTGATTGCAGGTAATACTCGCCGACCACGCCGCGCTGTTTAGGGTTTTGCAGCACGTTCTGCAGGGTCTTGAGCTCGTCGGCCACGTCGACGACCCGTTTGTTGGTCTCGTCCAGTTTGGTCAGGCGGTTGGTAACATCGGCAATGATCTTAGCACTTTGGCTAAACTGCCGTTGGATACTTTCGTTGAGCTGGGTTTGCGATTGCTGCAACTTTTTGTTGATGTTTTCGTTCAAGGATTCTTTGAGCTCGCCGACGCCCTTATTGAGGTTATCCAGGTCGGCTTTGAGCAAGCCGGCGGCCTGGTCGTTCTTCAGCCCCGACAGCTTCTGGTTCAACATGAACGCCACGGCGCCAAAACCCAGCACCACCGCGATAATCAAAACGATTCCCATACTGTCCATCTATTTAGCCCGTTGCTTCAGCCCGCAGCCGCGCAGCCACAGCCAGGGCCTCAATGGTTACGTCTTCAGGGATCACAGTTTTGAGGAGTCCAGGCTCGTCTGGGTTCACATCTGACCCAAGTTCAATCGAACGCAGCTTAACCTCAGTGAACGTAACATCAGAACATGCAATTTCTGCTAGCCAGTTCTGTATGTGCCCGGTAGCCTTTTCAACTATTGTTTCCTTCGCTGGCACAGAGGTTTCAATCCAATTTAGCATTACGCGCATGATTGGCTTGCCATAAGAATCAGCGGTTATTTCGTCAGAGCCATCACGCCGCACCCTTTTCCCCAGTATTCCTAGGGGCTGTTCGTAGTGGGGAGTGTCTTCTGCCCAGTCAAGGCGGGGTTCGTCAAAGTCAAATTCAATAATGTGCCAAGATTTTGTTTCTGGCGATGCTTCTAAAGCTTCCGACATGGTGCCTCCTCCTTACTCATAGCTCTATCTAGTATATACCGTATGGGGGCATATGTTAATCGGCGTGGGTGTGGTCGGGCTCGTGGTCGTGCCCGTGGTCGACGCGACTTTCGACCGATTGTACTTGGGTGTGGTCGTGCTCGTCATCGTGATGGACGTATTGGTGCGCCAGTTGGATACTAATGCCGACCACCAGGACGCCAAGCAATAGCAATAGCGGCTGCAGGTCGAATAACTTCTTCTTTTGGGTGTTTTCGTGGATGGTCGGGATAACGTCACTCATGGCGATGTAGAGCAGAAAGCCGGCGCTCAAGCCCAGCAATACGCCAATCGGCAAGCGGTTGCTGCTGCCAAGCGCAAAAACGATCACGGCCATAACCGTAGTGGCCAGGGCGCTCACCACGTTGACCAACAGAACTTTTTTGCGCCCCATACCCTTAGACAGCAGTAGGCCAAAGTCGCCGATTTCCTGCGGGATTTCGTGGGCTGCCACGGCAAAGGTAGTGATAATACCGGTCGGTACGCTCACCAAAAAGGCCGCCGCGATGGCTACGCCGTCCATGGCGTTATGCAGGGTGTCGCCAATTACAATCAGGCCGCGCGACGGGTCGGCGCCGGCGTGTTGGTGATGGTGATGAAACCAGTGCAAAAACCGCTCGGCAAAGAAAAAGATCAAAATACCGGCCAGCGTGGCAATCATAATGCTTGTGACGCCGGTTTGCTCTAACCCCTCTTTGAGTAAGTCCAAAAATACCGCTGCCAGCAGGGCACCGGCCGCAAACGGCGTAGCGTAGGCGGCCAATAGCTTGGCGCTGCGTTTACGGCTAAGCAGCAATAGACCGCCGACAAGCGAGAAGACGCCGCCGACCAGTGAAAAGAAAATTACTTCAGGATAGGTTGCCATTACTTGTATTGTACCTTAGCCGCCTGAGCCCACAACAGCCACCAGGCGGCTTTTTTGGCTTTTTTATTTTTTTTAGCAGTTTTCTTGTCGATTTGTTTGTCGTGGTCATTCCACGGCTCATGGTCATTGCAATTATCATGCTGGTTGGCATACGGAGTGTCATATAAGCCGTGCGTGGCTTGAAACTCAGCCATAAAGTTTTCGAAGCCCGGCGCGCAGCAGCCGCTTTGCTGCATAGCGCCGGCTATTTGGCGCATATCCAGATACTGGCTTAGTTCGCCCACGTTACTACTCAAGGTAATGAGGCTGTCGAGCAGCGTTTCATCGGGGTTTTCGGCCAAGCTGGCCAGCGCCTTAGCGTCATCTATACTGCCGATGACCGCGGCTGTCCAGTCGATGTCTTGCAGTTCGTGGTCAAGAGTAATTATCTCCATTAGCCCATAGCTCCGGCAGCTTGTTTAACGGTATCCAGGGCATGTCGGGTGGCCACGTACGCCAGCCCTTGCACCAGCTCCAACCCGCCCGGCAAGGCTGCGTGATACGGCAGCAAGTTCGGGTGCCAGGCAATTGGCGCCCGGCCGTCTAGTTGGATAGTGCGGGGTTTAGCGGCAAAAACCCCTTCGGCTGCTGCGCCCACCACGATGCCATCAGTTTTTTTCCAGTCGTGCACCACGTGGTCGCCGTTTAAGATTTTTCGGTTGACGGTTTGGCTTACGCCGGCGGTTAAAAGCGCTGTGAAATGGCCGGCGTCTTGGCCGGCTCGTTCCGGGCCATGCGACGCAACCTGTGGATGTTGCGACTGCACTTCGCCCGCCAACAAAATACCGGTAGACGGGTCAATCTCACCGGTAAATGGCGTGTCGCTAACCACGACCGTCAGCGAGTCCGTTGCGGTCTGTTCCGGCACTACCATGGCCGGGAACATCAGGGGAATTAGCCGGCCGCCGATTTTGGCTGCCCGGGCCTGACCCTCGGAATTAAGGGGCGAAAGAACCAGCCGGCCGCGCAGAGCCTGGGCTGCTTCACCCAAGGAGCTCTCTCCGTAAAGGGATAGCAGCACCCGGCCATCTGGTAACACCGCCGTGCCTTCTAGTAGGCTGGCCAGTTCAGCGTCGCTGCTGACCTGTTGGTTATTAAGCAAATCACCGGCCACGTAAGCACCGTCCAGGCCTTGGCCATACAGGTTATCGGATAGTGCGGCCGCGGCCGCCGTAGCATCTTCCAGTCGTGTATTCATACCAAAAGCCTAGGGCCTTATGATTATTTTTGCAAATTCGTCGCAATTTATGATAAAATTGCCGTATGGTTGCAAAACAATCGCAATTCGCGACAGTCTTGAAACAGCATAAACGTAGCCTGACAAAACCGCGGCAGGCCGTGTTTGAGGCCCTGGTGGGCCATGAACCGCAAACCATGCATCAACTGCTAGCTCGCCTGCCCCAGATTGACCGGGCTACCGTCTACCGCACCGTTGACCTGCTCGAGGCGCTTGATGTCATCAAGCGCCTGCAAATTGGCTGGAAGTATAAATTGGAGTTGAGCGATGCTTTCAGCAGTCACCACCATCACCTCACCTGTACCGTCTGCGGCCGGGTTATCTCGGTAGCCGAAGACCCGCGTATCGAGCAACGCATCAAAGCCCTGGTGCAGCAGCACGGCTTCACCCTACGCGACCACCAGCTCGAGATCCAGGGCATCTGCCGGACATGTCGGAACCGTTAGGCTATGATACAAAATTGACCCCGACGATATGGCCGAGGTCAGATGGAAGTCTCTCACTTCCATGTATTAGCATATGCTAAAAGGCCTGCTAAACGCAAGCGTTTCGTGGCTTTATACGCAGCTTTACGCGTGGCTTTATACGAACACGTTGCCAACGACCAGCACCACCAGTAAAACAGTGGTGATGATATCTTCAAACAACAGCGCCGTAGACATCGGCAGTTTAAAGAACTGCCCGAGCCAGGTGTATTGCTTGGTCGGTCCATAATGCGTCAGGGCGTTGGTTACGCCAAACAGGCCGATGGCCACAATCGCCAAGGTCAGGACGTTGCGAAAGCCGGAAATCATATCGAGGATAAAACAGACACCCAAAATGATTTGAATGAACGGATAGGCCAGCGCGTAGCCGCGGAACCGGTGGGCAATCAGGTCGTAGCGCGGAAAAACCTCCAGAAAGCTTTCGTAACTGATCAGCTTGAAGCCGCCAAAGACCAGCAGCGAGCTGCCGACAAACCAGCGGATCCAATCGAGCGGTCGAAAACTGATAAGCGTGCTCATCAGCGTAGCCGCCAGGGCGATGAAGATTATGACCGCCAGGAATTTACGGTACTCGCGTTTGGTGCTTTTGGCATAAATAACTTGGCGCGGCATCTGTCAGGTATTTTACGCCACCCGTGGCCGCTTGGCTACTACCTTGGCTACTAATATCAGCCGGCTGTTCTGGCGATGTACCGTTCTGGCGTACAATATAGGTATGGAGACACGCGTACCGTTGGCCGAACAACTGCGGCCTAAAACTCTCAGGGAGGTAATTGGCCAGAAGCACCTGTTAGATAAGGGTGCTCTGCTGGAGCAGATTGTAGCCAATAAGCAGACGGTTAGCTTGATCTTATGGGGGCCGCCCGGCAGCGGCAAAACTACGCTGGCGCGGATTATTGCCCAAGAGACCGGGGCAGACTTTATTGAGATTTCGGCCGTCACGGCCGGCATCCCTGATGTGAAGAAAATCGTCGAACGGGCGGCCGCCAATCAACGCCTGGGCATGCGTACCGTGTTATTCGTGGACGAGATCCACCGTTTCAACAAAGCCCAGCAAGACGCTTTTTTGCCGCATGTAGAGAGCGGCTTAATTAGCCTGATCGGCGCCACCACCGAGAACCCCAGTTTTGAGGTTATTACGCCGCTGTTGTCGCGCAGCCGCGTACTGGTGCTGGAACCGCTCAGTAAAGAAGATGTTATTGCCATTTTGAAGCGCGCCCTAAAATTACAAAAAGCCAGCAAGCGGTTTGACAAGAAAACGCTAGACTACTTGGCGGAGCTGTCGGGCGGCGACGCGCGGGTGGCTTTGGGCAACCTGGAGTTGGCCCTGCAGTTAACCAGCGGCCCTGTCGACATCGACACCGTGAAAGTCGCCGCCCAGCGCAAGCTTCCGGGTTACGATAAGCAGGGCGAGTACCACTACAATCTGATCAGTGCGTTTATTAAAAGCTTGCGCGGCAGCCAGGCCGACGCGGCGCTGTACTACCTGGCACGGATGCTCGATGGCGGTGAAGACCCCAAATTTATTGCCCGCCGGATGGTGATCTTCGCCTCGGAAGACGTCGGTTTGAGCGCCTCCGCCGCCCTTACCCTGGCCGTCAGCACTTCCCAAGCCGTAGAGCGCATCGGTCTGCCGGAATGCCGTTACAATCTCTTTCATTGTGCCTTGGTACTGGCCAAAACGGCTAAATCCCGCACGGTAGCCAACGCCATGGAACGCGCCACCGCGGCCGCCCGCGACTACCCTAATGAGCCGGTGCCGCTACACCTGCGCAACGCCCCGACCAAACTCATGAAAGAGCTGGGCTACCAAGAGGGTTATGAGTGGAAGGCAGATTTCAAACCGGAGCAGGGCTTTCTGCCGGACGCCTTGCGTAACGTGAAGATCGTCGATGAAGACTAAATAGGCTACAATAGCAGCATGAAATTAACTCCTGAAAGACTGCAAGCCGAGGTCGTATTAGGCGTTGCCGCCCATCCGGACGACTTGGACTTTGCGGCCGGCGGCACCATTGCCAAGCTGGTCAACCAAGGCGCTACCGCCTACTACCTTATTCTAACCAACGGCGACAAAGGCTCTAATGATGCCGCCGCAGACGCCCAGAAGCTCACCCAAACCCGGCGGCACGAGCAACAAGCTGCCGCCCGGGCACTGGGCATTACAGAAGTGTTCTTCTTAGATTACCCCGACGGCGGGCTGCAGAACACGCCCGAACTGAAGCGTGACATCGTCCGCTACATACGCCAGCTTAAGCCTGACACCGTCTTCTCTACCGACCCGAAGATGCTGTACGCGGCAGACTTGGGCCTTATCAACCACCCCGACCACCGGGCTGCCGGCCAAGCCACGCTCGATGCCGTGTACCCGCTGGCACGCGACCCGCTGTGCTTTCCGGAGCTGGCAGGCGAAGGGCTGAAGCCGCATAAGGTAAAGACAGTGCTGCTGGCCAACCACGAAACCTACAACTACTGCGTGGATATCACCGACACACTGGAGCAAAAAGAGGCTGCCCTGGCAGCCCACGTCAGCCAGCAGCCTGGCCTGCAGGCGGTGCGCCCGATGCTGGAAGAACTCACCCGCCTGGCCGGCCAGGCTGCTGGCTGCGCCGCCGGTGAAGCACTGGTCCGCATCGATATAGCAGGCTAAACCGTACTTTCTTGCTATAATCGCCTCATGGCCGAAGCATTTTTCTGGGGATTCATCGCCGCCACTTCGCTACTGTTGGGCGGCGGCCTGGCTGCTTTGTTCAAGATTAAAAAGCGCGTGCTCGGCCTGGTTATGGCATTTGGTGTCGGTGCGCTTATTAGCGCCATGGCGTACGAGCTGGTAGCCGAGGCTTTTCACGCAGCCTCTGATAATCTGATTATTGCCGGCGGTTTGTTGCTAGGGTCTTTAGTCTTCTTCGTCGGTGACAGTATTATTGACCGGCATGGCGGCAACCACCGCAAACGCTCCAACGGCAAACAGGCCGAGGGTTCCGACAGCGCTATTTTACTAGGAACCATCATTGACGCTATTCCGGAATCGCTGATTATCGGCTTAACTATCGTCA
>CAYWVZ010000019.1:0-11641 GCA_964462215.1 uncultured Candidatus Saccharibacteria bacterium
TGACTGTACTCTACATTATACCACTTATGTCAATAATGTTCCAGGGGTTTTATGCCTGTTACTGGTGCCTGTTGCCGGGTTTGTTATGGTGTCTGGCGAATATAGTCGTCGAGTATCAGCAAACTTTCGCGCAGCTGCACCTGTTGCCGCGGTGTTAGGCGGGCAAACAGCGGTTCGTAATAGCCGTCAAGGGTAGCCGTGGCCTCTTCGGTGAAGCGCAAACCGCGCGGCGTCAGAGTGGTTATATGCTGCCGCCGGTTGCGGGGATTCACCAGTGTTTGCAGCAGGTTTTTGTCGTGTAAAACCTTAATTTGGCGGCTAATGCTGGCCTCTGTTTGACCCAGGGTATCGGCGATTTGTTTTTGCTGGATATGCGGCTGTCGTTCCAGTACCATCATCAGCTTGAATTGAGAGAAACCGATACCAAGCCGTTCCTGCAAAACCTGGTCATTTAAGCGGCCCAGAGAGAAGGCCAGGTGCTGAATGAGGAAGCCGAGGTTGTCGGGTGCGTCTTGCATGAACGTATTCCTGCTTATGCTTAATACTTTACTTGTTAAGAATTAACACGTCAAGTGTTAGGAGAGGGAAGATGGGGCAAGTGTTTGGGCTAAAGTGTGCCATTGGTCGAGGCTAAGTTCTTGCGGACGCATGGTTGATTGGAGCTTGGCTGTTTGCAAGGCGGTTTCGATGGTTGGTTTGTCGAGCCTTAACCCTCCGGCCAGCGAATTAAGTAATGTTTTGCGCCGGGCGGCGAAGCCGGCTTTAACGACACGGAAAAAGGCTTTGGTATCGAGGTTTTTGAATAGCGGTTGGGTGCGGCGGGTCAGCTTGAGCACCTGGGAGTCGACCTTGGGCGGGGGCGTAAACAGGGCGGCCTTGACCACCTGCCCCAGTTCGGCCTGATAATACAGCTGGACACTGACGCTCAGTAGCGACATGTCGCCGGGCTGGGCGGCCACCCGCTGGGCTACCTCTTTTTGCACCAGCAAGATGATAGTGTGCGGCGGGTTGGACGATTCGCTCAGTGTCCGCAGCAGCTTGCTGGTCAGGTAATACGGGATGTTAGCGACCACTTTGTAGTCGGGCGGCAGGCTGGTGAGGTCGAACTTGAGGATATCCTGCTGCACGACGTGCAGATTGGGCGCCGGCACGCGGGCGGGCAGGTCGGTGGCCAGGGCGTGGTCGAACTCTACCGCTACCACCTGCTCCGCCCGCTCAACCAGCAGGCCCGTCAGCGTGCCGGCGCCCGGCCCGACTTCCAGCACCGTATCTTCGGCCGCAAGCTCAGCCATATCGCAAATAGCTTGCAAGGTGGCATCATCTGTCAGCCAATGCTGACCCAGCGACTTTTTGGCGGACGGCATATCGGACGGTGTCATAGGTCAAGCAGGTTTAAGCCGGTCGCGGCGTCCATTGAGCGGTTAAGCTGGCCTTTATACCACCGATGTAACAGCACCTCGACGGTGCCGCCGGCCTGGAGTTCTTTAATATGGCCGCCAAAGGCCCGTAAGTTCCGGTCCGAAAACGTACCGTGCAGATGCAGTACCGGCAGATCATCCTGCCAGGCTACATTGCCTTGTATGCTGGTTATTTCCATCAACTGATCAAGCTTCTGCCAGTTATAAGCCTGCTTGTCGAGGTCATAAAACCCCAGCTCGGCCGACTGCGCGGCCCCTAAACCGGACACCCACGCTCCACCAATTTTTTCTTGTTTGATGAATTCGGTCAGGGTTTCGACCAACCGTTCGCCTTTGTCCAGCCGAACCAGCCAGTTATAGCCGTCAAATGTGTGCGTCATATTCTAAAGTGTAGCATTAAAATTACCACCAGTGTTTGATGAGCCAGGCTTCGTAGGCGCCTTGCCAGCTGCCGTAGCGGCTGTTGGCGTAACCGCTGAAGAATTGTATCTGGCAGGTGGCGTCGGACTGCCAGTTAGGGCAGGCGCTAACCAGCTTTTGACCGGGACAGGCTTGGCCTAAGCCCAAGCAGCCGCCGGCGTTCCGGGCTGCCAGGTTCCAGCCGGATTCGCGGGCAATAATAAAGTCGGCGGCAAAATGTTGCGAAGCCGGAACGCCGGCGGCGCTTAAGATAGCCGACTTGTCGCCGGCGATGCGGGTTTCAACCACTTTGGTGCCGCGGGCGATCTGGCGGCTGATGGGTTCGATGACCACGATTTCTTGCAGCGGTGTGCGCCCACCGTCCGGTGCCACTTCGTAGACCACGACTTTCTTGCCCGGAACGCCCTCGCGCCGGGTCTGGGTCTGGCCCAGGGGCAGGTTGGGGTCTTGGACGATTTCTTCGCCAGCCGGAATAGCTTCTTCAACCATAGCGATTTGCTTGTCGGGCGACGTCACGAACACTACCATGTTAGGGGTAATCGGCGTGTCGGCAGCCGGCAGAACCGATGATGGATCGTACTCAATCTCGCGCTCCTGCATCAGTTCACCGACAGTTTTACTGTGGGTCCGGACATCGTACATAGTGCCGTACAAGTTAAGTTTGACCGGCACCGCCCGCTCGATAATCACCCGCTGGCTGATTCCCTCTTCCAGTACGTCATTGACAGGAGCTAAGGCCACCTTGTCTTCGGGTTGCAACTTGACGCCCACCTGGCGGGCAATATCGGCCGGATTCTCTTGGGCAGAATAGGTGGTGGCGATGGTTTTGGGCCCCTGATTGGTTTGTTCGATAACGGTCACGGGATGGGCGCGGTAGACGTTGATGTCGAAGTTGTCGTCGGTAATGACGGCGTCGCGGCCCGGTTCGACGACGTCGTATTCGTCAAGCTGGATGCCGGCGCGGTCGAGCAGTTCGCCCACCGTCGCGGCCCGGCTGGGCAGGGTTTGCGAGGTACCGTCAACGTGCAAACGCACGATGTGGCTGTCGGTCGGCCGCACCGTTTGGGCGCCGGCCACCACGAAAACCGCCGCACTGAGCATAAACAGCACGAAAAAAGTAATCACGGGTACGATGAACGGGTGCCTGGGAAGCCGTTTGACCCGTTCACGTTGCCTCTGCAGTCGAGACGTTGGTTGCTCCGTCATATATAGTTGCTAACTTCGGTGGAATTATGTCAAATCACCTCAAGAAAGCATCTTGCAGTATAGCAAGTTTTAACGTTGCAACCAAGCCTGCAGAACGCGGCGGGCTTCGGTTTCGATGCGGCGGTGCTGCAGGTCGCTTACGTCGAACCAGGCGATGTCGGTAATTTCCAGCCGCTGCTTCCTGACAGGAGCCGTCTTGGGCAGCACGGCCTTAAAGTAGATGTAGCGGGCGCGCAAGCCATGGCTGGTGGCCGTCGCCTCTTCCAGTAATGTAAGTTGATTTGGTTTAAGCAACAGGCTGGTTTCTTCGCGGACTTCGCGGATAGCGCCGCGCTGCGGGTCTTCACCGCGATGCAGCCCGCCGCCGGGCAGTCCCCACGCGCCGTTGCCCAGCCAGCCGCGAACCATTAACACCTTGCCCTCAGCCACGATAATCACCTTGGCACGACGCCCGCCGAAGCGCAAAACTGCCCAAATCACCGGCCAGGCCAGCCAGAACAGGATAGTGCCGCAATTTTGCCAGGCTCGTTTCATATACCTATTACTCTACCTTGGTCAGCGGCGCAAAGCCGGCGTTAAGCTTTTTACTGCCCTTGCCCTTGAAATAGATCACCAGGTTGTCGCCGTCGACTTCCATGACCCTGCCTACTCCAAAAAGTTGGTGTTTGACGGTATCGCCTTCGTTTAGGTCGGGTACGTAACGCGGTTCGGCGCGGGCGGGCGGGCTGGGCAGCAGTACATCGTCAGGGCCGCCGGGAGCCATGCCGGCCAGACCGCCCGCGCCGCCGGCCGGCTGCAGTTGGGCGTCGATCTCGCTGAGGAACCGGCTGGGCGGGTTGTGCTGGACGCCGCCGTAGAGCAGACGGCCGCTGGCGTAAGTCAAATATAGTTCCTGGCGGGCCCGCGTCATACCGACGTAGCATAGGCGGCGTTCTTCTTCCATTTCTTGCTGGTCGTACAGGGCGCGGGAATGCGGAAAAATGGTTTCTTCCAGGCCGGTCATGAAGACCACCGGAAACTCCAAGCCCTTGGCAGCGTGTAATGTCATCAGGGTGACAGCATTGCCGTTTTGCTCCCAGTTATCGAGGTCGCTGATAAGCGAAATTTCTTCGAGGAAGCCCGGCAGGCCGACCTCTTGGTAGCTTTGGGCGACGCCAATCAGTTCGCGGACGTTTTCTTTACGGGATTCGCCTTGGGGCGTGCCGTCGTTGAGGTAATTGAGATAATCCAGGCGGCGCACCAGCGAGTCCAGCAGTGCCGCCAGCGGCGTTTCGTCCATGATGTCGCGCAGGGTCTGCAGCATGTCGGCCAGCTCCATGAAAGCCTGGCGGGCTCTGGGCGTGAGGTCGGGGCATTGGCTGACGGTGGTCAGGGCGTCGTTGAGGTTCAGGCTTTCGGCCGCTGCCCAGGCAAAGAAGTTCTGCACCGACTTAGCGCCAATGCCCCGCGTCGGCACATTGACGACGCGCTCGAAGCTGACCCGGTCTTCGGGCTGGTAGATGAGCCGCAGGTAGGCCACGATGTCCTTGATTTCTTTGCGGTCATAAAACCGTTGGCCGCCGACGATCCGGTACGGAATACCGTAGTGCATGAAGGTTTCTTCGATAGAACGGCTCTGGGCATTGGTGCGGTACAGCACGGCAAAATCCCGATAGCGCCGGGCGCCAATATCCACGCTGGTACGGATGCGGCGCACGATGGCTTCGCCCTCGGCCCGTTCGTTGCCGACCGGAACCAGCTGTACCGGCGCGCCGGCGCCGGCATCGGTCCACAGTTCTTTGTCGGAGCGTTGCCGGTTATTGCTAATGACAGCGTGCGCCGCATCCAAAATATTCTTGGTGCTGCGATAATTCTGCTCCAGTTTAATGACGGTGCAGTCAGGGTAGTCTTTCTCGAAATTCAAGATGTTACGGAAATCCGCACCGCGCCAACTGTACACCGACTGCCAGTCGTCACCGACCACGGCGATGTTCTTGTCGTCATTAGTTAACATGTTAACTAATTTGTACTGGGCGGCGTTGGTGTCCTGGTACTCGTCGATCATGACGTACTTGAATTGCTGCCGCCATTTGGCGCGCACCTCGGCCTGGGTTTGCAGCATATGTACCGTCCGGCTGATCAGGTCGTCAAAATCCAAGGCGTTGGTATCGCGCAAAATCCGCTGGTACACCGGAAACACCTGGGCAGCGGCCTTTTGGGCCGGACTGCTGGCATGGCTGGCATATTCCGTTGCCCCAACCAGCTCGTTCTTGGCACTACTGATTAGGCTGCTCAGTACCCGCGGCGGAAAAGCCTTTTCATCAATATGCAGCTGCTTGCTGGCCTGTTTAACGGCCATTTGCCGGTCGCTTTCATCAAAAATGACGAAGTTACGCGGGACACCGATATGCTCACCGTCCTGACGCAATAGCCGCACGCAAATACTGTGGAAGGTGCCCATGTACGGCATAAAACTGCGGTTGTCGGCCCGCTCGCCCAGCAGTTGCCCGACCCGCTGGCGCATCTCCCCGGCCGCCTTGTTGGTAAAGGTTACCGCCAAGATATTGAACGGCGTGGCTTTTTTGCTGGCAATGATATAGGCAATGCGGTGCGTTAAGGTTTTGGTCTTGCCGCTGCCGGCGCCGGCCAAAATCAGCAACGGCCCTTCCGTAGTCTGGACGGCTTTTTGTTGCTCCGGGTTCAACCCCTTCAGTACGTCTTCTAACACCTATGTATTGTAGCAGAGGTTAATCATTACGTTGGCGTTGTAAGCGGTAGGCCGAGTCGACAATGCCGGCAAATTGGTGGTAGTTAATGCTGGCGCCGCCAACCAGTACACCGTCGCAACCGGGGATTTCCAGGTAGCCGCGGACGATTTGGTCATCGACACTACCACCGTATAGCACTCGCACATTTTTAGCAGCTTTGGGGCCGTAGAGTTCTTTAATTTGGGTGCGGATGAAGTCCATGGCCTCTTGGGCCTGGTGCGGTTTGGCCAGCGTACCGCCGAAGGTGCTTATGGCCCAGACCGGTTCGTAAGCGATGACTATGTCGCCCACCTCGCGGGCTGTCAGATTGGCCAGGGCCGTGGCCACTTGATCATGCAAGACTTGCTGTGTTTCGCCGTGCTTACGCTCCTGCTCGGTTTCGCCGACACATAAAATAGGGGTGATTTCGTTGCGGATACAGGCTGCTACTTTGTCGCGCACCATTTCGAGTGTTTCGCCGAAGTAGATACGCCGCTCGGAGTGGCCGATAATCACGTAATGTACCAGTTCGCGCAACATGGTAAACGACACTTCGCCGGTGAAAGCGCCTTGGTCTTTAGCATAGGCGTTTTGAGCTGCCAGGCGGAACTTGCGGCGGTCGATTTGCAACGATAACGGCTGCAGCACCAGCATGCTCGGCGCCAGCACCACCTCGATATCACGGCTAATGCGAACGCGCTCTTGCAAACGGTGCAGCAGCAAACTGGCCTGAGAGGTGTTCAGGTGCATTTTCCAGTTGCCGACAATTAATGTACGTTCTGCCATGATGTTTATGCTTTACCTGCTTTAGATTGTACACCATGCTTGGTCTCGAGTGCTTCGATACCGGGCAGCTCTTTGCCGCTCATCAGCTCCAGGCCGGCGCCGCCGCCGGTAGAGACATGGTCAAAGCTGTTGATCAGCCCACGGCTCTCAATGTAGGCCACGGTGTCGCCGCCGCCGACGATACTGAACGGCCGGTGACCGTACTCGCCCAGCATGGCTTCGATGATCATTTCGGTACCGTGGGCAAACGGCCCGACCGGCCCCAGGCCGCTAACGGCGTCTGTTTCGGTGACACCCATGGTGCCATTCCAAATGACAGTGTTAGAGAATTGCAGGGCACCAGCGATAAACGCCCCCGAAAACGGTCCGATGTCTAAGATAAGTTCGTCGGCCTTGACGCGGCTGGCCTCATGCGGCGGACGTTTGGGGTAGTTTTCGATATCGGCAATGACGTGAGCCGCCCAGTCGACGATGCGGGTACGAGCGGTTTTGTGCAGCGACGTAGCCACCACGCCGTCTTGCGGCAAGTAGAAGATAAACGGCTGTTTTTTGGCTTTCTTGCGGGCCCGTTCCATGATCTCTTTGGCCAGCGGCACATCGTCCGGTTCGGCAATGCTTCTGCCGGTTTCGATACCTTGGGCCAGCAAAAAGGTGTTGGCCATGGCGCCGCCCACCGCCACAAAGTCGGCGATGTCGATAAACCGTTCCAGCACTTCGATTTTGTCGGATATTTTAGCGCCGCCGATAATAGCCACGAGCGGCCGTTTTGGGCTTTCGATAGCTTCGTTGAGCGTGTTAACTTCCCTGGCCAGCAACAAACCGGCCACGCTGGGCAGATGGTGGGTAACGCCTTCGGTAGAGGCGTGCGCCCGATGCACCACGCCAAAGCCGTCTTGCACGAAAACCTCGCCTAGGCGCGCCAGGGCTTTGGCAAACGCGGCATCGTTTTGTTCTTCTTCGGAATGGAAGCGCAGGTTTTCCAGCAGCAGTACCTGGCCAGGCTTGAGCGCGGCAGCGGCTTTTTCGGCCACCGGGCCGATACAATCCTCTGCGAAAGCGACTTTTTGGCCCAGTAAGCTGGCCAGACGTTCGGCTACCGGTTTGAGGCTGCTGTGTTTGTCGCGCTTACTGGTTGGCCGGCCGAGGTGCGAGATAATAACAATACGGCACTTCTGTTGTAATAAATACTTGAGTGTGGGCAGGGATTGTTGGATACGGTAATCGTCGGCCACGCTGCCATCGCCCTTGATAGGCACGTTGTAGTCGGCCCGCAGCAGTACCAATTTGCCTTTGAGGTCGATGTCGCGGATTGTTTGTTTGCTGAACATGCCCACCCTTTCGCCCTTATAATACCCTGACTTTGATGGTGTCGGTAGTGCCAACCACGCCCGGATACCGTCCGGAAGCTGTTACTACGACATCACCTTTGCTGAGGATTTTGTTTTGCCGCAACCAGTTGGTCAGTTTGGTGGCGGCCAGACGGTCGGCCGGCCGGACGTAGCTTTTGGCGCCGTAGACGATGGCCAGCTGCTGGGCAACGCGATCTTCGGCTGTTACGACAATCAGCGGTGCGGCCGGCCGATAAGCGGCCAGGTGCAGAGCGGTAGCCCCGGAGTGTGTTTCGGCGACTATGGCCTGGGCCCGCACGTCATCGGCCAGGGCGATGACTGCCGCCGAGATAGCATTTTGGCGGCCGGCATCCGGCTCCCCCGGAAAGGTTACTTTAAGCGGATTATGGCGCTCTGTGTAGGTTGTGACCCGCTTCATGACCTTAACAGCCTCAACGGGATAGTGGCCGTTGGCGGTTTCGTCGCTCAGCATAACGCAATCGGCACCCAGAATAACGGCGGTGGCCACATCTGAGACCTCGGCCCGCGTTGGTTCGGGCGTTTCGGTCATGCTGGCCAGCATTTGTGTGGCTACTATGGTTGGTTTGGCCCAGGCCCGGCCTAAACCGATAATTTTGCGCTGGACAATTGGCACAGCCTCGGGCGTGGTTTCGACGGCCAGGTCGCCGCGGGCTACCATGACCGCATCGGTTGCCTGAATAATCTCTTCTATATTATCCACTGACGCTTTGGTCTCTACTTTGGCGATGATTTTAGCTGCGGAGCCAAGGGTTTTTAGGCGGGCCCGCAAACGCTCGACATCGTGGGCCGTCTGGACAAAACTAAGCGCCACGTAGTCGACATCGTGGGTGGAGCCAAACGCCAGGTCTTTTTTGTCTTTGGCGGTTATGATGTCGCCGCCAAAGTCGGTGTCCGGCAGGTTCATACCCTTTCGCTTGATTAGGATACCGTCATTTTCGGCGACTGCGTGCACGATCTTATCGCTAACGCTGCTAACAGTGGTCAAGATTTTGCCGTCATACAGATACAACCGCTCGCCGCGCTTGACCTTTTTGCTGAGGTCGTACTGGGTGGGAATAATACCGGAGCGCCCAAAATCCGCTTCGTAACTAAACTGCAGGCTTTGCCCCTTTTGTACGTTAATAATGCCGTCAAAGTCGCCTAAGCGGATTTTGGGCCCCTGTAAATCCTGAATAATAGCTACCGGCTTGCCGTGTTCGCGGCTGGCTTTACGGATCCATTTGATTTGCTCTTCGCGCTCTTCGAGCGTACCGTGGCTGAAATTAAGCCGCAAACCGTTGGCGCCGGCGCTAATCAATTGCAAAATAGCCTCGTAGCTATTGGTTGACGGACCAATGGTAGCAATGATCTTTGTTCGCTTAAAATCTGACAGCGGCACATTAGGTACCCTGGTAGTTGTATTCATCACTCTTTAAAGTTTACTTGCTTATGCTTAAGAATTCTAGGGGTAATCTAAGTTTGCTATAATTAGCGGGAATTCTACCAAAGATTATGAGTAAAACCCCCAAAGAGCTACTAACCGAAGGTGTCGAGGCGCCAGCCAAAATGCTTGATAAAGGCGTGACTGTGGGCGCGCAACTTAGCCATAACCTACCGCAGCCAAGGGTTATCAAAAAAGGTAAAGATTATTGGCATATGCTGGGGCCGGGTTTAACGTCGGGCGCGTCAGGCGATGACCCGTCGGGTATTGCCACTTATTCGCAGACCGGTGCCCGCTACGGCTTTCAGCTGTTGTGGTTTTCGGCTTTGACCTTTCCGCTGATGTCGATCGTCCAAGAGATGTGTGCCCGCATCGGCCTGGTCACCGGCCGGGGCTTGGCCGGGGCAATCCGTGTGCATTTTTCGCGGCGGGTTTTGTACGTTTGTAGTCTACTGTTATTTGCTGCTAATTCGTTTAACATCGGTGCTAACCTCGGTGCCATGGCACAAGGCGTTCAGCTGCTGCGCCCGAGCTTTAACTTCGCCCTGCTGGTAGTCGGCTTTGCGGTAGTAAGCCTGGGGTTGCAGATCTTTACGCCATACGCCCGCTACGCCAAGTACCTCAAGTGGCTGGCATTAGTGCTGTTTGCTTACATCGCCTCGGCGCTGCTGGCCAATATTAACTGGGCCGACGTAGCCAGGCACGCTGTTGTTCCCAGTATTACCTTTAGCCGTGACCAAATTCTATTAATCTGTGCCATCTTGGGAACTACTATTTCGCCCTACCTGTTCTTTTGGCAGACCTCGCAAGAAGTCGAAGAACAGATTTTACAGGGCAAGACCAGCATCCCGTCCCGAGCGGCCCAAACCAGCAAGTCCGACATTCGCAGCATGCGGATTGACGTGTGGTCGGGCATGTTCTTGTCTAACATTGTGATGTTCTTTATTATCGCGGCCTGCGGCGCCATTTTGTATCCGCAGGGTATTATGAATATCGAATCGGCGGCGCAGGCCGCGGAGGCTTTGCGGCCGTTCGCCGGTAACACTACCTATCTGCTGTTCGCCATCGGCATCATCGGCACGGGATTGCTGGCTATTCCGGTGCTGGCCGGTTCTACCTCGTACGCCTTCGCCGAGAGTTTTATGTGGCGCAGCGGCCTCGGTAACAAGCTCAAGCAGGCCTACGCTTTCTACGGCATAATTATTATCTCCATGCTGGTCGGCCTGGGGCTGAACTTTGTCGGGCTGGACCCGTTTAAGGCCCTGATTTACGCCGCCGTGGTCAACGGCATTGTGGCGCCAGTCGTACTGGTATTTATCGTGCTGATCAGCGGCAACAAGAAAATCATGGGTCAGTGGGTCAACAAAAAATCAATTACGTGGATTGGCTGGATAGTCATAGGCCTGATGACCCTGAGCGGCATCGCGGCCATCATCGCCTTGGTTACGTCATAGTCCGCTGTCGATAGAAAGGTGGGATTCAACTTTGCTCATAGCATCGTAGATCCAGTCGACACGTAGTCTGCCCTCGTGTTTCATATTTGTGATTTCTTTGAAGCTAAACCAATCGGCATCGAGTATCTCATCTGGGTCAATTTTTAGTTCTCCGGCAATAATGTTTGCCTTGAACGCGTGTCGGACAGGCGAGTCAACTGTTTCGTGATATATATCGATTTTATCACCCAGTTCAACATCGTAACCCGTCTCTTCTCTTACTTCTCGGATTGCTACTGCTTCAATCGCCTCACCTTTGTCGACATGTCCCGCCGGAAGATTCCAAAGTCCGTACACTTTTGGTTGTTTTTCTTGAACAAGCAAATACTTACCGTCGTCACGCTTTATGACACAGCCCGCTACAACTTTAGACCAAGCTATACTTTCTTCCCATTCCTGTTGATTCATAATTAAATCTGAAATTCAGTTATGGTGACCTCAAGGGGAATCGAACCCCTATTGCCGGGATGAAAACCCGGTGTCCTAACCGTTAGACGATGAGGCCATGCAGCGATGTGGCACGGATGTGACGCAACCGACAAATTGTACCATAACAGGGGTAAAATGAAAACCCCCCGCTGTTTTAGCGGGGGGTTTCGAGTGTTAGTGAGCGGTCAGTCAATGCTCGTTTATCTGCATGTAGCCTAGCATAATTGGTATGTTTTGGCTAGCCCACTTATCCACAGGTGTTTGTTTTGGGTGCTCCGTGCAGCGTGCTACTGGTTGCTTAGGCGCCGAAGCGGCGGGCAACGTAGAAGCGGTAAGCTACGCCGGCAGCGATGCTGACACCGGCAAAGATAGC
>CAYWVZ010000020.1:0-10954 GCA_964462215.1 uncultured Candidatus Saccharibacteria bacterium
GGAACCATCATTGACGCTATTCCGGAATCGCTGATTATCGGCTTAACTATCGTCAAGGGTAATTCCGTCAGTGTTATTTTTATCATTGCGGTCTTTTTATCAAACCTGCCGGAAGCCATTGCCGGTACCACCGGCCTTAAAGCCAGCGGCTGGAAAACCTCTAAAATTATGTTGTTTTGGTTAACAGTAGTTGTAGCTTCGGGCGTAGCAGCACTAGCCGGTTATATCTTCTTTGATACAGCGCCTACTAACCTGCATGCTTTTGTACTGGCTTTTGGCGGCGGCGCTATCCTGACTATGCTAGCCGATACCATGATGCCCGAAGCTTTCGAGGATAGCGGCAAACTAGTGGGACTGGTTACTACCCTGGGCTTTGCTCTGGCCTTCGCCCTCAATAACCTCCACTAAAAGCGCTAGTGGCTTAGGCTTCGTGACGGCGGTCACGTAAGATCATCGAGATCAATTTGAAGGCCATGGTAATGGTCAGTGTAATGGTCAGGGTTTTCATCAGGAACCAACCAACGTTCACGATATTATCGGCCAGCCAACGCGGCGCCACGCTAGTACCGATAACCATGGCGACCACCAGCATACACAGGCTGCCGAGTAATAGAACACCTGCGGCACTACCGGTTGATGCACCGCCTTCGGCTTGACGCTGGCGGGCCCAGTTGTCGCGGCCGGGGCCGGTCAGGGCGGCGCCCCAACTGGCAACGAATGAGGCCAAACGGAACCACAGGTAGATTTCGGCCGGGAAATACAGCAGAGCGAAAATAAAGTCGGCGGCACGGCGGCGCGGCGCCTTGGTTGCTACCTTAAGGTTAATAAGGATAGCCAACAGCGGCGGTATCAACCAGACCCATGACCACCGGAATGATTGCAAGGATATAGATACGGTTAGCAGCAAGATAAACAGCAGACGTACCACCAAGTCCAAGCCCATTTTCATTTGCTGCATCCAAGGATACAGGGTTTGGCGGCGAATCTTGTAGCGAAGTAACAGACGGATAGTACCTTCGTCCCATTTACGGCGCTGAGCCCACAAAGCTTTAGGGGTATACATAGCACCGGCATCGGCGCGGGCCGTCGAACTCACCAGTGTTTCGAACTTCAAGTCCTGGAAGCGCCAGGTTAATTCCATGTCTTCCACCTCGGTGTCTGAGCTCCACGGACCATAGCCGTTGTTCAAATAAGCAGCGTGAACCAGGGCATTCTGACGGAATAGTGTAGCTTGGCCGCCCAATACATATGTCTGGCGCTTGCGTCGCAGCAAGTCTAGTGTGTGCGAAGTAAACTCCATACGCTGGGCACGGACCAACTGGCGGGTTTTCCACGGCAGCCGGGCGGCTGCCACCGGCTTAATTTCTTTGCCGCTGCTACGAGACGGTTCTTTGGTGTTGCTAACGACATCCGGCGGCACCCAATCCTGGTCAAACGTATACTTAGCCATAACACCGGCGCAACGGGTTCGCGGTACCAGTTCTGCTTCTAATTCGGCCAGCACATCATTCCACAACACGGTGTCGGCGTCCACGCAGGCAATCACATCAAAACCCCGGGAATACAGCAGCCAGGCACGGTTTAGGGCACCCACCTTGCGCTCTTTGTTATCAATGGTGGTCATCAGTTCGACCACTGGGTGTTTACGAGCAAAGGCAAGGACGACCTTTTCGGTATCGTCGGTACAGTTGTCGGCTACTACCACTACTTTATCGGGCCGGCGCGACTGGGTAACAATTTGCTCAAGAGTGTCGGTAATAGTCTCCGCCTCGTTGTGAGCCGGAATAATTACCAACATGCGGGCGGGTCGTTCACGTAAATGGGCGTTAACCATGTAAAAGCGGCCCTGGCTATCCAAACCTATACCTTGCGCCTCCGGGCTGCGGCGGGACAATGCCTTGGTTCGTGGGGTAGCCTTGTAGCGCTTGCTTTCGGCCCAACGCAAAGCGGGAATCAGCACTTCGTTAGTTTGTGCTAATTCATCCGGCGGAAGTAAATTTATAGGATTAGTAGTACGTGACATATTAGTATGTGTGCCTCTTTTACGTTAAACTCGCTCGATGACGCGTTAATAATAGCCTATTTTACGAAATATGTCAATATTATTTTATTAAACTAAAGATACCAGATGAGATTTTAAACTGTATATGGTTAGATTTGATAGTATTTTAGGCTAATTACGCACTAATTAATGAGTTCCGACGTAACGATTACCCGTTTGTCGTATTCCCGCCGCGCCGGGTCAAAATCGCCGCCGCAGGTAATCAGGTTCAGCTGGCTGCCGACCGATGGTTTTTGCGAAAACAGGATATTGGCGGCATCTTTATTATCAACCGTCGTCACTTCCATGACCCGAAAGCGCTTGATCAGGCCGTCTCCTCGTTCGACTTCATATTCGTCGCCGGGCTCTAAATTGTTTAGCTGGAAGAAAATACCCTGGTTGCGCTGGCCATCAACATGGCCGTCAATAATGCTCAGGCCGGGCTGGGCGGGTTTAGCGGCCTGTACGTACCAGCCGGCCAGATGAATATTGGTTGGTACGGCAATTTGCTGGCGCTGATCGACGCCTACTTTTTGGACAAAACCTTCAGTGCCAATGGTGGGCAAGCGTATATATTTCGGTTCGTCCGGACCAGCGGTAGAGACATAGCCTTCGGGCTTATCTTCATCTGGCCGGTCGGTAGAATAGCTAACTGGCTCATTGGCGTCGGTCGGGCTCGACGCCTGGCGGGTTTGCAACCAATACCAGGCACCGAAAGCAATCAGTAGTGCAGCTACAAGCAGCCCGATAACTAACGGCCGGCGAGCCCGACGTTTATCTGACGATCGACTCATGCTCACAGATTATCGGTTGTAGCGGCGGCGGTTGTCAACTGTTGCGGCAAAGGTGGTGGTGGCAGTAAACGGTGTGCTTACTGAAGCGGCTTGTCCACCCAAACCGGTGTCCGGCGCGCCAACCCGGTTAGTTGCCAAGCCTGACGGGTCAACGATAACACCGTTGGCGACTCCGTCTTCGTCCAACTCGCCACCATCGGTAATCTGATAACTAAGCTTCGTAACGGTCTGGCCGCCGATTGTCGTTTCTTCGATTACCGCGCCAGGGATAGCCTGGTAGGTGTTGGTAACAGTATTGTACTTGCGGGCTACCAAGTCGGCCGCGTTAACACCGTAATAGTATTGCGTAACAGTGGTTGTTAGGCCGAATTCACTACCACAGTACAGGGTGAAGTGCATCAGGCCGGCCGGATATTCAAAACCCGGGTCGGTAACAGCGTTATGGGAGGCCGGGGTTACATCAACATTCTGATTGGTGCAGTAGTCGGTGTTGTCTAAAACGGCATAGGTGCTGGTAACCGGGTTTATCAGGCTCGAAACATTAATCTGTTCGCTATCTAAAGTGCCGTCGTCATTGGCGTCGCCATCATTAGGGCCGGCATTCTCGATGGCTTTCTTTTCTGGGCTTTCGTCTTTGGGGGGTAATCCGACGGTAATGGTAACAGTTGCCGGCGCAGTAACTTTAGGCCCATCCAGAGCGATAAACGGTACACTGTAGGTAAAGGTAGTTGAGCCAACAAATGCGGCTACGGGGGTATAGGTAAAACTACCGTCCTCGTTGAATGTCAGATTACCACTAGTAACATCTTGTACCAGAGTGGCGGTACTGATGGTGGTACCGTCGACATTGGCGTTGACATGAACGAAATCCAGAACATTACCGCTAACGGCGTTGTTGACATGGGCGTTTATGGTGCCGCTTTCGGCAATTGGCCCCTGGCTGATAGCCTGCGGGTAGGTATCTTGGGTGTGCGAGCCGGTACAGCTACTGTTACTGTATAGCTTAAGATACAGGTTGCGTACGCCATGGGTCGGCGGAATCTTATTTTTGGGCATGTTTACGCCGGTTAAAGTATGGGTACCGTCAGTAGTGAACGGTGTAGGGTTGACGATACAATGGTAGGTAGGCCCATCGTCAGTGGCTATGCGAACACCGGTCGAACGCCAAGCACTGCCTGAGGTTAGTTCGGCGGTAACCTGCAGGTCAATTTCATCGCCCGGATCAGTGTTGAGTGTTGCGCCGCCCGGATACACATCGGTCCACGGCGTCGTACCGGTAACCCTTATTTCAACTGAATCTATATTGCGGGCCGCAAGCACGGTGCCCGATGCCAATACTGTCAGCAGTGACCCGACGAGCAGAAACGCCCCTAAAAATGCTAGTACTTTTTTCATGGTGTGGTAAGTAATCCCTTTCTGAAATACTTAATTTTTGTAATCAGGGCCTATTATTACCAAAACCGCTTTGGGTCAACTTAGAACCACAGTTGTATCCAAAATTTATAAACTATTTAAGTTTTTTTACAAGTTCCGGGTTAATCTGGTAGGTTTTGCTGGTATTGACGATTAGTTTCTCGTCCATGATTACGGCGACTTTTTTATTAATGCTGGTCATGGCGTCATAGACTTTTCTCCAGCCGGCGTCCGGTGCTTCGCCAAACCTTTCGAGCAGCTCATCAATCTCCCACTTCTTAGTGGGCGATGTTGTGAGGGCTACGCACATATAGTATTGGTTGGTGGCATAGGCTACGGCGGCCTGCCGTTCATTAACTTTAATGGCGCAATCCTTTTTGGAGAAGCTGATGGACTTTATCTCATCACGTGTAAGCACCGGGGTTTTGGCGGGCAACCAGTCTTTGGCGAGGTGCCGCGTAATTTGCCAATAAATTAGAGTTAATAGTATACCGGCCGCAATACCAGTAAGTATAAATATTTTTACCAGGCTATACGTATTGGTAATAGTGCTTGCTACTACCACCACGCCATAAGGCGTGTTTTGGTCCAGGAGCGGCTGGGATTCTGCCAGAAATACCTCGTCGGTGTCCCGGCTTTTGATTTTTTTGTAGGCGCTGCTATCGATTTCTCGCCGGACATAACTGGGATCAATAAAGTTGGGGATTTTATCGACACTACTGACGTTGTTGCTTTTGACCAAAATCCGGTTGTATTGGTCAACCACCTGGAACGCTACGTCAAACTGCACAAAACGCGGATCAACCTGGTCGATCTCGATATGCCCGCCGTCAGTAGCAATGTTCTCCTCGATAACCGCGGCAGCCGCTTGCAGTTTCGTATCTATGTCGTTGCTTTTAGACTCGTCGGGGTTGAAGTAAGAAGTAGTAATGACGCCGATAGTGTTGTTATTGCTGTCGGTAATCGGCTTGGAAAACATGCGCCAATGCTGGTCGGTAATGGTGTTAATGGTTTTTGGGCTTTGATACGACAGTAAATTCTTAAAATCTGACGTGTCCAAAAAACCGGCGATCGGCCGCCAGCGCTCGACTACGAATCCATCCGCAGAAAACACGTATAAACGGAACCGGCCGGGGATAACCGTATCGGCGTTATATTGCGATATATCCCACTGGCCGTTCTGGTATTGGATATCTTCTTGTACCCGCTCGGCCATTTGGTGCAGCGAGGATTTAGTACGATCAATCTGCGTGTAATAGATGACACCGGCACCGGCTGCCAACGATACCAAATAGAGGATTATAAAGCTGAGAGTAAGTTTTTGGATAGCACTGGCTCCAGAGAACTTTTTGACGGCATTGCGCAACCAACGCCCAATACCAGTTACAAGTTCATCAATCTGTACCACGCGCGCATAACTCCAGACTTAGCCCTATGATACCACAGTGCCCAATACCACAATGCCGTCTTCGGCGCAGCCAAGCCCCTTCATTCTCTGCTATAATTATAGGTAAGCGGGGCTATGTGGGCACCGGCGCATCGTGCGTTAAGAAGTCTCTTGGGATCATATGTGTTACCGGGGATAACGAGAGGTGTTGCAAAAATTATAGGTTTCTGTTATAATTAAGGGCTGTTGTATACGTAGTACGGCTTTCATTGAAAGGAGTCACAGGTAGTTATGCGAAGTACAAAATCTGGAGCTGTTCGGGCTGTTCGCAAACGACAGTGGGGTGCCGAGCGCCGCACACAACCGTTATCGATTGTCCACGACCGGCCCTCGACCCGCAAGATGACTCTTAGCCGTTTAGCGATTGTTTTGACTATTTGTTTATGGGTAACCTATGTGGTTTCGACCATTATCCGCCAGTTCTTTGACGGCCCGCAAACATTCCAGTTTACAATGGAGGCCATTGGCTACTTGGTGGTAGTAACATTCCTTACTTTTTCGGCCCTGATGTATCTTTTGGCGCGCCAAGGTGCACTTCAACGTTTTAGCAAACATGTGCGCATACCGCGAGCCGAGCTCGACAAACACTTTTCTGAAAGCCAGCCCTCGATTACCGTCATCGTGCCTTCGTACAACGAGGAACCGGACGTTGTCCGTAAAACACTTTTAAGCGCCGCCCTGCAGGAATACCCGAAAATGCGTGTGGTCTTGCTGCTTGATGACAAGCCTAATCCTTCGGATCCGGAAGCTGCCGCCCAGCTCAACGCCACCCGGGCGCTAAGCAAAAATAGTATGAAATTCTTCTCTAGCCCGCGCCGGCGTTTCAATAAAGCCCTTTCGGCTTTTGAAAAGAAACGTTCAAGGGCAGCCTTTGCTACTCCCAAGACGGTCAAGGAGCTGGCCGGGCACTATGCCTGGGCCGCAACCTGGCTCAACAAAATGGCCGACAACGAAGACCTGGATGACCACGTTGACGAATTCTTTGTTGAACAGGTGTTGCGCGGCCTGGCCAAGGAGCTGAACCTGACCGCAGAAGCCCTCTCGGCTTCTTACGCCGAGGGAGCAAAGCTTCCCCGCGCCCGGGTTCATCAACTATACCGTCGGCTGAGCTGGACTTTTGACGCCGAAGTAGATGTGTTTGAACGCAAACGCTATGCCTCGCTTTCCCACGAAGCCAACAAGGCCATGAACCTTAATTCGTACATCGGCCTGATGGGCGGCACCTACCGCACCCAACAGACTCCGGATGGGCCCGTACTGGTTCCGGTTACCCGAGGCCGCAAAAAGACCGACCTGACCATTCCGGACAGCGACTTCCTGCTTACCCTAGACGCCGACTCAATCCTGCTGCGGGACTATTGTCTACGCCTGGTATATTTACTGGAGCAGCCCGATAATGCCCGGGTGGCAGTGACCCAAACGCCTTATTCGTCATTCCGCGGCGCAGCAACCCGCATCGAACGCCTGGCCAGTGCCACTACCGACGTCCAGCATATTCTTCACCAAGGCATGACACACTACGGCGCCACGTTTTGGGTTGGCGCTAACGCGGTGATCCGTAAAGCCGCCCTCGAAGACATTGCCGAAACAGAGTGGGTTGGCGGTTTTCAAATTCGCCGTTACATCCAGGACCGCACGGTTATCGAAGACACCGAGTCTAGTGTCGACCTCGGCCTGCACGGCTGGACATTACGTAACTATCCGGAGCGTTTGAGCTATAGCGCGACGCCGCCCGACTTTGGTTCGCTAATTGTGCAGCGCCGGCGCTGGGCCAATGGCGGTCTTTTGATTCTGCCGAAGTTTTGGGCCCAAATTCGCGACCGCAAACGCAACAACACGCATGTTTCACAAGCCGAGATGATGCTTCGTGTTAACTATATGGCATCAATCGCCTGGGCCAGCTTCGGCCTGATTTTCCTGTTGGCGTTTCCGTACGACGGACGTTTGCTAAGTCCATTCATCCTATTAGCTGCGATACCCTATTTCTTGGCAATGGCCAGCGACCTGAAGTATTGCGGCTATAAACGAACTGACGTTTTCCGCATTTACGGGTTTAACTTAATCCTGCTGCCGGTTAACTTGGCGGGCGTGTTGAAGTCGCTGCAGCAAGCTTTAAGCGGTAAGAAAATTCCGTTCGCCCGTACACCTAAAGTCAAAAACCGTACCGTCGCCCCGATGTTCTACGTTATCGCGCCGCTGCTGATAGTCGGCTTCTCGCTGTTTACTTTGTGGCGCGACATCGCCGCCCAAAACTGGGGGAACGCTATGTTCGCGGGCTTTAACGCTCTTGTTGCCTCGTGGGCAATCATCGCCTATATTGGTATCCTCAACACGCTGCGCGACACCTGGCGCGGACTAACCGACTGGCTCTATATTGAAGTTGACCCTAAGACCCCTGCGACCGTAGGCAACGGCGAACCGTCGCTCGACTGGAGGGCAGTACTGTATCATGGTGACGCCACCGAAGCGGTGCCGCTCGGCGTGTCGTCAAGCAACGATGTAATGGGCGTTGCCCATGCCGAGGAAGAGCAATAATGAGCCAGCCGCAGCGAAAACTGTCTCCGTGGCGCGTGATGCTGGCAATTCTTATTGTTGCCGGAATCAGCGCCAGTACCGTCCTTGGCACACAGTGGTGGCAAACCACGCGCATAGCAGCCTCGCACGAGCCGTGGTTCGCTCCATATGTTGATGTTACGGCCACACCGGCGTTTAATTTTGAACAGATGGGCTCGACGCCGCAGCGCGATGCCATACTTTCGTTTGTAGTGTCACTGCCGTCAGACGCCTGTAAGCCTGCCTGGGGCGGCGTATACACCATGAACCAGGCACGGGGCTCGTTAGACCTCGACCGGCGAATCGCCCGCCTGAAACAGCAGGGCGGCAGCGTTGCTATATCGTTCGGTGGCCTCAAGAATGAAGAATTAGCCGTTACCTGTACCGACCAGTCTAAGCTGCTGGGGGCCTACCGGTCAGTGGTTGAGCGATACGACATCGATACAATCGACCTTGACCTCGAGAAAACAGGGCTGGCTGACGCCGAAGCCGGTGTTCGCCGAGCCACAGCCATCGCCACACTACAATCCGAACGGCGCGCCAAAGGTAAAAACCTGGCAGTTTGGGTAACCCTGCCCGTGACACCACAAGGACTCACTGAGGAAGGAACCGACGCGGTAGCCCAACTGTTAAGAGGCGGTGTTGACCTGGCCGGGGTCAATAGTATGACTATGAATTACGGGCAAAGCCTCAAAAAAGACCAGAGCATGCTGGCCGCCTCTACAAGTGCCTTAACCCAGACCCACCGGCAGCTCGGGGTTCTATACCAGCAAATCGGTACCCATTTAAATAGCGCTTCTTTGTGGTCAAAACTCGGTGCAACGCCGATGATCGGCCAGAATGACAGTACCGGTGAAGTATTCACTCTGGATGACGCCAAAGGCTTTAACGAATTTGCCCGCTCTCACGGTCTGGGACGCATGTCGATGTGGTCGGCAAACCGTGACATCCCGTGCGGCGGCAACTATGTGGATGTGAAAATTGTTTCCGATTCATGCAGCGGCGTAGCCCAGGACAAACAGGCTTTTGCGTCAACGCTTGGTACGGGTTTTAACGGCAGTATGTCGCTCAATGCCGGCGTCGTAACAACTCCTGATCAGGGCTTAAAAGCCACCCAGGAACCGGATGACCCGGCCGCCAGTCCGTATCAGATCTGGTCGGCTTCGGGTGCTTATCTTCAAGGCACTAAAGTGGTGTGGCACCGGAATGTCTACGAAGCCAAATGGTGGACCCAGGGAGAGGTACCCGACAACCCAGTATTGCAAGCCTGGGAGACGCCATGGCAGTTGATTGGGCCGGTCCTGCCCGGCGAAAAGCCGATTCCGCAAGCTACCTTGCCCGCCGGAACATATCCGGACTGGTCAGGAACCGCCACCTACGAAACCGGGCAACGCGTACTGTTTAATGGCGTGCCGTACCAGGCAAAATGGTGGAATACTGCCGAAAGTCCGGCGGCTGCTTCGTCAAATGCCGACAGTTCGCCGTGGATACCGCTAACCCAGGCCCAAATCAACGAACTGCAAACACGGCGCGGCAATTAAAAGTCGGCTCTGGTATGTATTACTGTTCGATAAAAGTCAGGGCGTAACCGAGCCGTTCGGCGCGGCCGGCGCGGCCGATGCGGTGCACGTAATCACCGTAGGATTGCGGAGTTGAGTAGTTTACCACGTGGGTAATATCGGCTACGTCCAGGCCGCGGGCGGCTACATCGGTAGCAACCAGTACATTGACCTGGCTGTCCCTAAAGCGCTTCAGCGCCCGCTGGCGTTGCGGCTGCGATTTGCCGCCGTGGATAGCATCGGCCGCAAATCCCCTGGCCTGCAGCTCTTTGTGCAGCTTTTCGACGCTGCGGTGCGTGTCGTCAAAAACCAGGGTTTTGCTGACCGAATCCTGGTTTAACAGGTCGTGCAGCTTGTCTATTTTCTCGCTCTTGCCGGTATAGGTGATGATGTTTTGTTCGACATTGTCGCTGGTGTCGCCGGTTGTCGCCACCACGTGAACCGGGTCAATACAGAAGCCGTTAATGATGGTTTTGACGCGATCGTCGAGCGTAGCCGAAAAGAAGAAAGACTGCTTTTTGGCGGCCGTCTGGCCCAGAATATGACGAATGTCGTTGACAAAACCCATGTCCAGCATGCGGTCTACTTCGTCCAGAACTACCAAGTTGCAGCGGGACAGCCGCAAGCTGCCGCGCTCGGCATGGTCCTTAATGCGGCCGGGCGTGCCGATTATAATGCGGGGGTTGTTACGCAAGTCTCGCAACTGCGCGCCCATCGGAGCACCGCCGATTAATACGGCGCCGCGCAGTCCGCTGCCCTTGGCCAGGCTGCGGCATTCCTGCTCGATTTGCTGGGCCAGCTCACGGGTGGGAGCCATGATCAGCGCGCAGGTGTCGCCTCGGGTCATAAGCGCGTGGATCAGCGGCACGGCAAAAGCGGCCGTCTTACCGGTACCGGTGTTGGCAATGCCAACGACATCTTTACCCGACAGACTCACCGGAATAGTTTGGTCCTGAATTGGCGTGGGGTTCTTAAGGCCTTTGGCTACCAGGTTGTCCTGGATCAAAGAGTGAAGCGTGAAATCAGAAAAAGCGTGCGTCGGCACGTATTTATTTTCGGCCACCGGCTTGGCGCTTTGAACAAAGCGCGACGGGTGGATATATTGTTTTTTGGGGCCGCGCCCTTGGGAGCCGGTGCTAGCGGAGCG
>CAYWVZ010000021.1:0-10796 GCA_964462215.1 uncultured Candidatus Saccharibacteria bacterium
TTCCGCTTATGCTTCTGTTCTATAGTAGCAACAGTTTGCCGAGAAAGCTACTGTAAGCGTAGTAGCTATTGCTTGCCTAAAGCCGGCACATATTTTGTGGGGATTACCCCTGTTTTACCAACCGGTTACGCTCCAGATGGGCCAAGCCGCCGGCTCACATACGCCGCGCCGGCCGCACCGCCAATCAGCAGGATCACCAGGCCGTAGAGAATGCGCATGTCCAGACCGGTCGGGGCCAAATCGCCGGAACCGGAGCCGCCGCCGCCCGGGGTTGGTGGCATGGGCGGCACGGGCGGGACAGGAGGAGTATAGACACACTCCCCGAAGCAGGCGGCATAGTTCACTGGCGACGTGAAAACTCCGCCGACATACAAGCTATTTTGTAAATTATTGAAAGCCAGCGCATTAACGGTGTTGTCCATGTTCGGGTCAAAGTCAGTGGCTAGGCCGGTAGCTGTACTAAAACCGGCCAGTCGGTTACGGGGAGTATCGCCATTTACAGTGGTAAAAGTGCCGCCGACATACAGTTCTGCGCCGTCCGTAGAAACAGCCAGCGCGTTGACCTGGCCATCGCCAACATCCGGATCGAGATCGGTTACCAGACCGGTAGCAGTATTAAAGGCCGCGACCCGATTGCGACTAACTGCACCATTATTAACTGTCGTGAAACCGCCGCCCGCATACAGAGTAGAACCATCTGGTGATAAAACCAGAGTATTAACAGGGCTGTTTAGTTGTGGGTCGAAACTCGTCAGATCTCCAGTTACCGGGTTAATTGCTGCCAGATAGCTGCGTGGTTCAGGACTCCAAAATGGAAAGTACCCTCCGACGTAAAGCGTACTGCCGTCAGGTGAAATGGCCAAAGCCAGAATGGGTGCAACCGTACCTGGATTTAAACTATTGAGCGTGCCATCCGCTATATTAAACGACGCAAAGTAATTACGCGAAGAACCGTTTACTGTTCCAAAAAATCCAGCTGCGAACAAGGTAGAGCCATCGGGAGAAACCAGCAAATCGACTGGATGACTGTTCAGATTTGGGTTAAAGCCCGTAAGCTCGCTTGTTTCCAAATTGATTGCTGCCAGGTGGTTCCGTGTGACTCCATCAACAGAAGTAAAATACCCACCAATATACAAAGTAGTGTTGTCGGGAGTAATCGCCATACTAGTTATGGCCGCCGGGACTATATTAATATTAAGGATTGGATCGATACTACCGTCAGGCAGGATTCGGACAAGGTTCCTGCGGCTAACACAAACCTTGTTGAAGTCGCCACCAGCATAGAGGGTTTCGCCATCCTGTGATAGAGAAATGGTATACACCGACCCGGGTAATGAAGCGTTGGATACCAATGGCGCGTATGATGTAAAGTTACCAGTTATTGCATTCATCGCTGCAACGCTCACACGCTCACGTTCAGGAGTACTCCAGTCAAAACTACCGCTAGCATAGAGAATGGTTCCGTCTTCGCTAAGTTCCAACGAGTATACAAAGCCCCCTCCGCCTGATGAACGGTCAAATGCGGTTGCAATACCGGTTGTCGCATTAACAGCTGCAACCTCAGCGCGAGCAACAGATCCGTTAATCGTGGTAAAGAAACCGCCAAGATAGAGAGTGTTGCCATCTCCAGACAATTTCAGAGTCTTAACATCTCCATCAATATTCGGATCAAAGTCGGTAGCCAGACCAGTAGTCGTATCAAACGCGGCCAAACGGTTGCGGTCAGTACCCCCATTAACCTCTGAGAAGTTGCCGCCAGCATAGATAACAGTCCCGTCGGAGGATAACTGCATCGTAAAAACCGTACTGCCAATGCCAGGATTAAAGCTGTCTAGAGCACCGGTGGCGATATCGAAGGCAGCGATACCTCCCCTAAACGTAGGGGTCGGACCGGGATTTATAGGAGCAGTAAGCCAGCCACCTACATATAGTGTTGTATTGTCGGGGCTTAATGCCAAACTATATATGATGGGTGACCACGGTATGCCAGAACCAAGTGCAGTAGCGATACCATCGCTGGTACTAAAGGCTGCGAATTTTGGTCTTGTTTCGCTGCCGTTTACGGTAGAAAATTCGCCGCCAGCGTATAATGTTGACTTATCAGATGACAATACGAGCGCGTTCACAATGCCGTTAACGTTAGGATCGAAGTCCGGGTCGACCGTGCCATCAGCCAGAATATGCGCTATACGATTGCGCGTAATGCCGCCGACTTCTGTGAATTCACCGGCTATATACCAGCCATTCTGTCCGTCAGCAACAGATGTATTGACTGTGTCGTTCGGTTCGGCGGTGAGAGATGGCAGACCAACACTGGTATCCAGTTTTGCACTGTTAATAACCGCTGTTTCTGCAAGACAGGTGAACGATCCGCCTACATACGTTGAACCATCAGGCCCCACCCCTATAGCATTAACTCCAGAGCTAAGGCCCTGGAACGTCGGAAAGTTTGGATTGGGGGTGCTGGGCAAGTTTGGAGCGGCGGCCACTGGCGCTGGTAGTAGCGGCACTAGCAGGCCGGTCACAAATGCGACAAGCACAGCCGCTGTCATCAGTTTTTTGCTGATTTTACCCAACTATATCCCCATACTGTTTATGGTTTTAGTATATGTAATAATAGCGTTGTCCGCAAGTGCTGGAGTGTGGTTATCGCTATTTTGCCGGTAGCCGCCGGCTGACGTACGCCGCGCCGGCCGCACCGCCAATCAGCAGGATCACCAGGCCGTAGAGAATACGCATGTCCAGACCGGTCGGGGCTAGATCGCCGGAACCGGAGCCGCCGCCGCCCGGGGTTGGTGGCATGGGCGGCACGGGCGGGACAGGAGGAGTATAGACACACTCCCCGAAGCAGGCGGCATAGTTCACTGGCGACGTGAAAACTCCGCCGACATACAAGCTATTTTGTAAATTATTGAAAGCCAGCGCATTAACGGTGTTGTCCATGTTCGGGTCAAAGTCGGTAGCCAGACCAGTGGTCGTATCAAACGCAGCCAGCCGATTACGGGTCGTGCCATCATTAACCGTCGTGAATTGACCACCAGCGTAGAGCCTTGAGCCGTCAGGTGAGATAGTCAAAGCATTAACTTGACCACTTACATTAGGATTAAAGTCTGTTATAGCTCCGGTGGCAGTATCCATAGCGGCAATGCTTCTGCGTGATACGGAAGGGACAATAATAAAGGGGCTGAAAGAGCCGCCCATGTACAGCGTTCCGCCGTCTGGGCTAAGAGCCAAATTATAAACGACACCAGCCGGGTTAATACTAAAGTCATTAGCCAGGCCAGTTGCGCTATCGAGTGCCGCAAAAGTAGAACGCGAAGTACCCCCATTAACAGAAAAGAAAACGCCAGCCGCATATACCATAGCACTATCGGGTGACACCGCCAGACCGGTCACGGACCCACTCACATTAGGATCAAAGCTTGTCAGTGTACCCGTAGCGGTATCGAAAGCTGCTAGATGATTGCGGGTGGTTGAACCGCCAATGGACGTAAAATAACCACCCACATACAGAGTCGAATTGTCAGATGTTATTTGCATAACCACCGGCGGTGCATTCAAGCTAGGATTAAAACTAGTCAGTTCACCAGTATTCAGATCGACTGCTGCAATATAGTTTCTGCTTTGATCATTAAATGTAGTAAATTCCCCGCCAATATAAAGCTGTTGATTATCGTTACTGACAGCCAGACTGGTTATGGGGGAACTGTTGCCTGTATCGAGGATCGGGTCGATGCTACCATCCGGTAAAATACGTACTAGATTCCGACGAGCAATTTCAACATTCGTAATACTACCGCCTGCATATAAGGCACTTCCATTGCTTGACAGGGCCAAGGTATACACGCCACCGTCTGTGATGGGACCATAGCCCATAGTTGAACCGGATACCGAATCGAGAGCAGCGATATTCGATCTATAATATTGGGTGGCGAAGTCCCCCCAAGAGAAAGAGCCGCCAGCATATAGAGTGTCCTCGTCTTGGCTCAATATAAGGCTCCTGACTAGCCCGCCGCCATCACTCCCCCGATCAAAAGCGGTCACGGAGCTCGTGGCAGTATCAAAAGCCGCCACTTGCCGACGGGACGTACCGCCGTTAACGGTTGTGAAGGAACCGCCAACGTATAGGGTTGAATTATCTTTACTTAAAGCCAACGCATACGCCGTACCGTTAACGTCGGGATCAAAAGTGGTCACGGAGCTCGTGGCAGTATCAAAAGCCGCCACATGATTACGAGTTACCGCACCACTCCCAATAGTAGAAAAATGACCGGCTGCATACAGTGTCGAACCATCTGAAGATATCTGTAATGCAGTTACCGGAGCAATATCGATGTCTGCATTGAAGCTGGTTAGAGTGTCACTGGCAATATCTATAGCGGCTGCCCCGCCGCGAAACTGCGCGCCGGGGTTAAACGGACTTGGTAAGTACCCGCCGATGTAAAGCAGTGACTCATCTGGACTTAGGATAATAGCATTTACATACTGAGCACCCCCGGAAATCGTTGATCCGAGCGAAGTAGCTACACCGGTAGTGGCATTAAAGGCCGCAAACCGTGGCCGACTACTGCTGCCATTGACGGTAGTAAAATCGCCACCGGCATATAGCGTCGAGCCGTCAGCTGAAAGCGTCAGAGCATAAACCATATCGTTAACATCGGGGTCAAACATCGGGTCGATGCTACCATCCGCCAGGATATGAGCTAGCCGATTGCGCGTGGTTGATCCAACTTGAGTAAAGTCACCACCAATATACCAACCGCCTTCCCTATCAGGTATAGCTGCTTGCACAGTGTTATTTGGCGCAGCAGTCGGCAGGACATTGCCGACTGAGGTATCAAGTCTAGTAGCGTTTGTAACGGCCGTGGGGTCAAGTCGAGAGAAAATGCCTCCCACATAGGTTGATCCATCAGATCCTACGGTGACAGCATTTACCCGGCCGTTCGTTATTGATTGGAATGTCGGAAAATTCGGATTGGGCGTACTGGGCAGCTCCGGAGCGGCGGCCACTGGTGTCGGTAGCAGCGGCACCAATAGACCGGTCATGAACGTAACCAGTACGGACGCTATTGTAAATTTCTTACTAAGCTTACCCAACACATACCCCAATGATGTTTATGGTTTTAGTATAGCGATTAGTGGAGCCGCCCGCAAGGCTTGCTAGGGGTTTAGGCTGATGCGGGCAACGGGGTCGAGGCACATCCGCAGCCGGGGAATGGTATAACCTACCATTCCCCGCGCGAGGACAGTGCCGAGGCAACGCTGCCCGCCTCGGCTAGACGTCCAGAAAGACGATGACGCGGTCGGCTTTGACGTGCATCATGCCGCGGGCGATCTCGAGGCTGCGCTTGCCTTGCGGCGAGTCAACCACCAGCTTGCAGGCTGTTAGCAGGGTTAAAAAGTTGTGGTGTTTGGGCAAGATGTCGAACGGGCCGGTTTCGTTAGCCGCCGAAATACTATAGGCCGCGTCGTCAAAATACGTCTGGAACGGCGAATACACCTTGACGTGCATTTGCGGCCGTTCGCCGGGTGCCGTCGGCGGCGCTGCCGAGGTCTTGCCGTCGTCAGTAATTTTGCCGGTGCTGGCATCTTGATGTCTTGCCATAGTCTACCTAGACGATAATTTCCTCGACGCCCTTCAGCGTCTGTTCGCGGCTGGAATATTCGCCTTTGATGCCGGTCAGATCTTCGGCCACAAACGCTGCTTGCGAGAAGAACGTAATGAGCTTTTTGGCTTTGGCATAGTCAGCTCGGTCGGTCGGTGACAGTTCGTTTTCGCCGATGATAGCAATGATGTTCTTGAGAGATTCGTATTTTTGCAGCAGCACCTGTACCTGGACACTCAACATATAGTGCCGGTCACCGACGATATCTGGCGCCAGCAGCGACGATGAAGTACGGATCAGGTCAACGGCCGGCCGAATGCCCTGTTCGGCCACCTTACGACTCAGCACAATAGTAGAATCCAGCTCGTGCTGGATCATCTGCACCGCCGGGTCGGACAGGTCATCGGCCGGCACATAAATAGTTTGCACCGAGGTAATAGAGCCGTTTTCGTTGGAGCTTAGGCGGTCCTGCAAAATCTTAACATCAGTAAAGATGGTTGGTTCGTAGCCGCCTTCGGAGGGTATTTGGTCGAGGATAGTCGACAGTTCGTTGCGGGCCTGGACATAACGATACATGTTGTCAGCAAAGAACAGGATGTCTTTGTGTTCGTGGTCGCGGAAATACTCGGCCGCCGCCACCGCCGAAATGCCCACCAGCGAACGCAGGGCCGGATTTTCATTCATTTGGCCGAAGAACATACAGGTATTTTTGAGCAGGTCACGCTCTTGCAGCGTTTCGTAGAGTTCGTGGCCTTCCCTGATACGTTCACCGATACCGGTAAAGAAGCTAAGGCCGGAGCCGCTTTTGGCAACGTTGTTGATCAGCTCCATGGTAAGTACCGTTTTACCGACACCGGCGCCGCCGATAATACCGACTTTGCGACCCTTAACAAACGGGGTGAAGAAGTCGATAACCTTAATGCCAGTCTCCAGGATATCCGGTTTGGCGCCGGAGAAGTTGGTGCTGCGGGCCGGCAACTTAAGAATATCCCTGGTTGGCACGTCGGCGGCAATCGGCGGCCGGCCGTCCAGCGGTTGACCCAGCGCGTCGAGTATCCGCCCGATGATATGGCTGCCCACCGGCACTTCGATGCCCTTGCCGGTTAAACTGACCGGCATACCTTTTTCGATAGTGCGGTCGGAACGAATATTCAGGCAAACGGCGACGTTGCCGGACGCCAGCGAGTCGACCAGCAATTTGGCTTCGTTCTTGTTGTCGACCACTACCAGCTCGCCAATGGCCGGCACGTGCTCGTCGAACTCAACGTAGATGATCAGGTCTTTGATAACCTGCACAAAACCGTCAGCTTTTACTTTGGCTTTCATTGCGTATCCACCTTACGTAAACCGTTAATAATTTCTTTGAGGCGTTCGTCTTTAATGCTGCGCTTGGCGCGGTTATACAGCCAGCGTAAATCCTCGACGGTTTCATCGGCCTTTTTGTGAGCTGTCGACATAGCCCGAAAGCGGCTGGCGTATTGGGCCAGCTTGGACTCGAAGACCACCTGGCCGAGCATACTGGTTAACATGGAACGCTCCAGGTGGCTGGCTACCGCAAACGTGCTCGGCTCAAAAATGTAGGTTTTCTCGCTAATAACCTCTTCGGCGGCGCCGGCAGTCTTACCCTGCTCCTGAACGGCCGAAGACAGGTTGATGCGTTTGACGTCCTGGACCATCAATGACACGTAGGTTTGGTAATAGACGTAGCAGCCTTTGTACTGTTGGATTTCCTTAATTAGCGGTGTCGTGTTGATGTGCGTGTCGGACTGCGGTAACTTAAAGTATTTTTTGAAGCTAACATTCCGCTGGGTCAATTGGACGACGCCATGGTGGCCGACCACGATAATGTCGTGCTTGGCCGGATCATACTGGGTTAACATCCAGTTAATGAGTTTTTGGTCGATGTCGCCGCTAAAACTGCCCTCGGCCGTAATGGCGATGAACAGCTCCTTGTTAATGACTTTTTTGTCGGTGGATTCGCGGCCGAAACGGAACGACTCGTCAACCCGCAGCTGGGTGTAAATGTGCCACAGTTCATGGAAGAAATCCTGGGCTTTGAGCACCTGGTTTTTAATTTGGGCGATACGCATGCTGGCCAAGCCCTCAAAGACATTGGTCAGCTCGGCGATAGTCTGCATGGATTCTTTGTCGCGGCCGATTTCTTGCAGCTGCCTCATTTTTTAACCCCCAGTAAGCTTTGGTTTTTGAGCTCGTCGCGGGCGGCTTCGTAGCCGCTGTCGTCTTTGATTTTGGCGGCGATGGCCGGAACAGCCTTTTTCATGGATTTAATGTCCAGTACTTCGCTGTCGGCCAGGTTAAGGACAATGTCCAGCATAAGCTGTTGGCTCATCAGGTCGAAGGTTTCGGTGGGAGCTTGGGTAAGCAGCTCTTTGAGCCGCTTGCCGGTGGCCAGGTCGCGGCGGGCTTCGGGGGCCAGTTCGGTACCGAAACGCGAAAACTCCTGGGCCTGCGCAAAGGCAGCCAATACCTTGAACGTTTGGGCAGCCAGCTTCTTCTGGCGGTCGTTCCAACCACGGCCGCCGACACGCGTCACGCTGAGGCCGGTACTGAGCGCCGGCCGTACCGCGTCACGGAAGATATCCATGTCCAAGATCCACTGGCCGTCGGTAATCGACATAATGTTGGTAGGCAAAAAGGCCGTAATGTCGCCGCCCGCCGCCAACACCAGCGGCAGCGCCGTCAGCGTCTTGTGCGTGGTAGCCAAGCGGCCGGCGCGCTCCAGCAAACTGGAATGGGCATAAAACATATCACCCGGGTAAGAGTCACGACCGGGGCTGGTGCCCGACAGCAGCGCGATTTCGCGGTAAGCCTGGGCGTGGCTGGTTAGGTCGTCGTAGACGATAACCACGTCGCGCTTCTCTTTTTGCCAAAGGTATTCGGCCATTGAACAGGCCACGTAGGGTGTCAGATAGCTGCTGATAAGCGATTCGAACGAGGTAGAAACCACGACGATGGCATTCTTGAGGGCATCGTTTTCTTGCAGGCGCGTTAGCAGTGAGTCAATGTCGCTGCGGCGCTTGGCGATCAGCGCGTAAATAACGGTGATGTCGGCGTTTTTCTGGTTGATAGCCAGTTGCGTAGCTAAAGTGGTTTTGCCGGTTTTGCTGTCGCCCAAAATGGCGATGCGTTGGCCGCGGACAATCGGGAACAAAGCGTCGATGGCGGTAACGCCGCTGGCCAACTGGTCGTTTAGCGCCTGGCGTTCATACAGCATGGGTGCCGTGTTAAAGACCGGCCACACGGCGTCGGCGGCAATTGGCCCCTTGCCGTCCAGCGGTTCACCGCTGACCGAAACTACCCGCCCGACAAAATCTTTGCCGACCTTGCATACCAGATCGTCATGTTGTAAAACCGCCAGGTTACCCGGTTTTAAGCCCTGGTCGCCCAAATGCAGTACAACCAGGTGGTCTTCTAGAATATGGTGGACAAAACCCTTGCTGCCGTCGTCGAACATCACCAGCGAATGGACACTGACCGGCTGCAGGCCCTTAACCCGTACTAAAAAGTCATCAACAGCGATAACTTCGCCGACCGGCTGGCCCTTGCTGACCAATTGGTCAAAGTGACGGGTAGCCTGGACGTTGCTCACCGGGTTTTACTCCGTATTAGTTCGACCAGTTTGGGCCGGTTAGCCATCAGGTGCTGCCGTACGCTACAATCGAAATACTTGTTGGTGGTACGGATAACGCAGCCGGCGGCAATGCTGGGCTGCAAACCAATAGTAAGCAGCAGTGACGGGTGGATGTTGCCGCGTAGCCACTCAACCAACTTGGCGGTGAAATCAGGGGGCGGCACGACAGCAAAACTCATGTGTATGGCCGGAGCGTCTTTTTTGAGACCGGCCAGGAACTGCTGCAGCTGCTGGCGATCTTCTGGACGTAACAAGTTGAGCCGGTTGGTGTGTGTCATGTCTTCCAGCGTCCGGCTTAAGCTGGGCAGCTTGGCTTCGTCGGCCACATCGGCACCCCGCACATGGGCTTGCCGCAAAAAGCCATCGATGGCGTCGACCTCGCGGGCCAGGCGGCTGGCGTCGACCCGGCTGACAACCGAAGCCGGCAAAACCAGTGCTTCGCCCGTTTTAGGCGCCATGGCTGATGTCCTCGATAATGGCTTTTTTGTTAGCTTCCAGGTCGCCGATAATAAATTCCAGCTGGTCGTTAAGGTCGATCTGGTCGCCGATGGCTACCATAATGTAGTGGTTGACGATATCGGCCATATTTTCTTCAAAGTGAGCCGTTATTTGGGCCTTGGAAGCTTCGAATTGTTCGTTCAGCTGCTTGGTTAACACGTCGCGCTGTTGTTCGATAGCAACTTGCGTTTTGTTGATAGAGTCAATGGCCATTTGCTTGGCGTCGTTGATTGATTGTTCGTACTTGGTAAACTCTTCGCCCAGCGTGTTCTGGATCTCTTTTTTCATGTATTCGTTAACTTGCGAGGCCGTCAGGCGTAAGTCCTGCTGCAAGAACATGGCGTTTTCGTTGATAATTTGCTCGAAGTGCAACAGGCCGCGGTTGCGCAGTTCTTGGCGGAAACTGTCGTTGAAGATGTGCTGGACGTCTTTTTCGGCCGTCTCGGCCAGGTCTTTGCGGTTTTTGACGCTTTTGGTAAGACGCTGCGAGCGCATAACCAGCCACACCAGGACACCCAGAACCACCACGAGAGCGGTACTCAGTCCAATAATCAGCCAGGTTTCCACGGTGTTTTTATCCCACCTTGCTTATGTTTATTATCTCAGTGGTACTATACCGCAGAATCGAGGAGTTTGGCAAGCGTTTTGACGGTGGTCGTAACTGCCTGCTTGGTGGTATCCCGACCGAAGCTGAAACGCAGCGAACTTTGGGCATGGGCCGCGGTAAGCCCCATGGCCGTCAGGACGTGTGACGGTTCTTCGGTGCTGGCCTGGCAGGCCGAGCCGACGGCGCACATAATGCCTCGTTCGTCCAGCTGCATCATCAGGCGTTCGTTATCGACACCCGGAAAGGTAACGTGAACGAAGCTGGGCAAACGGTGGCCGCAGCTGTTGAATACCGCCTTGGGCGCGATTTTACGTAGCTCGGTTTCGAAGAGTGCCTGCAGCTTGCCCAGGCGCGAGGCTTCGGTTTGGCGCAGGGTCCGGGCAAGCTGCAGGGCGGCGGCCAGGCCGGCAAACCCCGCGACGTTTTCGGTACC
>CAYWVZ010000022.1:0-10136 GCA_964462215.1 uncultured Candidatus Saccharibacteria bacterium
GCCGTTGCCCAAATCGGCCGCCCGGCCAAGCAAAAAACTGATAAAAAATAGTTCGTACATCCTGTATACTGGGATAGTGCAAAAGGGTAATCGCCGATGAATTGGAGAGTAATCTGGAAATCGCTCAAAGACAGCGATATGCGCAACCGTATTTTAGCGGTGTTGGGCATGCTGCTGGTTTTCCGTATCCTGGCCCACATACCAATCCCCCTGAGCGACCCTCAAACTCTGCGCCAGGTGCTCGAAAGCATTTATACTTCCTCACAAACCTCGCAGTTCTTAAGTTTTGTTGACGTCTTATCCGGCGGCGCGCTGGCCAACTTTTCGATCATGCTGATCGGCCTGGGTCCCTACATTAACGCCTCGATTATCATGCAGTTGCTGACACGGGCCATCCCGCAGCTCGAAGCCCTGAATAAAGAGGGTGAATACGGCCGCAAGAAGATCAACCAGTACACCCGTATTTTGACGTTGCCGCTGGCTATCGTGCAGTCAATCGGTGCTATTTACTTAGTCAGGCAATCGGCGGCCAGCATTGGCGGGCTGGGTGACATTACGGCCAACAGTTCGCCAGCCCAATGGGTATTAATGGTGGCTGCCATGACCGGCGCATCCATGTTGCTGATGTGGCTGGGCGAACTGATAACCGAAAAGGGCATCGGTAACGGCATCTCCTTGATTATTACAGTGGGTATCGTTAGCGCGCTGCCAAAAACTATCGCCGAGCTGGCCAATTCCGTCTTTGGTGACGGCAGCAGCCGCTGGGCTTTTTTGGGCAGGGAGTGGCCAATTAACGAAAAATCGCTCATCTATGCGTCAGTTATCTTGGCCTCAATTATTATTGTCACTGTTTTAGTGGTCAAACTTAATGAGGCGGCGCGCCGGATTACCGTGCATTATGCTAAACGTATCCAGGGGAACCGTACCTACGGCGGCGTAACCACCGTGCTGCCGGTCAAATTAATCACGGCCGGCGTGGTGCCGATTATTTTTGCTGTGGCTTTTTTGACGGTACCGAGTTTTGTCGGCCAGCTTTTGACCAGCAGTAGCAGCGCCCGTTTACAGCAATTAGGCGTCGACCTGGTGACATGGTTTCAGGCGCCATCGCCTACAACGTTCGCCGGCGGCGGCTGGCAACCGTTTATCTACCCGATCGTTTACTTCCTGTTAGTTTTCCTGTTTACATTCTTCTACACCAGTATCACCTTTAACTCCAAAGAAATTGCCGAGAACTTACAGAAACAAGGCGGTTTTATCGAGGGTGTGCGTTCCGGCAAGCAGACCGAGAAGTACCTGGCCAAAGTCGTTAACCGCCTGACGTTCTTTGGGGCCGTCAGTCTGGGCCTGCTGGCCCTTATGCCGGTGGTTGCTCAGATGTTCATTACCACCAACATTGCCCTGAGCGGTACCAGTATCCTGATTTTGGTCGCCGTAGCCCTCGAAACGTTGCGTCAGATTGAGTCCCGCGCCCTTATGGTCACCTATGACCAGTACGAAGAGCCGGACTTTTTCTACGATGCCAGCGACAACCTGTTAGACGCCGGCTTGGGTGCTACCAAACTGCGTTTTGGCGGCCGTTTTCGCCGCCGCAGAGACGGCACTAAAAATAAATCAAAATAACCCTTTACAAACTGTTGTAGAATACGGTATACTTACACCTTAGTTATATTTATGGCCAAAAACAAGGAAGTGATCGAGCTCACAGGGACAATTATCGAGACCCTTCCGGGTACTCAATTTCGTGTCGAACTCGAAAACGGCCATCAAATTATAGCTCACGTTGCTGGCAAGATGCGGAAGCACTACATTCGCATCGTCCCCGGCGACAGCGTTACGGTCGAGTTGACCCCTTACGATCTTACTAAGGGCAGAATCACCTACCGCACATCATAATAATTAAGCAGTGTGTCATTACGCCGCAGCAAGGAGCAATGATCCGCATGAAAGTGCGTGCAAGTGTCAAGAAAATGAGTCCCGACGACAAAATTGTCCGTCGTAAGGGTCGTGTTTACGTTATCAATAAATTTAAACCGAAGCATAAGCAGCGACAAGGGTAGATATGGCTCGAATTTCAGGTGTAACCATTCCTTCAGAAAAGCAGATCCAAATCGCCTTGACGTATGTCTACGGTATTGGTCCGACTAGCAGCCAGGCCATTCTAGCCCAGGCCAAAGTCGAACCAACGGTTCGCGTCAAAGACCTGACCGACGCCGAAGTCGCCCGCATCCAGGATATTATCACCAACTCGTATACCGTAGAGGGCGAGTTGCAGCGTATCGTAACCGGCAACATCAAGCGCCTTAAGGACATTAACGCCTACCGTGGTTTACGACACAAGGCTAACTTGCCGTCACGCGGGCAGCGCACCAAAACCAACGCCCGAACCCGTCGCGGCCGCAAAGTAACTGTCGGCGGTACCGCCAAGAAAGTAGCGGCAAAGACGTAAAGGTAATACTATGGCAGAAGAACAAGCAACCACCCCAACTACAACCACTACAACCACCGAGGCGCCAGCCGAAGCAACAACGGCAGCACCGGCTACAGCGCCCGTTAAAAAGAAGAGGTCCAAGCGTTCAGTACCGAGCGGACAGGTTCACATTTTGGCAACCTTTAACAACACGATTATCACTGTAACTGACAGCAAAGGCGGCGTCTTGACGTTTGCCAGCGCTGGTGCCTGCGGTTTTCGCGGTTCCAAAAAAGGTACCGCTTACGCCGCCCAAGTGGCTACCGAGCGGGCTATCGAAGCGGCTAAACAGCAACACAGCTTTAGCCGGGCCGATGTTTTCATCAAAGGTATCGGTTTGGGTCGTGAAGCTGCCGTTCGGGCATTGATTAGCGCCGGTATTCAGGTCGAGAGCATTCGTGACGTAACAGGGATTCCTCATGGTGGTGTACGACCCCGTAAGGCGCGACGCATCTAAGGAGGCATGAATATATGGCACGAGACACCCAATCGATTGTAAAAATGAGCCGCCGCGAAGGCTACGCTCTGCACCCCAAAGCCCACAAGGCATTGGTAAAGCGCTCTACGCCGCCCGGCCAGCAAGCCGGCGGCCGCGGTATGCGCGGCGCCAAGCCCAGCCAGTATTCGCTGCAGCTGCGCGAAAAACAAAAGGTCAAGCGCCTGTACGGCTTGCTGGAACGACAATTTAGCAATTTGATGAAAGAAGCTGACCGCCGCCAGGGACAGTCCGGCGAACTGCTACTACAATTCCTGGAACTGCGCCTCGACAACGTTGTGTATCGCAGCGGTTTTGCACCCAGCCGCCGCGGCGCCCGCCAATTGACCACCCACGGCCATTTTATGCTGAACGGCCGCCGCGTCGACATTCCTTCTATCCGTGTCAAGATCGGCGACGTTATCACCGTCCGCGACCACAGCAAGAACACCGAGTATTTCAAGAAGCTTGACGACGTCAGCCCGGCTGGCGAAGAAAAAGCTATCAGTTGGCTCAAGGTCAACCGTAAGAAATTGGAAATCACCGTCACCGGTTTACCTCCCCGCGAAGAGGCCGAACCAGACATTAATGAACAACTAATCGTTGAGTATTACTCACGCTAACGGAGGCAGGCACCCTATGTCAAAAATGATTCACACCCCAGGCATCGTCAAAGTAGACGACCACAGCACAACCAGCGCAACATTCGCTGTTGAGCCGCTACACACCGGTTACGGCATGACGCTCGGCAACAGCTTACGCCGCGTTTTATTGTCAAGCATTGCCGGTGCCGCTGTCACGGCTTTCCGTATCGAAGGTGCCAGCCACGAGTTCACAACACTTCCCAACGTTAAGGAAGATGTTGTCGAAATCATGCTGAACCTCAAAGGTATTCGTTTCCGCATCTTTAGCGATGAGCCGCAAACATTGCGCCTGGTTAAAAAAGGTGCCGGCACCATAACCGCCAAAGATATCCAGACTACAGCCGATGTTGAGGTTGTCAACCCGGACCACGTCATTGCTACACTGGACGGCACCAAGGCTCAACTAACTATGGACATCGTAGTCGAAACCGGCCGCGGTTACCGTACTATCGACGAAAGCGGCACGCGTAAAGCCAGCGACATGATTGCTGTTGACGCTATCTTTAGCCCGGTCCTACGTGTTCGTTACAAAGTCGAAAACACCCGTGTCGGCCAGATGACCGACCTTGATAAACTGGTTATCACCATTGACACCGACGGCTCTATCACCCCGCAGGACGCGTTCGAAGAAGCTGCCGCTATCTTGGTTAACCAATACACGGCTTTGGCCGGCCAGACCCGCGTTGAGGCCAGCCAGCCGGTTGGCTCCAGTTTTGGCGAAGCCGGCGCTGTCGAGGGTAGCGAGGAGGGTGCCGAACTTATGACTCCTATTGAAGACCTTAATTTGTCGGCCCGCACCACTAACGCCCTGGTCAACAACGACATCCACATCCTCAAAGACTTGTTTTCACTGAGCGACGCCGAACTACGGGACCTCAAAGGTTTCGGCAGCAAAGCCCTGGACGAAGTTAAAGAAAAAATGGCGGAGATGGAGTTCTAACCATGCACCGGCACGGATATAAAGGTAAGAAGTTCCACCGTGAGCGCGACCAGCGCGAGGCGCTGATTCAGGGTTTGGCGGATTCGTTGATCAAATACGAGTCCATCGAAACTACTTTGCCTAAGGCTAAAGCAGTTGTGCCCTACGTCGAAAAGCTGATTACCAAGGCCAAAAAAGGCGACCTGCACAACCGGCGCCAGATTATCAGCTCTTTGCAAACAATTGAAAGCGCTCACAAGCTGGTTGACGAAATCGCACCCAAGCTAAGCGGCCGCACTAGCGGTCATTTACGGGTTGAGCGCACCGGTGTTCGGCGCGGCGACAACGTTCAGTTGGCCCGTGTCCAGTTCGTTGACGACCTAAAGGTCGCTCCCGTAGCTAAACCGGCTGCCAAAAAAGCCACGACCGCTACAAAAGCAAAAGCAGCACCCAAGAAAACGGAGGCCAAGACATGAAGACCTACAGCGCTAAACCCACCGATGTAAATCGCGTTTGGTACGTTATTGATGCTGCCGAAGCGCCGCTTGGCCGCTTGTCTACGGTTATCGCCGAACTGCTAATTGGTAAACGCAAGCCTATGTTCACCAAACACATTGATTGCGGCGACTACGTAGTCGTTATTAATGCCGACAAGCTGGTCGTAACCGGTGACAAGCTTAATAAAAAGATGTATTACCGGCACAGCCACTATCCGGGCGGGCTCAAAGAAGCTACGCTGCAGGAAAAAATGGACAAAGACCCTACCGAAGTAATTGTGCACGCTGTCCGCGGCATGCTGCCGGTCAACAAACTGCGTGACGGCCGTCTGGAACGCCTCAAGGTCTATACGGGTACCGACCACAAGCACGAAGCCCAGAAACCCCAAGCATTTTCAGTAAAGGAAGGTAAGTAATGGCTGCATCGCATTATTTCTACGGCCTCGGCCGGCGCAAAAGCGCCACTGCCCGCGTACGCCTCACTAACGGCAAGGGCGCAATCACTATCAACGGCAAGCCGGCCGCGGAATATTTTGAAGGTAGTAAAAACCTGCTAAACGAACTCGACAAGCCGTTCACCGTCCTAGAGCAAACCGGCACATATGACGTCAGTGCCGTTGTCAGCGGCGGCGGTCACGCTGGCCAGGTTGATGCTATTCGCCTCGGTATTGCCAAAGCTCTGGCGGTCATGAACGAAGACCTGCGCAGTACCCTCAAACGAGCCGACCTGTTAGGCCGCGACCCGCGCGAAAAAGAACGCAAGAAGTTCGGCCTCAAGGGTGCCCGCAAGCAACGCCAGTTCACCAAACGTTAGCCACGGTAGTTCTAGGGGCTTGACAAAGGGTGTATATAGCGCTATTGTCAATACTGTAATGAAACGAGTTATAAACCAATGTTATTTCTTCTGGTTTACCCCCGCCTATGCGTGGCGTCTTGCTTCATATTCTCAATAAATTAAGGAAAAATTAAGAATCAAGCCGCCTCACAGGCGGTTTTTTCATTCGCAACAATCTTAGAAAGGATACATCATGTTACCACACAACCTTACCCCGGAACGACAGGCAGAGCTCGAAAAATACGCTCTGAGTATAGCTACTACCATTGAGCCGGAGCCGAAGCGTGACCATAGCGAGCTTATCCGGATTATGGCCCGTACTAGTATCGGTTTGCAGCCGGATATTGATATTGTTGACATACCCAGCCCTGCCGATCGGGAAGTGCTGTTCGTTATGCGGGCGACGCGGGATGCCATCATGGCAGCGCAAGGGAGGCTAACCGAGCAATAGCGCGTGGCAATACCGGTAAAAAGCGCTATAATCTAGGGGACGTTATGAGCAAACCAGTTATTTTAACCGGCCTGCGGGCCAACAACGACTTGCACCTTGGTAACTACCTGGGGGCTTTGCTGCCTATGGTCGAGTTGCAGCGCCGGTACTCCAGTGAATATCAGGTAAACCTATTCGTGCCCGACTTGCATAGTTTTACGACGCCTATCGATCACGGCAAGCTGTACGCGCAGACTATGCATAATCTCAAGCTGTTCGTAGCGGCAGGCCTGGATCTGGACGACCCCAATACGTTCATTTACCGCCAAAGCTATGTTCCGGCGCATAGCGAACTGACGGTTATTCTGAATTGCTTTACCTACATGGGCGAGTTAAGCCGGATGACGCAGTTCAAAGAAAAGGGCCAAGGCCAGGCCAATATCAGCGCCGGTTTGTTTGACTATCCGGTGCTGATGGCTGCGGATATTTTGCTGTACGGCGCAAAATACGTGCCGGTAGGTGACGACCAAACGCAACATGTAGAATTAGCCCGCGACATTGCTATCCGCATGAATAACAAGTTCGGGGCAGAGTTGTTTGCGCCGCCCGAGGCCGAGAAAGAACAGGTGGCGTTTATGCAGCAAAACGAGCGCCGGCGGGTACGCGACCTGGCTCACCCCGAAAAGAAAATGAGCAAATCCGATGACAGCGGCAAAGGGGTGATTTTCTTGGGCGACACACCGGCAGCAGCGTCAAAGAAAGTGATGGGCGCCACCACCGATAGCGTCGGTCAGATTAGCCACGATATGGCCAAGCAGCCGGGTGTTAGTAACTTGATTGAGATACTCTCCGCATTGACTAATGAGCCAATTACGGACGTCGCACAACGTTACAAAGGTCAAACCCAATACGGTCCGCTCAAACAAGCCGTGGCTACGGCCGTTGAACAGTTTTTGACTGATTTCCAGGCGCGACTGGCTGCCGTAGACGAAGCCAAGCTCAAGCAAAAGCTCGAAGCCAGCGAAAAAGCCATGAACGACGTGGCCAACAAAACTTTGTTGCGTGTCCAAAAAGCCGTAGGCCTCCGTTCGTAGTATGAAGTATGTAGTACCGGCCGCAGATCAATCCAAGCGGTTAGATATAGTGGCGGCCGAACAGCTGCCGCAGTTAAGCCGCAGTTCGGTCCGTAAGTTGCTTGATGACCAGCGGATTACCGTTAACGGCGTAGGCGAAAAAGCCGGTTATAAAGTTAAGGCTGGCGACAAGCTATACATTGATTTTGATCCGGCCGAGCTGGAGCAGATTCCGGACATCGATTTACCGATTTTATATGAAGATGATGATTGCCTGGTGGTTGACAAGCCGACCGGCGTTTTAACGCACAGCAAGGGCGCTTTTAACCCGGAGGCTACCGTGGCGACGTTTATTGCGCCTAGGCTGGCAAAAGGTATGGCCGGCGACCGGGCGGGCATTGTCCACCGTTTGGACAGAGGTACGTCGGGTGTTATCATCTGTGCCAAAACATCTGAAGCCCTGAGCGCCCTGCAACGCCAATTTAGCCAGCGAAAAGCCAAGAAGACGTATTACGCGGCGGTGCAGGGCGAGCTTGCGCCGGCCAGGGCTGTTATTGAAGTACCGATTGAGCGCAACCCGCATGACCCTAAAACTTTCCGGCCGGCGCAAGCCGGCAAGCCGGCCGTCACGCGCTACGACGTGGTAGCCGCCGGTAACGGTTATAGCCTCGTTAAGTTGGAGCCGCAGACCGGCCGCACCCACCAGTTACGGGTGCATTTGCAGTATCTCGGCCACCCGATTGTCGGCGATACTATGTACGACGGCCAGCCGCACCCGCGTCTGCTGTTACACGCCGAAAAACTAGAAATTACTACCCCTGGCGGCCAAAGAAAAGTTTTTGAGGCGCCGCTGCCGGCCGAATTCCGCGCTATACTAAAGGCATGACGAAGAACGCTGTGGCTGGGAGTGGTTTGGCTACTGAGCTGGTTCTGCACGAACGAACCCGCCAAGACGTTGCCGGCTTTGCGCGCCAGCCCAGCCACAGCCTGCTGCTAATCGGGCCGGCCGGCAGCGGCAAGCCTACACTGGCTCGCAGCCTCATCGCGGCAATCCTCGACCTTCCGGCCGAAAAACTTTCTACCCATCCGTATTTTTTGCATATCTCCCCCGAAAAGAACAGTATCTCGATTGATGCCATCCGCCAGGCGCAAGCCTTTGTCAGGCTGCGCACCACCGGCACCAAACCCTTCCGGCGGGCGGTTCTAGTCGAAGATGCCCACCTGCTGACCACCGAGGCGCAGAACGCCTTCCTAAAGCTGCTGGAAGAGCCGCCAGAGGACACCGTAATAATCTTGACGGCTGAAGGCCACAGCTCATTACTGCCGACCATTGTGTCGCGGACACCGAAAATTACCGTCAAAACGCCGGCGCAGCCCGCTATAGCCGGCCACTTCGAGCAAGCCGGTTTTGCTAACGCCGACATTACTAAAAGCTATCATGTCAGCCGCGGACGTCCTGGCCTGATGCACAACCTGCTGCAAACCGAAGCCGATAACCAACGGCTGGAATATATCGAAGATGCCAAACGGCTGCTGCAAGCGGACAGCTTTAACCGGCTGATTCTAATCGACCAATTCACCAAGCAAAAGAAAGACCTGAGCCAGCTGCTGTGGGCGTTGCAGCGGGTTAGTGACGCCGCCCTGCGCCAGGCCGCCCAAAAAGCGGCTACCGCCCAAGTGACTCGCTGGCAAAAAGACCTCAAAGCTATCCTGGCCGCCCAAGACAGCCTTAGCGCCAACCCGCAACCAAAGCTGCTGCTGACCAACCTCAGCTTGCAGTTATAGCCTCTAAATATGCTATACTGAAAGGACGATGTATGAACTCGTTCTGCTCGCATTTTTCGGCTTTTTAGTATTACGTAACACCGTAGTCCGCAATGAGGAACTGGCGCCGCTGCCGCGCAAGTTGTCTGACAAGCTCGGTAAATTATGGGACATTGCCCACCAGGGTATGCGCGAAAATCGCTTCCTGCGCGCCGAAAAAGCCTTGCTGACCATTCTAAAGATCGACGAAAAAAACGCCGCCGCCTACAACCGGCTCGGCATTTTGTATGCCAAGCAAAAAGAGTACAAAGATGCCATTGACTGTTTTGAAATTGCCTCCAGTATCGAAGCTACGGCCTCCAGCCTGCACAACCTCGGCCTGATTTATTACGAAACCGAAAACTACCAAAAGGCCGCCGTGGCCTTTCAGCAAGCCCTAAAGCTTGAAGACGGCCTGGCCGCCCGCCACATTGCTTACGCCAAAGTGCTCGAAAAGCTCGGTAACACCAAGCTGATGTTCGACGAACTCAACAAAGCGATCGAGCTGGAGCCTAACCGCGAAAGCTACACCTTACTGCGGAAAGCCTACGAAACCCACGGCATGCAGGCCGAAGCCGACGTAGTCGACGACAAACTCAAAAAGCTCATCGTGCCGTCCGGCAAATCAAAACGGGTGCTGCGCCCCAAGCGCGTCGTGATCTAAACACCATTTAAGCGTTGTGTCCGACCGAAGTTTTTGTTACACTTACCTCTGTTCATTAAGATATAGCGCCGCCTTAGCTCAGTGGCTAGAGCAGCACTTTTGTAAAGTGAAGGTCGTCGGTTCGAATCCGACAGGCGGCTCCAAGTTTGGGCATATTTGCGAGAATACCCAAACGGCGCGAGAGACTACTCAGTGAGGGTAGTCAGGGAAGTGTTATAATAGCGGGGTCAAACCCGCTATCTTGCAGGGGTAGTGAAGCGGTCAAACACGGCAGACTGTAAATCTGCTGGCTTATGCCTTCGGGGGTTCGAATCCCTCCCCCTGCACCA
>CAYWVZ010000023.1:0-8798 GCA_964462215.1 uncultured Candidatus Saccharibacteria bacterium
CCCGGCTACGCCGGCTCCCAGGCCGCCGCCCCGATATTCTCTGATACCGCCCTGATGTTAATCAATAATTTTAATGTGGTGCCAAAAGGGCAGTAAAGGTATAATACAAGGGAGAAAACCACACTATGTCGACAATTGATATCACCGTCCAAACCGCAACGCTCGTCCGCATTTTATCCTTAGGTTTTTTAGGCTTTCTGTTGAGCATGTTAATAACGCCGCTGTATACGACGTTAGCCTACCAGGGCCAGTGGTGGAAAAAGCCGCGGCAAAAGACCGTCACCGGCGAGGCGGCCAAAGTGTTTACCAAACTTCACGCCGAAAAACATCGCCGGCACATTCCGACCATGGCCGGCTTAATCTGTCTGATTGCCGTGGCTGTCGTCACGCTGCTGTTTAATCTGGAGCGGACCGAGACTTGGCTGCCGCTGGCGGCCTTTGTGGGCGCCGGTGCGCTGGGCTTGATTGATGACATCATTAACATCCGCGGCTCCGGTTTGGGCGTGGCCGGCTTGCCCTCCAAACTGAAGTTCCTGCTGATGACACTGATCGCCCTGATCGGCGGCTGGTTCTTTTACTTCAAGCTCGACGTTACCAGCTTCCATATGCCGTTCATGGGCGAAATATCCATCGGCTGGCTGATTATCCCGCTGTTCGTATTCGTGGTGGTAGCCACTGCCAACGCCGTTAATATCAGCGACGGCCTGGACGGCCTGGCTGGCGGCCTGTGTTCCATCTCGTTTGGCATCTATGCCATCATCGCGTTTTTACAGGGGCGCTACGGCATTGCCGGCTTCTGTATGACCATGGTCGGTACTTTACTGAGTTATACCTGGTTCAATATCTTTCCGGCCCGGTTCTTTATGGGAGATGTGGGGTCTTTTGCGCTCGGCACGGCGCTAGGCGTGGTGGCCATGCTGACTAACACCGTAGTGCTACTGCCGATCATCGGCATTGTGTTTGTAGCCGAGGCCGGTTCGGTCATTCTGCAAGTGGCCTCTAAGAAGCTGCGGCACGGCAAGAAAATCTTCAAGATTTCGCCAATCCACCATCACTTTGAGGCCAGCGGCTGGCCCGAAACCAAAGTCACCATGCGCTTTTGGGTTGTCGGCCAGGTGGCTGGCGTGCTGGGCTTGATCCTGTTCGTACTGGGTGATTGGTTATGAGTTGGCGCGCTGCCGGACGGCGACCTTCGGTAGTAGCGGTACAGGGTGGTCAACGTAAGCACCGGCCTGATTACTGGCTGCTGGTGCTGGGCACTATTTTGGTCGGTATCGGCCTGATTATCCTGTATGCCATTAGCCCCGGCCTGGCCGTTCAAAAGCACGTTAGCGAAAACTATTATGCTACCAAACAGATTGTCGCTATAAGCCTGGGTATTATAGCGTTTGTGGCGTTGGCTAATATTCCGGTGACATTTTGGCAGCGCATTCAAAAGCCGTTGCTTATTATGGCAGCCGCAGCAGCCCTGGCAGTGCGGCTTTTTGGCGAAGAAGTGAACGGCGCGTACCGCTGGATTCAAGTCGGCGGCCTGTCGTTCCAGGCGGTCGAACTGATAAAGTTCGCACTGCTGATCTGGCTGGCTACATTCTTGGTGCAGCGCATGAAAGAGGGCAGTATAGCCAACATGAGCAAGACGTTGCGGCCGCTATTGCTGGTCTTACTGGCGGTGGGTTTTGTAGTCGGCATTGTCCAAAGTGACTTCGGTTCTACGGCAGTTATTGTGGCTATGGTGGCGGCCATGGCGTTTGTGGCCGGCCTGCCGCTTAAGCGAGTGGTTATTATCGGCGGCGTCGTCACACTTGGCCTGGTTATGCTGGTGGCCGGCAGCAGTTACCGGCGCGACCGTTTGCTGACCTACATGAACCCCGAGAGTGACTGCCAGAACAGCGGCTACCAGGTTTGTCAGGCGCTGATTACGGTTGGTTCGGGCGGCGTGTTTGGCCTGGGGGTGGCGCACAGCGTCCAAGCCTACGGCTATCTGCCGGAGGCGGCCAATGACTCTATTTTTGCCATTTTGGCCGAGAAGTTCGGCTTTATCGGCGTGGCCACTGTAATTGGGCTGTTCGTGGCGTTCTTTACACGGTTATTTAAGATTGCCGAGCGGGCGGCCGATGATTACAGCCGGCTACTGGTAGTCGGGGTGCTGGCCTGGCTGAGCACCCAGATAATCATTAACGTCGGGTCGATGCTGGGGCTGTTGCCGCTCAAGGGCATTACCTTGCCGTTTATCAGTTACGGCGGCACCAGTTTGATTTTTGTACTAGGGGTCATTGGTATGGTGTTCCAGATTTCGCGTTATACTACGTTCCAGGTAAGTCTGGCAGGAATTACGCAAGCTAAACAGGGGAAAGCCCATGAAGGTGCTACTTACGGGCGGCGGGACCGGCGGTCACATAACACCGCTGTTAGCCGTCGCCCGGACACTCAAGACGATTGACCCGGCTACAGAGGTAATCTATGTAGGTGAGCGGAAATCCAAGTTTGCCGCCATGACCGAAGGCTCGGTGCCGTTTAACCGGCAGTACCGGATTATGGCCGGTAAATTCCGGCGGTACCATGGTGAGTCGTGGCTGCGCCGGCTGCTGGACGTCAAGACTAACCTGTTGAACCTGCGGGATATGTTCTATGCGGGGGTGGGGATGTTGCAGTCGGTGTGGCTGCTGGGCGTAGAGCGGCCGGACGTTATTCTACTAAAGGGCGGTTTTGTGGGCATGCCGGTCGGTTTGGCTGCGGCTCTGCGCGGTATACCGTTTATTACGCACGACTCTGACGCCATCCCGGGGCTGGCTAACCGCGTCGTGGCTCGCTGGGCGCGTTATCACGCCACTGGCGCCCCGATTAATAATTATCCCTATCCAAAGGCCAAAACCCGCTACGTGGGCGTTCTGGTGGCTCAGGACTACCAATATGTCACGCATGATTTGCTGCAAACCTACCGCAAAGAACTTAAGTTACCCGCTGACAAAGATGCCCAGGTGTTACTGGTTACCGGCGGCAGTCACGGCGCCAGCAGTATTAATAAGGCTATGGTGTCGGCCGCACCGCGGTTGCTTAAGGCCTTGCCGCACCTGCACATCCTGCACGTGGTCGGCTACGGCCACGAGGGTGTGTACGGGGACTATACGCACGCGCGGCTGCGAGTCTATCCGCTGGTCGACCACTTTTACCGCTACAGCGGTGCGGCCGACGTAATCGTTACCCGGGCCGGCGCTAACACTTTGGCGGAATTCGGAATCCAGGGCAAGGCGTGCGTGGTGGTGCCGAATCCGCTGTTAGCCGGTGGCCACCAGCTTAAAAATACCCAGGCTTTAGCGGATGAACAGGCTGTTGTGGTAGTAGACGAAACGGCCGTGCTTGACCGCAACGATGAAACGCTTCAGAACACGGTCGAGCAACTGTTCGGCCAGCCGGCCCGGCGCAAGGCTCTAGGCAAGAAGCTGCACAGCCTGACGCCGGCCGGCGCCACCGCAGCTATAGCTGACCTATTGATCAAAGTTGCCAGCCGGGCGGGGGAGTAAAGGGGAGTGGTGCGCTTTAGGCGAAGAAAAGATACTTCCGCTGCTCCGCGCCGGCGCCAGCCGACAGGGGTGTCCAGCAGCCGCCGGCCGGTTTTTTCGTACCATTCCGGCCGTTCGGCTGCCACCGAGCCGGAGGCAGGGTACACGCCCCCTGCTTCGGCCGGCGGCTCATCCAAACACAGCCGCGGCTGGCGCCGGCGCAGCTGGGTAAGAAATTTACCCTCTCTGATAGCCCTGGGTGCCGTTCTGGCCAGCGTTTTATATTGCCTGGGGCTGGCTCCTAACCCCAAAATTATCAGCGATGATCTGGCCCTGCGTACCAAAGAGGAATACCAGCAGGGCGCCCAGCAAATCCTCAAAGAATCTTTGCTCAACCGCACTAAATTGACCATTAATACCAAGCATTTCGAGCGGGTGTTTCGCGAGCGCTTCCCTGAGGTGGCCGACGTAGGCCTGACGCTGCCCCTGATCAGTCGCCGCCCGGTTATAACGGTGTCTACGGCGCGGCCGGAACTTATCCTGGCCACCCAAGATCAGGCATACGTACTGGATAAGCGCGGCGTGGCAATCATGCAGGCTCAAGACTTGCCCAACGAGACCCGCCAGAAGCTACCGGTGATACAAGACCAAAGCAATACCCCCGTTGAACTTGGCAAAGGCATCTTGTCTACCGAAGACGTGGAATTTATTACGACCGTACTGGAACAACTAACCGCCAAGGGTTTAAGCGTCCAGGCCATTACCTTGCCGCCGCGGGCTCACCAGGTAGATATCCGGATAAACGGCCAGCCATACTACGTTAAGTTCAGTGTAGACAGCGACGGCAGGGAAGCCGCCGGCGCTTTTTTGGCCATCAAGGCCAAACTGGAGCGCGAAAACAGTACGCCGTCCGAATATATCGACGTGCGGGTCGATGGACGGGCGTACTATAAATAAATGTGTTTCGGCCGGACGGCAACTCTCCCACTCCTCCCTGATGTTCGCAATTTGTTCAATATACAGCTTGTTTGATATTTTACGAAAAAACTATATTAAAATAGCAGCAGGGCAGAAAGTCAAATATCTATGGTATGAGCAGAAAAGCAGGGAATGCATACAAAAATATAGAACGAAAGAAAAAGCAAATAATGCAAACCGTGGGCTGTGGAAAAGTCGGAACGTTGTCAAAATATCCTGGGGATAACTCGGACGCGTAAGGCGATCATCTAAGGCCCGCGAAAGACCCGCAAAGGTGTTTGCGGTCATTAGTGCCAGTAGCGTAGCAGGCGCACTGACTAACACGATATCAATTGATAGAACAGCGTAAAACTCCCCTGCAGAAGAGGTATCTGTAATCATAAGCGGTTAAGAATGTAGAGTCGCAAAATATACATTGTGCGACGTCTAGTCTATGCACGAACATGATGCTCTGCTCATGCTTCTGCCCATATGATTTCCGGATCCTCGCCCAAATTTTATGTTTGTTTTTGTTCGCGCCCCGCTCCCGGGCATGCCCCGCATGGCTTTTTGATACATGGCTGCTCAACCACCCGCATCACACCCATAACCTAGTGTTCGCAAAATGTTCAAGTCAAGTTTAAATCAACTCATGAACTGAGCTTCAAAATGCTCTGTGTGCTGCTGGTTAGCCCCTGTTTCGGCGGGGTAGGCATCTTCTACTCTCCGGCCAGGGCGTAGGTGGCTTTGGCGACGCGCTTGAACTGGCTCTTCCCTTGCAGGTTCAAGAGGATGGTCGTCTCTTTAACGTGGCGGCTTTTCAGCACGCGCTTGACGATTTCGTCGCGGTGCAAGGGTTCTTTGGACTTCTTCAGTACTTCGGTGATAATGTCGGCTACAGTTCCCTTCTCGTAGCCCCACTCCTTCAGTGCGTAGATGCCCCGGCCGATCAGGACAAAGCGGCCGTCTTTAATAAGTTCGTTGTGGATAGCTTGGGTAGTAACGTCTTTGCGCTTGAAGTCGCTGTCTTTGATGGCTCCGGCGATGTCGTTAAAGTGCATAGGCTTCCCTTTTTCGAAGAGGATGACGTAGATTTTGTCGCGGATGTTCTTGGGGTTGACCATCGGCCACTTAACCAAGCCCCAGCGGCCGTTGAGGGTAGCTAGTACCTTACTGGTGCTGGCCAGCGCGGCAACATGGGCTTCGTCTTTGTCATTGACAGCGGCGGCAACCTTGTTGATAGTGGTCGGTTCGCCGATTTTCTTGATGGCTTCGATAATCTTGGCGACGCGGTCTTTCATCTGCTTTTCGTTGTGGGCGCTAGCCAGCCCAACGGAGTGGTAAAAATGGTCGTTTTCATCGATAACGACCAGCTCTGGGCACAATAGAGATAAGAACGCTACGCGTGACTGGTCGACGCGGGTGTTTTCTTCGGTCAGAGCGGCACTCAGGTCGCTGATGCGGCTGGCCTTGCCGACTTTGTCGAGCTGGGTCGCAAATGCTGTCTGCACCTCTGTAATGTGCGGCAGATCTTTGGGACCGGCGGCTTTTAGTCGGGTAATTACCACTTTTTCGAGCTGACGGACGCGTTCGCGGGTAATTCCCAGCAATTCACCGATCTGTTCCAGGGTTTCTTTGCGCTCAAACAGGCCGAACCGGCGAGCAATAATCTCGCGTTCCCGTTCGCGGTCGATGGTAGCCAGGATATCGTTAATAATTACTTCGATATCGAGTTTGGTAGCGGTTTGGTCTGCCATAAGTGAACTGTTCCTTCTCTGTTAATAATTGGTGCGCCGCGGAGCTTGTAGCTCTCACCCGCCCCAGCATCACTACTAATTATAGAACATTAATTTTTAAAAGTCAAACATAGTGTTTTATGAACTTATTGTAGCACCAAATAGACACCCATGCCGAATAAATGTTGTAGGAATATCATAAGATAATAACCCTTTCAGATAGCAAACTGGGGATAAGTTTATTTTTTAGCTGCGCGGCGGCGGGTGAAGCGTTTTTTGGCTGGGGCTTTGGCTAGCATATCTTTGCACTCGGCCTCTGTTAGCTTCTTGGGGTCAACCTCTTTGGGAATACGGGCGTTCTTTGTGCCATCGGTAATATACGGGCCGTAGGGGCCGTTGACCACCTTTATACCGCTGTCGAACTCAGCAATGTATTTATCGGCGTCTTTTTTGAGCTTATCGGCATAGGCTGTACGAGCCTCGGCCTCTGTTATGGTGAGCGGGTCTTGGCCCTTGATAGAAACAAACGTCTTGCCAACCTGGATATAGGGGCCGAAGCGGCCGATATTGGCTTTGATCTCCTCGCCCTCGGGGGTGGTGCCGACAGTGCGCGGCAGTTTGAACATCTCCAGGGCCTGTTCGAATGTCACGGTTTCTAGCGTAGTACCGGCCGGCAACGGTGCGAATTTGGGCTTTTCTTCGTCTTCGGCCTCGCCCATCTGGAGCATGGCGCCATAGCGGCCGTAACGGGCGTGAATAGGCCGGCCGCTCCCCGGGTCTTTACCTAGTTCGCGGGCCTGGGCAGCTTCTTCACGGCTGATGTCGGCGGATTTGACAATCAGAGGGTGGAAGTCCTTATAGAAGTCTTTGATCATGGCCTGCCACTGTTGTTTGCCTTCGGCGATATGGTCGAAGTCCGCTTCGGCGCGGGCTGTAAAGTCATAATCAACCACGTCCGTGAAGTGTTTAACCAAAAAGTCGGTAGTGACGTCGGCGGCATCGGTAGGCAGCAGTTTAGCCTTGTCGGCACCGGTAATTTCGGTACGCTCCTCAGGGGTGACCACGGGGTTCTTGTGGCGCATGTCCAGCACCAGGCTCTCTACGGTACGCTCGGTACCCTCCAGATCGGCCTTTTCGATGTAACCACGGGTCTGGATGGTACTAATAGTCGGCGCGTAAGTGCTCGGCCGGCCGATACCCAGCTCTTCTAACTTCTTAACCAGCGAAGCTTCGGAGTAGCGGGCCGGGGCCTTAGAGAAGCTTTGGACGGCAATCATAGTAAGGAGGGGTAGTTCCTGGCCGGTTTCCACCTCTGGTAGTAAGGTGTCGTCCTTGCCGCCGCCGTATACTTTAAGAAAACCGTCGAACACTAAGACTTCGCCCTTGGCAATGAACAGTTCTTCTCTGGCGGACGGCTTGATAGTGATTTCGTTGCGGTCGAGCCTGGCGGGCGCCATTTGGCTGGCCAGCGTACGGCGCCAGATGAGCTCGTAGAGCTTCTTTTGTTGAGCATCGGCTCCAACAGACTGTTTGGCAAAATGCGTCGGTCTGATGGCCTCGTGGGCCTCCTGGGCGCCGGCGCTTTTGGTCTTGTATTGCCTCATCTGGTGGTAGGTGGCGCCGAATTCCTTCTTTATATACTCCTCGGCGGCTTTGATGGCCTGGCCGGCCAGATTGGTGCTATCGGTACGCATATAGGTGATATGGCCGTTTTCGTAGAGGCGCTGGGCTAAGGTCATAGTCTGTTTAACGGAGTAGCCGAGCTTGCGGGCGGCCTCTTGCTGTAAGCTACTGGTGGTAAACGGCGCAGCGGGGTTACGGGTGCTGGGTTTGGTGGTTTTATCGGTTACGGTGAACGTAGCGGCTCTGCAGGCCTCTAAAAAGGCCTGAGCAGTGGTTTTATCAGGTAATTTGCTGGTCAGCTCGGCAGACAGCTCCTCTTTACCTACAGAGAAGATTGCCGTGACTTTATAGGTTGTGACTGGGGTGAAATCTTTAATTTCGCGTTCGCGTTCGACAATCAGGCGTACGGCGACGGATTGGACTCGCCCGGCACTAAGGCCAGCTCGCACCTTTTTCCAGAGGACCGGGGATAATTCGTAGCCAACCAGGCGGTCGAGCACCCGACGCGCCTGTTGGGCGTCTACCAGGGCTTGGTCGACGGTACGGGGGTTGTCGATGGCGCTTAAAATGGCCGATTTGGTGATTTCATGGAAAACGATGCGCTTGGTCTTCTTAGGATCAAGCCCTAATGCCTTACAGAGGTGCCAGGCAATCGCCTCCCCTTCGCGGTCTTCATCGCTGGCCAGCCAGACGGTGTCGGCGCCTTTGGCGGCTCTTTTGAGCTCTGCCACTACCTTCTTTTTGTCGGCGCTAACCTCGTAGGTGGGCTCAAAGTCTTTGGCTATATCTATATTAAGGCCCTTTTTGGGCAAATCACGGATGTGGCCAAAGCTACTTTTGACCACAAAATCGCGGCCCAAGTACTGCTCAATAGTTTTGGCCTTGGCGGGGCTCTCGACGATAACCAGATTTTTAGCCATATGCGTAATGCCTAGTATACCTTACTTTTTACGGACACAAGCCGTAAGGTTACGGCAAAACG
>CAYWVZ010000024.1:0-8479 GCA_964462215.1 uncultured Candidatus Saccharibacteria bacterium
GATTGGTGAGGCGTATCACTGCGGGGCGTAAAATCCATAATAGTATCTCCACCTATCTTTATTAAAATTTGCTACAAGCAGTAGTGTAATACATAAGCAGATTGCGATGCAAGAGAATAAATTCCTAACAGGGGTTCACCGTTGTGGATTATTCAAAAAACTGTTGACAAGGGGCTAACCCCTCGCTATGTTAGGGGTACTAGTAACTCTAAGAGAGGGAGAAGTGTCACATGGCATACAAGCACACGAACAGCAAGGGTGTTACGTACTACCTAAACAGTAAAGAAGTTACCTTGCGCGGCGGTAAAGTACAGCGTATCTACTACTTCAGTAAAGACGAGCGTCCAGAAGGTACCGACCTTCCAAGCGGCTACAGCGTTAACGAAAACCCACGCAACGGTTTCTTGACCATCAAAAAAGGCTAATTAGTAGTACTTTTTACAAAACACCTCCGATTTTTTTCGGGGGTGTTTTATTTTTTGCTATAGTAGGAAAGCATGAAAAATATTCTTACTGTCGAAGGGCTAACTAAATCATACGACAAAAAACCGGTCGTCAAGGGTATTAGCTTTGATGTGAAACGGGGTGAAATTTTCGGTATCTTAGGCCCCAATGGCGCCGGTAAGACCACTACGCTGGAAATGATCGAAACGCTGCGTCCGATCGACAGCGGTACCGCTGTTGTTGATGGCATTAACGTCGTCAAAGACCCGCAGCGGGTCAAACACGTTATCGGTGTTCAGCCGCAAAGTCCGGCGTTCATGGACAAGGTAAAGCTCACCGAGCAACTGGAACAAATCGCCTCGGCCTACGGCCAAAAAGTCCAGGCCCGTAAGCTCCTCGAGGAGGTCGGATTGCTCGACAAGGCCAACAGTTATGTCGAGAACCTCTCGGGCGGCCAGAAGCAGCGCTTTAGTATCGTGGCGTCTTTAGTCCACAAGCCGAAAGTGTTTTTTATGGACGAGCCGACCACCGGCCTGGATCCGCAAGCCCGCCGTAACCTGTGGGACTTAATCCAGGAAACCCGCGACAGCGGTGTTACCGTTATCTTGACCACACACTACATGGACGAAGCCGAGCAGCTCTGCGACCGCGTGGCAATTATGGACAACGGTGAGATTATTGCACTTGATACCCCAAAGAACCTGGTCAAGCAGTTACTCAAACGCGGCTTCAAGAAACCGCAGCATGTCGAGCAGGCCAACATGGAAGACGTCTTCATCGATTTGACAGGGAAGGAGTTGCGGGACTGACATGAAAAACATCCGGCGAGCCCTTTTACCAGTACAAGTTTTCGGCAAAATCGCCATCCGGCGGGCCTTTCGCGATAAAACTTCCATTTTCTTTATTTTTGCCTTTCCGTTGATCTTTTTGTTCGTGTTTGGCGGCATCTTTGGCCGCAACAGCGATGTTTCGTTCAAGGTAGCGGTCATTAACGAGTCCAGCAGTTCCTACGCCCAACAGTTTAGCGATCAGATTAAGCAGCAAAAGATCTATAAAGTTAGCCAAGATGTTGCGACACTGGACGATGCCAAAGAAAAGATGAACCGTGGCCAGTTGGATGCGGCAATCATCCTGCCGGCTTCGTTTGGCCAGCAGAACGGCCAGTATCCCAGCGGCGAAGCGGCCATTTACTATACCCAGAACAACCAGCAGGCCAGCCAGGCGTTGTCCTCAATCCTGCAAAGTCAGTTCCAAGAAGTTAATAACAGCTTTGTCCAAACTGTCACACCGTTTACCGTCCGCACCGAGCAGTTAGCCACCAAGGGCTTGTCAACCTTTGACTACACCTTTGCCGGGCTGCTTGGCTTTTCGATTGTAGGCTTAGGCATCTTTGGCCCGGTCAATGTCTTTCCGGAACTCAAGAAACAGGGTATTTTGCGCCGGCTGCACACTACACCGCTGCGCGTCTGGCAGTATTTTTTGGCCAATGTGGTGTCGCAAACCACAGTTGGCCTGATGACTATGGTGCTGATGTTTGCGGTGGCTATTGTCGTTTTTGACCTCAACGTAGTCGGCAATTATCTGGAGCTGGTGCTCTTCTTAATTTTTAGTATCATTTTAATCTTAGGCATTGGCTTGGCCGCCGGCGGTTGGGCCAAAAACGAGCGCCAAGCCGCGCCGCTGGCTAATATTATTGTTTTTCCGATGTTGTTCCTGTCGGGTACGTTCTTCCCGCGCTTTTTAATGCCGCAGTGGCTGCAGACGGCATCTACCTTTTTGCCGCTAACACCGGTTATCGATGGCGTCCGCCTGATCGCCACCGAAGGTAAAGGCCTGTTTCAACTAGGCCCGCAGCTTGGCCTGATGGCTGTTTGGCTGGTCGTCATTTATTTCTTGGCTTTCCGTCTCTTCCGCTGGGAGTAATCCTAGGCTCTGCAAGGGGGGCACCTCTTGACAAAACTTGCATAACTGTGGTATAATACACTACATGTCAGAAATGCCTCAGCCGCAACCAGAACAACCACAGCTTCCCCTCGACCCTACCTTTGAAGAGGAGATAGAGGCTGCACGCCAGCGGCACCCTTCGGCGTATATATCGGCTGATGAACGTACCATGCCGGCCGGAGGTATGCCCAACCCCAATCTACCTGGCCGCGAAGCACCCAGTGACTGGAAGCTTGACCAAAAAACCAAAACTGTCATGCCCGATAAAGTGCGGGCCTTACGCAAAGCTTTGGACCTGAAAAAGGGCAAATAATGTCAGACGCCGAGCGACTGGTTACCAATCCGGAACAACTTGACAGATACGAACGCCTTGATGTGTTGGCCCGAATCGCCGGGTTTATGCCAGCCGGGCAAAATGAACAAAATGAGGCTATCAGCCTGTATAGTTTTATCGGCCAGCGGGGCGCAACAGCTAGGCACTTGGCGGAGGTGGCTATACAGCAAGGAAGAGCGGGGATTGAAGACACTTTGCGCGGCCCGCGTAGCATTGTACGAAAGTATGGCAAGTATGCCGCTGACGCCCAAATGTCCGCCGCCCAGCTCGCCCTGCTCGGCGCAGAACTCGAAGACGTTAACCCCGGACTTACTATCGATCAGGTAACTGAGCCGGATCAGCCGGGCCTCTTACCGTACTTGCGCTTTTATGATTTGTCCCTGGTGCGGCAAACCAAAGATAAGGATGCGCCGGGCTATGACCCGCAAAAAGTCGACTACCTGAGCACTAACCCGGGCATCGTGTATTATCTGGAGCTTAAGATGCCGCAGTGGCCCGTCAAAGAGGTGCGCGGGCAGCTGCCCAAAGCAATCAGTAATGAGGCAAGCCGTTCAAACTTTTGGACAGAGCGGCTGGCCGAAGTCGATACATACTATCCCAAGCTGCGGCCGGTTGTGAGGGACGTACTTGACAAATTAAGCGCCCAGCCAGCAAGCTAAAGTAATGCCCCAGCCATTTTTTGTTTTGGCGCCCATGGACGACGTCACCGACACGGTGTTTCGTCAGATTATAGCCAGTACCGCCAAGCCGGACCTGTTCTTTACGGAGTTTGTGAATGCCGACGGCCTGCAAAGCCCCGGCCGGCCCAAACTGTTGCCTAAACTGCAATTTACCCCGGCCGAAACACCCATAATTGCTCAGATTTGGGGCAAAAAGCCCGAAAATTATCGCCAGACCGCCAAAGAACTGAAAGAGATGGGTTTCGCCGGCGTGGATATCAACATGGGCTGCCCGGTCAAGGCGGTGGTCCAAAATGGCTGCTGCGCCGCGCTGATTAATAACCGCCAGCTGGCCGGGGAGATTATAGCCGCAACCAGGGAAGGGGCCGGAGGAGACTTCCCCGTCAGCGTTAAAACCCGCCTGGGCTTTGGCGAAGTTGACTTGGGGTGGATCGAATTTCTCCTGCAACAGAAACTTACCATGGTAACTATCCATGGCCGCACGGCCAAGCAGCTGTCTAAGGTACCGGCCGACTGGGACGTCATCGGCCAGATTCGCGAGTTGCGCGATAGGCTGTCTCCTGCTACCAAGATTGTCGGCAACGGCGATGTCGCCAGCCGCGCCCACGGGCTGACTTTGGCAAAAGAATACGGCCTTGACGGCGTTATGGTTGGCCGGGCCGTTTTTGACGACCCGTTTGTCTTTGCCAAAGTCAGCCCGTGGGCCAGCTACACCAAAGCTCAGAAAATTGCCCTCTACCGCCGGCATGTTGAACTGTTTGCGGCCACCTGGCACCGTGGCGAGCGTAAGCTGCACACGCTCAATAAATTCTGCAAAGTCTACATCCAGGGTTTTGACGGCGCCAAAGAGTTGCGCGAGCGGCTCATGAGCGCCCAAAGCAGCGAAGAACTACTAAATCTACTTGACCAGGCCGGCTGAAACCGCGGTATACTAGTATAGCTATGGGACTCAAAATCGGTGTAATTATCAGCAGCACTCGCCCGACCCGCGTGGGCGATAAGGTGGCGCAGTGGTTTATGAATCAGCCGGCCGTTACAGGCAGCGCCGAGCTGGATTTTGAGTTGATCGACCTCAAAGAGCTTGACCTACCATTTCTGAGTGAGCCAGAGTCAGCCAGCACCGGTCGCTATACGCAAGCCAAAACTAAGGCCTGGAGCCAGCAGGTCGAAGCCCTGGACGGCTTCGTGTTCATAACGGCCGAGTATAACAACGGCGTACCGGCACCACTCAAGAACGCTATCGACACTATATATAACGAATGGGACCGTAAACCAGCGGCTTTCGTCGGCTACGGTACTTACGGTGCTACCCGGGCCGTCGAACAGCTAGCCAATATCACGGCTAAAGTCGGCATGGTGCCGCTGCTCAAGACGTTCGTGGGCATCATGGACCCCTGGGACTCGGTCGGCCAAGACGGCTCCGTCAAACCTGAGTACGTCCACGGCCGGCTCGAAAAGCTGATTGAAAACCTGGCCTGGTGGGCCACACTATTAAAAGCTGCCCGCCGGTAGAAAGTTTCTCATGGTTGAACGCCCCGACCCCAACCCGCCCGAGGCTGTGCCGACTCCGGCTGAACTGCAACCGACAGATTGGGATAAGCTTCGCCAGACCTTGGGCTAGGGCAAGCCCGCTCGACTGACTCGTTGGCCGAGGAGAGAAAAACCCCGACAACAATTGTGCCCGGGTGCAAACAAGACCGTTCTGGTGGGGGTGGTAGGAATCGAACCTACTACCAAGACGTTATGAGCGTCCTGCTCTAACCGATGAGCTACACCCCCGCGGTTATGGTGAACTTTAACAGAGGCAGTATAGCAGATTTTGGGCTCCGAGAGCCAAAGATTGTATAATAACCCAGAGCTAATGGTCGCAAAAATTAAAAACTACCTAAAACACCCTTTCTTCAAGCAGTTGCAAGACGTGCGGGTGTTGGGTTTGCTGGCGTTTGCGGTGCTGGCGCTGCTGGTCAGCTGGAACACCATCACGGCTATTCAGACCAACTACGAACTGCAGAAGCACATTGCCGAGCTGCAACAGGAGAATGACATAAAAAAGCTGGAAAACATGAACCAGGAACTATCTAACGAGTACTATAAGAGCGACCAGTTTCTGGAGCTGGCGGCGCGCCGGCAGTTTGGCCGGGCGGCGCCCGGCGAGACACTGGTGTTAGTGCCCAAAAACGTAGCTTTAGGATACACCACGGAAGCGCCGCCCGGCCAAACTGCCGAAACCGAGGAGACTCCGGCCCAGACCTCTCGTTACCAGCGTAATTTTCAGGCCTGGATGGACTTTTTCATGCATCGGCTGAACACCAGCCAGTAAATCTGGTATCATAAGCGTAATGACTGCGCGGGAACGCCAAAAACTATATCGCTTGTTACTACTCGCCACCATTGGCGTGTTGGCATTTGGCACGGTGTTCTACCACTACATGGAGGGCTGGGCTTGGGTTGACGCCTACTACTTCTGTGTAGCCACGCTGACGACCATTGGCTACGGTGACTTTATTCCGCAGACTAACTTTGCCAAGATCTTTACCACTTTCTACATCTTTGTCGGTGTCGGCATTATCGCGGCGTTTGCACGGGCCTTTCTGGCCGGCCAGACGGAACGCCTTATCCATCGCCGTAAAGGACAGGCGTCGCCAAAAGACACACACGACGACATCTAAATAAGCACAACCATCTTGACAATCCAGGGCAGTCACGCCATCATAGAGCCATAATTATTAAAGGAGAAAACAGTATGGCAAAAGCAAAAAAACAACAACCGACCGGTTGGGTGGGCTGGGTATACTTTGCCGGTGTGCTTCTAATTGTCCGCGCGCTCTTTCAAGCCTTCTTCGGCTTTTTGGCGCTAACCCGACAAGAGGTTTTCGTGATATCAGAGGGTCAACTGACAGTACTTAATTACACCACCTGGGGTATTATTCACCTGGTAGTGGCGGCCATTCTATTAACAGCCGGCTTCTCGCTGTTTAGCGGCGGGGTATGGGGCCGGGTTGTCGGCGCTATCGCCGCCGGTTTGGGTATTGTCGCCAACCTGGTTTTTCTGCCGGCTTACCCGATTTGGGCACTTATTCTGCTCATCCTCGATGTGGTCATTTTGTACGCCATCCTGGTACACGGCAAAGAAGCCAAAGCCTAGCAAGGTTCTTGCCCACACTAAAAGAGTCCGGCTTGACCGGACTCTTTTTAATATCCCCCGAAGGCTATCGTTAGTTGAAAGCTGTTGGGATGTTGTAGGTGGCGGTGGCGTTTGCTGTTACCGTGCCGGCGTGGACAACAACCCAAGTGTTATCGATGTTCTTAACGTAGTACGTTTGGGTTGGGCCGGGCGCTGCGGTAGTGCCGCACGTGGCGCTGACGGTAGCGAAGCTCTTATCGGCGGAGTACAGTACTTTTTTACCGCCGGCCGAGTCAACCAGGGTAAAGACGTGCGCCTGCTTATTGGCCGGATCTACCGAAGCCTGGCAATAGGCTTTGGCGGCGTCTATAACTTGTTCGTCGACGCTTGGCGCGGCGGCCGAAGCAACTTCATCTTCGAGTGTTTGGTCGGTAGACTCGAGCTTGTTGATCTGTTCCTGCAGCTGCGCTACCTGGTTGGTCAGCTCTTGGTTGCGGTTGTTAGCATCTTTGACTTGCTTGTTTTGCCAAAAATACACACCGCCGCCGGCAGCGGCAACCAGTACGACTACCAGCAGAATGAGCAGTACTTTTTTGCCGTTACCACCCTGTTTTTTGCGGGGCGGTGCCGGACTGAGCGGCGGGTTGTCCGGCTTGAACGGGTCCGGCATTTGTTCCGGCGCTTCGGGCCTGTCCGGATTTACTAATGGTGCTTGCACGGGGGTCTTGAGATCGCTATCCATGGTACTTCCTCGATTTTACTTATGCTTAAAGTATTACCGACAATGGACGGAAAAACAAGTGTTCTACGGCCGTTTCGCCAAAAGGCGGGTAATGACCGGTGATAAGAAGAAGCCAAAGTAGGCGATCTGACCGAAGATAAGCGAGCCGACAACAACGACAACCGCGGTTAGCAGAAAGGCCAGGCTGCGTTGGTTGCCGGCCTTGACCGCTTCTTTATTGAACTCCCGGAAGTAACTCGGCCGCTTAGCGAGGTACAGGCCCTGAAAATAGGTTACGACCGCTAATGCCAGCAGGTTTAGCGGGTACAGCACAATAGCCAGAGTGACAGTGTTGTACTCGCCGATCAGGCTGGTAGTAAAGGGCAGCAGTACTACCAAAAACAGACGCAGGATGTTGTAGTTGACCACCCGTGAGTCCATCCGCTTGATGTTTTCAAACTGACGAGTGTGGACAGCCCACATAATCGCCAGGATGATAAAACTAATGGTAAAGCTGATAAAGTTGTTGGCCAGAGGGGCCAGAGTCTCCCATAGCTGGGCGCTGTTGTTAACCTGGGTGCCAACCGGCACCACCAGGTCCAGCACCAACAGCGTCATGGCGATAGCGAACACGCCGTCGGTCAAGGCCTCTAAACGTCGGGTCGAAAGTTGCTGCAACTGCTTCATAAAAGTAATAATAACATGCCGCGAAATGTGGTAGCGGCGACTGGATTTGAACCAGTGACCCCAGGCTTATGAGTCCTGTGCTCTAACCAACTGAGCTACGCCGCCACGTCAGGAAAACGTGCAAAGAACAGCTGTGAATATAGCACGTTTTGCCGCCGCTGACCAGAGGCCCCGGCGGGCCGAACAGTAAAAGCTCCGGCGCGGGCTGAGGCTGTCTCGCGGCTGCCGACTTATAGGGACGCGATCAACTCATCGACTTCTAAAATCGCCTCGTTGCTGGTAGGAGCGAACTCATAACTGAGTGTTTCCATGGGTTGTTTCTCCATTCTGTTTTTTAATTTTTGTTGTCATGACTGTAAGTATCATTATACATGAAATTGCTAAAAAGTCAAGGTTAGGGTTTTTGCGGCGAGGTCTTGAACCAGAGGCCCATATCTGTTAGACTAGAGGTTGCTTTCGTTATCGCGGGGTGGAGCAGTGGCAGCTCGCGTGGCTCATAACCACGAGGTCGCAGGTTCGAGTCCTGCCCCCGCTACCAAGAAAGA
>CAYWVZ010000025.1:0-8398 GCA_964462215.1 uncultured Candidatus Saccharibacteria bacterium
ACGTCGCCGCCGTAGAGGCCGGTGGTAACGTCTTTACGGTAGGCGCTGATGTCTTCGCGGGCGATGAACGTGCCGCCAACGCCTGCCTGCAGGCTGACCTGGAAGTTCTGGCGGGGGATCACCTCTTTGAGCTTTTCGACCACTTCGCGGCCCAAGCGTTGGGCTTCGCTGCGGTGTACCATAATACTTAACGCGTTAACTATTTCGCCGGCCACGTAAAAGTCCAGCCGCACCAGGTCTTCGGCCCGGTAGTCGTCGAGTTCGTAGTTGAACGAGCCGTAGCCGCTGGTAATACTCTTAAGTTGGTCGTAAAAATCCGTTAGCAGGTTGGCCAGCGGCGCTTCAAAGTCCATCACCGCCAGTTGGGCGTCAACGTAGCTGAGGTTCTTTTGCAGGCCGCGCTTGCCGGAGATCAGCTGGATGACCGCCCCGACGTATTCTTTAGGAACAACGACTTCCCCCTTAATCCACGGCTCGCGGATTTCCAGGATTTTGGCCGGGTCAGGCAGGTCGGCGGCACTTTTGATGTCAGTTTCTTCGCCGTTTACGAACGTAATTTGGTAGTCGGTTGAGGGATTGGTGACCACTAGGCTGAGGTTGTATTCGCGCTCCAAACGTTCGCGGACGATGTCCATATGCAGCAACCCCAAGAAGCCGACGCGCACGCCAAAGCCCAGTACCGGCGAGTTTTCCGGTTCAAACTGCAGGGCCGAGTCGCTTAACGAGAGTTTTTCGATGGCGTCCTTAAGTTCCTGGTAGTATTCGTTGCTTTCCGGGAAGAAGCCGGCGTAGACGAATGGCTTAACGTCTTTGTAGCCTGGTAATGCCTGGGTGGCTGGCGCTTTAGTGAGTGTGACGGTGTCGCCGACGCGGGCCTGCCGGGTGCTTTTGAGGTTAGTGACAATGTAGCCGATCTCGCCGGCGGCCAGTTTGGGCAGCGGCGTCATGCCTGGCTTGAGCGCGCCGACTTCGAGCGCGATGCCCTCGGCGCCGGTAGCCATCATGGTAATAGCGTCGTTTTTACTGATGGCGCCATCAACGGCGCGCACATACAGGATGACGCCGCGGTAGTCGTCGTAGTAGCTGTCGAAGATCAGGGCGCGGGCGTGCTCGGCGGGGCTGCCGCCGGGCGGCGGCACTTGAGCCACCACTGCCTCCAGCACCGCCGGCACGCCCGCGCCTGTCTTGGCCGAAATCTGCAAAATATCCTCTTTGCGACAGCCCAGTAACGACACAACCTCGGCGCTGACCCGCTCCGCATCGGCCGCCGGTAAGTCAATCTTGTTCAAAACCGGGATAATCGTCAGCTCTGCCGCCATCGCCAAATAGACGTTGGCCAGCGTCTGAGCCTGAATGCCCTGCGATGCATCAACTACCAATATCGCGCCTTCGCAGGCTTCCAGGCTGCGCGACACTTCGTAGCTAAAGTCAACATGGCCCGGGGTATCGATCAGGTTCAGTTCATGCCCCTGGTATTCCATGCGCACCGGTGCCAACTTAATGGTAATGCCCTTTTCGCGCTCCAGATCCATCTTGTCGAGCAGCTGGGCTTTCATGTCACGCTTCTGCACCGTGCCGGTCAATTCCAGCAAACGGTCGGCCAGTGTTGACTTGCCGTGGTCAATATGGGCAATAATGCAAAAATTGCGAATCTTCTCTTCATTCATCGTCACACTAGTATAACAGAGGCCGCAAAAACTACTGGATTTTGACGGGGCGGAACAATATACGGCGGACTTTGCCGATAATCGGCTGAACTTCTTCCAGGCCGAACAGCCACGACACGCCAACATGCACGCCAAAGGTTACGGCCACAATGGCAAACAGTTTACTGCCTAAAGCCACGAAGCCGACGTCGTCGGCCTGCAACGGGAAGAACGAGATCATAATAAAGGCCGCCAGCAGCGTAAAGCCGGTGACTGATACGATTCGCCACAAACCGCTCAAGAAACTACGGTCAAACAAGTGCGGGTCGCGGAAGATCATGACAACTACCAGAATGAATATTTCGGCAAAAGCCACGATTGACTGGGCCATGGCCAAGCCGGATACACCGTAGGCCGACGGCCGCGACAGGGTAATTGCCAAAAAGATGTTGAGGGCGATAGCGAAAACCGACACGAACAGCGGCGTCCAGGTATCTTTGTAGGCGTAGAAGTAGCGGGAGATAATGGTGTAGAGGGTCCGGAAGAAGATCGCCCCACACAAAAAACCCAAAATCAAGGCGATTTGCGGCGCGTTTCGGCTGAAGATTAAGCGCGCCAAATAGCCTCGGGCGAAGTAGCCGATAACCACCACCGGCAACGAAATCCAGATCATAACCCTCAGCACCCGCAAGAATTCTTTCTTAAATAAATCCGGACGGCCCTGGGCCAGGCGGTTGGCCAGCCGCGGGAAAGCCGCTGTCGAGATGGCCGTACCGACCAGCATAATTGGTGCCGTATGGATCATAAACGCGTTTTCGTAATAGCTAAGGTAACCCTCGCCGATAGCCCGGGCCCGGTTAGTTTCGACGATACTGTTGAGCGAATCAACCCCTTGGTCAAGCGACCGCGGCGGCAACTGGCGTAAAATATGCCGGAAGTCGGGGTTTCGCCACTGGATATGCGGAAAGTATTGGAACTTCATACCAGCCAAGCCGAAGAACACCACCACCAGCTGCAGCACGGCACCAATCAGCGCGCCAACACCCAGGCCAATCAGCCCGATGTTGTGCTGGAAAGCAAAAATACCGATGATAATCGAGACGTTATAAAACAGCGGCGCGATAGCATAGAAGAAGAACCGGCCGTACAGCTGCTGCACGCTGGTTAAGACCCCCGACAGCGTAAACAGTAATGGGTTAAAGGCAATCAGGCGCATAATCCAGACAGCGTTATGCATCTGGTCGGGCGTCAGGTCAGGCGCTACGATGTACTTGATAAGCGGCTCGGCAAAGACCATGATAATCACGCCGACAACAGCCATGATAATACCCAGCAAGTTCATCAGGCTGGCCGACAGTTCCCACATGCCCTTGCGGTCGCCTTTTTCCAGGTGGTCGGCCAGGATTGGCATAAAAGCTACACCGAGCGCGCCGGCAGCCAGGGTAAAGAAGAAAAAGTCAGGGATCTTAAAGGCGGCGAAATAGGCGTCGGTGCTCTGCGGACCGATGGCCGGAAAGTTGGCGTTGACCATACGGGTGCGCAAAAAGCCCAGCAACTGGCCGATAACTGCGGTTGCAATCAACAGGGCGGCAGCACTGCCGAGACTAATCCGCGCGTTGGCTCGCTTCAAAAATCGGTTCATCTTGCCCCTATTATAAAGGAGCGTCCGCCGTAATCCCAGCAAAGAGTTTGCTTAGTACAGGGCGGCGTCAGCGGGCATTTTAGAGCCCTTGAGAATTTCGAGGACTTCTTCGGCTTCGACAGTCTCTTTTTCGAGCAAAGCTTTTTTAAGTTCTTCGAGTTTATCTTTGTTAGCTTTGATAACCAAACGGGCGCGCCGGGCGGCTTCGCTGATAAAAGCCTCTATTTCATCGTCGATTATTTTTGCGGTATCTTCGGAATACTGGCGTTCGTGCATTAACTTATCCATCATAATGCCTTCATCAACATGAAAGACTTGGTCGCGCAGCTTCTTGCCCATACCTTGGTTAACCACCATGTCGCGGGCCAGTTCAGCGGCTTTTTGCAGGTCGTTACCAGCGCCGGTGGTGATGCGGTCGGGACCATAGACGACTTCTTCGGCCACGCGGCCGCCCAGCATCCGAGCCAGGACGTCCTTAAACTCAATAACGCTGTGGTAGCTTTTGTCTTCAGGCGGAATGAACCAGGTCACACCGCCGGTGCCGCCGCGGGGTATAATGGTCACTTTGTGCACCATGTCGCTGTCAGGCAAAACGTGGCCGACGATGGCGTGGCCGGCTTCGTGGTAAGCTGTTAGCTGTTTTTCTTTTTCGCTCATAATTTTAGACTTGCGCTCAGGGCCAATGGCTACTTTTTCGAAAGCAGAGGTGACGTCGGTTTGGGTAATTTCTTTGCGGTTGTGGCGGGCAGCCACGATAGCCGATTCATTAGCGATGTTAGCCAGGTCGGCACCGGACGAGCCGGCCGTTTTGGCCGCCAGGGCGTCCAGGTCGACGGATTTGCTGAGCGGCTTTTTGGCAAAGTGGACCTTAAGGATAGCTTCGCGGTCTTTGCGGTCGGGCAAGGTGATGTTGACGCGGCGGTCAAAACGGCCCGGGCGCAGCAGCGCCGGATCAAGCACGTCGGCTCGGTTAGTAGCTGCCAGTACGATGACATTTTGGCCTTGTTCGAAACCGTCCATCTCGACCAAAATCTGGTTGAGGGTTTGTTCGCGTTCATCGTGGCCGCCGCCCATACCGCTGCCGCGCTTGCGGCCGACGGCGTCGATTTCGTCAACAAAGATAATACACGGCGAGTTCTTTTTGGCTTTGGCAAACAGGTCGCGAACGCGGCTGGCACCGACACCGACAAACATTTCGACAAACTCCGAACCGGAGATGCTAAAGAACGGCACATTGGCCTCGCCGGCAACGGCTCGGGCCAGCATGGTTTTACCGGTTCCGGGCGGGCCGACCAGCAATACACCCTTGGGAATCTTGGCGCCAACACCTTCGAATTTCTTGGGGAACTTAAGGAACTCGACGACTTCTTCGAGGTCTTGTTTGGCCTCATCGCTGCCGGCTACTTCCTTAAACGTAACCTTGTCTTTCTCGTTACCATATAGGCGGGCCTTGCTTTTGCCGAAACTGAGGGCTTGGTTACCCTGGCCTTGGGCGCTGCGGAGCATAAAGAATAGGACACCGCTAATTAGAATGACCGGCAAGATAGCGCTGCCCAACGTCAACCAGGTGCTGCCGGCGCTGGAATCAGGCTTAGGGGCGACTTCCAGGCCCTCGATACCCTGTTTAAGGCCTTGTTCGTAAATTGTCGAGCCGGCTTCTTTGAACGACTGTTGGGTTGGTTGGTCTTCGCCCTTTTTAGTGATTTCCAGTTCGTTGCCTTTGATAGTAATTTTTCTGGTCTGGCCGCTGTTAGCGTCGGCGACAACCTGGGAAAGCGGGACTTCGGTTAGGTGTTTTGGCTGGTTGTAGGCAGCGTAGGCCACCAACCCTACCAGCGCAATAATGGCAACAAAAACAATGTTTTTGATACTGCGCCTGTTGTTTTTTGGGTTGGGGTACTTGCGGTTGGGCTTTTTGTCCATAAGTCGGTATTATATCGTCTTTTTCGGCTCAATGCTAGCGGTCGGCGGGTACGAGTGCCAAGTATCGTTTGGTGACTTTGAGGACGGTTTGTTTGCTGACGTCGGTTTGTTTGCCGGGCGGATAAGTTTTGGCGGCTACCACCAGACGGTGCAAGCTCTTGCTGTCGAAAGGCGCGCCGCGGGTGCGCAGCCAGCCGGCCATAACCTCGCGGGCTAGAGCGTGCGGCAGACTAATGAACCATTGCCGGTCGAGTGTATGGCCGGCTGGCTGCAGGTGCAGTTGCACCTGCAGCAGTTGGTCGATCTGGTCATTGAGCTGTTTAGCCGTGTCGATATGAGCCAGCAGCTGTGCCTGCTGTTTAACGCTTAACTTGTTAAGTATTTTACGGCGGACGTAGTTGCGCAAGTATTTCTCGTCTTGGTTGGTACTGTCTTCGCGCCACTCCAAGCGGTGTGCCCGGGCGTAGGCGCGAATATCCTGCTTGGAATACCCTAGCAGCGGCCGAACCAACCGGTCCCGGCTGCGCAGCGAACTTAAACCCCGCCGGCCGGTGCCGCGAATAACATTAATGATCGCCGTCTCTAGCATATCGTCTTGGTGGTGGGCGGTAATGATAGCCCGGGCACGGGCTGCCAGGCGGACTGTGTGCAGAAAATCATAACGGGCCCGCCGGGCGGCCAGCTCGCTGGCCGCCGCCCCCAACCCGCCCTCGTCATACACAAAGGGCAGCCCGTGCGCCTGCGCCGCCTGCTGCACCAACCGCCGGTCCGCGGCCGCATCGGGCCTAATACCGTGATCATAATGCGCCACCACCAACTTTACCCCAGGCAGGCGGCGCAGCAGGTCTAACAGCACCATCGAATCCACGCCTCCCGACACTGCCACCACATACACTCCCGGCTCGACTGTAATCTTCATCTCTTTATAGTACCAGTCAAAGGTGGTATAGTAGCCCAAAATATCTAGAAGGAGTGCCTTATGCAAACACAGAGCGCGTCGCAGCCAGCTAAAATCGGTCATTTTCGAACCAGCTGGGAGCTAACTAAAAGTGCCTGGCGAACATTCAAGCTAGATAAAGAGTTGGCCTGGTTGCAGCTGTTTGGCAGTGTTAGCGCCATTATTGTAACCGCCGTTTTAATGGTAGCCGGGATTGTAATTGCCAATGCCCTGTTTGGTGACGGCCGATTCGACCAGCCCAGCGATAGCTGGGTACAAACCGCCACCGCAATTATCGGCCTTCTGATAGTATCGTTCGCTGTTTTGTTCGTGGTTAACATTTTCAGCGGCGCCATTATCTACGGGGCTGTTGAGCGTTTCAAAGGCGGTAACCCGACCGTCAAAAGCAGCCTGCGCGGTGCCTTGAGTCGCTGGCAACCACTAGCCCTATTTAGTTTGATGATGGCCACTGTGGGAGTTATTCTGCAACTCCTGGAAGAGAAGCTGCCGTTCTTCGGCGTTTTGGCCGTCCGTTTGGTGGGTGCCGCCTGGAATATTGCCAATTTCTTCGCCGTACCGGTGATTGTTATAAGCGAACAACGGGTAACACCGCTGGGCGCCACTAAAGAATCGATCAATATTATCAAGAAAGTTTGGGGCGAAGGCGTCATTATCCAGTTAGGTGTCGGCCTGATCGGCGGCCTGTCGGTCTTTGCCTATGTTTTACTGACCGGGGCAATCGTAGCCTTAGCCTCTAGTGCCGGCGCAGCGCCATTGACGATTGGCCTGGGAGCCATAGCCGTGCTGGGCTTCTTGGCACTCGTCTTACTATTTGCCACGTTTGGCGCCATTGTAAAAGCCGCGTTATATTACTACGCCACAACCGGTTCATCACCGGATATTTTCAATAAAGACCTGCTAGACCGAGCCGTCCGCCGCAAAAAAGCCACGACTGCTTAAAGCGCCAGGTGTGCCAGCAGCATGTAAGCGGCCATTAGCCCCATGCCGACGTCTTCAACCAAGCTGGTGGTACTGAGCGGTAGCTTAATAACATTGCCCAAACAGGCACAGTGGATACCGCTGCGGCGCCTAAGCTCCTGCGCCACACCGATGGTGCCGATGCCCATAATAAGCAAGGTAATGGCATCACGCGGCACCGGCGCCAGGTTGAACAGGTAGGCTGCCCCCAAAGCCAGTTCGATAAACGGATAGGCGTAGGCATAGGGCTCGAAGCGCTTGGCGATGACGTCGTAGCCGGCAAACATCAGCGGGAACATACCGTAGCCGATCAACTTAAAAACGGCGAACACCACAAAAAAGACACCCATGAACCAGCGCATCCACTCCATAGCGCCGCCGAATCCGGCCAGCCGGTACAACCCGAACGAAACGATTGTTATAGCCAGTAGGACCAGCGCGAACTTGAAGTATTCTTTTGGTGAAGATTCGCCCGGGACCATCGGGTCGGCTACCTGCGCTTGGTGGTGTTCCATGCTTGTCATAATACCAGGAACACAAGCATGTGAGCTGCCGGCTTATTTAATACGGGTAATCAGGCGCAGGTTGGCGACGTAGTGCTGCGGGTCGAGGTTGGGGTGGGCGCTCAGGTAATTCATATGTTTGTCGACGAAAGATATCCGGTGGTTGGGGTGTTTAACGGCATTAGCGCTGTAGCTTGACTTGGTGTTGTAGCTTCTGTCCCGGGCCATTAGCTGCAGGCTGCGCTCTATCGCCAGACCCTCCTCGGAATCAACAAAACTAACCTTTTTCTTGGTCGCAGCCATAACTATCAGACGCTGACTTTGGGTTTTTTGGGTTTCTTGACTTCTTTGCGGCCCTTATCTTTAGACATACTACATCTCCGTATACCTCGTAGTATACGCCTGATTGGCGCCGCGGCCTAATCAGGTAGGCCTTATCGGCCAAAGCTATAGCTTCTGGCTTAGGCTTCTTTGCCTTTTGCCAGCATTGAAATGATAGCAAATACTCCGTACAGAGCGGCAATACCGACCAGTACGTAGATGATCCGTGAAATGGCCGATTCAACGCCAAAGATTTTATCTACCAGATTATACTTAAATAAACCGACCAAACCCCAGTTTAGGCCGCCGATAACTAACAGTACGTAGGCTATCTTGTCGATTGGATTATTCTTCATTACTTTCTCCTATTGTTATATATAATAAGCATAAGCCTGATGCATACAAAAAACAAGGGGATGCCAGCCACCGGCAAGCTTATGCATTTTGC
>CAYWVZ010000026.1:0-8301 GCA_964462215.1 uncultured Candidatus Saccharibacteria bacterium
GAATCATAGGTCAGAGAGGGTTCTTGCCCGTCCAGGGTGGCGCCGTATGGTGCGGTGACATCCGATCCAAGAGCTATACCTTGCCGTAAACGGTGCAGGAATACCTGGGCGACCTGGCTGCGGTCATCGGGGTTGGCAACTTCCCGCTCCACCATTGAGGCCAATGTGACCCCTTGATGAACAGTTAACCCCTGGGCGACCAAAGCCGCCCGCAATTCAGGGGTCAAGTGGGTCTGCATTTCGTCTAATGACTGCCGGATAATTGTTTCGGGCTTGGTTTCGGCAGTTTTCTGGAACGACTCCGGATACAAATAGCCTTCTAAGCTGGCACCGGCCGGTTTGTCGACCAGGGCCGGATGGTCGGTATATAGTTCGGGGTTAAAGGCTGCTTCGACTTCGGAAGCGTCAAAACCGGCGTTAATCATGGCACTTTTAACTTGGTCGAGTCGCTGGCCGGGCAAAATAGTAAACAGGTTTTTTACAATGTTCCCGCCAGTGAGGATATCGGTGATTTCAGTCACGCTCTGGCTGGGCCGCAAAGAATAGGTGCCAGCCTGCAGCTGGTTTTGGACCTTTTTGCCGCGCACGTATTGGGCAAAGACGGTTTTGTTGCGGATCAGGCCGTTTCCTTTGAGGATTTCGGCGATGTCGTCTACCGTTGAGCCGCTGGGGATAGTTACGGTAACCGCCGTTTGGCTGCTACTGACCGGCTGCAAATTGCGTTGATAGTAGGCACGTACTAGCAGCACCGTCGTAATAACGCCGAGTACTACCAGTACGGTGATACCGGCAATGGCTAACAACCATCGCTTACGGTGGGTTGGGGACAACTTAGGTTGTTTCATTTGGTAACTCCTTATGGGCGGCCAAGAAATCCTCCAGGATGTAGGTAGCTGCCAGGGCATCGATGTCGCCCTTGCTATAGCCCTTCTTCTTGGCTTGCAAGGCCGCTTCGGATAATACAGAAGTCACGGCCTCGTCCTGCCAGTATACCGGGATACTGACGCGTTGTCTAAGTCCCGCAACGAAGTCACGTACCGCCTCGGTCTGGGCGGTATCCTGCCCTTCCATGCCTCGAGGCAACCCGACCACCAGCGCAGCTGCGGTCTGTTCGGCCAGCAAGGCAGCGATACGCTGATAAATAGTTTCGTCTACTTCCAAGGTAACCAGCGGGCCGGCCAGCCGGGCTACTACATTGGCGCTGGCGGCACCGATTCGTTTAGAACCTATGTCGAGGGCGACGATACGGGCGTTACTGTTATTGGGCATCGTTGTCGGAAGCTTCGTTGAAAACAATCGTAATCCTGCTGATTTTCTTGGGAGTGGAACCGACCCAGAACGGACTGTAGTCAACGGTGACGTCTCTGATATCCGGACGGCTCTGGATAATCTGAACGGTTTGGCCTTTCTTTTTACCGGCAATTTCTTGCTTGAGGGCTTCCATGTCGAGCTTGGGACCGATAGTTACCGTGGTCTGGACAGCAATCTTGGGGTTGGCACTGCCGTCCTGGATAGTGTAGGTGGCAGACGATAAGCCGTCATTGATAACCGCTTGCTGGTCGGTGTCAATCTGATTGTTGACCTGGGCGGTAACCAGCTTAGCCAGGTCGCCCTGATTAAACCCTAGCATGGAATACGTAGTGATTGAGGTAACGGTAACATTGTCGCCTTGGCTGCCCACGGCAGGGTTGCTGGTAACATCCGGCCCCTGGGTGGTAAAGCTTTCTTTGAGCGGGAACATATTGTTTTTCTCGAGGTTTTTAGTGAGTTCGTCGCGGGCAGCTTGTTCGTTACCGGCAGTGTTGACTTTGGCTTTGGCATTATCGACATCAGCCTGGGAAACTATTTTTACAATATTGTCGGTGCCGCCGTTGGCACTGCCCTGGGCAGTAACATCGGCCCGGCCGCTGACGGTAAAGGTTGTGTTGTTGGTGTTATAGTTAGCGCCGCCGTTTTGAGCCACAATATTGGTTGAATTGGCCGTAAATATAACGCAACCGTCGTCAAGCTCGCCTGGCCCGAAGTTAGCGCCGCTTTGGGTGATATAGGTCAGGCCGTTGGCGCTTAAGCCGGTACCGGCTGGGACCGATTGCGGCGGCGCGGTTGAACCGCTGCAACGACGGACGCTCATACTGACGCTGCCGCTGGCTTTGGTGCCGTCGTTTCGCTGGCCGGTGGCCGGAACGGTTTGGGTATCGGTCTTTTTAACTTCTTGTTTTTCAGCCGGAACGGTATTGGTTTGTTTGTTGAATTGCCGATTGGTAGTATCGGCCGTAAAGGATAGGTTGGCGTTCTGGGTGCTGGCATTGGCGTCAATGGTAATGTGCGCCTTGGGCAGCGCGGCCAGCATAAAGTAGCCGCCCACCAGCAATACCACCAGGGCTATGCCGCCAATAATAAACCATTTGCGGAACCGCTCAAAATTAGGAACCTTCAGCTTTTTATCTTTGTTGGCCGTTGTTTTTTTAGCCGGTTTACTAGTAGTTTCGGCGGTGTTATCTAGCTCAATCGTTTCGTCACCGGCCAGCTCGCCGATGCTCTTGGCGGCGTCAACCTGGGGGTCGGTTTCGGGTGCCTCAATTTCTTCTTCTTTGATAAGTGATTCGGGCAAGTCGCTGGTATCCGGTCCGGACGGAATGGCCGGTTTGGACTGTAAGTTCTTAGCGACATGCAAGCCAACGGCGCCAGCCAGCGGCATCAAACCGGCTTCGGATGTGATAAGCACTAGGTTCTTTTTGGAGCTGTCGGCGCTGCGCTTGAGTAACTTCATGTTAACCACACTTTGCAACACCGTGGCGCGCTTAGGCAATACCAAGGCAACAATTTTGTGCTTGGCGGTTTTGACGCGCTCGATGATAGTCGTTATGTCGTCGTCAACGTCAATGTAGATGGTGTCTTTTTGTGCTTCACTCATACTCGGAGCATCCTATCCATACGTTCTTTTAGTGAACCGGTGGCCGGCCCGCTGCCGGCATCGCTTTGCTGCAAGGTGTCGAGGCCGACCCGTAGCAAGCCCATTGCGGTAATGAATGTATGATCGGTAACATCACCGGTTTTGTCAACAATGCCAACCACTTGTTCGGGTTGGATATGCTGAATAACCGGCTTGCGGGTGAACGGCAGGTCACCGTACCAGTCGCTTTGGCTGAGTGTATTGACCAGCACGTCAAGTGAGGAACCGCCGCCGCAGAGCAGGATACGGTTGGGCAGATGGTCGAGTGTCGTAAATTCGCCCAGGGCCAGCTCAACGCCGTTAATCCAAACGTTGGCAGTTTTTTCGAGCGCCTTTTCGATAGCCGGCACCTTAGTTTGCGGGGTTTTGTTAGTGTCCAGGCCCAGCTTGAGTTCTTCGGCTTGGGCGAACGAAACATCCAAGCCTTTTTCGACGGCGCGAGTGTAGGCCCGACCGCCGATACCGAACATCTTGGTGCCTTGTACGCCACCTTCGTGAACGACGGCAATGTCGGTGGTGCCGCCGCCGACGTCCATGAGCACGGCACTCATGCTGGCATTGGGGTCGTCACCGATGACCGAACGGGCTACGGCGAACGGTTCGGCTGCCACGGCCAGCAGGTCAAGGTCAAGTTCTTGAGCGGTGCGTTCCAAAGCACCAATGTGGATAAGCGGCGCGAAAGCCGTATACAGCTGCACAACGACATCTTTACCCTGGAAACCAATCGGGTTGGTGACTTTATAGCCGTCAATTTCGATGCCTACCAAAGCGCTGTTGACCAGACGTACGTCAACAGATTTGCCGCCCAGCTCCCAGGCCAATTGTTGTTTGGCGCGTTCCTGGGCACGCTCTTGCACCATGCCGATAATCCGCTCGAACTCCGGGACGTCAATGGCCTTGGTACCGTCTTTGCGGCTGCAACGCACGGTGGTAGTGGTGCCCTTAACCAGCTCGCCGGCAATACCGATAATGGCCGCCCGCACGCTGCTGCCGGCCTGTTTTTCGGCCTGGTTGAGCGCCTCGTTGCAGTTGCGCACCACACTGGTAATATCGGCAATGGCACCGGCCTGCATGTCGTTTAGTTCCTGATGCACCCGACCGACGCCGATAATCTCGATCTCGTCGCCCTTGACCCGGCCGATCAAGGCTTTGACAAATTCGGTACCAATATCCAAGCCGACAATGAGCTGGTCATTCCCCTCTTTGGACGCTTTGCCGAGTTGCTTTAATTTTCCAAGCATAATCTCGATACATTGTACCACGCCGACCCTCGTTTGCTAGCCCCGAGACAGCGGCCTTTTGGCATTTTGTCCGGCCTGTAAGCCCTCGCTACGCTGCGGAAGGTACGCCAAAACTATATGTCAACGGCTGCTATACTGAGTCTCATGGATTGTCCGTTTTGTAATCTCAACCAACGAGTTCTGAGAGAGAATGATTTGGCAATTGTTCTCTTGAGTAATCCACGCAAGATGCCCGGGCATTTTCTTATTGTGCCCAAACGGCACGTCGAAAAGCCATGGGAGTTATCAAGTGACGAGCTACTGGCCGTGTTTGACCTGGTCTTTTTCGTACAAAAGCGCGTCACCGAAAAGCTAGCCAAAGGTGCTGACGTACGTCAGAATTACCGGCCATTTCTGCCACAAGGCCGCCTAAAGGTTGATCATGTTCATTATCACGTCATGCCGCGCGACTTTGAAGATGAACTGTACGACCGCGTCGAAAAACACGAAACCGACCTGTTTGCCGACCTCTCCGATGACGAGCACGATGAGATAGCCAAGACGCTATTGTAGGACGGCTTTGATGCGGCGGATGCCGGCGCTTGAAGACTCTTCTTTGACGATTTTGAACTTCTTGCCATCTTCGAATAATTGCAGGGTGTGATCAACGTGTGGACCACCGCAGATCTCGAAGCTGTAGGGTTTTTTGGCATCATCGGCAATCATTTTATAGACTTTGACTGTATCACCGTAACGGTCACCGAACTGGCCGAGCGCACCTAATGGACCGGTGGCTTCTTTGGTGGGATATTCTGCCCAGCTGACTTTAAGGTCTTTGGCGATTTCGCGGTTAACAATATCTTCAACTTGTTTGATTTGTTCCGGTGTTACTTTTTCGGGGTGCGAAAAGTCAAAACGCAGCCGTTCCTCGGTAATGTTGCTGCCGCGCTGGATCACGTGGTCGCCCAACACGTCGCGCAGCGCCTGGTATGTCAGGTGTGTAGCCGTGTGGTATTTTTTGTGCTGTAATGTGTGGCCGCCCAAACCACCCTTGAACGTACCTTTGGCCGCAGTCTGGCTGCGCTGACGTTGCTCGGTCATCTTGGCATCGAACCGTTCTTGCCAATCCTTATCGAGTTCAATACCCCGCTTGAACGCCTCCTCCACCGACAGCTCCACCGGAAACCCATATGTATCATAAAGAGTGAACAAAATTTCTCCGTGCGTAGGGGCAGCCGGAGTTTTTGGATGAACAGCATCCGCAGCCCCCGACTTCATTTTGTCGGGGCGAGGACGCTGCTGTTCAGACGAAGAATCCGGCTGCCCAGCAACCTGGAAGAGCTTATCGAATTCACGCAGGCCTTTGCGCAGCGTTTGGCGGAAAGCCTTTTCTTCTTTAACCAAGACTTCGATAACTTTATCACGCTGCTCGGCGACTTCGGGATAATCTTTGTGATAGAGGTCGGCAATGACCGGCACCACGTCCTGCAAAAAGTTTTGCTCAATGCCTAATTCAAAAGCAAAACGGATAGCCCGGCGCAACAAGCGGCGCATGACGTAGCCCTGCTCTTTATTGCTGGGCGTCACGCCGTCAACTGCCAAAAAGGTGGCGGCCCGCAGGTGGTCGGCAATTACGCGCATGCTGGCGGTGTGGCTTTCGTACGGTTTGCCGCTCAGTTTTTCTAAGGATTCGACAATCGGCCACAGCAAGCTGATTTTAAACACGTCCGGGCTGTCAATAGCCGCGGCAGCAATCCGTTCCAACCCGCCGCCAAAATCCACGTTAGGCTTAGGTAATGGCTCAAAACCCTTATCGGTACGCAGATATTGCATGAATACCTGGTTACCGATTTCCATAAACTGCCCTGAGTCGCTGGCCGGATGGGCTTTGCCATAGCTGGCGTCATGGTTTTGCGGGCCAAAGTCATAAAACACTTCGCTGTCCGGGCCGCAGGGGTCGCCCACCGGCGTTTTGGCCAGGCCGCCGCCGCGGCTCCACCAGTTTTCGCCGTCATCATAAAAGAAGATCCGTTCGCCCGGCTTGATACCGCGCTTATCACCATCAGCTTGCGAGCCAATCTCTGCAATACCTGCATCAATACCTTTTTCTTTAAAGACTTTTTGCCAGATTGTAGCAGCTTCGTCATCACGCGGAATACCGTGCTCCTTGCTGCCGATAAAACACGTCACGTATAGCTTGGCAGGATCCAGCCCAACCTTGTCGGTTAAGAACGTAAAGAACCAGCGGATCTGTTCTTCTTTAAAGTAATCGCCCAAAGACCAGTTGCCTAACATCTCAAAAAAGGTGGTGTGGCGGTTGTCGCCGACGTCTTCGATATCCTGGGCGCGCAGGCAGGTCTGGCTATCGACCAGCCGTGTGCCGTCGGCGTGCGGTTCACCCAGCAAATATGGAATTAGCGGCTGCATACCGCTGCCGGTAAACAGCGTTGTCGGGTCATTCTGCGGTACCAGCAAGGCTCGCGGAATCACGGTGTGCTTTTCCTTTTTGAAGAAATCCAAGTAGGCCTGGCGAATCTGCTGTGCATCCATATCTGTTATATTCTACCAGACTTTGCGTAGCCTGGTGCCGTAGTTAGTGGGTGGGAGTGTGACGCAGTGTAAGTTATAAATGGGCCTTTGGTCCTCGCATGGAACTCGATGCCTGGTGAGCCAAGCGTTTAGTTTAGCTTGTCCTTGAGGTCGTCAGCTTTGTCCTGCACTCCCTCTTTGATTTGCTCGCCGACGTCTGCGGCTTTGTCTTTGGCGTCACCGGCCTTGTCTTTTAGGTCTTCGGCCGCGTCCTTGGCTCCTTCTTTGAGCTTGTCAGCCCCATCTTTTATATCGTCTGTTATGCCCATATAACTCCTTTCTTTTAAATTACTAGGCTCTTTTAGTGTAGCTCACCTAAGCATAAGTAGTAAGGAGAAAAATAAGATAACAGTGTTTTTAGGTTCAGCAAATGATGCCGCCGCCTAAGACCTGCGGGCCGTCGTAGATAACCGCCGACTGGCCGGGAGTAATGGCTCTAACTTCTTCGGATAACGCTACATGTAGCGTTGGTTGGCCTTTTTTGGCATTGGAAGGCGCTACCTGTAGCGTACCCGCTACCAGTGGTGCCCTATATCTGGTGCGTATCTGGTAGGTTTTGCTGGGGTCAGGCTGGCCGTTGATCCAGTGCACATCGGTTAGGCGCAGCTCTTTGTGCCACAAACGGCCGTCGTCCAGGTCGGTGCTCACATGCACCTCATTGCGAGCCATATCTTTGTCGACCACGTAATAGGGCAACCCGCCACCCACGTTTAGGCCATGGCGCTGGCCAATGGTATAGAAGATGGCGCCGTCATGCTGGCCGATGACCTGGCCGTTTTGGTCGACGATATCGCCCGGCTCGGCCGTGACGTATTGTTGCAGAAAATCCTTGATACCAACCTTGCCAACGAAGCAAATGCCCTGGCTGTCTTTTTTGCCGGCTGTGCTCAAGCCAAACTTTTTGGCCAGCGCCCGCACCTCGGTTTTGGTTTTGAAGTCGCCAATCGGCATGAGGCTCCGCCGTAGCGCCGCTTCGCTGACACGGTACAGAAAATAAGTCTGGTCTTTGGTGGTGTTTTTGGCAGTCAGTAAACGGCCGTCGTGCACGCGGGCATAGTGACCGGTAGCAATCATATCCGCCCCATCGGCCAGCGCCGTTTCCAAAAAGAGCTTAAACTTGACCTCTTGGTTGCACATGATATCGGGGTTGGGCGTGCGGCCGGCCTGATATTCGGCAATCATGTAGTCGACAACTTTACGGCGGTACTGTTTTTGGAAATCATACACTTTGAAGTCAATACCCAGTTGCACGGCCACCCGCTTGGCATCCTGGTAGTCCTCTTTCCAGGGGCAGGGCGCGCCCGGCAGGTCCTGTGTCCAGTTTTTCATGTAGACACCCACGACATGGTAGCCCTGCTCTTTTAGCAAAGCCGCTGTGACGGAGCTGTCGACGCCGCCACTCATGCCCACGTAAACAGTTGTTTGCCGGTTAGGTTTCTTGGCCATAGCCAGGAATTATAGCAAATCTACCTCTGTTTTACCAGTTACAAAATCGGCGGCAGGCTGGTAATGGCGTCATAGGTTTTCTTGGCGGGGCTG
>CAYWVZ010000027.1:0-7470 GCA_964462215.1 uncultured Candidatus Saccharibacteria bacterium
CCGAAACACCGCCGGCCTACGGTGAACGTTACCAAAACCTGATCAGCGGCTCCACGCTCGAAGTCATCAGCGGCAGCGGACACTTTGTCCATCAAGAGCAGCCGCAGCTTATTCAAAACCTTGTTCAGGAGTTTCTGGTATGATCCGGTTTATCGTCAGCTTATATACGCCCTCGTATCCGACCACGTTAGTGTACATGCTGCAAAGCACCGAATACCAGGTAAAACCCTACCTCGCGTGGTACCGCCGCACCGAGGATTTCTCGAAAGTCATGTACCGGCGCCGGCTGGAAAAAACCAAAGCCGCTTCATTGCTGCTGGCCGGCGTGACCGTCGGCATGGTCGTAGAGGTCGTTATCGGTTTGGTCTGCTTATGGTACGGCTACAGCCGCGACCAGATACTGTGGACGGGCATCGGCGCCCTAATCATACTCTTATATCCGTTTGTCTGGGGCTACCTGATAGTCGTGCCGTTAGCAGTAGGGCGCTGGCTGTTGGTGGCACCCAAACAGCGCCGCCACATCAAGGCGTCCGAAGCAATTTTTGCCCGGCACCCCGCCACGGTTATCGCTGTGGCCGGCAGTTACGGTAAGACCAGTATGAAAGAATTGCTCAAAACCGTTCTGAGCCAAGGTAAAACCGTGGTTGCCACGCCGGCCAATAAAAACGTGGCCGTGTCGCACGCCGCTTTTGCCCGCACCCTTTCGGGCAAAGAAGACGTGGTGATTGTCGAATACGGCGAAGGCAAACCGGGCGACGTTGAGCGCTTTACCAAAACCACCCACCCCAACCTGGGGATTATCACCGGTTTGGCACCGGCCCATTTAGACCAGTACCCTAGCTTGCAAGCTGCCGGCGAAGATATTTTTAGCCTGGCGCGAGCGGTCGGCGCCGACCATACCTACGTCAATGGTGACTCCGACGCGGCCCAAGTCTTTATCAAGCCGGCCTACCATACCTATACCAGCAAAGGTATCCTGGGTTGGAAGACCTCTGACGTACGGGTGGATTTCGACGGCACCTCGTTCACTATGAAAAAAGGCAAACAGACATTAAAGCTGCGTAGCGGTTTGCTGGGCGAACACCAGGTCGGGCCGTTGGCTCTGGTGGCCGCTTTGGCAGATTCTTTGGGCCTGACGGCAGAACAGATCAAGCAAGGTATTGCCCAAACCAAACCGTTCGAACACCGTATGCAGGCCCGGCATATCCGCGGCGCCTGGATTTTGGATGACACCTACAACGGCAACATCGACGGCCTCAAAGCCGGCCTTAAGTTACTACGAGCTTTGCCCGGCAAGCGTAAAATTTATGTTACGCCCGGCCTGGTCGACCAGGGCGAAGAGAATGAAAAAGTCCATATTGAATTAGGCCGGGCCATTGCTGCCGCCAAGCCCGACAAAGTAGTGTTGATGTACAACTCTGTTACACAGTACATAAAAGCCGGCCTAGACCGCGGTAATTACCAGGGCAACATACAGGTGGAGCATTATCCGCTCGACTATTACACCAACCTGGAACACTTTTTAGCAGCCGGCGACGTGGTTATGCTGCAGAACGACTGGACCGACAACTACAATTAACCACCAGTAATTGTAAAATTCGCGTGGTATACTGATAAGCATGAAAACTATTGCGGTTATTTTCGGCAGCCGTTCGACCGAGCACGATGTGTCGATTGTTACGGCCTTGGCTAGTATTATTAAGCCCTTGGAACTGACCAAGCAATATAATGTCGAGGCTATTTACATTGCCAAAGACGGCAGTTGGTACTGGGACGAAAAGCTCAAAGACATCAGCTTGTACCAAAGCGGTGAGATTGAGGACTTCATGCGCAAAGCGCCCAAGGTTCACTTGCTGTTCGACAACGGCCTAACATTGGTTAAGTCCAGCCAGTTCGCCGGCCGCAAGATGTATAAGAAGATAGACATGGTGTTTCCGGCCACTCATGGCACGCACGGCGAAGACGGCGAACTGATGGGCATCTGCGAAATGGCCAATGTGCCGTACGTCGGTTGCGGCGTGGCCGCGAGCGTGGTCGCTATGGACAAGGTGCTGGCCAAGCAGGTTACCGGCAGCGCGGGCGTGCCCAGCACGCCCTGGACGTGGTTTTACGCCCGCGACCTGGCTCGCGGCCACGCCGCTATCCTCAAAGACATCGCCAAACTGGAATACCCGCTATTTGTTAAACCGGCGCACCTAGGCTCCAGCATCGGCATCACCAAAGTGGACAGCCAAGACCAGCTGACAAACGCCCTGGAAGTGGCCGCCCACTACGACGACAAAGTCATCGTCGAGCAGGGCGTCCAAAACCTCATCGAAGTAACCCTGCCCGTTATAGGTAACGACGAACCGGTGCCAGCCCTATTGGAACAACCGTTGCTCAAGAGCGAAGACTTCTTCGACTTTGAAACTAAGTATATGCAAGGCGGCAAAAAGGGCGGCCAAGGCGGCAAGAAAGGCGGCGAACGCGGCGCCCAAGGCTACAGCCGACTGCCGGCCGACTTACCTAAAGACCTTTACGACAAAGCCGTCCAACTGGGTCTGCAAGTATACAAAACCGTTGGTTGCAGCGGCATTGCCCGCGTCGACATGCTGATCGACAACAAAACCCGCGAAGTCATGTTCAACGAAATCAACCCGCTGCCCGGCAGCCTCTACAGCCATAACTGGAACCAGGCCGGCGTGTCTAACGTTGAGCTGGTCACCCGCCTGGTCGACTACGCGCAGCAGCGTTGGCAGGCGCAGCAGAAAATCGCCACCGCTTTCAGCACCAATTACCTCAAGCAATTCTAAGGATTCATATGTCATCGTTCGATTACACCAAAACCCACGTCTTCTTCCGCGACAGTTTCGTGCCGTTTAATCAGGCTAACCTTAGTATTGCCTCGTCGCCGGTGTTATACGGACTATGCGTGTATACGGTTTGCAACGTAACCTGGGACAGCACCAAAAAACAGTTATACCTGTTTCGGCCCCAAGACCACTACCAACGGCTGGTTAATTCCGCTAAGATAATGGACTTCCATTCGTTTGCCGCCGACTGGCCGTACGAGCGGTTTGTCCAAACACTAACCGAGTTGGTTACGCGCAACAAGATCAAGCAGGATTCGTTGGTTCGTTCCAGTATCTTTATTGATGAGCTGGCGGCCGGCACCCGGATTCACGACCTGCAAAATAGCTTTAGCGCCTATGTGTACCCGATGTTGCCGGTGCTGTCTGCGGATGGCATCCACGCCTGCGTGTCCAGCTGGCAGCGGACGCCGGATAACGCTATCCCGTCGCGAGCCAAGGTTAACGGCAGTTACGCCAACGCCAGCCTGATGAAGAACGAAGCGTTATTAAACGGCTACGACGAGGCGATTGCCATCGACGAGCACGGCCATGTGGCCGAAAGTACGGTGGCCAACATCTTTTTGGTGCGCGACGGCGTCTTGTTGACGCCGGACTTTTCGGCCGACCTGCTAGAGGGCATTACTCGCGACTCAATCATTCAGCTGGCCCGCACGCTCGACATTCCGGTGCAAGAACGTAGCATCGACCGCAGCGAGCTCTACATAGCCGATGAAATCTTTTTGTCCGGCAGCTCGGCAAACGCGGTACCGGTGCTGTCGGTCGACAAACGGCCGGTCGGCGCGCAGGCCGGCACGCCAAAACCCGGCACCATCACCAAACGCCTGATGAAAGCTTTTGATGACGCCCAACACGGCCGCGACCCGCGCTTCAAAGACTGGTTAGCACTGATCAATTAACGTTTATGGGTTTCTGATTTGTCCGGTTGAACAAAATCCACGGGGTTAGCAAACAGTATCAACGCATATCGGGCACAGACTTCAATTGCCTTAGACGGTATGGTGCGGCCTTCGTTGTAGCGGTCAATGCTAACAATGTCATGCCACCCGGGCTGAAAAGGCGTATCAGGGAATGCTTCAGCGAATTGTTTACCCGGAAAATAGACTGCCTGGTTTGGCGGACGCACAATTTCTTTTAGAGGGGAATCCTTGCCTAGCCCTACCCTTAGACCCTCGTGACTCTCGGCTAGCTGCAATGTACTGCCACTTTTATCATAATGACCGGCGCCTAGTTGCTCGTTGTCGGTAGGGTGATAAAACAGCAGCCGAATCGGGCTAGTCAGCAATGACTCCGGTGTAATGAAGCGGGTAATCTCTGGATGGGTCTCTTCAATAATGCTGCAGACCCGCAGCATTAACGCAGCGGCTTTTTGGTGAATACCGGCAAATGCACCATTGAGCAACCCGACTTCTTGGGGGATTGATCCCCAGCCAAGTTCAACATGGGTGCGTGCCATGGTTGCATAGTGGCAAGGCGTGAAGTGATAAAACTCTTTTGGGTCTTCGGATGGTATGACGGCGAGTCCACGAGCTTGTTTGAGTGCCCGCTCTTGAAAACTGCGGTTAGTGTAGCCGTCCGGCTTACCAACCTGCGGTATATTTGTGCGGTATTTATGCCAGCCCGCTTGCGTATCGGCTGTCCGATCCAGCTCGTCAAGCTTTTTACTCATCCATGTTCCCGGGCTGAATATACCCGTTTTGATCTTTTCGCCTGCTTCGTCCTCGACCTCTTCAGAATATTTGGGATTAACCAAATCTTGTGAAGTGGGTTTCTGAGGCAACATGGCGTCCATGGTAGCTGGCTCTGGATCAGGATAGTTCAGCGTGAAATCTGCGTAGCGCTCAATCACTAATTCGACTTCTTCGTCAGGAATACCGTGATCAAATTCAGCGTAACCGCGTGCCTGCAAGTCGGCCAACAACTGCATGCCTTCTAATGATTGCTGTCTGTCCAATGCCGATGACATCAAATGTTACCCTCCATTCGCTACTTCTAGCCTAGCATGGCCACCGCGCAATGTGTTAGCTTCGTTGTAAAAAATAGGATAATTTCGGGCGCGCCTCTGTTATAATAACGGTGATGCAACGGTATAACCCTAAAGATATTGAGCCGCGTTGGCAAAAGGCGTGGGCGGCCGGCAAAGAATATGCGGCCGTCGACTTTGACGCCAAACGGCCTAAGTACGTCATGTTAACGGAGTTCCCGTATCCGTCGGGCGACGGATTGCATATGGGGCATGTGCGCGAGTACACACTGGGGGATATCATGGCTCGGCACAAACGCATGAACGGCTACAACGTCCTGTACCCGATGGGTTACGATGCCTTCGGCCTGCCCACCGAAAACTACGCCATCAAGATGAAAATCGCGCCGCAGGTTGCCACCGACCAGAACGTCGGTAACTTCCAAAAACAGTTCGACTCTTTAGGCTACAGCATCGACTGGAGCCGCAGCTTCAACACCAGCGACCCCAGCTACTACAAATGGACGCAGTGGCTCTTCCTGCAATTCTTCAAAGCCGGTATGGCTTATCAGGACGAAGTCGATATCAACTGGTGCCCGCATTGTAAAACCGGCCTGGCCAACGAAGAGGTGGTCAACGGCCGGCACGAGCGCTGCGACACGCTGGTCGAGAAGAAGACGCTTAACCAGTGGATGTTGCGCATTACCGACTACGCCGACCGCCTGATCGACGGCCTGCAAACCGTGGATTACCCCAGCCGCATTGCCGACCAGCAGGTTAACTGGATCGGTCGCAGCGTCGGCGCCGAAGTGGACTTCGCGCTGGAAGGCATTAATGACAAGATAACCGTCTTTACGACACGGCCGGACACGCTGTTCGGGGCCACCTTTATGGTGTTGGCGCCAGAGCATCCGCTGGTGGAGCAGATCACGACTCCGGAACAAAAGGCCGACGTTCAAAGTTACGTCAAGGCCACCCAAGCCAAAACCGAAGTCGAACGCCAAGACGAAAACCGCGAAAAGACCGGCGTGTTCACCGGCGCGCACGCCATCAATCCGGTCAACGGCGCCAAAGTGCCCGTCTGGATCGCTGACTACGTGCTAATGGGCTATGGCACAGGTGCCATTATGGCCGTGCCGGCCCACGACGAGCGCGACTTTGAGTTCGCCAAAAAATACGACCTGCCGATTATTGATGTGGTTCAAAAGCCGGCCGATTTCGAAGGCTGCTACACCGGCGAGGGTATCATGGTTAACTCCGGTGTGTACGACGGCCTGCCGTCGGCCAAGGCGCGCGACAAGATCGTGGCCGACCTGGCGAAAAAAGGCCAGGCCAAAGAAAAGATTAACTACCGCTTGCGCGACTGGATCTTCAGCCGGCAGCATTACTGGGGCGAGCCGATTCCTATTATTCATTGCCCTAAACACGGTGCGGTTGCCGTGCCCGATGACCAGCTGCCAGTGACGTTACCAAAGGTTAAGAATTATGAGCCGACCGACACCGGCGAAAGCCCGCTGGCCCAGGTTACTGATTGGGTCAACACTACCTGCCCGGAATGTGGCGGCCCGGCTAAGCGCGAAACTGACACTATGCCCAACTGGGCGGGCTCATCGTGGTATTACCTGCGCTACTACGACGCGCACAACGACAAAGCCTTTGCCGACCCGGCCAAGCTCAAATACTGGGGCGAAGTCGACATGTACCTGGGCGGCATGGAGCACACTACGCTGCACTTGCTGTACTCGCGCTTTTGGCACCAGTTCTTTTACGACCAAGGCTTAGTGCCCACACCCGAGCCGTACCACGCTCGCCGCGGGCAGGGCATCATCTTGGCGGCCGACGGCTCCAAGATGAGCAAAAGCAAAGGCAATGTGGTCAACCCGACCGACATTATCGAAGCCGGTTACGGCGCCGACGCGCTGCGTCTGGCCATCACGTTCCTGGCGCCGTATGACCAAACCACGCCGTGGAGCCCGGAAACGGTCGGCGGTACGCACCGCTTTTTGAACCGCGTCTGGACGCTGGCGCAGGAATACCTCGAAGCCAAGCCAGCCGCCAGCGGCGACAGCAAAACCATTTTGGCCGCCACCCATAAAGCTATCAAAAAAGTCACCGAAGACTTGCACGGCATGAACTTCAACACCGCTATCGCGGCCCTGATGGAGCTGACCAACGAACTGTACAAGATAAAGGCGGACCAAGGTTTCGCTAAGGCTGGTGCCAGCTGGCAGTTTGCTCTAGAAAATCTGTTGAAGCTGCTGGCACCGTTCGCGCCGCATTTGAGTGAAGAATTATGGCACCAGTTGGGGCACAAAGAGTCAATCCATACCGGTGAGTGGCCGCAGTGGGACGAGCAATATTTGGTACAAGACACCATGACCGTTGTCGTACAGGTCAACGGCAAAGTCCGCGCCCAGCTGCAGGTGCCAAGCGATGCCACCGAAGAAGATATTATTAAGACCGCCCAAAAAGACGTCAAAGTGGCTGCCTATCTGGACGGTAAGGACGCCAGAAAGACGATCTACGTACCAAAGAAATTGGTCAGTTTTGTGGTTGGCTAGGAGCTGGCTCGCGGGGGTCCGCTTGCTGGCCGAGCCGGCAGGCTTCGGCGCGGCGCATTAACACCGCGGCATCTTCGGCCGGCTCGGCCAGCGCTTC
>CAYWVZ010000028.1:0-6883 GCA_964462215.1 uncultured Candidatus Saccharibacteria bacterium
TCGTCGATAGAAAGCTCGCAGACGTCCATGATAGAACTGCCGCCAACGGTAATGGCCAGCACCTCGGGCTTAAGCCGGCGGCCATTGCAGGCGTGGCACGGCCGCTCTTGCATAAACCGCTCGATGTCGCGCCGCATGAAGTCGCTCTCGGTTTCTTTGTGCCGGCGTTCCAGGTTGGGGATGACGCCTTCATAGGTGGTATCGAACGACCGGCCGATACCCAGCGAAATTTTATAAGACTCACTGCCGGTACCGTACAAAATTTTGTCGAGCTGGTCTTTGGTTAATTCGCCGGTTGGCACATGCAGGCTGAACTTGTAGCGGTCGGCGACGGCTTGCATCTTTTTCATGTACCAGGCGTCGGAGTTGACGCGGTTGAACGGGCGGATAGCGCCTTCGGCGATGGTTAAACGACCGTTGGGGATGACCAGTTCGGGGTCAACTTCTAGCCGGGAGCCTAAGCCGGTACAAACCGGACAGGCGCCATGCGGACTGTTAAAACTAAAGGTGCGCGGCTCCAGCTCCGGAATCGCCACGTCGGGGTGGTCGACACAACCATAGCGCAAACTGTAAAACGTTTCTTCGTTACTGTCGGCATTCAAGACGATAACTTTACTGTCGGCAACTTCCAACGCCTGCTCTACGGATTGGGCGAGGCGGGTTTTGCTCTCGTCGTTGTTGACCAGACGGTCGACTACGATGTCGATCTTATGCTTATAATTCTTGTCGAGCTCCGGAAACTCGTCCAGCGCGTAGACCACGCCGTCCACCCGCACCCGAGCAAAACCCGCCCGCGTGTATTGCTCCGGAATATGTTCAAAAGCGCCCTTTTTGTCGAGTACTACCGGCGCTAAGACCATCAGTTTGGCACCAGAACCGCTGGCGGTAATCTGGTCGACGATGGCCGCGGCGGTCTGGCGCGCCACCGGCTTACCGCAGACCGGGCAATGCGGCACGCCAATCCGCGCGAATAACAAGCGCAGATAGTCATAAATCTCGGTGACGGTGGCCACGGTAGAGCGCGGGTTGCGGCTGGTCGACTTTTGGTCAATCGAAATAGCCGGCGACAGGCCGTCGATTTGGTCAACGTCCGGCTTCTCCATTAGCCCCAAAAACTGGCGGGCATAGGAGCTAAGGCTTTCGACATAGCGGCGCTGGCCTTCGGCATAAATGGTATCAAAGGCCAACGACGACTTCCCTGACCCGCTCAAACCGGTAATTACTACCAGCTTGCCGCGGGGAATCGTCACACTAATATCTTTGAGGTTGTGCTCGCGCGCACCCTTAACAACTATCGCATCCATATTGACTCACCTGTATCAAGTGCATCAATTATACAGATTTTTTTAACTTTTTTCTAGTCCTAGAGCTGCTTTGCTGCCTCAAGCGGCAGCCGCCGCCCATTATGCTCTACCATGATCGGCAATAATTGCACTTCCACATCCATGACCGTATCTTGCACCGTATGGATAACGTGCCGTCGCTCGGTTTTACTCAAGCCAGCGGGACTTTCGCCCAGAGTGATATGCGGCTTACGGTCTATCGAGAGTTTCAGGCCCATACTACCGAGCACATGACGGGCTGTTTCCATTTGATCACCTAGTACACCTCGTTTATCCTCTAAATGAGCAATCAAAACGTTACGATTACGACCAATGACATCAACTTCTGTAATCGTAGCATCTAGCCTGCTGCGTCCATGTCCAGGCATACCGCTTTCAATATGGGTCAGAGCCGAACTAAGCACAAACCCGGTTGCCAAGCCCTTGGCCAGGCCACGTCTGACCCGTCGCTCCTGAATGATAGAACTGTGCAGATCGCGATTAAATAACTTTACGTTGCCGGGTATATCTTCTTCCGCCTGCAAAGCATGTAGCCGCTCGTATACTTCCTCGGTTACTTCCGAATCAACGGGGCGGAACAGGGCAAATGCGTTTGCGACGCGACTCGAACGTTCTTCCCGATTTGCCGATAATCGGGAGCGCTGAACGTTGCCATTAGGATGATTCTTTCTCCCCATAAGCTTTTCCATGTATGTTTTAATATGGAATCCGAGCTCAGTGTAGCAAATTATTAAATTTTTCTTAACTTTTTGTTAAAAATTACAATGATACGGTGGAAAAGTCGGCCGAAAAGCATAAGTTATATGGAATATACTTGACATTTTAGCAACTATAAAGCTATAGTTAAATTAAAGGTAAAGAGGTGGTTGCTATGATGCAATTCATTGTACTCGGTCAAATCCCCGGGACGCATTTTCAGCTCACAATTTGGTGGTACGGTGCTATTTTGGCAATTATCATGCTGGCCGGTATGGCAGTGTTGTACTACGTTCATGGCCACAAGGTACGTAAACACTTGCAGCAACAGTTCGATATTATTAGTCTGAGTTCGTTGGATCGGGCATAATCGCTTCGCCGTAGAGCCGCAGTTCTTCGAGCAAATATTGCTGGTTTTTACTGAGACGCGGGCTGGCGGCTAGCTCTTCCAGCCGGCGCATGTATTGGGCCAGGCGGCTGCGTTCGCCGCCATCGGTAAGCCGGCGGGTACGGAAAGCCTCCCAGGCCGCCCGCTCGTCCGATGATAGGCTTTTAGGAAAATTGCGGGCTTTGTATAAAGGCAGCAGGGCTTTAAGGCGCTGGTCGTGCAGCTTGTCGGCAAATCCGTTGATAGCGGCGGGTTCGGCCGCCCGGATGGCGCTCATAGTAGTTTGATCGGGCTTGCTGATAAAATCTTCATACAGTTGGCTGTCGGCATCGGTTTCGCTGCTTACTAGTTGTGTCTGCCGTTGCTCGTTTAGTAGCTCCACGGCTTGCTGTAATTTTTTGGCAAAACCCCTAGCCTTACGCAATTTGGCCAGGTTGGTGGCAATGACTGCCGGATCCAGTTGTAGACGCTGTTGGCTGGCTTCATCTAAAACACCTAGCGGCGCCACTGCCGGACAACGGTTGAACTGTAACGTTTTGACCGGCAAGCGCGGCTCGGTGCTGTCTTTTTTGTAACGCCACAGCTCGGCCAAGTCGGCCGGCGTTTTGCCGGTGTAATCGTCGGGGTCATGGCGTAAATCGTACACCAACGCTCCCTGCCTATTAGGGTTAGCGGCCGCCTTAACGGCAACGGTGGTTTTTTCGAACTCGGCGGGGTACTTGCCGGAACTATAAACGAACGGCTCGCCGGTTTCTACCAGTTCGGCGACTTTCTGTTTGCCGCGCACCGACAACAGATACCCGAATAATTTGTTCTGCTTGTTATATACCAGCCGAGCCAGAGCAATAGTAGCCCTAACGTCGGCTAGGGCATCGTGCGCATTGGTGTGCGCCAGTCCGTTAACGGCGGTTAAAGATTCCAGCCGGTTGGTTGGTTTGCCGGCGGCGTCGAACGGCCACTGAATGCCGTCCGGCCGCAGCGCCCGCGTCATTCGCACCACGTCCAGCAAATCCCAGCGGCTGCGGCCGTCCTGCCACTGCCAGACGTACGGGTCGTAAAAGTTACGGTACTGCATGAAACGCATAAATTCGTCGTCAAACCGGACGCTGTTGTAGCCAACGAAAATAGTATCCGGCGCAGCTACTTCTTCCCAAAAAAGTTGTAGGAATTCAGCTTCGGTTAAACCTTCGGCCCGGGTTTGTTGCGGCGTAATGCCGGTAATCATGATGGCGTCGGGATCAGGCAGAACGTCATCGGTCAGTTTGATAAGTACGTTGACCGGTTCGCCAATCTCTTTGAGCTTGAGGTCGGTTCGCTGGCCGGCAAATTGCATTACCCGGCCGGTACGTGAGTCCACCCCGCTGGTTTCCAGGTCATAAAAGAAGAAAGTGTTAGCCATTAGTAGGAGATGTCCTCGTGGCCTTTTATGCCGATTGATTCGCCCGGCGCAATGCCCTGGCGTGTCAGTTCGCGCATGACACCAGTCTTCTTGAGGATATCGCGTAACCGCTGCACGGCCTGCGGATTACTAAAGTCGGTTCGCTGGGCAAAACGCTCGATTTTCTGGCCGGAAACCACAAAGCCGCCGACGACCTTTTCAACACGCCAGGTATCGGGGTTGGCCCGCAGCCGAATAACCGGCAGCTCCTGTTCGGCCGCCTTTTCGCTGGTTATCCGCTGCTGGTTGAGCAGTTTTTTAATGGCGAACAACAGGTCCCGCACGCCCTCGCCGCTGGGAGCCGACATGCTGAGCAGGCCGGTATTTTTAGGCACTACCTTCTTGAGGTCGTTGAGCTTAATTTTAATAATCGCCGGATCAACACCGTCAATTTTAGTAAGTACCACAATCTGCGGACGCTTGGTTAAGTCGACTACGTACGCTTTGAGCTCATTTTGGATGGTGCGATAGGCGGCGGCCACATCGTCTTGGTGTACATCGATCAGGTGGATAAGGACCCGGGTGCGCTCGACGTGACGCAAAAATTCGTCGCCTAAACCTTTGCCCTGGCTGGCGCCCTCGATAAGTCCGGGGATATCGGCTACCAGCAAGCTCGATGTGCTGTCGATATCTACCATGCCTAGATTAGGCCGTAAGGTGGTAAAGGGGTAGTCGGCAATTTCGGGCTTGGCGTTACTGACAACCGACAAAAAGGTGGATTTACCGGCGTTAGGCAGGCCTACCAGGCCAACGTCGGCAATCATTTTTAGCTCCATAACGGCTTCGAATTGTTCGCCTTGCTCGCCTTTTTCGGCCAGGCGCGGTGCCTGGCGGGTTGAGGAAGTAAAGTGGGCGTTTCCGAAACCGCCGCGGCCGCCGCGGGCGATAACTACTTCTTGGCCGTCTTGCGTCAAATCGGCCAGTACCTCTCCTGAGCCCATAGTTATGATAGTCCCCACCGGTACAGCCACTACTGCGTCGGCCCCGCTTTTACCGTGTTTTTTGCGTTTGCTGCCGTTTTTGCCCGATTCGGCTTTGAGCAATTTTTGGTAGCGAAACGTAACCAGCGTGTCTTGGTTGCGGCTGGCCCGCAGTACGACGTTGCCACCATGGCCGCCGTCGCCGCCGTCCGGGCCGCCTTTATTGATAAATTTCTCATGGCGAAAACTGATAACGCCGTTACCGCCGTCACCTGCCTGAACCGTTATTGCCACTTTATCTACAAACATCTCTTTTAGAGTACCTATCTCTGGCTCGTGCGTCCAGCAAATCTAATGACCTTTTAATAATTCAACACGCCCCTGCCTTTCTGCACATAGTCCTGTACTGCGGTCTTCGCCTTCGGCTGCGGAGGCAGTCCAGTCCTATACACAGAGCGGCAGGGTGCCTCACTGTTCGGGATACGAAAGTATCCGCAGCCTCGGCTTAATTTTGCCGAGGCGAGGACGCTACTTGAGGAGCTCGAATAGTGAGGCACGTAATTAGTAAATGTAGGAGTAGGCGGCGGCTTCGGCCGGTGACAAGGTCTTGTGGCTGACCTGACCCCAACCCCGCACGTTCATCTCTGACACATTAACACTGCCGTCGGGGTTCACTGATTCCACGAAACCAACGTGGCCGTAATAGTCGCGCGGTGGCGTCCAGATAATAGCACCGGCGGCCGGAACATTACCGGTACCCAGTCCGGCACGTTGGCCTAACACCTTCCAGGTGCTGGCGTTACCCAGGTTGCTGGGGATCGGGCGGCCGATTTGGGCGCGGCGGCTCGCCACCCACCACGTACAATAGCCATAGTCATAGCCGTTGTATCCGTATACCGGGTTGGCGCCACCCCAGGCAAAGCCACCCGACAAAGAGGTGTTAGCCAGCGAAGGCGATGCGGCCAGCGGCGGCGAACCGCCGGGGATAATAATGTACTGGCCAACCGGCAGACCGCTGATCTCGGCGTCGTTCATGGCAATCAGCAGTTCCTTGTTGGCACGGTATTTGCTAGCTACACTATCGGGAGTATCGCCGTCTTTAACTATGTATACGATACCGTCGACCGGGGCAATCAACAGCTCTTTACCGGCCGGTACATCTTCGCCGGTAAGGTTGTTCGACCAACGGATAGTATCGGAGGTTACACCGAACTTGGCAGCCACGCTCGAAACCGTATCACCAGCCTGGGCTACATAGGTTTGGATGTCCCGGCGGGATTTCAGGCCGCCCGACACAACTTGGGGCTTACTTAAGATACTTTGGTCTTCAGAGGTAACAGCCAGTTGGGCATTAACGGTGTCGGCCTTGTTGGTAACAGCCTGGGCCTCTTCCAGTCGGGCGGTACGGGCTACTTGTACGGCAATATCGGCCGAAGACAGTTGGTCAAGCGGATTAGACAGGGGTGTAGCTTCGCCAATAACAGCTGCTGACGGGTTAAGTTGGCCAGTATCGCTGGCGCTGCCGCGAACTACAAAAAGCCCAGCAACCACCAACACCAGTAAGTTAGCGCCAAGCAGGCCATAACGAATAGCCCGGCGGCGCGAATGTTTCGGTAAACGGCGAAACAGGCGCCGGTACGTGGCCGGGCGCAGATAATCACTAAATCGTGCAATCCGCTCAGTAACGAGCGAGGTTGAAATGGTGCTAATAGTCTTCTCCTGGGGTAACTGTGACTCACGACTAGGGTCGTTATAGAGCCAAAGTTACCGTGATATTGTAGCAAAAACCATGCATAAAAGCAAGTATTTTTTACATTCTCTACCTCTGTTAATCTAGCTTAGTTACAGAGTTTTTTACAATGTTGCTTGGTTAAAGCTTCATGTTCTTCTAAAGTATGCGAGAAGTAGGTTTTACCGTCGTCCCCAGCTACAAAATATAACCAGTCCGTGGAAGCCGGAAATGCTACCGCCCATAAGGCTACCTGGCTACTATTACTGATTGGTCCGGGCGGCAAGCCGGTGCGCAGGTACGTATTGTAAGGGGAATCATAGGTCAGAGAGGGTTCTTGCCCGTCCAGGGTGGCGCCGTATGGTGCGG
>CAYWVZ010000029.1:0-6759 GCA_964462215.1 uncultured Candidatus Saccharibacteria bacterium
AAGACCTCGGCCGGGTTATCGGCAAACGCGGTGCTACCGCCCAAAGCCTGCGCACTTTGCTCAGAGCGCTCGGTACCAAAAACGATGCCCGCTACAACCTCAAGATTGTCGACAATGGTCCGCCGCCGGCTGATCGCCGTAATGATGACCGCGACGATAACAAGAAGCGTACCGATGATGACCAGACCGACCAGCCGGATGATGACAATACCGATGACACGGTTGCTGATGAACAAGTCGCAGCCGAAGATGCCCTCAACGAAGACGCCGACGCCTCAACGCTGGCCGACGAAGACGAAGACAGTGACGAACCAAGCAGTTTGGCCAGCCAGACCCGCAAAGAGCTCGAAGAACTTGACGACCTGGACGTGTAGGTAATTTAGTGGTATAATATACCATACCCATGAAGATTCAGATTATCAGCTTGTTTCCAGAGATGTTTGACGGTGTGTTAAACGCCAGCATGCTTTGGAAGGCGCAAGAGCAGGGCGCGGTCACGTTCGAGCACGTTAACCTGCGTGACTTTGGCTTAGGCCCGCGCAAGCAGGTTGATGACACGCCGTACGGCGGCGGTGACGGCATGGTGCTCAAGCCCGAACCGTTGGTGGCGGCTATCGAGCATGCCAAAAAGCAATCTTCCAAGGCCCTTGTAATTCTGCCGACCCCCAGGGGCGAAACCTATAAGCAGTCACACGCTAAGAGCCTGGCAGCCAAAGGTCAAAAAGGCCAAGACCTAATTTTGGTGTGTGCCCGCTACGAAGGCTACGACGAACGCGTCACCGACTACATCGACCAACAATTTTGCATCGGCAACTACGTGTTAACCGGCGGCGAGCTGCCGGCCATGGTAATCATCGACAGCGTAGTACGGTTGTTACCCGGCGTGCTGGGCGGCGAAACCAGCGCCGAAAAAGAGTCTTTCCAAGCCGACGACCAGGCCATTGAACACCCGCACTACACCCGGCCCGAAACCTTCCGCGGCAAAAAAGTCCCCGATGTATTATTGAGCGGCCACCATGCCGACATCGAAACATGGCGCAAGTCTAGCGCTAACTAAATTTTCATGATATAATATACAGATGGTATCTGGAGAAGAACTCAATCCCAGAGAAGCAGAAGTCAATGCCCACGCGGCAGCCGTTACTGACGCTATGGCAGACTTTTATGATTTGGAAAATCTGGCGACTGACTCGGCCAAGGTGATAATAGGCTATCCGGTAGATGGCGGACTCGAGAGAGTATCCGACCGCACGTATTCAATTATGCGCACTAACGGAAATTACAGCCTTAACCACGAAGACTATAACTTGTTTGAAGACGAACTTGAATATACTCTTAGCGGACCCGCCGGGGAATTGCGCGTCGAGGCTGCACAAATTGCCCAAAGAATCTTTGTTGGTATCGGCGTAGCGAACGTGGCAATCCATGAGATGCTCGGGAAACACCCTCCCAGCCCTCTAAGGGAGCAATCACATGCCGAAGCGTTACGGCTGTTCTTCACTTCAACAACGGATATACGGCAGGGCTTCAACTCTATATTTTACGAACCGGAGGTGAAAGACCGCGCCGAAATGACCACCGAGCTAAAAGACGCAACCGCGATGAGTATTAATGGCTTGCGGTTTGCGCTCCGCCTACTTTTTGACGTGCCAAAGGCAGAAGAGTTAACCGGCGTTGAGTACGGGATGCTTATCTATAAGTCGCAAAAAGCAATTCGGGCGTTATACGAACGCGACGCTAAACATTATGTTGATGTGTCGGTGGTTGGCTTGGGTCAAAACCCCAAAAAGGGCGACACCATGTTCTTTAACGCGCTGCCGGATTGGTTGGTGGCGGCGGCCGTGCCTATGCGCCCGGAATCGTTCAAGCACTTCTTTGCAAAAGGCTGGGGGCAGGACTAAAGCAGTTCGATTTGCAACGGTCCGTCCGTTGTAGGTGAATTAAGATTTTGTTAATTATTTTTGGTGTGCAAAATCCGGCGCGCTACCAGGGCAAGGCTGATGGGGATAGGGTACACACCCAACTCGACGGCATAGCGGCCCGTCTGGAAGAGGATAGCTTCGAGCATGCGGCGGGCTGACAAAACAGGCTAAGTTTAGTATAATCACTCTGTTAATGGGGATTAGCCAAGTGGTAAGGCAACGGGTTCTGGTCCCGTGATCGGGGGTTCGAATCCCTCATCCCCAGCCACTATATGCGTTTGATTAATATCGGGCTTCGTTTAAGTTTCGCGCACGGCGTATACCATGACGCGATCCTCGTAGAGCTGGCGGTCATAGTTGTATGAACCGCCGCAGGTGATGAGGTTAAGCCCTTCCAGAGCCGGATCAAGCGAACGCATCATTTTTGCCATATCAACTTCTTCTATGGGTAGCGTCTCGATCTCGCGCACCGTGTATACTACCTGGCTTTTGTCGCCTTTTTCGATGGTGATTTTGTCGCCCGGCTGTAGCTCCCCGAGCCGGTGAAAGACCGCGTTCGGGTCATTTATGCCACTGACGTGTCCGTCCAGCAGTACCGCGCCCCGGCCGCTGCCCGGCTTCACACTATTTTGGTACCAGCCCACATCATAAATACTGCCGGGAGCCGCTAAGGCGCCATCGCTTTCCAGCCCCACGGGTATGATCTTCGCTCCGCTAATGCCAATTGCACCGATATACAACGCCCGCGGCAGGCCGGGCGCGACTTCATACCGGGTTTGCTCTTGCTCGGTTGGCTTTTGCTCGCTGTACTGTGCTTTAGCCAGCTTTGGCGGGTCGATACTTTTAGAGGCAGATGACAAAGCATGGAACACTCCGCACCCCACTCCGAGACAGAGCGCCGCGGCGGCAAAAACACCCGCGACCCACCGCTTACGGTTGGAGCGTTTTTTAACTGTCAGCTCTTTCATAGCAAGACCAGCACACAAGCGTTAACGGAGGCCGGTATTCGGAACCCCGGGGATAATCGGGGCTGCATCGGCAACAATCGTTACCAAAAGGCCGGGGAAGTCACCGGCGCTTACCAGCTGGCCATTAATGGTTGAATGGGCGCTTAGAAGAATCGGGGTATTGGCTAAGTCGTTACTGATATTGGCCGTATTGTTTAGGAATGCAACCGTTCCGAGGTTAACGGGAGCACCATCAGGACCCGATACGATATATGCCGGGTCACTGGCGCCATCACCAAATTGGATACCGTAGGCACTACCGTCAATAGTCGTGGTACCGGTAAAGACTACATCTGTAATATTCGCGGAGTTACTGCCCGAACTAGTAGTGTAGAAAGCAATCCCGGCCCACAAAGTATTAGTGGTGGTTACGTTATTAAACGTAATATTGCTGGATATCGGATCGGCCGGGTTTTGTTGCGCAACTATCGAAATACCGTTCTTACCATAGTTTTGTACGGTTATATTGTTTAGCGTAATCCCCGGAGAACTATTAATATCAACACCGGTGGCATTAGGGCCTGTGGCGCCCAGCGATGTCATGGTGTTTGTGCCGTCAAACACAAGGTTTGTAAGCGTTACGTCGTGGGTTCCTATAATATCAATACCCTTGGCAACACCGCCACTATCTACAAAGCCGTCGACTGATTTAATAATAACGTCACCTTGACCCACCAACGTCAGGCTTTTAGTGAGCACAAGCGACTCGTCATAGGTTCCGGCTGCAATCTGGATAACATCGCCATCAGAGGCGCTGTCGATGGCGTTTTGGATAGCACTCGGCCCCGGCGTTACATTGATAGTAGCCGCCCGCGCAAATGTCTGCGGCAGTATAACCGCTACGGCTACAATCAGGAGAGCCACAAGCCCTTTAAGTATGAAATTTTTATTTTTAATTCTTAGCATAGTGCACCTTTTATCATTATTAATTGAAGCAAACTCATATGTACTTTTATAACAAAGCTTACGCCTAAATACAGCCTCTCGTTTGTATTACTAAAATTTATGTAGCTCAAGCCGAACAATTCGCCGCCGCTCCGAACCAGCCGTAACTTGACTTAGCATTGTATTTATGGTATCTATATCTTATGGAACACTCATCGGACGCAACGCCAGAATTTCCCAAGCGGCATATAGTGACTCGTGTCGCGGTTGGCTTGATATCTGAACTACAGTTAGTAAGAAGGCAGCTCTCAACAGCAGATCTGAACCCGCACGAAGGCCGGTTGCGCGGTAGCGCTATGGACGCCGCATACATGAATATCCCCGATGCTCCGCCCATGCATGATGACACCCTCTAGGCTGTAGAGGCTGTAGGCACCAAGGCCGCATTTCGGTTGATGTCCGATAACCGCTAGTATATATACCATAAGCGTGTGAGAATAAAGGCATGACACCGGGACTCACTAAAGCCGCACGGTATCACGCCATATTGGATCGAGACAAAAAGTATGACGGTATCTTTTATTTCGCGGTAAAGGCCGGTAAGACATATTGCCGCCCGTCGTGTCCGGCACCTCATGCGCTACAAAATAACTATGTCTTTTTTGCAACCAGTCAGAAGGCCGCGCTGCAAGGCTACCGGGCCTGCGGGCGCTGTCACCCCGGCCGGCTAAAGAACAATCTGTCGCAAGAAATACTAGGCAACATAGACGCTGGCGCTATCAACGAAAGGGGAGTCCACGGGCTAGCCGATTCACTCCATATAAGCGAGCGGCATTTGCGGCGGATTGTTCACGACAGGACCGGAACGTCACCGGTTCGCCTCAATAAGGCAAAACGTCTTCGTACGGCCAAGCGGCTGATTACCCAAACCAAGTTACCGATTGTCGACGTGGCCTTCAGCGCCGATTTTTCCAGTTTGCGTCAGTTCAACGATGTTTTCAAGGATGCTTTTAAAACCTCGCCCCACGAGATGAGAAAAGCTGCCTTGAATATTCCAAGGAAAGCCCCTCCCGAAGGCTCAGTCTGACCGCTAATTAACTAATCAATAGGACGAGATATGAAAAAATTTAGTAAACACATAATAACAATCGCCGTATTGGCCGTTACTTTTACGCTGGGCCTGGCCGGGCTAGCCTATGCTTCGCACGCTACGGTCAATCTTGGCACGGCCGATAGCTTTGCGATTTTGGCCGGCTCTACCGTTACCGACGCCAACCCTTCTGACATTACCGGAGATGTTGGGCTGAGCCCGGCTACCGGCGCCGGTATTTTGGTACCGTGCGCGGAAGTCGACGGAACGATCTTTTCGGTCGACGCTGCCGGCCCCCTGCCGTGTCGAGTTACGAACCCCGGCCTACTGACGACCGCCAAAAACGACCTTACCACCGCTTATAACGATGCCGCTGGACGCAGTGCTACCACTATTGGTACGGAACTAGCCGGAGCAACCCTGGCAGACGGAACCTACGTTACCGACTCAACGACGTTTGAGATAGCCGGAGCCGGCACCCTTACCCTAGACGGCCAGGGCAATCCTAACGCAGTCTTCATTTTCCAGATGGGAACTACCTTGGTGACAGGCAGCAGCAGTACGGTTGTGCTGACGGGCGGAGCCCAAGCTTGCAATGTCTTTTGGCAGGTTGGCAGTTCGGCCACCCTCGGTACCGGCAGCAATTTCGTCGGAACCATCATGGCCGACCAATCGATTACCGATGATGGCGGCTCAACGGTCGAAGGACGGCTACTGGCCAGAATTGCAGCGGTCAACCTAAACGATACCACTGTCACCGTCCCAGCCTGTGCCGGAGACAATCCTTCTGATAACGGTGGCGGTTCCTCTGACGGTACTCCTGTGCCAGGGCTGCCGAACGCCGGAGTAGCCCCCCAGAGCAAAAACCTCGCCCCATGGAGCGTTATTATCCCGGCCGGGATTGTGGTTGCCCTGTCGCTTTTCTACCTGGCCCGCAAAAGACGAGCACTTTAGTTCAAGCACTAAAAAGAAACGGCTGATACCATATGTTCGCCTCACGCAGTGGCAGGCAAAAGCTGTTCATTGTCGCTTTGGCCGTATGCGTGCTTTTGTTAGCGCTCATTTTGTACTTTACGGTGCTAAAAGGTTCAACCCAAAACACGTCACTGCCGTTCACTCCAAGCAGCCCCACTCTTGATGGGCAAGAGGAAGCCAAGCCTGGCTTGCCGGTGCGCCTCAAGATTCCAAAGATCGGTGTGGACGCTGCTGTCGACCGGGTGGGCTTGACGTCTCAAGGAGACCTGGATGTACCGGACGGTCCCGACAACACCGGCTGGTACGAGTCCGGGCCGCGCCCCGGCGAAACCGGAAGCTCTGTTATCGACGGACACTTTGGCTACAGGAATAATATACCGGCAGTGTTCGATAATCTGCATAAGCTTGTCAAAGGGGACGTGCTATACATTGAAGATGAAGAAGGAAAGACCATCACGTTCGTCGTAAGCGGCTCACGGACGTACAGTCCGAAAGATGATGCCACGGCCGTGTTCCGCTCAAGCGACGGCAAAGCCCATCTCAACCTGGTTACCTGCCAGGGGGATTGGAACCAGAACCAGCGAAGCTACACTGCCCGGCTAGTGGTGTTTGCTGACAAAGCGGGGGAGTAACAAAACACTCCACTTGCAACGGTAAAATTATTATGCTAATATAAGTGTATTGTTCTAATGAATCCGGGCTAGTAGTGATACTCGATTTCATTGCCGACAATCGATTTCATAACTTCTAACCCATAAGGATTCATTTTTTATGTCTTACAACGTTTACAGTTCCCGCAAACGCCGGCCGGCCCATGGCCGGACGCGCTCCGCTAGCACCGGCTCCCAAGGGCGCGGCCCCAAAAAACAATATATCCACC
>CAYWVZ010000030.1:0-6111 GCA_964462215.1 uncultured Candidatus Saccharibacteria bacterium
CAGCGTCGGCGTGAGTAACTTCCAGACGAAACCGGGCGCGAGCACTCGTCGCCAGATATGTTTTGCCGCTTTCGTCATCGTGGTAATAGTACACCGGCTCACCGGACACGATGTCGAAGAACCGAAAGTCTCCGCGGCGCAGAGCCTTCCGGCGCGGGATACCTAGCATGTCGAGCACGGCGTTTATCACCAAACGCCAGCTAGGTTCATATTCCACTTAGCACCTCCGCAGTTTGTCTGCCTTTCTCCGCGCGGATGCGAGAGATAGCCTTGTCCAGTTGATGATCGGTCATTATGTAGTCGACTTGAACGTGGTTCGATTGCCCCTTTCGATAGACGCGATGGACAAACTGCGTGACGACGCCCGGCGACGGGTGCTGTTCGAGGACGACGACGTAGGCGCCGCACTCTTGCAGGTTCCAGCTTGTGTTCATCGCCGCCATCTGGCCCACGATCACGTCCAGCTTGCCGGCGTTGAAGTCATCCCTAATGAGGTCACGCTGCACACCAGACACCGCCCCGCTAACGAACGCCACTTTGAAGCCCAACCCGGACAGCAGCTTGGTCAGCAGCTTACCGACGCTGATGTGCCAGACCCCGACCAGCACCGGCTCACGTCTAGCTATCTCAGCTATGTACTCGACAGCGGACGCCGCCTTGTCCATCCCAAGGTCATGCCACGCCACCCCGTAAGGGCTGGCCGGCTTCGCCAACTCTTTCACCAGTTCGGCGTCAGACAGCTTCCCCAAGTCAATCTTGCCGTGCTTCTTCAACTCAGCTTCGAGCGTCCGTTGTGTGAGCGGTGGGAGTTCAGCCGCTGCTTCTTTCAGGGTGCAGCGGATCACTCGACAGTCCTTCACCATCTGGTTCAGCACATCAAGGTTCTTGGAGCCAGCCACCGTCGTCACGGTTCGGGTGGGCGACACTCGCATTTCTTTCAGCACACAAAACTTGCGAATGAACGCGGCGTAAGTGTTGACGCCGTAGGCGTTCAGCACTTCGGACCGGCCAAACGCCAGTTGAGCGTACAGATCATCCGGCCAGCGGGTGATAGGCGTGCCGGTTAGCTGCCACACGCTGTTCGCGTAGCATCCGATCCCTTTCCCGAACACCCCATTCCCCGGAGTTATTACCTCACTAGGTAGACCGGGCCGATTAAGCCTTCTCACGCGGGGCGCAGTCGGTTTCGATAGCAAAGCGATAGTGCGCTTCGCCAGCCGGTTCTTGCAGTAGTGTGCCTCGTCGATGACAAGAACCGACTGCGCCCCCTGTTCCAGAAAGTTCTGCAAGATCAGCCTGACTGACGTGTTGGTAGACAAGGCGAACGTGGTGACGATGGCCTTGTACGCCCCGTCAGCCAGCCGCTTGACCTGATCTTTCGTCAGCTTACCAGAACGAATAATCAGCGTGTCCCAACCTAGTTGGGTAAGGAAGCTATCCGCCCACATGCCGAGAGACAGGACCGGACCGACCACTACGGCCCGATCAAATCCACCTTCCTCTATGGCGACGATGCTGGTCAGCGTCTTGCCCGTCCCCGGATCGCCCCATAGGTATCCGTGCTGGTATTCCAGCAACGCCGCCGCGTTAGCCCTTTGCAAGTTCGTCGGCGTCAGCTTGTCGGACATAATCATCTCCATACACCGCCTCGAAGGCGTTCTCCAGCTTGATCCGCGTGGCGAGGCCGGGCACACCGGATCGCTGCCAGAACGTCAGCAACGACGCCGCCGTGTAGTACAGGATGCACTCGTCACAGATGTTCAAGCCCTTCATAACGGCAACCGCCTCGGGCAAAGACGACCCGCTCAGGGCGTGGTACACCACGTCCCGCTCATGCTCGGGCATTTGTTGCAGGCAGTCGGGCTCGTTACTCGCCTCACTCATCGGTCTGCGCCTCCTTGATCGCGTTGAGTACCAGCGTCCGGGCGATGGTCAGTCCCTCAAGGCGCCCGCGATACCTAGCTAGGGGTGCGTCCGTGACCACGCCGCGCTCCACAGCGTTCGCCAGTTCAAGCGCGTCGCTCATGCGGCACTCGTCCAGAGCGTCGCGGACTTCGCAAAGTGCACGGATCGCAATATCATCCAGCCCACTCTCGAACGTCATCACCTGCTGGGCGGCAATCGTTCCGTCAGTATATTCAGCCATGTCGGTTTCTTCCTCGTCGGGTTCAAAGGTTTCGATGGGTGCCACGTTCGCCGGTCGCCATTCCGAGCACCAAGAATACTCGTAGACCGCGCGCTTGTTCGTCTGGTTGATGCGCCAAGTGTTCGCGCAGTAACCTGTCGTGTGCTTGGTCGGCGCCGTTCGCGAAGGTTCGTAGTGCTTGCAGTTGATGCAGCGTTCGTCGGTGTTAATCATTGGGCGCCCCCTGATTATTGGACTGGATTTGAAGCAGCGCCCACTCAGCGGATACCCACATCCCATAGACGTACGCCTCGGCGAGAAGGATGGCAATCTCGTCGTACAGGTAATAGAGTTCCGGGTTGTTGTTGCTTTCGCGAAGCTCGGCAGACTTCCGGTTCGCCTCGTAGGTCGCGTTGTCGATCTTCTGCAACGTCTCCAGAATCCGGTTCACCCTAGTTAGGTGAGGCTTGGACTTCAGCGACGCCTTCAGCCGCATCACCGCCGACATCTTCGGGACGTTATGCGGGCGCCGACGGGTCGCCAGCAAGTCCAGCGTCTCGTCGTAGGTGCCGGCGGATTTCATTTCGTCCAGCATGAGAACCAGACGGCGCCCCTGAACCCGGCGCACATACGCTAGGACCGCCTCGCGGTCGTCGTCATGCACAAGCACGTTCGCCTGCCGGAAGCCCAGCCCGGTCATGTCGTTGCGAAACTTGTCGACGGCGCCCTCCGCGTTCCGCTCGGGAGATAGTACCGCCGGGCCGTCCTCGTCCTGCAATCCTAGCAGGTTCTTTGCGTCTCTCATTCGTTTGATCCCTCTCTCTGTCTGGTGGTTGAATGTTTGTACTCGGGAAGCGTCGTCCGATCCTCCAGCGAGTTCAGTTGCCGGGCGACTTCATCGCCGAGGCGCCCGCCTTTGGGTTTCAGATCACGGGGCGCAGCCGCAATGCCGTAAGCCCGGTCTTGCGCCAGCTTAATCAGCTTGGCTTGATCTCCTGCCCGCAGTCGGTGGAAGCGTGGCGAGATAAGTATTTCGTTCAGACGTTCGGTCGCCAGCCGCCCGTTGTCTTGGATCAACTCCCACACGTCGTCAGGGATGTTGTCCGGTTGCCCTAGTGAGGTAACCTCGTTGTCGACGGCTGCGCGTCGGGCAAGCTCAGCCAGTTCTCGCCGCTGCTGGGCGTTCGGTAGCTCAATCATAGGTGCCTCGCTGTCACTAGGGTTAGTGCCCTTAAACCTAGAGTCTATGTTTAGTGTACCATACACTATAATAAGTGTCAACCCCTCGTTCGCCAGCGGGGCGGCTGGGCTGGGTTTGGGGCCAGAAGCCGTGCTGACTTCTGGCACGGCTTTTTCAGGCCGGGTGAGATTTCAGCTACACAATTGTACCCAACGGCGTTATGCTAGTCTGGCACGGCTTTTCTTACTCTAGTAATAGCCTGCTATACTCTATAAACTAAACTGTTATACCTAACTAGGTAGAGAGGGCATCCAATGACCAGAGCCAAGCCTCTAGAAAAGAAGAAGATCGAGGCCAAGGACCGGCCAAAAGTCTGCGCCGGCTGCGGAACCAAGATGGTTAACCTGTCGCAGCCGGCCAAGCGATTTTGCAGTTACGCATGCCGTATGCGGTTTCATCAAGAGCTAAGGCGAGAGTGCTTCCTGTGCGGCGTCAAAGGTAGAGGGCATCACCCGCACTATGACAAGGCGATCCCGCCCACCTTGCGCGGCAGTGAAGGCAACGTACTCCTGTGCGACGAGTGCCACACGGCAGTGTCTACTCGCCGCTATCATCAGGGCGGCGACTTGCTGGCGACAATGGATGCGGTTCGCCGCGACCTGATAGCCGAGCACAAGCTGTTCGACCCAGCGATATACTGGTCGCCCGACGAGCTAAATGAACTGAGCGGCCCGCTGATGCGCCATATCCTGAGCAAGCAGCGGCAGCAAGCCGTGGCGCGCAGGCGAGCGGAGCACATGGGAACAAGGCTGGCGCAGATTGATCACCTGCTTACCTAACTAGGGCGGCCCCTGTGAACGCAGGGGCCGCGCACCTCAGTAGGTGTCGAGCACTTCCCAGCGGTGCTTACAGCACGAACACTCGTACTGCGTTGTCACCACAGTTTCGGCAGGGCCGGACGTTATCTTCATCCGATACTCGGCCTTGTCATCGCCGCACTTCGGGCAGACACGAAACGTCGACCACCAGCGGCTGAAACCGTCGTCCGTCATAGAAACCTCCTGATAGCAGCACCGATCACAGTAAGCGCACCCAGCGCGGCCATCGGCACAATCCACCAGCCATGAGGATACTTAATCAGGTTGCGCCCCTCGTCGGAGGCTTCCAGCTCGTCGGTGTCACGCTTATCTTTATCAATCATTCACTTGTCCCCTCTATTAGAAAAGGGCGCCGCCGGTTGAGTACAAACCGACGGCGCCCCACGACCTAACTTAGCCCTCGCGCAGTACCTCGTTAGGTCAACCTTGCTGGCGGCAGTAGGCGACCGCTGCGGCGCTATCAACGCCGCGACGATGGCTCACCTTCGTCAGCGCACCAGCAGAGTTCCGTTCGCAAGAGACTGAGCCCGCTGGTATCGAAGCGGAAGCAGCAACACTCGACGTTGCGCGGGCCGGATTGGGAGCGGCTGTCACCGTCCGGCGCGTCTCGTGACCACATTGGGACGACGACGCAATCAAGCCGGCCTGACGGGCCGCTCGGCACGCCTCGACCGATTGGCTGGCGTAGTAGATCACGCCCGCCTGCGTCAGTCCCGCTTGCATGAACATGCACCCGTGATCGATCCTCTGGCCCCCAGCCCCGACCCCGCCGCCGATGATCGACAGGCTCGCCGATACCGGAGCGTAGGCGCAAGGGTGGCCGGAGGACATGGAGGGTGCGTTCACTTGGGGCGCAGTCCGCACCGTGTAGTCGCCGGTGTTCTCGACCACAGTACGCGACCGCACTTCGCTCGGGGCGGGCGCCACGTACACCGACCCGCCTTGAGAGAGCGCGACGGCGCCTGAGTTGGATTGGGACGAGTTGAGCGCGGTCGCGTTGGATTGAGCCGTCTGCGCCCACCCCGGAAGCGCAAAGACCACGACGGCGAGCATACCCAAGTAGGTAAAGATGTTTCTCATTGTTTGGTTCTCCTTCCCACACAAAAGGATGATCCAGTTGAGAGGTACGGAGGCCGGTGTGTGGCCCGGCCCCCGCCCTCGTCACCACGTCGGGAGTGATAGCCCCCAACGTAGCACGTTACGGCGTGACGGAGGCGCCAAAGCCGGCGAAGATACCGACGTTCTGACCGCCGCCCACACCGAGGCCAGTGAAGGTGGTCGTACCGGCGCCTCCGGCGAAGTTGAAGCCGGGAGTAGTGGCGGCGAAGCCGGCACCGGAGTTGTTTTGAAAGGTGCCCACCTGCCCGCCGCTTTCGAGTTGGCCGACCGAGTTGACGCCGGTGTACCCACGGGCGCCGACGCCGCTCTCGGACGACGAGGACCACGCGGCCGCGGAGGCGCCGCCGCCGAGCGAGCCGACACCGGCGGCCGAGTTCGACGTGCCGGCACCGAAGGCGACCGCACCCGTCTGGCCGAGGCCGAGCGCGCCGCCGAATTGGACCGACTGCGCCGCTGCCGGGAGCGACAGAACGACGAGCGACGCCGCCGTGAGAAGCAGTTTTTTCATTAGGGTATCCCCTTCTCTCTGGTTTGAAAAATGTGAGTTCACTACCCACGTCGAACACACTACCTAACTAGGGTACGCTTGTCAAGGAACCGACTGGCCCGCGCCGATCAGCAACGACTGAGCGAGCTTGACGTGCTCGGCCAGCGGCTGTTGCTCGGCGGTTTGGCCTCTGTTCAGCCCGATTACCCGCAACGCTCGCCAGTCCTCAAGAATGGCGAGCAAGGCTTGAGCGTCGTAGCGGTCGATAGAGATACCGACCGACTCCGCATCGAGCCCGTGGATAATCATGTGCTCGATCCGG
>CAYWVZ010000031.1:0-5665 GCA_964462215.1 uncultured Candidatus Saccharibacteria bacterium
TGCTGCGATCCGTGCGCGCGGTGGCGGCGGGGCTGATTCCGGGACGACAACCCCCTGGTCGCGGGGGGCGGGCACCATCGCCCGCCCGCACGAGTGGGCACCCTCCGACGGGGGTGTGGTACCCGGTCCTACGGGCCGGGGTGGTTACAGGGGTCGGTCGGGCATGCACGGCCGACCCCGGGAGGAGGTGCCGGGGCTGCTGTTCAGCATCTTCGGATGGATGGTTTCAGAGACGACGTGCTCATCAGCAGCGAGCATTGCTCCGCGATGGAGATCCCGGAGGGACCTCTACGGAATCTCTTCATTCGCCCCTCGAAAGCAAATATTGCACGTTGATCGACTTCAGGGACGCCCGCAGGGTTCCCGTGTCGTCGTAGCCGCGGACCACGACCCCCTCCGCCGGCAGGTCCGGGTCGGTCATGGAGCGGATCCCGTCGGCGAAGGCGACCAGATCCTCGACTGTCGAGTCGCGGGTGATCGTGCCGGGGGGGATCGTCGGCACCATCTCGCGCGCCAGCACCTCGTCGGAGAGCATGGCGGCAGGGTCGGCTCGGTACGGGACATCCTGCGAGGTGAACCCCGAGCTGAAGATGAACCATTGCGGTCTCGTCAACTTCAACGGGTTCCCCTGGATCTTCGGCCCGCACAACTCGCCCTGCAGGAACATCCCCGGGTACTGCTCCGCCAGCCACCTCCCGGCCGCGGATTCCGTGACGGTGCGGTGCGCGGTTGATTCGGGGGACAGCTCCCAGTTCCTGCCGGCGACACCGATGGTGCCGTCGTCCTTCATCCAGGCGGTCACTGATGAACCATCGAGCTTCTCCGTGATCGCGATGTGCGGGTAGGACAGCGCGACGGTCAGCTCCTCCTGGGATAGATTTTGTACACGCGGCTCATCGGTCTTAGGGATGCCTGCGGGGAACGGACCGATCGCTTCCGAGCTGAACGGGATCAACGGCTCCCACAGCCGGATCGGGAGGAGGTCCGTCACATCTTTGGTGCCCTCCGTCGACCAGTCCGGTCCATCGAGTTCTGGGAACTGATCCAGCGGCATGACCAGACCCTGCGACACAACGCCCCGCAGCTTCATCGTCCGCAGCCGATGCCCCTTCCAGCCGGCGGCGTTCGTCTTCAGCCCGGACTTCGCGAGGAACGCGAACCGCGGATCCTCCACGTCGATGTGGCTGTCGATCTCTATGTACAGAACCTGCTGCCCCGGCTTGAAGCCATCGGCCTTCCTGACCACGCACCGCCATCCGCGCACGAAACAAATTTCCAGACGATCCGCGTCCGGGTGCTCCGTGATCCCCCTGATCGTCTCGATCGTCGCCAACGCCCTCTCAGCCACCGCCGCCTTCCCTTCTCCCATCGCGGGTGAAACCGCTCAATCGAACAACCGCGCGCCGATCCCGAGGTACGGATCGAAGCACTGCCGCAGGGAATGGACCATCGACACCTTCGCATGCGCATGGATCATACGACTCGATTATCCCCAGCAGCGGGTCGTCCAGGTGGTCGACATGTCCGGTGCGCCATGAACCGGCGGTGTGGCGCGGTTCACACCCGATCCACCCCCCTCGGCTTCCGGTTTCCGGTAGGTGTGTGTCATACTTGAGACACAGGCCAGGGGATCAGCCCCACAGCCCGGAGGCGAGGAAGCCGACATGATCGAGAACTACACCATCACCAGGAGCAGCTGGCGCGGCGACACGGAGATCCCGATGGTCCGGGCCGCGGTCACCGGTATCGAGGTGTCCACCGCCCAGCTCACCCCGATCGTCACCGCGGTCGTCCTGGAGGACGGCACCCGGGTCACCACCGCCACCGGCGCGTTCACCATCGTCAGCAGCAACCCGGCGATCACCAACGGTGTCCTGGCCGCCGACGACGCCCTGCGGGCCGAGCACCTCGCTGCCGGCCTCACCGCCGAGATGAGCCTCAACACCTACACCGCGGCGGTGGCGGCATGAGCACCGTCTACACGATCACCGACACGGTCACCGGCGCGGTGTTCACCGGCGACCCGGTCGACGCCCAGCAGTGGATGGCCGGGCAGTACGCGGACGCGCCCGCCGATGTGCGGGACGCCGCCGCCCGGGTGCTGGTCACCGGCGACGCCGGGGAGTATCACGGCCTGTGCGCCCTGCTGGGGCTCACCATCGAGGTCGCATGACCCCGATGACAGCGGGCGAGCTGCGGATGGTGCGCGAGTTCCTCGGCCTCACCCTGGGGGGGTTGGCGGCCCGGTTGGGGGTGGGGGAGCGCACCGTCCGGCATTGGGAGGCGGGCACCTATGCCATCCCGGATGGGGTGCGGGTGGAGGTGGAGGCCCTGGAGTCGTGGACCGGGGACTGTGTCGGGGCACTGGTGGCGGGGTTGGGGGATGCCCGGGACCCCGCCGTCATCGTCTACCCCGACGACACGGCTCTGCACACCGCGCGCCCGGATCTGCCCGCCTGGGTGTCGGCCCGCTGGTGGCGGCATGTGGTCGCCCGCGCGTGCCTGGAGGTGCCGGGGGTGGAGGTCGGTCACCCCGGCCAGTTCACAGCCCGCTGATGCCGGACGCCCGCCACGTGTCGATGGTGGCCTGGGACACGGCCACCTCCGACCACCCGGCGTCGCGCAGCGCGGCCGCCTCCCCCCCGCCGATGCCGCAGAACACGGTCCCGGTCAGGATCCCCCCGACCCCGCTGGGGGTGAGCCAGATGATTCTCATGTCGTCCTCCTCGGTGGTGCGGTGGTAGGTCTCCCAGGTGACCCCGACGTGCTGGCGGGGCCCGTCATCGGGTGCGCCTGACGCGAGCCCGTTGCGGTTCTCGTAGTAGTCGACCACCTGATCATGGGCGCTGCCGCTGAGGCAGTCCCGGTCGTGCTTCCCGCCGGGCTGCACGGCGATGCCGTGGCAGTGCCGCACCCAGTCGGACTGCTCGGGGGTTCTGTGCCACGCGGCGAACCCCACCCGGCGCATCGCGTCCACCAGGGCGTCGCAGTGCGCGGCGTCCAGGTTGGTGATGTCGATGGCGCCGCACCCGGAGTGGGTGCCCGCGGACGCGGATGCCCCCGACCACGACCCCTGCGAGGGTTGGACGGGGAACCCCGCGAGGTGCTCGGCCTCGACGATCATGTCGCGGGTGCGCGCGTCCAGCTGCACACCCTTCCACCACACCGCGCCGCCGCCCATGTCAGTAGTCCTCCTCGTCGTCGTCTTTCTCCGCCCACCAGGTCGCGCACGCGAACAGCGACGCCGTCAGGCCGACGAACAGGATGAGCGCCAGCAGTTCCCACATCAGGTGCCGTCCTTCCACCGGTCGCGGACCTCGACCGCCAACCACGCCCCCAGGCTGATGAGCCCCGCGGTCATCAGGCTGATGGACAGGGCGTCGAGGTCGCCGGTGGATGCGGCCTGCACCCCGCCGCAGATCAGGAGCACGGCGGCGACCAGCAGCAGCGGCCAATCGCGCATCAGGTGTACCTCCGGCGCCCGAGCCATGTCAGATGGTGGCTGTGCGGTGAGGGATCGGAGCATCCGGCGCACTTACGAGTCGATATAACCGCCAGCAGCCGCGCCGCCGTCCCGAGGGTCCCTGCCTTGCTCCAGTCCATGTCAGCGCCCTGCTCCGGGGATGTAGAGAGCGCAATGCCCTTTCTTGTGATCCATGCCGCAGCAGTCGCGCCGCAGGCGCCGCACGGGTAGTCGCTGGGACGGTGGCCGACCCTCACGGCGTGTCCAGGAGATCCCGCACCAGATCCAGCAGGGCCGCGTTGCTGAGGGTGTCGGGGTCCGGGACCCTGACCCCGTTATCGGCGAGCCACTGCAGGATGCGGGGCCGCACCCATGCCGCATCGGGTGCCGGGGGATCGTCGGGCGGGTCCAGGAGTGCCTGTGTCGCGCTGAGGACCTGCCCATCGGTGATCACGGCCTCGTCCCTGCCGGGGTTGGGGACGCCGGTGAGGACGGCGTAGGCGTAGGCGTCCCCGAAACCGGGCTGCCCCGCGTACTGCCAGCGCCAGGCATAGGCTTGCTGCTCGGGTGCGGGGTGCCCCTCGGTGGCGAGTGCTGCCGTGCACCGCTGCCTGAAGTCGGGGTCATCGGACAGGTTGAAGACGTCGTAGTAGGTCAAGGTGTCCTCCTCTTAGGCGGGCGGGGTTGTGGGCCAGGATGTGTTGGCTACTGGATAGGTGAATATCAGGTTCGCCCCGTAAGAGATGTTCCAGATCTGGCCCAGGATCGGACCCACCATGAACTGGTAAGTATCGGCATAACTAACCCCAATCAACGTCGTGCCGTTGTAACCCATGTGCGCTCCCGCGTACCGCCAGTTGGCAGCGAATCTCCACCCGGCCCCCAGAACCGGCGTCATGAACATCGAAGCGTTATCTGCGACCTTGGACTTCCCGAGGCTCATCCTGACAGTGACTTCGCTGCCCCTGCGGGACATGAGTACTTCGCTGAGCGTGGACTGGGCGTCGATGGTGGCCTGGGGGATCGGGACGGAGAACTCGCCCGTCTCGCTCTCGGGCGCGACGACCCATGCGGTCCCAGTCCACACCATCACCTGCAACCCGAGGCCGGACGTGACCTGGATTTTCCGGCCCAGCCAGTTGCCGGTCGCGGGCAGGTCGGCGAGGAGAGTGACCTGTTCCCACGCGGATTGGGTGCCGGTGATCGGGGTGCCGGGCATCGCCCAGTCACCGCCCGCGCCCTTCCAGAAGCCCCACCCGTCCAGGTAGACGATCGATCCCGCCGCTACACCTTCAGAACGGTAGTAGATCGTCGCATGGGTCGCAGTCGCTGGCGCAGTAACAGAAGCGGTCGAGCGGTTCCATGCAGAGCCGGTCACATAGTTGCCGTCCGTGCTGGAGATGACCGACGCGCCGTTGTAGTAACGCAGGACTACTCGACCCGAGGCTGGGCCCCAGATGCGCAGGTGTGCCGTGTACACCTGCCCGGGCACCACTGGGACACCAGCAGTCCCCAACGGCGTGTAAACGGTGAACGGCGCTAGATTCGCGGTCACTGTCAGCGCCAACGATTTGGCGCCCTGCCACACCTGCGTCGCGGACGACGCCATAGTGCAGTTCGCTGCGTCGTTCCAGCCGGTGGTGTTCCCGAGTGTGTCGGTGCCGCTGGCCTGGTTGTCCGTCAGCAGGTTGCCGACCGTGGCTTTGTCCGCTTTCGCCGCACCCCACTTCACCCCCGCGGCAGCGGTGGAATCCGCTTCCAGCACAGTTGCGTTCCCACCAACGGGCACCCGCACGGCCGTGGCGGCGTCCCGCCCCGCCAGATCCCCCTTGGTGGTGAGGATCCCCCCGATCGCGGGACCCGGCGCCCCCGGCATCCCCTCCGGGACCGTGAGCTGGATCAGCGCCCGATGCGGGCTGGGGTCATGGTCCACCAGGATGACGTCGCTGCCCGGTGCACCGGTCAGGGCGGGCAGGAACTCCACCTCGCCCTGGTCGCCCTTCCCGCCCGGCTGCCCCTCCGGGACCACGAACCCCAGCACCGCGTGTTGGGGGTCGCCGGTGTTGACCACATCCGCCGGGGACCCGGGTGCACCGGTGGTGGTGTCCGCGATCTCGATGGTGGCGGCCTGCCCCGGCATCCCCTCGGGCACCTCGAATTCGAGCAGCGCCCGGTGGGGGGAGTCGTCGAGGTCCCGCACCA
>CAYWVZ010000032.1:0-5664 GCA_964462215.1 uncultured Candidatus Saccharibacteria bacterium
CGGCGGCTGCTTTGGCCGCGGCGACGGTCGCCAGCGAGACCGCGCGGCAGTGGCGCCGCGCACACCACCCAGGAGGAGCCGCATGAGGGGCGCTATCACGCGGTCCATCGCCGCAGGAATCTGCGACACCGTGCGCGGCTGGATCTGGTACTGCGACCTGCACGACACCCACGGCAACGCCGACAGCGAAGCCGAGGCCGTGTTCATGCTGGAGGCGCACCTGGAGTGGGCCGAGGACGACGACTGCGCGAGCGCGGGATTCGTAGTCCAGCGGTCCGATCCTGAGCGCCCCGACTCGCCCGCTGATGAGTCGAGACCGACGCTGGAGCGGCTGCTACGAACTGACGCGGCCATCGCGTACGCCAAGAAGTCCCGGAGCCAGCTCTATCGGCTCGCTGAGCGTGGCCTGCTCACTCGGTATCGAGTCGGGGCGCAGGCGTATTGGGACAGGCGCGAGCTTGACGATCTCGTGACCCCGGTGAGCGCGCCGTGAGCGCCATCGTGGTGGAGGTCCGTGGCCTGCCCGCTCCGCAGGGCTCGAAGCGGCATGTGGGCCACGGCCGCATGGTCGAGTCCAGCAAAGCGGTCGGGCCGTGGCGGGAAGCGGTCCGCGCCGAGACGCAGCGGGTCATGGACGGCCGGGCGCCCCTGGATGGGGCGCTGCGCGTGGAGATGTGCTTCTACCTGCCCCGGCCCAAGAGCCACCTGTCCGCCCGCGGTGGGGTGAAACCGTCCGCGCCCGGATGGCCCGCCGGCCGGCCGGATCTCGATAAGTGCGCCAGAGCCGTCGCCGATGGTTTGACCGCTGGCGGGATATGGCACGACGACGCCCAGATGTGCGTGCTGCACGCCGAGAAGTTGTACGCCGACGACTACCCGCCGGGCGCCCGGATCATCGTCGAGGATCTGCCGTGATCCGGCCCCCATCGTTGGAGTGGGAACTGGAACGCATCCCCGGCGGCTGGCTCGTCGCAGGCCCCTGCGGTGGCTGGCACATCGTGAAACGCCGCCCCCCCAACTGGGTGTGCCCCATCTGCCCAGAGATGGACCGCTACCTGGCCCGTCACGTATCCACCGCGCAGCTGCGCGCCGATCAGGCGCGGCTACTCGACCTGTTCTACCCGACGGAGGAAACCGCATGACTAGTGCCCTGGCTGTTCGAGACGATCAGCAGGAATGGAGCGCCCCGCAGTTAGCCGCGTTGGGTTCAATGGGCATCAACAAGTCCGTGCCAACGGCGGACCTGATGCTGTTCCTGTCCTACGCGCAGCGCACCGGACTGGACCCGTTCAGCAAGCAGATCTACCTCGTGCCGCGTCGGGATGGTGACGGGACGCGGTGGACCATCATGGCTGGGATCGACGGTCTGCGGATCGTTGCCCAGCGCACAGGTGAATATGAGGGCCGCACCGGCCCGGAATGGTTCGACGGCACCCGATGGCTGGATGTGTGGACGCAGGACAGGCCACCGCTCGCCGCGCGCGTGGGTGTGCGTAGGCGTGGATTCGTCGAGCCGTTACGGGCAGTGGTGATGTGGAAGGAATACGGCGGCACGAAGGCCAACTGGCGCACGATGCCAGCGCACATGCTGGCCAAGGTCGCCGAAACTCACGCGCTGCGGGCCGCGTTCCCGCACGACCTGAGTGGCCTCTACACGCAGGACGAGATGGACCAGTCGGAGCGGCAGGGTCATCTTCCGTCCGCTGCGGACGTTCCGCTGCCCCCACCGCCGCTGTCGGTGGAGGAGCTGGTCCTCAGCGTGACGATGGCCCGCACCGAAGGGGAGCTGCGGCAGTGCTGGCAGCAGGCGTCCGCGGCGAAGGCCCTCCAATCGGACGTGGACTCGCCGTGGAGCGAGGGCCAGGTGCTCACCCTCGCGGAGCTGATCAGCGAAGCGCGGGAGCGCATCCTCAACCCGCCCGCCGAGCCGGTGGACGGGGTTGTCGACGGCGAACTGGTGGAGAGCGCATGAGCGACCTCGGGGAGCTGGTCCTGGGCGCGCTGGACGACGCCATGACCGACACACCCCAGCCCACCTACCGCGAGAAGGGCGGCCTGTCCATGAGCGCGTTGGGTGGGTGCCGACGCAAGGGCGCCTACCTGCTCGCCCACAGCATCGCCAGCGATGACGGGGACGAGGGTGACAGTCGCGCCGCCGAGGTGGGCACCGCGCTGCACGCCCAATGGCTGCCCCTGTTGGCGAAGCTCCTCGGGGGATCGTGCGAGGTGGAGACGTGGCTGACCGTTGGCGACGTTGCCGTGCCGGGCACGGTGGACCTGCTGCTCCATGACGCGGTCGTCGACTTGAAGACGGTCGGGGGCCGCTCGTTCGACCTGCTCACCCAGCCGCGACGGACCTGGGTCTCACAGGTCACAGCCGGCGCCATGGCCATGGGTGTCACGGACTGCGCAGTGCTCGCCGTCAACCGCGACGACGGCCGAGCGAAATGGTGGCAGTGGCAGGTGCAGGACCACGCCGACGACGTGTACAGGTGGATCGGCGACGCCGACCACGACCCCGAGACGGTGCCCCGCGACTATCGCGGCCCCGGGATCGACCGGGAGTGTGACTGGTGCCCGTTCGCGTGGACGTGCTGGCCTGAGCAGCCCAACGGCGCCCGCCCCCAAGCCGTCCTGATCCATGACGACGCTGACCGGGCGCAAGCCCTGGCCGAGTACGTGGACGCCGCCGCGCGGGAGAAGCGGGCCACGTCGGACAAGCAGTGGGCCCGGGACAGGCTCACCGGCTCGGAGCCCGGCCGGTACGGCAGCTATCTGCTGAGGTGGCGCAAGAGCGCTGGCCGGGAGGACCTGGACAAGGCCGAGGCGCGGCGGCTCCTCGGGGAGCTCGGCCTGCCCATCCCGATCAAGGTGGGGCCGGCTTCGACGGCGATCGATGTGCGCCCGGCGCCTGCCGAGCCGGTCGCGGACGCCGACGGGGTGATCGCGTGAACCCCGACGACCTCGCTGACATCCCGGACGGGGCGCTGGTGCGACTCACCGTCGAGGGGCGGCTGGCGCGCGGTGTCGGCCACAGCATCTCGATCTGGGCCGATATGCCAGACCGTCACGCGTCGGATCTGCTCGTCTTCTCAGCAAGAGGAGCCACCGATCTGCTCAGTATGGCCACCGCCGTCGAGGTGCTGCCCGAGCCGGTGGTCGAGCCGACCGGGCTCTGGGCTCCGGTGGCCGAGACGGGGGACCACTCGTGACCGAGCCGCGCACGGTCCTGCTCGACGTGCACCATCACCTCGACGACCCCGTCGTGGCCTCCACCTGCCTGCTCCTGCCCGGGGCCATCGTCATCATCTCGTCCCGCCGCGACCTCGACCGGGACGGCAAGGCCGACCTGTGTGCGGTGCTCGGGGGGCTGCTGCCGTTGATGGAGCGGGTGTGGGCGCAGCCTGAGGACGGGCCGATGGTGGTCAACCTGGGGGCGACGACGTGACCCACGTAGGTGACCCGCCGGTCTGGGAAGTCCGCCAAGGCGACGCACTCGCCCTGCTCCGCGACCTACCCGACGCCACCGTCGACGCCGTCATCACCGACCCGCCCTACAGCTCAGGCGGGTTCACCCGCGGCGACCGGATGGCCGAGGCGCGGATGAAGTACCCGCAAGGCAACTCGGGAGTTGTCCGGGGTGACGTGGACTTTGCCGGGGACAACCGCGACCAACGCGGCTACGCCTACTGGTGCGCCCTCTGGCTCGCCGAATGCCTGCGCGCCACCCGCCCCGGCGGGTTCATGCTGGCGTTCACCGACTGGCGGCAACTCCCCACGACGACCGACGCAATCCAAGCCGGGGGCTGGGTGTGGCGCGGCATCGTCCCGTGGGTCAAGACCGTCGCACGTCCGCAGGCCGGGCGGTTCACGAACGCCGCCGAGTACATCGTGTGGGGCACCCGCGGCTCTCTGGGGGTCGACTACACCGCCCCCGTCCTGCCCGGCTGGTATGTCGCCAACAGCCCCCGCGAGCGTGACCACATCACCCAGAAGCCGCTGGAGGTCATGCGCCCCCTCGTCCGCATCACCCCACCCGGCGGACTCGTCCTCGACCCCTTCGCCGGCTCGGGCACCACAGGTGTCGCCGCCATCGCCGAAGGCCGACGGTTCCTCGGCTTCGAGCTGACCGCCCACTACGCGCAGGTCGCCCGCGAACGGTGCGCCGAAATCGCCGACGGCTACTGCCGCACCAACCCCGAGCAGCAGGTCCTCCTGTGACCACCCACCGCGTGGACATCCCCACCGGAAACACCGGCCACCCCGTCACCCAGCAGCACGACCACCAGGGCCTCGTCCGCTGGACCTGCCCCGCCTGCGACTGGGCCACACCGTGGGGACGACCCGGGAACGCATCGCACGGGGCCGCAGCCGTGCGGCACGCCGCAGGGATGGCACCCGGTGGGCCCGTCCCGGCGCACAAGTACCGCACGAGCACGCGCGACCCGGAGACCACCAACCCACCGTGAGACCGTTCGAGTGGGCACGGCTCGTCGCCCGTGACCCCACCCTCCCCAGCCGAGCCAGGCACGTCGCCGCCTGGCTCGCCCTGCACGCCCAAGCAGGGCCACCGGCATGCTCCAAGGCCAGCCTGCGGGAGCTGCAGAAGTGGACCGGGATGGGCAGCCGGGACACCGTCGTATTCGCCCTGCGTGATCTCGCGGATGCCGGCTGGCTCGCCGAGCATCGACAGCTCATCCCCAGCGCCAAGGGCGGGCGCCGCTACCTGACCACCGTGCACTACCTCGTCACCCCGGAGGCCACCGTGACCCCTGCCGCACCTGTGGATAACCACCCTGTGGACACTGTGGACGGCACCCATGACACAAATGGGGGGGTGGTCCGCTCACCGGACCAGGGTGGTCCGCTCACCGGACCTAAGGTGGTCCGGTCAGGTGACCACAAGAAGGTAGAAGGATCTAGTAAGGAACACGCGGCCGGGCGAGTCGCCCACCCCAACCCCGTGGACAACCCCACCGGCCAAGCCCAGATCCACGACCTCGTCACCCGCATCGCCAACACCAAGCGACTGCGCTGATGAGCGCCCCCACCGTGTGCGCCGAACCCGGCTGCGCCCAGCTCGTCCCCACCGGCCAAGGCGGCCGCTGCCCCCAACACGCCCGCCCAGCGTGGGCCAGCAGCAACCGGCGCGCCCAACTCCCACCCAACTGGCGCGCCACCCAACAAGCCATCCTCACCCGCGACCGGCACCGCTGCACCTGCCCCGGCTGCCCCAACTGCACCGGCCAGCCATGTGCCACCATCGCCGCTGAAGTCGACCACCTCGGCGACCGCCATGACCACCGGCCCAGCAACCTCGCCAGCAAGTGCGCCGACTGCCACCGCTGGCGCACCCGGCAGCAGGCCACCGCCGGAAAGGCCACACGATGAGCGAACCCGTCGAGCTCGCACGCATCACCATCGTCAAGACCTACGACGACAATGCAGACGGAGGCGAAGCCATCACCACCACATACAGCGAGCACCTCGGCCTCGCCGACGCCCTCGGAATGCTCGCCTTCAGCCAAGCCATGACCGTCCGCCACTACCTCGGCGACGACGAACCCGACGACGAATGACCAAGACCCAGGGGGAGGGCCCCCCACCCCGACAATCGACCCCCCCACCGACCGGCAATGCGCATTTTCCTGGCTACGAGTTCGT
>CAYWVZ010000033.1:0-5000 GCA_964462215.1 uncultured Candidatus Saccharibacteria bacterium
CTGCCCAGCGGCGTAGCATTATCCCGGACCTTAAAGGCGCCGCGAGTGGCATCCAAAACAATCTCCCCTTCGGTACTGTTGTTGTAAGCCTCTTGCAGTGTGACAGTCACGCCGCCGCTACAACTATCCCACATCGGGGTGTTAGCTCCGTCAGAAACCAGACACTGCCCTATGGAACCGGCCGCCGTAAAGGCAAAGGCCGACCCGTCGCTGTAGGCAATACTGCCGGCCGGGCCGACGGTGCTTAAGCCGGTACCGCCGCGGTCAACTCCCAAACTACCAGAAGTAATCTGTGATGCATCAATCGCTATAGGTACGCTGCTGGCAGCTGTCAGGCGGCCTTGCGGGTCAACCGTAAAGGTAGCCACCGAAGAAGCCGAGCCGTAGGAGCCGGACGTAACACTGGTGTTAGCCAGGTTCAAAGTGGTTGCGTTCCCCAGCGCCACACTGCCGCCGCCAGTAAGGCCGATGCCGGCATTAACGTCTAAAGCACCGTTGTTGACCAAACGGGCGTTGGCTACTGTGCCGGTAGTAACTGCGGTACCATTGAGGTTAGTGATGCTCGAGCCGTTACCGGCTATTACGCCGCCGACGCTAAAATTACCCGTAGTTGTAATGTTGCCCGCGGCGCTAATACTCAATCGCGTCATACCGCTGGTTTCCAGGTTAAAGCCGAAATTGTCGTTGGTCCCCAGCGTCATGGTGGTGCCAAATGAGTTGCCGTTTTGCAGCACATCACCGTAGCCGCCGCTGCCGGCACAGTTACCGCTCATGTCACACACCTCAAAGCTGTTGTGCTGCAGGTCGCCGGTAAAGTTAGCCACCGGCGCGTCGTAAAATGCTACGTTAACTGGTAACCGGACAACATCAATGGTGCCCGAGACGATTTGGTCGGCATCAATGGCGATGTCGACAGCCGCAGCAGTTGTTAACCGGCCTTGCGCATCAACGATGAATGTTGTCACCTGGCTGGCCGAACCGTATGCATTGGCTACTACCGTCGTGTTTGCTAGATCCAAAGTGACCGTACCGCCCAACGCAACTACGCCGCCGCCGCTCAACCCGATGCCTGGCGCAACCGTCAGTTCGCCGTTGTTAACCAGGCGGGCGTTGTCCACAGTCCCGGTGGCAAGGTTACTGGCATTAAGATCGGTAAGCCCTGAGCCGTTGCCGGAAATAACCCCGCCGATTGCCAAACTGCCGGGGGCGCTGATTGCCCCGCCGGCATCAATGGTCATCCGGGTGGTGCCACTGGTCTCAAAGTTCAGACTAAAGCCGTCGTTAGTGCCGACCACCATGTTCGTTCCAAACGCGTTGCCGCCCTGCATCACCACCCCGTTTAAGCTATCTTGTTTGAGGTAGTCACAGTTGTTACTCGCGTCACAAATCATTGAACCATTTTGTGTTCCAACGCCAGCCAAGTTGATTGACGCGAATTGCGGCGTACTGGTCTGGTCGATATTTTGCGGCGTACCCAAAATGATCGCACCGTTTTGGTTGGTGACCGTCACCTGGCCCGGTGTGCCCTGGATAGCAACCACGCCATTGAACCCATTAATGGTCGTGTTGGCGGCGTTGGCGATTGCCAATACCTGCGCAACCTCTGCCGCGCTGGCAAAATTACAGTTATTAGTATCCAGACACAGTGTTCCGCTGGCATTAGGGAACGTAATGTCATTGTCGGCCGTCGCCGGTGCAAACAGCAATGTGGTACTGCCACTGGTGTCGCTAAACTGCAAACGAGAGCTAATTGCTCCCTGTAGCAACAGGGGTTGAGTTGTTAATTTAATCGGTGTACTGGCGGCACCGGGCGGCGTAACCGACTGGGTAGCAGCCATCTGGGAATTAGGGTCTTTAGAGGTGTTGCTCAAGATACCGGCAACTACGGATCCTGCCCCTGTTAATGCCAGTATCAGCAAAACGAGCGCGATCATCCGGCCGCGGGTAAGTGCTAATAGTTTACGTTTGGGCTTACTCTCGGTCGGTTCTTCGACGATTTCCATCTGTTGGGGTCTGGACTGCAAAGACTGTTCGCCACCCGGAACATCGCTCGCTGGCGGTGTGGCCGCCGCCGGCGGCGTTGACACTGCCGGTGTTACCGGTGCGGCTGGTGCAGCCGGGGACACCGGCGCTGGCGTCACCGGTGTTTGGGCCTCCACAGGCGGCGCGGCCGCCTGGTCGGGTACACGGTAAATTTGTAATTCCGGTGCCTCCTGATTGGCGCCTTGAACGGCTGGCGCCGGTGCATCAAGACTTTCACCCTCCACTGGCACTTCGGGCGGGGCTTCATGAACCGGCAGGTTCGTCAGGGTCTCCAAAGAAGTTCCGGCCGGTACGGATTCAGGTACAGTCTGAGTATTGTGGTCGTATTGCGGTTCCACTTTTGTTTGTATTTTCTTTGGTTTTAAGGCACACGTTTTTTTATCGTTCTGCTAACAGTTTATCGCAAGAGGTGAAAAAATACCACTTTTTTGTTCAGTTTTTTTGTATTTTTTTGGGCGTTTTTTGGCCCTGCAAAACACACCAAAAATCTTCCTCATACAGCTTCCCGGCCGGTAAAAACATGTTCTTTGACACTGCCGCACAGACTGATATATCGTTATTATAATAACAACAATTTTATCCACATACCACTGTTATCTACTATTTAAAATGTCTCATTGTAAAAAGTAACTTGGGCGTTTTTTGCCTTGTCAGCAGCCTCTATCAGCAAGTTCTCGCATACCCTGGCGGCTACGGATGGCCATAAAAAAAATCCACAGGGCTGTGGATAACTTATGGCGTTTTGGTATTGCCAAGCTCGATTAGGCGATTTTGGTAATTTTTAGACGCGTGTAGTGTTGGCGGTGGCCGTGTACTTTGTGGACCCGTTTTTTGGGCTTATAACGGATAGCGGTGACTTTGTCGGCCTTAGCGTCAGACTCTACAATAGTAGCCATTACGGTAACGCCTTTGACTTCCGGGGTGCCAACGCTGACTTTGTCGCCATCAATTACCAAAAGCGGGCTGAAAGTGGTTGTTTTTTTGTCGCCCTTAACAAGCTCCACCTCGATGGTTTCGTTTTCGGTCACGACATATTGCTTGCCGCCAGTGGCGATAATTGCTTTTTTCATACCAATAGAGATTAACAGATTGAGCGACTTCTGTAAAGAGTCATCTTTAGAACCATAAAATCAGATAGGTCACTCCGAAGCCGGCGGCCAACACCAGTAACACCAGTAGCGAGACGTTAATTAACTCCTTGTAAACCGTTTGTTTAGACAGCGGGTTGCGCCCCAAAGAGATAATACTGCTGTGAATAGCGCCGTAAATAATGGCCCCTTCTACAATCAGCAGAAAAATCAGCAAAACAGCCACCATTATTACCCGCCCCAGGCTGACTTCGCGCCCTATAATGTCTGAGGTTAACTGCACTAACAGAAAGCTTGGCTTGTTGGACAGCGTAACAGTAGGAAAATTAAGGTTCACTAGCATTTTATTAACTGTTACCGTCCGGGTCTCGCCGGTGTCGGTAGTAACATCAATTTCTTGGCCGCTTTCTACCGAGAAATCAGTTATAGCATTCCCCAGTACCACCGAAGGTTCCGGCGGCGCCCGCATCAACATACCGCGCAGCGGCGATAAAACGACATAATCACCTTTTTTAATTTCTCCGCTTAGTGACGTGGCATAAACTTCGGCTTGACCGGTTTGGGTAACGAACACCTGGGCCGGCCCCGTATCTGTGGCCGGCGTAATGGCCGTGGCGATACCAACGTAGTTATCCATGTTTTCGTTTGAAGCACGTTCTACGTAGGGCGTTTCGCCCTCTGATTTCACCATCGAAGCTACAGCCATGCCGGGTATAATCTCGTTGTCCTCGGTAGGAAACCCGTATGATAGTGTCGCTACGCTGGCCGAAGCACGCATAGCCAGCACAATAATTACCGCCAATACCGTGCTGCAGACGAAAATAATTTTTTGCAATGAACTCAACTGTAAACGACGGCTAATCATCCTGGTTATGCATGCCCCTTGGTCAGGATTATACAGGACAACACCAGTCGTAACTAGGTTTTCCGGCTCTAGGAACGCGCCAGCGAAATAACCAACTCGTTGGCGCCAACTTTGACGGTAGCACTGTATTGCTGAGGACTGTTTTGGTTCAGGGTGGTTGCTAAGGTTTCCTGGGCAATGGTCTGGCCGTGCTCTTCTATGGCTTTAGTAAGTTCTGTATCTTCGGTGACCAGCGCCAGGTCGATGCGATCGTCCACGTTCAAACCGGCTTGTTTGCGGGCGTTTTGCACCTGACGAATAATCTCGCGCATCAGGCCTTCGCGTTCAAGCTCGGGCGTTAACACGGTGTCTAGTATTACCGATTTACCCCACGTAACCTCTTTGACGTTGAGTTCTTCGGCCAACACCTCTTTATACAGATCGGGTAGTTCGGGAACTACTATACCGGCAAGCGGTTGACGCACCTTGATTTTGGCCTCGGCGCGCTGGGCCAAGCCGATTGTCATGTAGTCGCGGGCCTGTTTCATCTCGCCCAACAATTTTTGATCGATCGTACCCGGCTCCGGCCAGTCGCTTAAGTGGACTGATTCCGGCAGGCCGGTACCCGGTACCAGCTTGCCCCAGAGATAGTCAGGTAGAAACGGCGAAAACGGCGCTAACAACTGACAGAGCCGTAACAAAGTGTAGTGCAATGTAGCGTAAGCCTGCTGTTTGTCGCTGTCGTCTTCGCTTTTCCAGAAACGGCGGCGCGAGCGGCGGACGTACCAGTTAGAACAGTCATCCAGTAGCTCAACCAGAGGTCGCGTGGCTTTATCGAGCCGATAATCTTCCATTGCCGTTGTTGTTTCAACAATAGTTTCGTTCAGGCGCGCCAGCATCCACTGGTCCAGAATGTTATTACTCTTGGGTTCTTGCAGCTGCTTAGGCGGCTGCCAGCCGTCGACATCAGCGTAGAGCTTGTAGAAACTATAGATGTTATTAAGCGTCATAAACACCTTGCGCTG
>CAYWVZ010000034.1:0-4584 GCA_964462215.1 uncultured Candidatus Saccharibacteria bacterium
AGCTCTTGCATGTCGGCAATCGGCTCCACGGCCTCTAAATAATAGGTTTGCCAGTCAAAACTGGGCAGGTTCAGGCGTTCGCCTAATACGTGGTTAAACTCGTCTACCGTCATTTCGCCCCGGCAGACGGCGTCGTTGTAGTGCCAGAAGGTCGTCTCCACTACGTCGGCCGGTGTCTGGCTGTCCTCGGCCATACGCACAAACGCCTGCTGGAAGAACCGCACTAAACAGCCGTTGATGTCAAAATACACGAAGCGGATGCCGCTTTTGGAAGTTTTTTTGGCAGCCGCGGCAGCAGAGGCGCCAATCAGTTCGTCCAGTGACAGCCCTAGCGTGGTAGCGATGTTCTGAATAGTAAAAATAGAAGGGGACCTGATAGCGCCGCGCTCGATTTTGGCCAATGTGGAATAGGCCAGGTTGGCCTTTTGACAGAGCTGCTGCTGCGTTAGCCCGGCGGCCTTGCGGGCGCGCTGCAAACGCAAACCCAGACTTTTTTCGTCCACCCCATGATTCATGTCCACATCATACCAGTTTTTGCCCGGTTTGTACGTACAAAACCGGTACTAAGCGGCTAGTTGTGGCTGCGTTTACGACAGAAGGGCGGTAATAATGAGGGCCAGAACAAACGCGAAAACGCCGGCTACACCGGCCACGATGAGGGCGTTCTGGGTATTATTGCCGGTACTGCGCATGATTTTGCTGTATGTCCAGGCGGCAACCCCGGCGCCTAACATTAGTCCGATAACAACTCCAGATAACATACCCTTAGTATACCCCTAAAAGGCCAGTTTCCGGGCCATGTTAGCTAACTTTGTCTGGTCGGGTTCTTTGGTTTCATCGGGAATTTCGTGGAATTCGGCCAGCGTATCAAAAGCGATGACATGGACGTGGACATGCGGTACGTCAATACCGACTATTTGCAGCCCGACGCGCGTGGTACCCAGCACCGTTTTCATGCGTTTGGCAACTTTTTTAACGGCGGCCATTAAGGCCCGGTAGTCGGCGTCCGGCAGGTCAAAAAACTCGTCAACTTGGATTTTGGGGATGACCAGCACATGGCCTTTGGCGATAGGGTGCAGCGGCACAATGGCAATGGTTGCGTCGTCTTCGTAAACTTTGTGTGAGGGCAATTCGCCTTGTATGATTTTGGTAAATACACTGTCTTCCATATGGTGGCTATAATACCAAACGAATAGGGTATACTGGAACCATGAGCGATTTTCGCCGCGTTATTGTGGGTATCTGTGTACTACTGTTAGCCGTCACCGCTCTATGGGGCGTGGGGGCAGTGGCCTTTAACCAGACGCTGGGCAACCAGGCCGCTGTCGAGCGCTGGCTGGCAGATGATAATTTTTATGACACCGCGGCCAATACGGCCGTCACAGAGGCAACCAGGTCGACTATTACAGTTGGCGGGCAAGAGGTTTCACTGGACCGCCCGGAGGTCCGTGTCGCGCTGGAACACAACCTGACCCCGGCTTATGTAGAGGCGACTGCGCGCGAGGTTCTGAACGGCAGCTACGCTTGGCTCAGCGGCCGGACCGATCGGCCCCACTATTCCATTGACCTGGCGCCAATCAAAGAATCGGTCATCGCCGCGCTGGACGACAGTGCCCGGACACATATGGCCGACTTGCCGCCTTGTTCCCTCGGTAACCTGCCGACAACCGTCGACCCGCTAACCATCGGCTGTCAGCCGTCAACCCTGATCAAAGAGGCGCAATTGCTATTTTTCCGGCAGCAATTAGCCAATGACCCCGACTTCTTGCCGGAAACGACCATAACAGCCGACACGACGCTCAAAACCGAAGGAATAACAGACAAGGCCGCCCAGGATAGCGAGGCCTACAGCGAGCCCTGGTACCAGCGGGTTAACGGCTTACGTACCGCCTACCGCTGGAGCCAATGGGCTCCCTGGATAACGGCAGTGGCAGCCATAGCTTTGGCAGCAGCCATTGTGTTTGCCGCCCGCACCAGGCGCCAGGGTATCCGGATCGTTGCTATTACTATATTGGTTGTTGGCCTGCTCTTGGCTGCCGTCGGCGGCCTGGGTTGGCTGATAGCCAACAACCTTTCGTTTAGCATTGACCCGGCAGCTCCTATGGCGGCACTGCAAACAGCCGGCATCACCTTCGCCCGCAGCGCGCTGCGGGCATTCAGCCAGATTAAACTGTGGGGCGGCTTGGGTCTGGTGGCCGCTGGCATTATCGGCCTAATCATACTGGCGGCCACCAGACCCAAGCCGCCGGCTCCCGAGCCCAAGGCGCCTACACCTAAGACATCTAAGCCGTCCGGCCGCAAAACTCCTGCCAAAAAATCAGTCAAAGTTCAATAGCTGGCGGAAGGGGAGGGATTCGAACCCTCGGTACCGGTTGCCCGGCACAACTGTTTTCGAGACAGTCCAGTTCAACCACTCCTGCACCCTTCCACGCCCGCGTACAAACCCGTTTTAAAGGGTTTACTGCCGTATTTTAACAGATTACCACTTTAGATAGTCTTCGAGCTTAGCGATACGCAGGCCGCGGTCGTGTGCGGCCTGGGTCAAAAGTTCCAGTTCGTGCTTGAGCTCCGGCCGGAAGTGCAGTAAAACAATGTCGCCCGGCGCCAGGCCGCCGGGTTTTTGGTAGCTTAGTACGCCATTGCTCATAACCACAGTCCAGGTCACTATATGGCTGATGCCGCAGGCCGCGGCAGCCTGTTTGGTCTTGTCGTCAAACTCGCCATACGGAGGGCGCAGCAGGGTAGGACGGACACCATACCACTCCTTGAGGTGGTCAGAAGCCTGGCAAATCTCTTGTTTTTGCTGCTCGTAGGTAAGCCGAGGCAGATGCGGGTGGACGAGGGTGTGGTTACCAATGGTGGCGCCAGCTTTTTGCAGAACGGCAAAGTAGCCGGTATTGTGGCCGGCTATGCTGGTGGTCAGGAACTCCACCAGGGGTATTTTGTGTCGGGTAATATACTCGGCGGCATCGGCCGGCTTATATACCCCGTCGTCAATGGTGACGAAAATAACCGGATCATTGGTAATGATACGACTTACTACTGTCAGGGGCGGCAAGGGTTTGGGAATTTTTGGCACGGGCAGTACCGTGGACACCGTAACCGGCAACTGGGCTGCCTCCGGGCTGGCGGGGGGCGCCGGTAGTAATTGTGCCGGCACACGTACCGGCGGCCACGCTTTTGAGTGGCTGCTGTAGAGGTCGACCATTAACCCGCCCACACCAACCAGCAGTCCTACTATAACTCCCAGCACCACCGGTACAAGCCGGCGCTTGGGGACCTGGGCTGTTCGCATGTGTTGCACGATTACAGTTATTGTAGCAAAGCGTATGGGGTTGCGCGCATAAAAAGCTGGCGCCAGGCTGCAAAATGTGCTAGGATTACCCCTGTTGCGTTGGAGCGGGTGAGCCGGTTCCGACGCCCGAGCACCCGTAGCTCAGCTGGATAGAGCGTCGGCTTGCGGAGCCGAAGGTCGTAGGTTCGAATCCTGTCGGGTGTACCAAAGCAGTCTCGTTCGAACCCCGACACACTCGTTGCCGGGGTTCTTTTCTTTCCCAGCGCAGCAGCCCGTGGGGTGGGTAGCGGTAATCGTTGCCGTCCCGGCGGTGAATGCCGTGGTGATGTCGCCGTTCGGTTGCACCGTGGAAGTTTCGGTCTGCCGGGTTGATGTCTGGTCCGCCGACTTGTTTTCTTTCGGCCTTACCAGCAAGAACACAATCGCGGCCAGCGCAACCGCGAGCACGATAAGTAATATCACGAGCTTTTTGCGTGACCGGGGAGGCGTGCCGCCGCTAGAACCGGATGCGGCGCATAAAGTTGTCGACCATGTCGGGCTTGCCCTCCTCGAAGGGCAGGTAGGCGCCTAAGGTTCCAGTGATACGATCTTCGTCTTTGTGTTCGTAGTACATGCTAAGCGGCGGCATAAAGCGCTTGAGCGGCGTTAGGGTAATCGAGCTAATCATACCTTCGTCGATGATAGAAAAAGACTTAAAGTCGCCGTACGGGTAGCTTTTGGAGCCAATGTGAATACCGGTGTTATCGAGCTGGTAGTTCAGGGTGCGCGGTTTGCGGGCGGCAAAAACTCCCAGAGCCACCGCGGCCAACAAAATGATGCCCGAACTAATGTAGTCCCGGGTCAAAAAGTAGATGACGACGGCCACGGCCACGGCCGCTAGGCTCAACAGAATGTACCAGCCGGCGGATTTCTGGTGGGCGATAAATTCCGAAGCTGTCCAACTAACAGGGGTCGCGTTGCTAACGGAGGCGGGCGACGACGGAGCGGGTGCGGCCGTATCGTCCGGCTTGAACTGCCAGTTCGACGGCTCAACCGACTGTCCGGGTTGCTGTTCGACCGGTTGTTGCGGCAACTCACTTTCCATAAGCGTATTGTACACCATTTTAGGCTTCGGCTTTGAGCTTCGGCGGCCAGTTGCTATAATCCTCTCTGTTCAGCCAGTGTTTTTGCGGCCGGTTTGCAGCGGCCTTGTACGGAGGAGTACCCAAGAGGCTGAAGGGGACGGTTTGCTAAATCGTTAGTGGGGAGCAATCTCCAGCGAGGGTTCGAATCCCTCCTCCTCCGCCAGT
>CAYWVZ010000035.1:0-3492 GCA_964462215.1 uncultured Candidatus Saccharibacteria bacterium
GACGCCCGCGACATCGGCATGCAGGTCGTGGACCCAAAAAGACCTCCGGCGGCTTCCGCCATATCTTGCAGGAACACGTGCCCACGACGCGGCAGGCGATGGACTTCGCGCGCCGGTTCTGCCGGAAGCTGCCGGACGGGTACGAAGGCGCCGGCGCGTGCTCGGTGACGCTGGCGTCGCTTAAAACCGTGAACGCGATCGCTACCTGAGGCAAGTGAATGAATACATTGCCGCCGAGTCTATCCCGGTAATCTTGAAGCTGTCAGAGGATTGGTGTCTTGCTGCCCGACAGAGCCAACCCACCCAAACCTCTGACAACGTGCCGGAGCGCTCTGGTGCCGCAAGGCGCATCATTGAGCGACCCGGGCATCCCGACTTGCGCGAACCTTCGCATATCGCGCGGGTTTGCCTTGCATGCCGCCGGGCGCGATGCACTCCGCCACGATTCGTGGCAAGGCAAGGGTGTCGGATCCCGCCGCCTCATTGAGGTGGCGGTTTTTATTTCGGCATGGTTGGGCGGCAAAAGTATTCGGCTGGGACTTCTGAATAACCCCCGATGTGCCGTGAACCAAGGGATTGCTACGCCGCAAGCGGCTTGGACGTGAGGTTATTCAGGAATCCCATCTCCAAATCGCTCGGTCAACCCGGTCACGAAGGAGTAAACCTCAATGCCCCTATCCACGCGGCTGGCGGAGTGCGTGCGCGCGTGCTTCACCGGCTTGTGAATCCATTTGACCTATTGAGGACGGCGACGCTTCCACGGTTGCCAGGCCCGCAGCACTGCGAACAGGATCACCAAAGCGACAACCCCGACGATGACGACAGTCCAGTTGGCGCCTTCCGCCATTCCCCGGCCTATTTCCATCGCCGCGGAATCGAGGGGACTCACCGCGACTTCCGCGAGGTTCTTCGCTCCGTCGATGAACGGCTGAGGATCGGCGATGAAGGCCGCCGCGACGGCCGCCACGGCCAGAGTTCCCTTGTGCTTCCAGATGAACTCCGCCGCCTTGTCGCCGGACTTGCCGATGATCGTCAGCAGTTCGTCCGTCTTTCCCGCCGCCGTCAGGGTTCGGTCGTCAACCATCATGTTGATTCTTCGCGCATTCTGCGGTGAAACATTCCGCAGGGCGCGGGCGGCGGGCAGGCCGCCGGTTTCGATGACGGACTCGGCGATGCCCGGATGCCTGATCATGGCCTGGGCGGCCTCATCGCCATGCTTCACGAAGATGGCGAGGCTCTTCGGCTTCGAGGCCACCCAGACCGCCTCATTTCCATGCCGATTCAACAGCCTGGCGACCGCGGGGGCATTCTCGCCGGCATCGTCGAGAAGTTGGAAACCTCTTGGCCCGGCTTTTCGGATGGCGTGAACCGCCTCATCGCCGTACTTCGCGCCGTACCTGCCGATCTTCCCGGCCAGCGCATCGATGGTTTTTTCACCCGCCTCCTTGCCGAACTTCTTGAAAAGATGTTCCGCCGCTTCGCGCACGGCCTTGGACTTCGCGCCGGCCATGACTGATGGGCAGAAGGCCGCGACAAGCATTAGAAACATGAGCAATAGACGAGTCATGCGCCACCCCCATGTTTTTTAACGGCTTCCTTGAGCCCCTCTTTCCTTTCATCAGGATCATCAGAATCGAGTTTTTCACTTGTCGTCTTCGGCGGCTTCTTGTTCTCGTCGCCGCAGCCGTTGATGCTCAACAAAGAACCGGTCAATGTGCAAAGAACGAGGAGCGCAAGGATTCGCTTCATCATGGTTCACCTCCAAACATAAGTTGCTTCAATGTTGATTGACGAGTGCGATCGTGAAAGTCGGCAACGCGCCCCAAAGCATGTTTCAATCCCAAGGCGCCGCCTTGTTCAATCTTCACAAGAGTGGTCGCAGCCTCCGCGCGAAGTTCAGGAACGAGATCGCTCTGGGCCATTTGCACAATGCGACTGTACACCTCCCATGCCTCCTGATCGCCGGTCATGATGGTTTGCTTCACTGCGTCCAGGCTCGCCGCCACTTTTTGGGAGAGGTTTTCGACCGGGTCATAGAACCAACCGATGACCCAGTCGAGCAGGGCATCGACGGCGATCGCTATCGCGATGCCAGCCCCCAATGTCGCCCATGACGAGGCCGCACCTGTGCCCAGGACCGCTCCGGATATTCCCATGCGTGTCGCGATCGTGGTAAGGGTCTTGGTGATCACAACAGCAACGACTCCGTCGATGACCAGTTGTCGCCCGACATCCAGCTTAAGGTCATCAGCGACTCTTTTGGCGGTATCGTGAACGACCTCATCGAACCGGGAGCGCAGCATCTGCTCATTTGAAAAAGCCGGTAGGGCGATTGAAGGCAGACTCTCAAGGTCCGCGCGAACCTGAACCAGGAGTTCGTTTTCAACGGCCTTCAGCCCCTGCGCGTACTCGTCGGCAGCCCCTTTGAGCAGCTTGGCGAGTTCATCCTGCGTGAAGATGTGTTCGGCGAATCGCTCGGCGATGAACCGGCGGTGCCCTTCGCGACTCTTGATCAGCTCCCATTTGCTGCTCCAACCGAGAGCCGCCTCGGCAAATGCTTTCGTTCCTTCCCTGCGTTCATCGAAGAAGGATTCGATGCTGCCGATGAGTTGATTCGTAAGCTCCCGCGTCTTCTTGTCGGCTGTTTGCAGGCGCGGTTCGATGCGTTGCCACGCTTCCCGGCGGACGGCTTCGATGTCGATGGGTTCCCCGGATTCCTCCCCTGTCGGCTCTCCACGATCTTTGGTGCCAGACGAATCTTTTGTTCCGTCTCGCTCGGGCGGCTTGGGCGGTGTGTCCGTGAAGATGCGGAGGACCGCGAGGCCGACGAGGCCGACAATGATTCCCGCCGTCAACAGACCGAAAATGCGCCAATTGAATCGGCGGCCGCGCGGCAAACCGTTCGTCCCGGCGACATGGGCGTTGGTCTCGTTGTTTTCGGTCATGGCTGGTCTCCTGGCAGGGAGACTACGCTGACATAGTTTCTATGTCAAGGCCGTGCGAGGCGATTTTGATCAAATGCCTCGCGCCAATCACCACAAGCGGTACCGCAACATGCCCGGACTGGTCCGGGCCCTGCGCGAGGAGGCCGGCCTGACGCAACGGCAACTGGGCGCGCTGCTCCATCAACCCCAGTCGTGGGTCCACCTCTGCGAGACCGGAGAGCGAAGGGTCGATGTCGCCGAGTTCTGCGACTGGGCGAAGGCGTGTCAAGTCGCCCCGGAGGAGGCGATTCGGCGGTTCCAGAAACTCTCCTGAGCGCCTTGCCCGAAAACGGGGGCGGGCCATCGGAACGAAAAAAAGACCGGAAGCATTTCGCCTATTCGCGGCCTTGCACCGCCGTGAGCGCTGGCGCGGTGTTGTTCGATGCGACCTGGGACTTTCCCAACATCGAGCCTTCGGCGGTGCGCCGTTCACGGCGCTTTCGGCCCGATGGTCTGCCGACGGATGGCCGCTGCGATGAATAGGTCACACCGGGGTGATGACGAATCG
>CAYWVZ010000036.1:0-3465 GCA_964462215.1 uncultured Candidatus Saccharibacteria bacterium
GAGATCGCCGCGTTCCGGTGGGCGTGGACCTCGGCGAACCGCAAGCGCGGCAGCAACGCCCCACCCCGCCCGACTCCGTACCCGCGGCTGCCCCGCCCCGGTCAGCAGACGCAGCGCACCACGGCGAAGCCGCGAAGGCGGATGACACCCGCGCAGGCCGCCCGCGCCTACGCCGCACGAGCGGGGGGCGTGACGTGAGCAGCTCACAGCTCGACGCCGAGCGCGTCCTTCAACCGCGTGCGGACGCTGGAGTAGGGCATGCGGCCTTTGTTGAGCACCCCGTACAGCGTCGCTGGCGAGATTCCGCAGCCCCCTGCCACGTCGGTTACGGTCAGCCCTCGCGCCAGCATCGCCGCCACGATCGCGCGCCCATAGTCGGTTGTAGGCGACTGCGCCTCGGCCCAGCACGACACACACTGCCGATAGCCGTTCCTTCGGTGACCGATGACAGCATCGGGCCACGGGTGACCGTTCAGACATGTCGTTCGATGACGGTCGCGGGCTGCGTCCTGGCAGGTCCGACAGCGTCGGCGCAAGAGCGGCTGGCTCCGGATGATGTTCTCAGTCGTGTATTCGTGCCCGGCCGGGCAGTGCGTTGCAAGTCCGGTGCGACGGCGAGCATTCTCCTGCCGCGTCACAACCTCCAGATGCGCGGGGTTCACGCACGGCGGGTTCCGGCACAGATGGTCGGTCTCGAGGCCTACGGGGACGGGCGCTCCGGTCGTCAGCTCAATGACGAACCGCGAGGCGACGACCTGGGCCATCCTCTGCCCCACAAGGCTGTCCGGCCTGTGAACCGCGAAGACCCCGTATCCACGCTTGCCACGAGCCCCCTGCCACTCCCAGCAACTCTCGGGCCCCCCGGAGCGGTCGCACAGGCGCCAGAAGCGCAGATCAACAGGGAGGCGTGCGCGAGCCATACGCCCTCCTTCGTTCAGGGCGGGACGGTACCAAATGAGTGAGATCGGTACCGCATGGGTAACCATACTCCCTGACGTCTCGAAGTTCGGTCGCGAGCTGAACCGCGGCGTGGAAGCCCAGGCCGGCAAGGCCGGCACCAACGCGGGCACCTCGGCTGGGCGGGGTTTCGGCCGGTCGATCATGACCACGGTCGCGGGCCTCGGGATCGGGATCGGCATCGGGCGGACCGTCGGCGCCGGGCTGCAGACCGCGATGGATTCCGAGCTGGCGGACATCAAGTTCACGCAGCTGCTCGGCTCGGCGGACAAGGCCAAGGCGTTCATCACCGACATCAAGGACTTCGCCGCGAAGACCCCGTTCGACTTCCCCGGGCTGCAAACCGCCGCGGGCCGGTTCCTGGCGGTGGGGACGGAGGCCGGCCGGGTCATCCCGATCATGACCACCCTGGGTGATGCCACGTCGATGATGGGGACCGGCGCGGCGGGGATCGACCGGGCCACGACGGCCCTGACGCAGATGCAGCAGAAGGGCAAGGTCACCGGCGAGGAGATGATGCAGCTCACCGAGGCCGGCATCCCCGCGTGGGACGCCCTGGCGTCGTCGCTGGGCAAGTCGGTGCCGGAGGCCCAGAAGCTGGTCTCGGAGGGTCTGGTGCCCGCAGACGCCATGTTCGACGCGCTGGAGACGTCCTCGGGTGAGTCGCTTCAGTCGATGGCCGGCGGGATGGAGAAGACGTCGGAAACCCTGTCCGGGCAGTGGGACACGCTCAAGGACACCGCCAGCCAGGCCCTCGGCTCGATGTTCGCCGTCGCCATCCCCAAGCTGAAGACCGGGCTGGACTGGATCACCGACACCCTTGTCCCCGGGCTGCAGAGCTTCGCCGACACCCTGTACCAGTGGCGGGTCCCCCTGATGATCATCGCCGGGATCATCGGGGTCATCTTCCTGCCGTTGCTGGTCGCCTGGGGCATCCAGATGGCGATCACCGCCGCGACCGTCGTGGCCGGCTGGATCTCGATCGCCGCAGGGTCCATGGCTGGCGCCGTCGTGGCCGCGGCCGCGGTCGTCATCGCGTTCTGGCCGTGGCTGCTGGCTATCGCCGTCATCCTCGGCGTGGTCGCGGTGATCTGGTGGTTCTGGGACGAGATCAAGGCCGCCCTGACCAAGGTGTGGAACTGGACCGTGTCGGTGTTCTCCGCGATCTGGGACGCCATCGTCGGCTTCGTGCAGGGCGTGTGGAACACCGTCAAGCCGCTGTGGGACACGTTCTGGGCGCTGATCACCCTGCCCGTGCGGATCTGGTGGTCGATCGTGTCCGCCGTGTTCCAGCTCGCATGGGCCGGGATCAAGTGGGTGTTCGACAAGATCGTGGCGTTCGTCAAGCCCCTGTGGGAGGGGCTGTGGAACGGGGTTAAGACGGTCGTCAGTGCTGTGTTCGACTGGATTCGGCCCAAGCTCGACGCCGTCAAGGACTTCATTGTCGGGGTGTTCGCCGCGGTCAAGGACAAGGTCGCGGGGATCTGGGACGGCATCACCGGCATCGTGCGCTCCGCGGTCAAGTCCATCTCCGGGATCGCGTCGGGGATCTGGGGTGGCCTCAAGGGCGTGATCAACACCGGCATCGGGCTGCTCAACACGGCGATCCGGGGCTTCAACGGCATGATCGGCGCGGTCAACAAGGTGCCGGGTGTGAACGTGCCCACCATCCCGGAGATCCCCAAGCTCGCCGCGGGCGGGATCGTGACCCGCCCCACCCTGGCCCTGGTCGGGGAGGCCGGCCCGGAGGCCGTCATCCCGCTGAACCGCTACGAGCGGGAGCGTGGCGACGCCGTCCCGCAGGTGCATGTGCGGGTCTTCATCGGCGACCAGGAGCTCACGCACATCGTGCGCACCGAGATCGTGGAGGAGGACCTGCGTACCGCGGCGGCACTGGTCGGCGGTCGGGCGATCGGCGGTGGCCGATGATCACGCTGACCTGTGAGCCGGTCGCGCAGCGGGTAGAGGTCCGCGTCGCCACCGACCTGCCCGACGCGACCCCGATCACGGTAACCCGCACCATGGGGGGCACCACCAGCCCCGTGCGCGGCGGTGAGCAGGTCACCGGGCATGGTGGTGCGCTGGTCCTGGCCGACTGGGAGGTCCTCTACCAGACACCCCTGACATATCAGGTTGCCGGCGGGGATCAGGCCAGCGGACAGGTCACCGTCATCGTCGACGACGACCGGGCGTGGCTGCGCTCCGTGCTCGTCCCGGAGCTGAGCATCCCCGTGTGGATCGAACGCCACGAGGAGGCGTCCCGCGCCGCCCGCACGGTGCTGCTGCGCCCCATCGGGCGGCGCAACCCCGTCGCGGTCACCGACACCCGCAGCGGCCTGGCCGGCAGCAGTGTGCTGGTCACCTGGGACGACGACGGCCGCCGCGGCATGACCGCGCTGCTGGCCGACGGTGGTGGGCTGCTGCTCACCGGCCCCGCAGGGTGGCGCCTGGGCCCGCTGTACCTGGTCGCCCTGGACGTCACCGAGTCCCGGCCCGGTGGCACCGCGC
>CAYWVZ010000037.1:0-3439 GCA_964462215.1 uncultured Candidatus Saccharibacteria bacterium
GCCGGGCCGAGGCGAAAGCCAAGGGCTACGAAGGCGAGATGTGCGGCGAGTGCGGGAATTTCACGCTGGTGCGCAATGGTACCTGCATGAAGTGCGATACGTGTGGCAGCACGACGGGGTGTTCGTAGGAGCAAGTCCAAAAGAAGGCGACCGAAAGGTCGCCTTCTTTTTTTTCAATTACCACAACCATTGGATGAAAAAAATTGAGTGAATGCCATGACTAGCGGCTCGATCGACCAAGACAAAATAATCGCTCAGGTCTTCGCTGACCTTGCCAAGTCAGCTCTGAAGACAACAGCGACAGCATTACTCAACCCGATTGGCAAACTGATAGACGCGTACAACAAGGACCTTCAAACATATTTGAAAAGCACGCTCACGCGCTGCTCCCAAATAAAGACCCTGCTGCATCGAGAGGAGCCAGTCCCACTTTCAAGCATTTACATAACGACCCACTTCAAGTGTGCGGAAAAGAAATACGACGATCACTCACTACTTGAGGCGCTACCAAAACTGAAGAGCATTGTGCTCGTGGGGAGCGCTGGCTCTGGCAAGTCAATGTTCACAAAGTACCTCTTCACGTCGCTGTTTGAGAAATCCGGCGGAAAAATCCCACTTTACATCGAACTACGTCAAATGAACGCGTTTCACACCAAAGATTTGATCGCATTTATGTATCACTCGATCGTCGCTCCGGGTGGAGTGGTCACCAAAGAGCAGTTCGAATCAGGATTGAAGAATGGCCTGTTCTCAATAATTTTGGACGGCTTCGACGAAATCGATTTCGATTGGCGAGAGGATCTTGAAAAACAGATTCTTTTTCTCAGAGAAAAGTATCCTCAGATTATTGTAATTGTATCTAGTCGGTTTGATGAGCGGTTCACAGCATGGACGTCGTTCTACGTGTTCAAGGTTGAACCGATGAGCAAAGATCAGGTCGTATCCCTGATCAAAAAACTGAATTACGACGAAGACATCAAATCGAAATTCATAAAGACCGTTGAAGGAGGCCTGTACAAAAAGCATAGCAGCTTTCTTTCAAATCCACTGCTCGCCATAATGATGCTGATCACCTTCGATCAGTTCGCCCACATACCGGACAAGATCCACATCTTTTACGAATATGCATTTGACGCACTCTTCTTCAGACACGACGCATCGAAGCATGGAGGTTATCGACGCAAGCTTCGCACTGAGATGCCGATAGATGACTTCAAAAATTGCCTTTCATCTTTTTGTATATCGACCTACGCCAAAGAAAAATTGCAATTCACCGAGAGTGAGTTCCGCGATCATTTGAAAAAGGCTCTCGATTTTGAGAGCAAGAGCGTCGACATCGACAATTTTGCAACCGACTTACTAGAGGCAGTCTGCGTTTTTCAGAAGGATGGCCTTTTCTTAACCTTCACACACAGGTCCTTCCAAGAATATTTTGCAGCATTCTTCATATCGAGGAGCCCATCGATCTCAATTCGAAATCTTCTCGACCAAATTTCACGCCGCGCATTAACAGACGACGTACTCACTATGGCTTTCGACATGAACCCAGGACTAATCGAGCGAGAATGGGTATTGCCCAACCTGATTCTAATTGGCAATGCAGCAAGTAAAATCGACCGCAAAAAGGATTTAATAGCGCACCTCAGAATTTTTTGGGGAAGTACATTTCTCGTATTAGATACTTATGGAATCGCGGTTCGCGACGCAACAGACATCGGCCACGCTAGAGCGGGGATAATGAAAGTATATGATTCAATGTGGGCGCCAATTCGAAAAGAACATGGCGAGCGTCAACCCAGCAACGTCAAGGCTTTCAAGAAGACGGTAGATGACCTCAAGCGTCAAGACGCTTCGCGCTTCGAAATAACTGCAAAAAAAGGGGATGAAAAGAAACCCAGTTTTGAGATTGAACTCCACCCGTCTGACACGAAATGGCTGCGTCGCACTTGGTTGCATTCGTTCATTGAAGCGGAAATGAAAGCCCTCAAATTGATCAGAGTGAATATCGAAAGAACCCTTTCAAGCAAAGAGAAGATGGTGGCAGACTTATTTTCTTAGCATCACCGCAACAGACATATCCACACCACGCGAAATTGTGGCGGATATCCACCCACCTCGCAAGCGTAGTCGAGCCTGACCTCGTAATAGATCGCATACGGGAAGCGCACGAGAGGCAGCCGCCGCACGCCCGGCCGCTGCTCCACCCGCTCGGCACTTTGCGGGTGCCGCGCGATCAGATCGAAGGCGTGGCGAAACCGCGCCTCGACATTTCTAGCGCCGTGCAGGCTGCGTTCGGCGATATAGGCCAGAATCTCGTCAAGCTCCGCGAGCGCCAGCGCGGAGAGGACAACCCTCATGCCTTGCGGTGCTTGGCGAACACCGCTTCGACCTGGGCATCGCTCGCGACCTCACCGCGCCGCACGGCGGCCAGCGCCTCGTCGATCTTGCGAAGCTCCTCGTCCGTCGCGCGATAGGTTCCGGCCTGCACCTCGCGGTCGATCTCGCGGGCGATGTCGGCCAGATTGTCCTGCGCCCATTCTGGCCAGCTTTCGACGTGAGAAAGAGCGTCCTTCAGGGCTTTCGTCATGGCGTGCCCCGATCAAGGGCGAGTTCGGCCGGTCCCTGCTGGTCCTCTTCGGGCCAGCGCGCGACCTTTTCGAGAATCTCTTTGGCAGCGGGGCGCATTGGGAAAGTGTACCAAAACCCGGCGGTGATCGCTATCGCGTCGCAAGCAGGCTTAGCCCGGATTGAGCGGCGAAATCCGGGGCAAACCATCGACACCCGTCCCGCATTGCGCTTCGCTCCATACGGGCTACAGGCTACTGTCTTCTATTGGCGCCATCCGGTTCCCTGCTCTGCACGCAGCAATTCCCTCCTCCCCATGCCCGACACCACCCCGCCCACCATCTACATCGCAGCCGCGCTAATCCTCGACAGTGCCGGCCGCACGCTGCTGGTGCGCAAGCGCGGCACCGAGGCCTTCATGCAGGCGGGCGGCAAGATCGAGCCGCACGAGACGCCCGTCGAGGCCCTGCTGCGCGAACTGGAAGAGGAGCTCGGTGTGCGAATGGACGAGCGCCCTTGGGAGTATCTCGGCGTGTTCGACGCGCCCGCGGCGAACGAGACGGGCCGGAGGGTCCGGGCCGAGTCCTTCCTTGTCCGCGCCGATGTCTCCGTCAGCCCGGCGCGCGAGATCGAGGAGATCGCCTGGGTCCGCCCCGACGACGCGAGGCTGCCGCTCGCGCCGCTGACCCGCGATCACCTGCTGCCGATCGCATGCGACAGACTGCGAAGATCGCCATAAAGCAACTCTAGCCCGGACGAGCGCCGCGAAATCTGGGACACCGCACCGGCGCTCCAGTATTCCGCTTCGCTCCATGCGGGCTACGCCACGCCGATTGTCTCCGCATCGGCCCTTGTCGTAAACTGCACACACCGA
>CAYWVZ010000038.1:0-3436 GCA_964462215.1 uncultured Candidatus Saccharibacteria bacterium
TGTGAATAGTAAGGTCTGATTACTATAAGACGGCGGTCCTTCGACGCCAGGAATGGGAAGATCAAGTTTGTCCATTGAGTTGTTGCCAAAACGCAGATTCCGAGACGCAGAATGTGTGCCGTAAACAATGCGAACGCTGCCAATAGAGGAGTTTCTCGGAAGAGTCTTGTCTCCAAAACCGAAGAAGACACGAGAACCTCTTTGCATGTCGATCTGATTGCCTTCTTCCAGTCTACCTCGATTTGCGACCACGTACTCGATGTCGATCCAAAAGTGCAGCTGTGAACAATCGGCTTCTTTTCAGTTTCATCGCTGGAAGGATCGGTTGCGGCGCCGATATCGCGGGCGCACCGAGGACGGCGACTGCCGAGGAGGCGTCGTTGCGGGGCATGCGGTGCGTTCGGTTTCCTGCCTGCACGATTCCGGGACTTGCTGTCGGGCCGAGTCGGCTACGACGTGTTGAAAAGCGTGAACGAGATGCGATGCCGCGCGGCCGTTTCAGCATCAAAACATTCCAGCGGCCAATCGAAGCAGCGGAGGCTCTCAATCAGAGCATGCGCCAAATTTTTCAAGCTGCCGAACAGTTGCCAAGGAGTGCGCTGATACTCCTCGGCCAACTTTCGCAGCAGGCTGCCCTGTTCCAAAAGACACGACAATATGCAGGCGATTTGCATCAAATAGTAGTAGGCCTTGAGCTTGTCCGGATCGGTGCTGTAGAGATGCTGCAGGTTCAGATCGCTGTTTTTTTGGTGGTTGAATCCCTGGTTCTCAATCTTCCATCGTGCGCGGCCTCCTTGGTTGGCAATCGATTCCACCGTCTGGGCGTTGACCGGGAATCGCGTGATCCAGGCGAAAAAATGGACGGCGTGATCGGGCCGAGTTTCCTCGCATTGCAACGCGTCAAACGTCCAGACGCGGCCTTCGCTGTCGGTGTACGACACGTTGTTGACCCAGCGATATATCTGCCGCGTGCCGTCGGGCAGCAGGCGTTCCACGCATTGCTTCGGAACCAACTTCAACAGACTTTGAAAATCTTCCCAGGCCGTTGGCAACACCGTCGGCTTGAACACGACGACGTAGTTCCAATCGTAATCCAGGCAGGCCTGGAAAAATCGTCCGCAGGCATACAGCGAATCGACGCTCCAACACAAGCGAAGCTGCGGAAACGCAGCTGTGAACAATCGGCTTCTTTTCAGTTTCATCGCTGGAAGGATCGGTTGCGGCGCCGATATCGCGGGCGCACCGAGGACGGCGACTGCCGAGGAGGCGTCGTTGCGGGGCATGCGGTGCGTTCGGTTTCCTGCCTGCACGATTCCGGGACTTGCTGTCGGGCCGAGTCGGCTACGACGTGTTGAAAAGCGTGAACGAGATGCGATGCCGCGCGGCCGTTTCAGCATCAAAACATTCCAGCGGCCAATCGAAGCAGCGGAGGCTCTCAATCAGAGCATGCGCCAAATTTTTCAAGCTGCCGAACAGTTGCCAAGGAGTGCGCTGATACTCCTCGGCCAACTTTCGCAGCAGGCTGCCCTGTTCCAAAAGACACGACAATATGCAGGCGATTTGCATCAAATAGTAGTAGGCCTTGAGCTTGTCCGGATCGGTGCTGTAGAGATGCTGCAGGTTCAGATCGCTGTTTTTTTGGTGGTTGAATCCCTGGTTCTCAATCTTCCATCGTGCGCGGCCTCCTTGGTTGGCAATCGATTCCACCGTCTGGGCGTTGACCGGGAATCGCGTGATCCAGGCGAAAAAATGGACGGCGTGATCGGGCCGAGTTTCCTCGCATTGCAACGCGTCAAACGTCCAGACGCGGCCTTCGCTGTCGGTGTACGACACGTTGTTGACCCAGCGATATATCTGCCGCGTGCCGTCGGGCAGCAGGCGTTCCACGCATTGCTTCGGAACCAACTTCAACAGACTTTGAAAATCTTCCCAGGCCGTTGGCAACACCGTCGGCTTGAACACGACGACGTAGTTCCAATCGTAATCCAGGCAGGCCTGGAAAAATCGTCCGCAGGCATACAGCGAATCGACGCTCCAACACAAGCGAAGCTGCGGAAACGCTTGATGCACCCGCGGCGCCAGTCGGCTAAACGCGTTGAGTTCGCAGTCTTGCTTGAAGGCGCCGGTGGAACGAAGGGCGGCATTGGCGTCGCCGTTCTCGATGAACTCGCTCTCAAGCGAAAGCACCATGTCGCCGGGGCCGACCAGCTTGGCTTCGAGGACGTTGTGCAAATAAATCGTGGTGTCGCCATGCTTTTGACTCAGACATTGATCGCAATGACGCTCGGCAAAATAGAACAACCCCGTCGCGTCCAGGAGCACGCACAAGTGGCCCTGCACGCGCGCGGGTTCCAAGACCTTGCTGCGAATCAGCCGCCGAATCATGAGGGTGCGCAGATCGGCGAACGCTTCGGACGGCACGTGGCCGATGAAGTGATCGAGCGTGCCATGCACGGGCCGGGTCGTTTGATGCGTGTTGGCGAGGCGGTTGACGTTGGCGAGCACGCTGGTTCCCAAGGCGTCGAGGCGGAAATTCAACTGGCGTCGGCTGCCGAGTTTCAGGAGGAACAGCAGCAGTCCCCACCAGGCCAAGAAACGCGTTTCATAGACGCACGCCGGTTGCAGTCGGCTATCGGGCAGCGCTTGCAACTGCTCGTTGAGGTCGGGAAAAAAGTGCCGCACGGTCTGGACGAAAGCGGCGCCGAGCTTCACGGCCGGTCTTTCTTGCGTTGGCGGTGTTTGGCATGGGTCTGGATGAGGGCCAGGCTCAGCAGATGGATTTCGTGGAGGAGTTTCTTGAGGCGTCGATGTTGTTCGATCCATGATTGCACCTCCTGGATGAGGTCTTTGGGGACGAAAACGGAGCGAGTTTTTTGACCGGTTTCTTTGTAGGTGACATGTTGCCCGCGATGCTTGGGTCCGCCGCGCGCGCAGGCACAAGTCGGCTTGCCGCAACGATACTCGTAGGAGACAAAGGAGGCGGCCAAGACGGGTTTGGCCGCAGCGACTTTTTTGAGTCGGCTCTGGAGCATACGTTGGATCAGGGTAGGATGATTGGGAACGCGCATGGCCCCCTCCGAAACGCGGCGGCGACGAAGACGTATACAAGCATATCAGGACAGGCCGAAAAACGGAAGGGTGCGAAGAAAAAAAAGACGCGAGCGCGGAAAACTCAGTCAATTACCTACCGCTGCGTGCGAAAAAAAATCAATTGTTCACAGCTGGGGTCGCCTTCCTTTGGGAACTCGCGTGCCTTGCCCCGGGCGTAATCTTCAACCGTGCCAAAATGAAACGGACCTGCTTCAAGGTACATCGAGAATCCATCGTCCAACCCTTGGCCTCCCGGTTCTCGAAAACGCGGGTTGGGCCCATGTTGCATGATCTGCTCCGCGCGTTGCCGAGTTGTACCATGCAGTAGGATCATGATCGCGTGCTC
>CAYWVZ010000039.1:0-3387 GCA_964462215.1 uncultured Candidatus Saccharibacteria bacterium
TGTATTAGGCACGCCGCCAGCGTTCATCCTGAGCCAGGATCAAACTCTCCAAAAAGAATTCGTTCTCTGTTCAGTCAGAAATCTGACTTAAAAAACAATTCAAAACTAAATTGACGTTGATAATCCCCCCTTTTGACAGGCGGATTATCTGCAATCGAGACCGCAAGCGGACTCGGTTGCATGATTTGCACTACCAAATTTTTAACGAACTTCTTCCAGAGACACTCGAACAAAGACCCCAAAAAAGCTTATCCCAGCTTACCTGTTAACTACCCGCCTGTCAAGAGATTTTGCCGGTAACGTTTTGCAACAGCTCCAGTTCGTCGCTCATGATACCGTTTGCCCCGGCGCCGAGAGCTTGCCGTATGGCTCCCCTGGTATTGGGAGTCCACAGGTGGACAGCCAGCCCCAGGTCGTGTGCCCTTTCGACCATCCTGGCTGTTGTGTGCCGGTATGGCAGCTGCATGCAGGCCGCCGCCGTTTCCTGCAAAACGGGCCGCATTAGCCCGGTTTTGAGCGCTACAAAACCGAGCCGGCCGGTAGCCGTACACAAGTTTTCCTGCCCGCCGGGTATTTCGGCTGCTACTCCTTTGGTCCGTGCGTAGCTAAACGAACCGACGCACACGCGGTCAACAACGCCCATTGTGCGGATAAGCCGGCCCAACGGTTTAACCACTTCTGTAGTTTTGGGATCGATATTGAAGTTTACATCAGGAAACGATATGAGCAGCTCCTCGAGTGGTGGAACCTGTTCAGCGATTCGCAGCTCATCCTGCGTCAATGCCTGTAGCGTTGTGCGCAGCGGCAGGCCGGTTCTTCGAACCTCACGCCCTGTCCTTGAACCGTGCGCCGCCATTACCACGCCGTCGCTGCTTAGGACTACATCAGTCTCGAAGTACCGGTAACCAAGCCGATGGGCAGCCTCAAAAGCAGCCATGGTATTTTCTTTGGGCGCACCATAGCCCGCATGGTGGCCGCGATGAGCGAACAACAAAGGCTCCTCACTCTGTAGAAACGCATATTCCCGAACGGCCATGGCTCTTATTTAGCCGGCTTACTCTCGGTGGCCTTATCGTCGTCCTCTGCGCTTTCTTCGGCTTTGCTGACCAGCGCCAAGGAAACCACCTTGTCTTTGTCGTTGAGGCGCATGATGCGCACGCCTTGGGTAGCGCGGCCCAGAGCTGGAATATCCTTAAGGCCCAGGCGGATAGTTTGGCCCTGCTGCGAGATGATAATTACCTCTTCGTCACTGTCGCTGGACAGGGCTTTCACGCCAACCAGATTACCGGTCTTTTTATTCACGATAGCCGAGCGAATACCGACACCGCCACGGGCATGCGGTGTAAACTGGGCAATCTTGGTGCGCTTACCGTAACCCTGGTCGCTGATGACAAAAATACTGGTGTCTTCGTGTACTACGTCCATGCCGATGACCTGGTCGTCGCTGCGTAAGCGGATACCGCGTACACCCCTGGAAGCTCGCCCCATTGGCCGGGCGTTCTTTTCGTTGAAGCGAATCGCCTGACCCAGAGAAGTCGAGATGACTACCTCGTCCTCACCGGTGGTCATACGGATCCAGCGCAGTTCGTCGCCGTCATCCAGGTTAATAGCAATCAAACCGCTGCTGCGCACATTTTGGTATTGTTCAAATGGTGTTTTCTTTACAACGCCTCGTATCGTACACATCATCAAATAACCGCTTTTGTCTTGCTTGGAGATGTTAATTATCGAACTAACTTTTTCTTCCGGCTGCAGCTGCAGCAGGTTTACCAGCGCAATGCCCTTAGCGTTCAAATTGGCGGCCGGCACCTCATAGGTCTTAAGCCGGAAGACCCGGCCTTTATTGGTGAAGAACAACAGGAAATCGTGGGTACTGGCATTAACGACGTGCTCAATCACGTCCTCTTCACGCGTTACCATGCCGCGCTTGCCCTTGCCGCCCCGCCCTTGCTTGCGATAATCGGCAATCTGGCTACGCTTGATGTAGTTAGCTGATGTAAGAGTTACAACTACTTGTTCATCCGGTACCAGGTCTTCGTCACTCATCTTGCCCAGTTCTTGCGGTATTACCTTGGTACGGCGCTCATCGCCAAACCGTTTTTTAACTTCGAGCAGTTCGTCTTTGACAATCTTCAAAACCTTCTTTTCGTCGGCCAAGATACTTTCCAGTTCGCCAATCAGCTTCAACAGTTCGGCCAGTTCATCTTCGATTTTCTGGCGCTCCAGGCCGGCCAGCGTACGCAATTGCATGGCCAAAATGGCTTTGGCCTGGATTTCACTCAGATTGAATTTCTCGATCAGGTTGGCCTGGGCTTCTTCGGTAGTTTGGCTGGCACGAATCGTGGCAATGACTTCGTCAATGTGGTCCAGGGCGATTTTAAGGCCTTCCAGGACATGGGCACGCTCTTTGGCTTTGCGCAGTTCAAACTCGGTACGGCGGCGCACCACGGACTGCCGGTGCTTGATATGCTCCTGAATAATATCCTGAAGCCCTAACACTCGCGGCTGGATACCGTCAACCAAGGCCAGCATGTTGTAGTGGAAGGCCGTCTGCAGCGCCGTAAGCTTGTACAGTTGGTTAAGTAACTTCTTAGGATAGGCGTCTTTTTTGAGGTCAATAACAATCCGGACGTCGCCGCGGGAGCTTTCGTCGCGGATGTCGGCAATGCCGGTGATTTTTTTGTCATGCACCAGGTCGGCCACTTTGACAATCAGGCTCTCTTTGTTGAGTGCGTACGGAATTTCGGTGATGACAATCTGGTGGCGGCCCTTCTTGGTCTCTTGGATATCGGCCACGCCGCGGACGATTACCCCGCCCCGCCCGGTAGCGAAAGCGGTCCGGATCGAATCGCGCCCGTAGACAACACCGCCAGTCGGGAAATCGGGGCCTTTGACGTGTTCCATCAGGTCGTCGAGCGTCGAGTCGGGCTTGTCGATCATCTGAACAGTGGCGTCGATAATCTCATTAAGGTTATGCGGCGGGATATTGGTGGCCATACCAACGGCAATACCCATTTGGCCGTTCAACAGCAGGTTAGGCAGCTTGGCCGGCAATACCTCTGGTTCCTGGCGGGTACCATCATAGTTATCGCGGAACGGGACAGTCTCTTTTTCGATGTCGTCAAGCATCGCCTCGGCGTGATTGGTCATCTTGGCTTCGGTATATCGATACGCGGCCGGCGGGTCTCCGTCCATAGAACCGAAGTTACCTTGGCCGTTCACCAGCATGTAACGCAGCGACCACGGCTGGGCCATGCGCACCATCGAGTCATAAATGGCGGTATCGCCGTGCGGGTGGTATTTACCCATGACTTCACCGACGATCTGGGCACTTTTAACAGTTTTGCTGCCCGGTTTAATACCCATTTTGTCCATGACGTACAAGAT
>CAYWVZ010000040.1:0-3356 GCA_964462215.1 uncultured Candidatus Saccharibacteria bacterium
CTTCGGCGCGGCGCATTAACACCGCGGCATCTTCGGCCGGCTCGGCCAGCGCTTCGGCCAGGCACTGATCGATGATTGTAGCAGGGCTTTCCACGGCGTCGGACGGCTCTTCGCGGGCGGGGCCGTAATCCGGTCCTTGGGCTACCTCAATGCCGTAACGGGCCAGTAGCCCGCCAGCCGCCAAGGCTGCCACCAATCCGCCCACTTTCACGGCCTTACCGGCTAGTTGCGCAGCCCGGTGCTCTCTCAGGCGTAACCACCGACTGTCGCTGCCGGCCCAAAACTCTCTATATTCTTCGTTATCAAGATGTTCTGACACTATCCTCTCATTATAGCACACATAGCACAAAAAGTCAAGCCGGCGCCGTTCCTTCTCCCTGTTGCGAATTGGTGCTGCCTGAGGTATAATAGCCTCTAAGTTCATCAGTAATAATGTAAGGAGCAGTCTTTCTTATGGGTAAGCCCAAGAAGCGCACGTCACCCCGCCGAACCGGTACCCGCCGCAGCCATCTCGTTCTTGAGCTGGCCCGCAAAGTCAACGGTAAATCACCGGTAAAAGCCTTTACCACGCGTAAAGAATCCAGCAAAAAAACCTGAATCAACTCGGCAAGTGGGGTATACTAAAAGCAGTATTCCCACGTAAGAGCAGAGGAATTTAACAATATGGCATCAAACCGTCACCTTGGTCGCATCGTCGCCTTGCAAACCCTGTACGAACAGGAGTTTCGCTTGAGTTGTGGCGACACCACGTTTGACATTGATGAAGTGTTGCAGCGCAATATCCACCGCTACCAGGACACCATTGACGACCAGGAGTTTATCGTTAAGCTCGTCAAGGGTGTGCTGACCGAAGAGGCCGAGCTTGACGCCGCCCTGCAGCCGATTGCTCCCGAATGGCCAATCAACCAGATCGCCCGTATGGATCGCCTTGTTTTGCGTCTCGGCCTGTACGAACTATTGCACGAACCGTCGGTGCCGCCTAAGGTGGTTATCAACGAAGCGGTCGAGCTAGCCAAAGCTTTCGGCGGCGAGAATTCCTCAAAATTTGTCAACGGCGTACTGGGCACCGTCCTGCGCAAGCGCGAAGAAGCTGCCGAGCCGGCACCCAAGCCAAAACCGACTTCCAAAACGATTGCCAAAAAGCCAACCAAAGCCAGATCGGCGGCGCAAGCCAAACCAAAGAAAGCGTAATAGACTATGCCAAAACGACCCAAACCAATCCAGGGCATCCGTAAGTTTGTCAGCCAGCACCGGCCGACAATCAAAGAAGTGGTGCGCGAACCCACCGCCGGCGGGATTGTTTTTCGCCGCAACAAGCAGAACCAACTCGAGATTCTGCTGATTCAAGATGCCAAGAACCGCTGGACTATTCCTAAAGGGCACATCGAAGAGGGCGAAACCGCCAAACAAACGGCGCAGCGCGAAGTCGGCGAAGAAACCGGCCTGACCAAAGTAAAAGTACTTAATTGGTTAGGTAAAATCAGCTTTCGCTATCGCCGCCAGCAGAGTTTGGTGCTGATGACTACCGAAATCTTCTTGGTCAAAGCTCTGGGCGACACCAACAAGATCAAGCCCGAAGACTGGATGAACGGCATCAAGTGGTTCCCGACCAACGAAGCCCTGGATAAAATCGAATACGAAGACATTGGCAAGATAATCCTCCTGGCACTAACCAAGATCCGCGAGGCGAAACTGTAGGCGTTATGCAGAACATCGGCGTGTATCAGGATTTTGCCAAAAAAACGCTGGGCAGTACGTTTAACGACACCGAGCTGTTGCTGACCGCTTTCACCCACCGTTCGTACGTCAACGAGCACAAAAAAACGGTGCATGAGCACAACGAGCGTTTGGAGTTTTTGGGCGACGCCGTATTGGAGCTAGTGGTTACCGAATATCTGTACGCCAACTTTAAAGATGCCGAAGGGGTTTTGACTAACTGGCGCAGCGCCCTGGTGCGCACCGAAAGTATCAGCGCGGCCGCCAAACGGGCCGAGTTTGAGCCGTTACTGCGTTTGAGCCGCGGCGAAAAGCGCGGCACCGAACGCGCCCGGGCTCAGATCTTAGCAAATTGTTACGAGGCGGTGGTTGGCGCCCTGTACTTGGACCAGGGTTACGAAGCCACCAAGCGTTTTATCCACGACAGCTTACTGGTTACACTGGACGAAATCCTGCAGACCGGCTCCTGGATGGATCCTAAATCCCACCTGCAGGAACTGGCTCAAAGCCACGAAAACCACACACCGGTATACAAAGTCGTCAGCGAAGAAGGCCCCGACCACGACAAAGTCTTTACCGTCGGCGTGTTTGTGGGCGGTGAACTGCGCGGCACCGGCATCGGTTCCAGCAAACAAATGGGGCAGCAAAGCGCCGCCCAAGAAGCCCTCAAGCACTACAAAGACTAGCACCACAGCCGGCCCAAAAAACAGTAGCGTCCTCGCACCGGCAAAAAGATAAGCCAGCGCTGCGGATACTGTTTTTGGGCCGGCTGTGGTGCTTCACTGTTGACAACAGGGGCGCTTATCTGTAGAATGGGCAGGATTGTTATACTAAGTAACTTCAATAAGAAAGGGAGCAATCACACTATATGTTAGCTATTCGTTTGCAACGAACCGGCCGCAAAGGCCATGCGCAGTTTCGGCTCATTGTCCAAGACGCGCGACGAACCCCCACCAGCGGGCGCTTCGTGTATCTGCTTGGCAGTTACAATCCGCACACTAAGGCTCTGGCCGTCGACCAAGAAAAGGCCGCGTTTTATCTGAAGAACGGCGCCCGGCCATCTGACCGTGCGGCCCGTTTACTTAAAGCTAACGGTGTGAAATTGCCGTCATGGGTTGAGCTCGAGGCCGACAAAGAACGCACCCTGCGCCACCCCGAGAAGTTACGCAAAAACCGTCCGGCCGGCACCGAAGCTCCTGCTAAAGAAGCTCCGGCAGAAGAGACTCCCGCCGACGCCGAACCAGTCGCCGAAGCCGAAACTCCAGCCGAGGAAGCACCGGCCGAAACCGTAGCCGAAGCACCAGCTGAAACAGAAACACCGGCAGAAGCCGAAACTCCAGAAGAACCGACAGAGAAGCCGGCCGACGAAGCTCCCGAAGCCGACGAAGCCAAAAAAGCCTAGTTCACGCGCGACGCGGTAGGGTATAATGGTACTGTCAGTTAATGGAGGATGTCCGCATGAGCAGTATTGACGAGCAATTCATCGACTTTATTGTAAAATCACTGGTAAGCAAGCCCGACGCTGTCGAAGTAAAGCGAACAATTGACGAAAAAGGCGTTCTGCTGGAATTAACCGTTGACCCCGAAGACCTCGGCCGGGTTATCGGCAAACGCGGTGCTACCGCCCAAAGCCTGCGCAC
>CAYWVZ010000041.1:0-3214 GCA_964462215.1 uncultured Candidatus Saccharibacteria bacterium
TACAGTGACAGGCGGACTCTAAACGGGAACGCTACTCAGAATGGGGTGACGTCGGCAGTGCCGGTTTGATGATTGTAGACACGAAACTGAACCCGGATGCGCCGTGCTTCGAGCGATACATGAAAATGAGATTGATGCTCGTAGATTGGGCAGTTATAGAAAGCTGATGCGCGAGAATGCACTGGCAACAGCTACTTTGGCTGAAAAACGCTCTCAAGGCCGAGAATTCGCGAAAATGGTCAAAGAGGGCAAACGTATAAAGCAGAAGAAGTGTGAAACGTGAGCGTTCATAACAAAGCCAAGCACAGCGACGACTTTTTCGTTGCGGCTTCGCCTTCACTAAAAAGTCGCGCGTGTTGGCAGCGTTGGGCGTCACAGGGCAATTGAGAGGAGATCTCATCATGAACGCTGAAGAGTTGCGGTCCGTGCAAACTCCTCTGAAGGAGCGGTACCGCGGGGCACCGAACTCCGCGCTCGTCACGTTGCGGGCACAGGGGCGTCTTGGTGAAGGTGTCAGCTGCAAAATCGAGACAGGCAAAGCGCTCGTTGTTGCCGGCTTGCATCCCGCCACGGGTGGGAATGGTCAAAGCGCGTGCTCGGGCGACATGTTGCTCGAAGCTCTAGTGGCGTGCGCTGGAGTAACTCTGAGCGCCGTCGCCACATCACTGGACATTGAGTTGCGAGATGCTTCACTCCAGGCAGAAGGCGATCTCGACTTCCGCGGAACTCTAGGTGTATCAAAGGAAGTACCTGTGGGCTTCCAGAACATACGGCTGCAGATCGCACTCGACACCGATGCGTCGGAAGAACAGCTTGCCACTCTCTTGCGCCTGACCGAGAGGTACTGTGTTGTCTACCAAACATTGGCGCATCCACCTGTATTGGCAGTTACTCGCAAGTCCACGAGCACTTGAGCGCGTTCGAATGTGACGCCCAACCCTCCGTTCAACCGGGGCGCGCTGCAGCGGTGCACGATCAAGACCCTGCTGCGTCCATGATCAGGCGATCACTCGGAGTCAGTCCAGCAACTCGTTCAATCCGACGCCGCTTCGCGGCGCGGCTTAATTCAGGCGCTAGCCAAAACAGGATTCAGAGAACTGATCGATGAATAATTTACCTTATTGTCCAAGTTGTAATTCCAGCTTTACTTACGAAGACGGTGGAATGCTTGTCTGTCCTGAGTGTGGCCATGAATGGAAGGCAGGAGAGGGTGAAGTACAAGATGATGGGTTGGTAGTGAAAGATTCGAATGGGAACTTATTGAGTGATGGCGACACTATCACTGTGATTAAGGATCTTAAAGTTAAGGGTACATCTCTCGTCGTAAAGGTAGGCACAAAAGTCAAAAACATTAGACTGGTGGATGGCGATCATAATATTGATTGCAAAATCGATGGCATTGGGCCAATGAAGCTCAAATCTGAATTTGTAAAAAAGGCTTAAAGGCGGCGCATTCAAGCGGAGGGTTGGGCTTGGCTAACAAGGCCAGCCACGGCGACGGTTTTTCCGTTGCGGCTTCGCCTCCACTACAAATATGTACTTGAATCCGGAAACGAGGGTTCTGTGCATATTGATCAGGTGCTGGAATACAATGAAGACCCCAAGTATCTAGCGGATCTCCTTACATACAAACTGTCGCTTGAGGCGCAACGCGGAATCGAAAGCAGTGGGTTGAGTCGGCGCCAGGTTGCCAAGCGATTAAAGACATCGTTGCCTCAGTTGTACCGGCTGCTGGATCCGACAAATACGAACAAGTCCATGAATCAGCTGGTTGCTCTTCTTCATATACTCAATAGGGATGTTGATATCGTAATCAAAAGAAAGGACGCGGCATAACACGACGCTAAAACCGGCGGCCTAATCTGTGCGAACAATGCTATACAGGATCCATATAGCATCGACGGCCTGACGGAATTGCCAGGGCTTCATTGTGCCCTCGCGACCCGTCTCCAACACGAAGTCAGGCCTAATGCCCTGTTTTATAATTATTTTGGAATATCGATTCCAGAACCGCCGCTCATGGGCGGCGAGTGGGTCATCAGCCATGACGAAACTCCGTCTTCAACAATGGAAGGAACGAGGGTATCCTGCCGAAAAACAGGCGTGGTGGGGGAGTGCAGACTGGCGTTATATGGAATCGGCCTATCTCCGATATTCCCGCATCCGCCTAATATACTGTTAGGTTGCGCTAGTGGAGCCCTGCAGAAGATGAAAATTCAGTACCAACTTTGGGACGTCTTCACGAACCGTCAACTATCGGGAAACCAGCTCGCGGTAATTCCTGATGCCGATAATCTCGACGACGTGACGATGCAGAGAATTGCCAACGAGTTCTCCCTCTCCGAGACCGTATTTGTCGTCGCTTCGATAGCTCCCCAGTGCCACGCGCGCCTGCGCATCTTTACTCCGGAGCGAGAACTACCAATGGCAGGACACCCGACCATTGGAGCCACGTTCGCATTAGCGGCTTCTGGAAGATTTCCCGACCAAGCGGCAAGGTTATTTCTCCAACTAGAAATTGGACCAACCCTCGTCGAACTCGACTGGAACGGGAAAGCGCTGCATGCGGCGTGGATGTCCCAGCGCGCACCGGAATTCGGCCCTCTTTGCGATGATGCTCCGGCGCTCGCGCGACTGTTGCGCGTTGATACCTCAGACGTTCTCGCCCCCATGCACCCTGGTCAAATTGTGTCATCAGGACTTCCGCTGCTATTCGTCCCGCTGAACTCGCGTAGCGCCGTCGATAGGGCCGTCCTAGATCGCAGCGAACTAACAAACATTTGTACGCGAATGATGGTCTCCGAATGTCCCGTATATATCTTCTCCGTGGAAAAGGGGGATGATGATTCCACCACCTATAGTAGGATGTTCGCCCCGGTATTCGGCATCGCCGAAGACCCAGCGACCGGCGGGGCGAGCGGGCCTCTCGGAGCATATGTAGCGAAACATTGGCCGCGCCTGATCCCCAAAAACAGGCCACTCGTAAATTGGCAAGGGGTAAAGATGGGCAGGCCGAGTCGAATCCTAATCTCGATATCGAACTCGAACCCAGAGCCGCTAAGCGTTAGAGTCGGCGGACAAGCCGTGTACGTAGGCCAAGGAGAGCTTTATCTCAATTAAACTGGCAGAGAGAGCGCAACCTAACCAGCCGTTGGAGCGGACGCGATAGTTCCTTCGGTTAAGTGGACACCCTGAGCTAACGAGCCAGGGGTGC
>CAYWVZ010000042.1:0-2994 GCA_964462215.1 uncultured Candidatus Saccharibacteria bacterium
CTCAGGCGTGCCCGGCTCGGCGGTCGTGCCGAGCCGGGCAGCCACATCCTCCGGGGTGCATAGCGGATCAGCCATCGGGGCAGGCGCCTACTTGGCGCGAGCGATGCGCTGGAGAGCCTCGGCGGGAGCCTCGGCGGGACCCTCGTCGGTCGCAGACGTGGCCAGGACGACGCCACCCGTGTCGGTCAGGTACCGGACGAAGTTCGCCGGGCCGTTGTTGACCACGAAGCCGTAGCTCGCTTCGAGCAGGACCGCGACCTGGTTGGTCTGCCAGATCGGCACCAGGTTCCCCCCGACGCGGACCGTGGTCTGGTCGGACACCTTCATGGTCAGGTCCATGCCGACGCCCCATGCGGCCTGACTCCAGTCCCCGCCCCATCCGGACACGGTCCCGGTGAGCAGAGCCTTGACGACATCGCTGTACTTCGCGGGCTGCCCGCCGATCACGGCGGTGTTGTCGATCATGCGCCGGCCAGTGGTGTCCCGCTCGTTCGCCAGCGCCGCGCGGACCGTGGTGTCCAGGGCGTAGCCGTTGAACCGGGGGACGAGTCCTTGCCCGGCGATCAGGTCACCCTCGATGCCGCCCTTCTCCTGGGTGGCGGTGCCGAGGGTGATCTCCTTGGTCAGCGCCTTGTTGATGTAGGTGGTGAACGGGCCGGGGTTGCCGGCCGGGGTCAGCCCGTGCAGCGCGGCCATGTCGAAGGCGCGGGCGATCGCCTCGGCTGCCTGCTCCTTGATCACCGCGTATAGCCCGCCCGGGTCGGCGCTCACGAACTCCTGCGAAGCGAGGATGATCGTGGCGACCTTCTTCGGTTCCATGATCAGCGCGGTGACGTTCACGTCCGATACGGGCTTCTCGGCACCCTCTGCCACCCAGTCGGCGGTGGGCTTGCCCACGGTGACGGGGATCGCGGTGCCGGTGAGGGTGGAGGGCGCCTTCTGGACCAGCTGCATCACCAGGCTGGACTCGGTGGCCTTCTCGAAGATCGGCCCGGCAACGGCCTTGGGGACCGCCGCGGCGATGCTGTTGAGTGTGAGCGCCATCTGTGGCGCCTCCTGTTCTGGGTCAGTCGCCGCGGATGAGGGCGGCGAACAGGTCTTCGGGGGCTCGGCCGCCCTGGCCTGCGCCGTTACCGGCGACCGCGGACGCGGGCGGCGGCTTCGACTTGCTGTCAGGCTTGCCGAGGTGCTTGAGGAGGTTGTCGGCGTCGGCGTCGAGCTCCTCGCGGGTCGAGCCGAGCAGCCTGCCCGCCAGCGCGGCGGGGATGCCCTTCGCGGACGCGACGTCCGCGCGGAGCGCCGCCAGCTCGGCGTCCGCGGCGCGCTTCTCGGCCGCGGCCAGCCTGTCGGCCAGCTTCTGCTGCTCGGTCTTCTGCGATTCCTCGATGGCTGCGAGCTTCGCCGCGGCCTCGGCGTTCGCCTTGGCGCGGGCCTCGTTCTTCTGAGCGAGGGCCTTCCACTTCGCCAGTTCCGTCGCCGGGTCCTCGACCTGTCCCGTGTCGGGACCGGTCCCGCTCCCGGCGGGCCCCGTTTCGGCGCCCTGCCCGGTCCCGGTTGGACCTCCGTGCTGCTGCCCCGTTTCGGGACCGTTCTGCGAGCCCGTTTCGGGCTGCCCGTCCGCCATCCGGCTGACTCCTCACCAGTAGTAACGGGAATCGTTCCCGTTGTCAACTACCGTAGGCGATATGGAGCCCGTGGCGCGGATGACAGGCCTGCTCGCCCAACTCGACGACCGGCGGCCACGCATCGACCGGCTGCACCGCTACTACCAGGGCCGCTCCGCCGAGCCCTACGTGCCGCAGCGGGCCAGCCACGAGCTGCGCAAGCTGATGGACGTCGCACGCACCGCGTGGGGTGGGCTGATCGTGGACTCCGTCGCCGAACGGCTCGTCGTCGACGGGGTCAAGTCCAGCGTCGAGGGGATGGACGAGCTGGCTTGGTCGTGGTGGCAGGCCAACAGCCTGGACGCCCGCCAGACCGCCGTGCACACCGACGCCCTGACCTGCGACGCCACCTACGTGCTGGTGTGGCCAGGCGCAGACGGGGCACCGCCGACGATCCGCGGCCTGGACGCGCGTGACACGATCGGCACGCTGGCAGGGACTGACCCCGCGATCCTCTCGGACGCCGTGTTCACGTGGACCGCGGGCGGGGTCGAGCGGGCCACCCTGTACACCGCCGAGCAGGCGTTCATGTTCGCCCGCCCCGCGAAGCGCGGCGTCGTCGCCCAGGTGACCCGCGACTGGCTGGACGACCCGGACACGGTCGACGTCGGGCCATCCGACGCGTGGGTCCTCGTCGACGCACCCGGGCACGAGATGGGTGCCTGCCCGGTGGTGCGCCTGGCGAACGTCCCAGACTTGCGCGGTCAGGGCAGCAGCGACATCGGCATGCACGCGCCCGCGATCGACCGGATCACCGAGACCGCGCTGGGGCGGCTCACCGCCGGCAAGTTCGGGGCCTACCGGCAGCGGTGGGCCAGCGGCATGCAGCTGGGCTCCCGGATCGACCCGCAGACCGGACAGCCGGTCCTTGGCCCCGACGGCAAGCCGGTCCCCGCGGGGTCACCGTTCCAGTACGGCGCGGACATGGTGTGGGTCAACGAGGACCCGGAAGGGAAGTTCGGCGACTTCGCGGCCACCGACCTGCGCCCGATCGTCGAAGCGCTCGACCAGGACATCAAGCACCTCGCCGCGGTCACCCGCACCCCCGCGCACTACCTGCTCGCCGGCACCGCGAACCCCCCCAGCGCCGAGGCGCTGCTGGCCGCAGAGTCGGGGCTCACCAGCAAGGTCCGGCGCCGGCAGCTGGACTTCGGGGAGGCATGGGAGCACGTCATCCGCATCGCCGCCGTAGCCGCAGACCAGCCCGCGCTCGCCGAGGACGCCGGCCTCGAGGTCGTGTGGAAGAACACCGAGGTCCGCTCCATGGGCGCCGTCGCAGACGCGCTGCTCAAGCTGCGCCAGGTCGGCATCCCCCTGCAGGTGCTGCTGG
>CAYWVZ010000043.1:0-2706 GCA_964462215.1 uncultured Candidatus Saccharibacteria bacterium
GCCACCTACGGTCTGTGGTATAACCAAAAGAGCTTTAAAGAAAGGTACAAAATCATATGCTTAAAAAAATTAAACTTGCAGTAGTCAGCCTCATCAGTATTGCCAGCTTAGGAGCACCAGTGCTTGTTCCGGCTATTGCTGTTGCGCAAAGTGCCGATATTAACGATGGGTTGTGTCAGGGCGCGGAACTAGAGCTCGGAGCCACCTGTGCCCAGATCAATCAGACTACCGCACAAACCCGGCTGAACGAAATTATCGCCCTAGTCATTAATATCTTCTCGGTGATTGTCGGCGTAGCTGCGGTAATCATGATTATCGTTGGCGGTTTGCGCTACATTATCTCGGGTGGCGACTCGGGCAACGTTACCAGTGCCAAGAACACCATCCTCTACGCCATCATCGGCCTGGTGGTGGTCGCCCTGGCCCAGTTTATTGTCCGCTTCGTGCTCGGCAAGGTAACGGCGTAGGCTAGATAGCTTTTTACCACACAGAAGAAAAAGCCACCGGTTGCGGTGGCTTTTTGGTTGTCTTGCAACGCCTGATTAGATGCGGTCTACAGGACTTGGATCTTTTTGACGGTGTCTTGTTTAAGCTTCTTGAAGCTAATCGTTAGTACGCCGTCTTTGAGCAAGGCTTCTACCTCGTCTTCCTTTACCGATACCGGCAAAGTCAGGCTGCGTGAAAATTCGCCCCAGTAACACTCTTGCACGAAGTAGTTTTCGACATCTTCTTCGTTACCGGCCGACAGGGTGCCGCGGATACTGAGGGTGTTGTCCGAGATGCTGACATCCAGATCGCCCTTGTTAACGCCAGCGGTGCGGGCTTTCACGACTACTTTGTCTTTGGTTTCGTACACGTCAACGGCCAACTGGCCGGGTACGGCTTCTTCTTCGTCCCATTCGTCGGCGGCTGCCGGCGCTGCCTGGGCAGGTTCGTCCGTTGCGGGACTGCTGCTTGTTGGCAAATCATCGTCACCGAGAAAGGCGGCCGTTAGCTCGTCTTCCATCAGTAAATCGTCATCACGGTTACGTCGTGCCATTATTACCCTCCACGTACGTTTAGTAGTTATTTGGCGTTTTTATCTTTTAGGCAGTATAACTTGACTATAATTACAGTGCAACGTCTAGGCTCACTTATTTACAACACAATAATCACAACGATGCCCGCTGTCGCTGTTAAGTGTTTGTTAAGATTCCCCTGTTACCCTAGGGTTATGTTTGGTATTGAGGCTGTTTTACGGTTTATTGCACCTTTTGACTGCGTAGCCTGCGGTCAAGAAGGCGAGCTGTTATGTTGCGGCTGCCAGGAGGTTGCCATACGGCCTTTGCCGGGGAGTTGTTACCGCTGTCTAGCGCCAGTTGCTGGTTTGGCGGTTTGCGGGGTCTGCAGGCCGCGTACGCCATTTGAACATGTCTGGGTAGCCGCCGAGTATGGAGGTGCCGCCCGGCAGGCCGTGCAGGCGCTGAAGTTTGCCCGGGCGCGCAGCGCGGCCGGTTTGATTGCCGGCATCATGCACCGCCGCCTGCCTGCCCTGCCGGGCGGCACGCTTGTCGTGGCCGTGCCGACGGCCAATCGGCGCATCCGCGAACGCGGCTACGACCAGGCCGAGCTAATCGCCCGCCGCCTGGCCAAAGCCAGGCGGCTCCCCCACCAAAAACTGCTCCGTCGGCACGGCCACAGCCGCCAGGTCGGTGCCACCCGCGCCGAACGCCACGTCCAACTGCAAAACGCCTTCAGCTTTGCCCCGCGCCCCGGCCAACCCGTCCCGCAACACGTTTTACTGATAGATGACGTTCTGACCACCGGTGCCACCATAGAGGCAGCCGCCGCCGTGCTCAAAAAAGCCGGCGCCAAACACATCAGCGCCGCTCTATTCGCCCAAAAAATAGTCGACTTAGCGGTATAGCTGACTATGACTGCCGATAAAACCGAATAGAACCACAGATTCTCCGGTTTGCCTGTACAACGCCCTGATATCACCACTAACATTTAAGCTATAAAAACCTTTGTACTCTCCCGTTAGGGCGTGAACATGCAGTAAAGGACTATGGGGATTTTGTAACCATAACTCCAGACGATTCTGGAACTGGTTTTGGACTTTGGTGGGGAGCTTGTAGTATTGCTTCAAAAATCTTTTTGAATATTCAACGTTCATCACGATTAAGTTTCAGGCTTCTCGGGGAATTATTCTGTAAAAACTTGATGGCCTCATCACCTTCAAAGGGGCCATAGGTGTCGCCGCTGGCGATGTCAGCCTCAATGGACTTAATGATTTTGATCATTTTCGGAGTCATCGGCTCCGGAGCCGTAAAATGCACCTCACCGGTCAAACCGAAGTTGCGCAAGAAAGCATTAACAATGGTGCCCAGCGGCATACCAAGCTGCTTAGCCCGCAGTTGGGCTAGGGCTTTGACATCTTTCTTGGTCTTCAGACTAAGGATAGTGCTATCGGATGCTGTTTTCATATACCAAAGTATACCTTTTGGTATAATTTACGTCAAGACCTATCGATTTGGTTCGAACTTGACTCATTTGGCGGAGAGGGTGGGATTCGAACCCACGGTACCATTGCTGGCACGCTTGTTTTCAAGACAAGTACCTTCAACCACTCGGTCACCTCTCCAGGTGCCAATATGTAAAACTGTAACAAAACTGGCGGAGGAGGAGGGATTCGAACCCTCGCTGGAGATTGCTCCCCACTAACGA
>CAYWVZ010000044.1:0-2556 GCA_964462215.1 uncultured Candidatus Saccharibacteria bacterium
TATCATGGGATTGGACTCTAAATCGATGTGCTACTCAATATGGGGGTGAGGTCGAAGGCACTCTAGAAGTCCAGATGAGTCGTATATCAAGTTTCTATCTCCTCCGGATAGGCAGCATGGCTAGCGGCAGGTTCTCGTCCCTGTTGCCCAACGCTTCGGCTCAGGCGCGCACAAAAGCGCCGCGCCCAAGGCCAGACAGGGCACAATTGGCGATGCGCTTTTGTCCGTCGCCTGGAGCCGATAGTTAGGGCACATTTGCTGTGTTTACTCAAACTTCTGATGACTTTGAATCAGCGTACATGATGGATCGTTTTCCCGATCGTCCATGTTATTCAGATGGTACGCCGCCTTAACCGCCTTTCCTATTCGTTGATTCAACTTGTCGAGCCCATGCTCTTCTATGGCCCTCAAGTATGAGTGCATCAGGTCGCGATCATTTTGGATGGCGAGAAAGACTTCATTTGTAATCCGTTTGTTGAGCCTAGCTATGGCCTCGGCTGCGATTTGTTCTGGGCTCACTACATCCTCCTTATTATTGTGTCGACAAATCCAATGCGAAGTTGGCCCCACCGAATCCCTAACGTGCTGCTAACCGGCGCGACGACAGGAGCGTCCGGTTGAGCGGTGGGTTAGGTGGCAAGCTCTACGACTCATAGCGCCCAGCCTCCAGCGTTCGAATCATCACAAGCATTGCATTGATAGAGCTGAAGATAAAACGAGCTTCGAACGTTTCGAGAATCTTGTTGTCATGGGCAAGTGAGTGATTGTTCCTCAGATCGTTAAAGCTTTCCAGCATACTAATGAACGACTTGAGCGCTCGGTCTGTGAATTCGTGTACCTGCCTTTCCGACATTAGTTGCTTGCGATACTTGCCGAATCTTGAATGAAGTGGCTCTTCATCGCCACATTCGATTCCTCGCACCTTCAGTAAATGTGAAAACCGCTTCATGCAGTAAGTGTGCAGGTGGTCGATGGCCACTTCAGGCTTATTAGCCGCCAATGATCGCTCGATATCAGCAACCAACTCTTCCAGGGTTCGATCAGGCGCGAAAGTGTGAATGCCTTCGGTTGAGACAGAATCAGGCTCGCCTTGGAGCCTTTCTATTACCTTCCAGAAAGGCTCCCGCTCCTTAAATGCATCCTCCAATCCCCGCCGACCCTCATGCTCCGATAACAGTCCTTCTCTCAGCTCCCAAAGAGATCGAAGAACCCTGAGCGCCGAAGAATTGTCAGCTTGTTGCAGGTATGAGAGCAGGCGGTTGCGCTTTGATGTACCACCGGTGCTGAACTGCTCAGAGTAGATCTCGACTCTAAATTGATCTTGGAAGTACTCACCGAATGTGCGATCTGAAAAGTCAAGGACGTAGCCGAAGCCGCGTGGGAACGCCATAGCATTTTCAATTGCTCGGATTTCTGACCGTTTCAAGTCTGCCATAGTGGTTCTTGCCACCTAACGCTGGCTATGAGCCGACCGGGGCAACCAGCTTTTGAGAAAACCGCTGAGTCTAAGCCCGGTCGGTTCAATGGCGTTGTTGTACGCTTCTTTTTTTTGCTACCTATCAGCAACTCATGAGAAGCGGCCAAACGCGACAGCATATTCTATGAATTGAAACATAAGACTATTACTAACGAATTTACTTCGGAAAAAGAACCTGTCCATCAGGACAATGAGCGTCACCCATCATTGTAGGGTTATCCGTAAGTAAGCGGGCAATTTCCCATTCAGCCTTGTCGTTTTTTTTCCAACATGCTCTATCATATGTATATCCAAGTATGGTGCCATCACTGAACTTCACTTTTTCTTTCCTACCCCCTGAAACTGCGATTTCAATATTGCCAATGTCTTGGCCCGGATTTAATTTGATAGTAGTTTTACCTTCTAGCTTTTCCTCTGAGGAATGGCCGTATCCCACAAGGACATTTGTAATTATTCTTGCATCTTTTGTGCTGCTAAAATCTTTGAAGACTTTGTTTTGCTTGTCTTGATTGATTTTATCAACAAGCTCTTGCTTAGAAGCTATTGATCTCAAACGATAGGTGACGACTGTTTTGGACTCTGCGGGACCTCCGACAGCAATAGTTGTCTTGATCTTTTTTATGTCAGTTTCCAATTTTGCGTCGATATTCTTGATGTCCTCTGTAGCCATTGTTGTTGTTTCAATTACTTCTACATCGTCAAATGGTAATAAGCCATATCTTTCAAATAAGTTTTTGCCCTCAAAACGTGCAATACCATATGAGCCTAGAGCCGCTGACTGGGCCGCGCCTATTCTGTAATCTTGGTTTTGCACCTTAACATAATTACTGCTGCAACCGAAAAGCGAAACCACTGCCAGGACGATGACACTGCATGCCCTCAACCTCTTCATAACTCCCCCTTAATTTGGAATTCGCCAACTCAAAGAGCGGCTTGTTTTGGGAATAGTTGTTGGTATTTAAATTTATTATTTCCGTACAACGCTTCAAAAACCGGCGCGGCTTGCCGCGTCCGGCGCCGAAGGCGGGTTCTCCCCTGACTTCACGGACACATCAGAAAAGCCCAATAATGGGCCCGGA